>NZ_CP054861.1:4928705-5586823 GCF_013459645.1 Martelella sp. NC20
GTCGATCTCGTTTCGGCCCAGCTCGGCGACAGCATCCACATTTCGGCCGTCGACCTGCCGAAAAACGTGACGCCGGTCATCTCCGACCGCGACTTCACCATCGCCACGATCGCAACGCCCGCAGGCCTCAAGTCCGACGAGGGCGATACGCCAGAGGCAGGTGAGGTCGAAGCGACTGCACAGTCAGACGAGAATTCTGAAGAGAATTGATCTCGTCCGATATCGGCAGATACGAACCGCGGGCGCGAGTCCGCGGTTTTTTAATTGTAAGTGCACACTAAAATATGCTTGCCAAGGCTGACGCCGGTGCGTTTAATATCATTGGCTTACATATATTTGCTGCGCGATTGCCTCCGCCGGTTGCGCTGGTCTGGAGCCGAAACATATTCAGGTGTTTCCCTGTTCGGGATCAAACGTCATTTGCATCAGGCAGGAGCGTGCAGTTTTGCGCCGTAAGTTGAGTAGAACGGGAATGTTAGCGCTTTCATGCGGAGTAACGCTTGCCTGTGCGATGGTGCTGACCGCCCTTTTCGGGCTTTGGGTGGGAGAGAAGCGGCGGATAGAGACCAATGATTATATTGCCGGCCTTGCAAATGTCAGTGCGCCGACAATCGCGGCCGCTGATATCGAGGCCATTGGCGTCATTGCCGCCGCGCTGGTGGATACGTCCGTTGTCAAGAAGCTTGAAATAAGGAACCAGACCGGCCTGCTCGACCTGATCGTGACGGACGGAAATCTCTCCGGCCGGCAGGAGCGGCATCTGCTCACCCATACGCAGACGATCGTTTTCACGAACCCGGCGGACGGGACGGGAGAACTGACGCTCTATTTTTCCGACCCCTCGCTCTTGAGCACCTGGATATTGCGCGGCGTGTGCCTGATCGCCATTGCCGCGCTCGGCTTGCTGATGTGGCGGGCGCCGACGGTGCTGGCCGACAGCACCTTCAAGCGTGAGTTGCTCGAAGCCCGCAACAAGCGGCGCAGACGCCTATCGAAGCTGAACCGCTTCTCGCGCTACTTTGCGGCATCGGAACCAAAGGCGCTGCCGGAGGCGAACGCTTTTGGCGAGCTGTTCGAGAGCGAAACCGAAATGGTCGTTCTGATTTCGGTCAGCGGTCAGATCGTCGATGCCAGCCATGGCTGGCTTTCGGCGGGCGGATATCGACGTGAAAATGTCCTGAACGTGCACATGACCGAATTCATTGCCGATTCCGACCGCCGCATGATCGCTGACCGCCTCGAACGGATGCGTTCATCCAGCCTCGCGCAGGCAGGCACGCTGAAATATCTGCGCGCCGATGGTAGCCGCGTGGATATCTGGTTTTCCGCCCTACCCGTCGCCACCCCCGATGGCGATCACTTCATACTGGCCGTCATCCGTGAAATTCCCGAGATATCGGCCAGTGCGCACGAGAACGCGCCGCTTCTTACCGACCCCTTGACCGGACTGCTGAACAGGATGGGGTTTGAACGCGCGTTGGACCACCTGCTGGCAAGCCCGGGACAGGACGTGATCTGCGTTCTGGTGGATTTCGACCGTTTCAAGACCGTCATCGACCATCACGGATTCCAGAAGGGCGAGGAGGTCCTTCGCGGTTTCGTCAAGCGGCTCACCCCGGCACTGGATGAAAGGAGTTACGCAGCCCGGCTTGGAGGCGATGAATTCGCCTTCGTGCTCGCCGGCGCAGAGGCGAAGGCGCGCGCCGAAGCTCTCGCCAATGCCATTCACGATGCGATCTATCTGCCTTTCACCGTGAAGACAGCCTCGATCACCACAAATGTCAGCATCGGCATCGCCTCAGCGCCGGACCACGCCACCGATGGCAGGAACCTGCTGCGGCTCGCCACAATCGCGGTTTCCGTTCAGAAAAAGGCTGGCCGCCACGGAACGCTCTGGTTCGAACCGGAAATGTTTACCAACACCAGAAAGCGCGCGCAAACCGAGGCGGATCTGCGAAGGGGTATCGAAGAAAACCTGTTCGAGCCGCATTTCCAGCCCATCATCAGTCTCGCCAGCGGCGCAACGATCGGCTTCGAGGCGCTGATCAGAATAAACCACCCCGAAAAGGGCGTCATCATGCCCGGCGAGTTCATAGCGATCGCCGAGGAAACGGAGCAGATCGCTCCCGCCGGACGCCAGTTCTTCGCGAAAGCGCTGGCGGGTTTCCGCCAGATCAGCAAGCAGTTGCGCAATGACGCGCTCGATCTCGCCGTAAACCTGTCGCCGGTGCAACTCACCCCGGACATGGTCGATTTCATGGCCGAGAAACTCGACGCCTTCGGCATCGATCCGGCGCGTCTGACCGTCGAGATCACCGAGGCCGTATTCCTGGAAGACAGCGACCGGATTCGCGGAAGCCTGCAGAAGCTGCGGCTGTTGGGCTGTCGGTTGGCGCTTGACGATTTCGGTACCGGCTACTCCTCGCTTTCCTATCTCTCGCGCCTGCAGGTCGACGTGATCAAGATCGACCAGTCCTTCACCCGCAACCTCACCGACCCCGACGCCGCTGTCGCCAGCCGGTCGCGCCGGCTGATCGAGGGTATCGCCGCGATCTCGCTGAACATGGGATGTCAGATGGTGGCGGAAGGCGTCGAGAACGAAGAACAGGCGCGCCAGGTCCACGCCATCGGCGCCCAATATGGCCAGGGCTACCTCTATTCGCGCCCGCTTCCGCTCGCCGATACCATCATACGGCTTTCCGCCGGTTGACAGCGGCGACGAAAACCGGTTGTTGAGAGCCGGTTTTCATGACAGGACAGTCCCATGCTCATCATCGCGGGCCTCGGCAATCCGGGCAGCCAATATGACGGCAATCGCCACAATATCGGCTTCATGGCCGCCGACGCGATTGCCGACAGGAACGGGTTTTCGCCCTGGTCGAAGAAATTCAAGGGGCTGATCGCCGAGGGTAGCCTCGCCGGTGAAAAGGTCCTGATCGTGAAGCCCCAGACCTTCATGAACCTTTCCGGCGAGAGCGTCGGGGAAGCAATGCGCTTCTACAAGCTCACCCCGGCCGATCTGATCGTGATCTACGACGAACTGGACCTGATGCCCGGCAAGGCGCGGATCAAGACCGGCGGCGGCTCCGGCGGCCACAACGGCATCAAGTCGATCGACGCGCATTGCGGCAATGCCTACCGGCGGCTGAGGCTGGGCATTGGCCACCCCGGCAGCAAGGAGCGCGTGCACGGCCATGTTCTCAGCGATTTTGCCAAGGCGGATTCCGAATGGCTGGAGCCGCTGCTTGCGGCGCTGGCCGAAAATGCCGCGCTTCTGGTGCGCGGCGAGGATTCCCAGTTGATGAACAAGCTTGCGCTATCGGCAGGCGCGCCGCCCGCAAAACCCGAACCGAAAGCGGCGCCCGTCCGCAAGGGCCAGTCCCATATCCACAAGGCACGGCAGCGCGGCCCGCAGAATGTGCCGGAACGCGGCCCGATGGCCGAGATGCTGAAGAAGATGTTCGGTCCGAAGAAGGACTGAAGCGCCCTACTCCTCGGGCTCGGTCTGGAACATCAGCGGAAAGCCGATCTCCCTGGCGAGATCGACCGCTTCCTTGGCCTTGGTCTCGGCGATGTCGCGGCTGTAGACCGCGACGACGCAACTGCCCTTCTGGTGGGCGGTGATCATCACCTTGTAGCCCTGATCCTCGCTCATGCGGAAAACCGCCTTCAGCACCATCAGCACGAATTCGCGCGGGGTATAGTCGTCGTTGACGAGAATGACCTTGTAGAGCCGCGGCTTTTCAAGCTTCAGCGCGGTTTTGGTCTTGCGTTTTGTATCGATGCCCGTATCGCTCACGCGCGTGCTCTCTGAAATGTTCTCTGAAGAAGATTGTGTGCCAATAGCAGCCATTCATCGCGGCGCCTGACGAATGACCTATTTTGCGCTTTCACCGCCATTTTCGCAAGACCCGAGGCCAGAAAAGCCCGGTTTCGCCGATCCAGCCTTGACCTCGGCCGCCTTCATCGCCCATAGCCTCTCGCAAGACAGGAATTCACGAAACAGGATATTTCCATGGGTTTCAAATGCGGAATTGTCGGCCTGCCCAATGTCGGCAAATCGACCCTTTTCAACGCGCTGACGAAGACCGCCGCGGCGCAGGCCGCCAATTATCCGTTCTGCACGATCGAGCCCAACACCGGCGAAGTTGCGGTCCCCGATGAGCGCATGACGGCGCTTGCTAAGATCGCGGGCTCCAAGGAAATCATACCGACCCGCATCTCCTTCGTCGACATCGCGGGCCTGGTGCGCGGCGCCTCCAAGGGCGAAGGGCTCGGCAACCAGTTCCTCGCCAATATCCGCGAGGTCGATGCCGTGGTTCACGTGCTGCGCTGTTTCGAGGATGACGACATTACCCATGTCGAGGGCCGGATCGACCCGGTAGCCGATGCCGAAACAATCGAGACCGAACTGATGCTCGCCGACCTCGAAAGTCTCGAACGACGCGCCGACCAGACCCGCAAGCGCGCGACCGGCAAGGACAAGGAGGCAACGGCCGTGCTTCCCGTGATGGAGGCATCGCTGAAGCTGCTTCAGGACGGCAAGCCGGTGCGCAGCCTTCTTGGCGAACTCGATCCCGAAGAGCTTAAAATCCTCAAAGCGCTCAACCTGCTGACGTCCAAGCCAGTGCTTTACGTCTGCAATGTTGCAGAAAGCGATGCTGCCCAAGGCAATCAGCACACCAGGGCGGTAGCCGAAATGGCGGCCGGCCAGGCAGCGGAAACCGTGATCATCTCGGCGGCGATCGAGGCCGAAGTGGCCCAGCTCGACGCGGAAGAAGCCGAAATGTTCCTATCCGAAATGGGTCTTGAGGAACCCGGCCTCGACCGGCTGATCCGCGCCGGCTACAAGCTGCTCGAGCTGATCACCTATTTCACCGTCGGCCCCAAGGAAACCCGCGCCTGGACCATCCGCCGTGGAACCAAGGCCCCGGCCGCCGCCGGCGTGATCCATACCGATTTCGAACGCGGCTTCATTCGCGCCTTCACCATCGCCTATGAGGACTATATCACCTTCAAGGGCGAGACCGGCGCCAAGGAAGCCGGCAAGGCCCGCGACGAAGGCAAGGAATACATCGTCGCCGATGGCGACGTGATCCATTTCCGGTTCAACACGTAGGGCTCCGCCCGCGACCGTGCAGCTTGAAGTCCGGTGCGCCCTGCGCCACATTGATCCCGATCCACAGGGAACCGGGGACAAGCATGAGTATCTATGATTTTACCGCCAAAAGCATAACCGGCGAGGACGTCAGCCTCGCCGATTTCAAAGGGCATGTGCTGCTGATCGTCAACACCGCCAGCAAATGCGGTTTCACACCGCAATATGAGGGGCTGGAGATGCTGCACAGGAAATACCGGGATCAGGCCTTTGCCGTCCTCGGATTTCCCTGCAACCAGTTCGGCGGACAGGAGCCCGGCGATGAGGGCGAAATCGCCGGGTTCTGCAAGACCCAGTTCGATATCGACTTCCCGATGTTCGCCAAGATCGACGTCAATGGCGACGATGCGCATCCGTTGTTCAGATATCTGAAGAAGGAACGCCCCGGCTTTCTCGGCTCCGGCATCGTCAAATGGAATTTCACCAAATTCCTGATCGGTCGCGACGGCGAGCCGATCAAGCGCTATGCCCCGACCGAAAAGCCGGAGGATATCCAGGACGATATCAACGAGGCGCTTTCGAAGGCGGCCTGATGCTGCCTCGTGCTGCCGATTTTCTTGGGTCATGCTCGGGCTTGACCCGAGCATCCAGGCGACACGGAGAACGCTGCCTGGACCCTCGGGTCAAGCCCGAGGGTGACGCCCGTCGTGAAAGGTTGGTCAACTAAAACAGCCGGCGTAATGTCGCCTCAGTGCCCCTCATACTCCACCAGCGACCGCACCTCGACATCCATCGCCTCGAGCTTTTTGCGGCCGGGCAGGTCCTTCAGGTCGATGATGAAGCAGGCCGAGACGATCTCCGCCCCCATCTGGCGCAGAAGCTTGACCGCGCCTTCGGCCGTACCGCCGGTCGCAATCAGGTCGTCGCAGAGGATCACCTTCTCGCCCGGCCGGATGGCGTCGACATGCATTTCCATCGTGTCCTCGCCATATTCGAGCTGATAGGCCATGGACACGGTCTTGTTGGGAAGCTTGCCCTTCTTGCGGATCGGCACGAAACCGGCAGAGAGCTGATGCGCCAGCGCGCCGCCGAGAATGAAGCCGCGCGCCTCGATGCCGGCGATCTTGTCGATCTTCATCCCGACATAGGGCTGCACCAGTTCATCCACGGCACGACGAAAGGCGCGGGCATCGCCCAGAAGCGTCGTGATATCGCGAAAGATGATGCCGGGCTTGGGATAATCCGGGATCGAACGAATGGCGGCGGCCAGTTCGGGGTTCGAACTCATTTTCAAGGATCCTTTCGTCGTGCCAGACCGAACACATTAAAAAGGCGGCTGCCGCCGCCTTTTTCTGCTTATGTAAAACCGTGCGAAATCAATGCGGCTTGCGCCCGTAAATCGACTTCTTCGTGAGGTAGACCAGCACCGTCAGGATCACAAGAAAAACCATGACCGTCAGGCCGGTCTGCTTGCGCGCCTCGAGCTTCGGCTCCGCCGTCCACATCAGAAACGCCGATACATCCTTGGCATACTGATCGAGGGTTTCCGGCGAGCCATCGTCGTAAGTGACGATCCCGTCGGAAAGCGGCGGCGCCATGGCGAGCGCCGCGGCATTGGCGAAATACGGATTGTAATGTCCGCCGGCCGGCACCTCGACGCCTTCCGGCGCCTCTTCATAGCCGGTCAGCAGCGAATAGATGTAATCCGGTCCGCCTTCCTGGTACTGCGTGAACATGTCGAACACGAAGGTCGGAAAGCCGCGGGTGATGCCGCGCGCCTTGGCCATCAGCGAAAGATCGGGCGGGGCCGCGCCATTGTTGGAGGCAGCCGCCTGCTCGGCATTGGCAAAGGGCGCCGGGAAATAATCCGACGGGATGCCCGGCCGCATATACATGTTGCCGTCATTGTCGGGCCCGGCCTCGATTTCGTAGTCGGCGGCGAATGTCTTCACCTGATCTTCCGAATAGCCGAGATCGGTCAGCGTGCGGAACGCCACGAGATCCATCGAGTGGCAGGCAGAGCAGACGTCCTTGTAGACCTTCAGTCCGCGCTGCAATTGGGCGCGGTCATATGTGCCGAGCGGGCCGGAGAAGCTCCATTCCATATTGTGCGGATGCTTCAGCGGATAATGCGGCGTGCCGCCTGCATGCTCTTCCTCCTCCGCCGCCATCGCGACGGTGGCGGCCGTGAGACAGAAGGGCGTCATCAACGAGACGAACAGGATGCGGGTAACGAGTTTCTTCATGATATTTCCCCCGCCCTTCACACGCCGGATCCGGCTGGCTTTTTCCGGGCGGCTTCTTTTTCAAGCACCGCTTCGGTAATGGAATTCGGTATCCGGGTCGGTTTTTCGAACAGGCCAAGAACCGGCATGATGACGAGGAAGAACCCGAAATAATAGAGCGTGCCGAGCTGCGAAAGCACCACGAACACCCCTTCGGCGGACTGCGAGCCGAGCCAGCCGAGCATGATCGCGTTGGCCACGAACAGCCAGAAGAACAGCTTGTACCAGGGACGGTAGGCCGCCGAACGCACCTTGGAGGTGTCCAGCCAGGGCAGGAAGAACAGGATCAGGATCGAGCCGAACATCACCAGCACGCCGCCAAGCTTCGAATCGATCGGGCCGACATTGAAGGTGATGGCGCGCAGCATCGCGTAGAACGGCAGGTAATACCATTCCGGCACGATATGGGACGGCGTCTTCATCGAATCGGCCGGAATGTAATTGTCCGGATGCCCGAGGAAGTTCGGCATGTAGAAGATGAACCAGGCATAGACGATCAGGAACACGGTCACGCCGAGCGCATCCTTGACGGTCGCATAGGGCGTGAAGGCGACGGTATCGCTCTTCTGCTTGACCTCGACCCCGGTCGGGTTGGTCTGTCCGGTCACGTGCAGCGCCCAGATATGCAGGATCACCACGCCGGCGATCATGAACGGCAGCAGGTAATGCAGCGCGAAGAAACGCTGCAGCGTCGGCTCGCCCACGGCAAAGCCGCCGAGCAGAAGCTGCTGAACCCAGTCGCCGATCAGCGGAAAGGCGGTGAAGAAGCCGGTGATGACGGTGGCGCCCCAGAACGACATCTGCCCCCAGGGCAGAACATAGCCCATGAAGCCGGTGGCCATCATCAGCAGATAGATCACCACGCCGAGCATCCAGAGGATCTCGCGCGGCGCCTTGTAGGAGCCGTAATAGAGCCCGCGCGCGATGTGCAGGTAGACGGCGATGAAGAAGAACGACGCGCCATTGGCATGCATGTAGCGCAGCAGCCAGCCGTAATTGACGTCGCGCATGATCTTCTCGACCGAGAGGAAGGCGGCGCCGGTGGAGGCGGTATAGTGCATGGCAAGCACGACGCCGGTGGCGATCTGAACGATCAGCATGACCGACAGCATGGCGCCGAACGTGTAGGCGTAGTTCAGATTACGCGGTACCGGATAGGTGACGAAGCTGTCGTAAAGCATACGCGGCAGCGGCAGACGCGAATCCACCCATTTCGACACGCCGTTCGACGGCACATAGCTCGAGTGTCCACTCATGAATCAGTCTCTCCCCTCAACCGATCGTGATCACGGTGTCGGCCGTAAATGCGTATAGCGGAATGGCAAGGTTCTGCGGCGCGGGACCTTTACGGATACGGCCCGCCGTATCGTAATGCGAGCCATGACAGGGACAGAACCATCCGCCGAAATCCCCAGCCTGGCCGAGCGGAATGCAGCCGAGATGGGTGCAGGAACCGATCATCACGATCCAGTTTTCCATGGATTCGCCGGCCGAGCGATCAACGTCGGTCGCGGGCGAGCCCGAGGGCAGGTTTTCGTTGCGCGCTTCCGGATCCTTCAGGTCGGAAAGCGGAACGGCCTTGGCCTCCTCGATTTCCTGTTCCGTGCGATTGCGGATGAATACCGGTTTGCCCCGCCATTTCACCGTCAGCGACATGCCGGGTTCGAGGCTCGAAACATCCACTTCCACGGTCGATAGCGCAAGGGTCGACGCGTCGGGTCGCATCTGGTCGATAAACGGCCAGGCGACCGAAGCGGCCCCGACGGCTGCGGCCATTCCGGTAGTCAGATAAAGAAAATCGCGCCGGGTCGGTTCGCCGGAATGATCCGTCGAAACAATCTCGTCTTGCACCGCTGTCCCTCCATAGCTGATGCCGCTGCCACCGAGGACCGTCCTTCCTCCGCATGTCTACCAGCGAAGGCGCGTGGCAACGTCCATTTGATCCGCCAAGTTTTATGCATGTTCATCAACGATGTCCAGTGTTTGACGGATTTCAATCACAGGCAAACCGTCAGGCCGAAGCAAGCCGGTGAAATGCGGTCGGCAAAGGGGCGATCGGCTTCGGCGGCGCCTCAATCCTCCGCGTCGGTGGACGGCAGAAAGCCGCCGGACTGTCGCTCCCACAGCGAGGCGTAAAGCCCGTTGCTCTCGATCAGTTGGCCATGCGTCCCCTGTTCCACGATCCGGCCCTTGTCCATCACGATCAGCCGGTCCAGCGCCGCGATCGTCGACAGCCGGTGGGCGATCGCCAGCACGGTCTTGCCCTCCATCAGCTTCATCAGATTGGACTGGATCGCCGCTTCCACTTCCGAATCAAGCGCCGATGTGGCCTCGTCGAGCACCAGGATGGGCGCGTTCTTCAACATCACGCGGGAAATCGCGATGCGCTGCCGTTGGCCGCCCGACAGTTTCACCCCGCGCTCGCCGACATGGGCATCGAGCCCCTTGCGGCCGCGCAGATCGGAGAGATCGGCGATGAAGCTGTCGGCTTCGGCCCGCTCGGCCGCTTCCCACAGTCTGTCGTCATCGGCCTCCCGGCGGCCGAAGCGGATATTGTCGCGGATGGCGCGGTGCAGCAGGCCGGTGTCCTGCGTCACCATGCCGATATTGGCCCTGAGGCTCTCCTGCGTGACATCGGCGATATTCTGGCCGTCGATCAGGATGCGGCCGCCATCGACATCGTAAAACCGGAGCAGGAGGTTCACCAGCGTCGACTTGCCGGCCCCCGAACGCCCGACAATGCCGACCTTCTCACCCGCCCCGATCGTGAGCGAAAGATTGCGGATCACCGGCCCACCTCCGTCATAGCCGAAGGCGACGTTCTCGAAGCGAACCTCCGGATGGCTGACGGTCAGCGCCGCCGCATCCGGCCTGTCCACAAGTCCGATCGGCTGGGCGATCATCTCGGCCGAGTTCTGGATCGTGCCGATCGCGCGCATCATCCCGTTCAGTTGCATCATCAACCGCCCCAAGAGCATGGAGAGCCGGAGCGCAAGACCAAGCGTGAAGGCGACCGCGCCCGAGGAGATGTCGCTGGTAAACCAGAGCTGAACGGAAAGTGCCGCAATCGCGGTGATCATCACGCCGGAAAGCAGGTTGAGCGCCGCCCGCACCCCGGTGATCAGCCGGGTGAATTGCTGGATCTGGGCGATCAGCCGCAGGAAACCCTGGCGGATATACGAATCATTGCCCTCGTCGCTGCCGAAAAGCTTCAGCGTGAGAACGTTGGAAAACGAATCGACCAGCCTGCCCGACATCATCGAATTGACCTCGGCGAGGTCCCTGGCATTTTTGCGGATGCGCGGCACGAAATAGCGGGCAAGCGCCGCGAAGATCGCGATCCACAGCGCGATCAGCCCCGCCAGCCGCCAGTCGAGCGCTGCCACCAGCGCCATGGTCGAGATCGTGTAGATCGCCATGAACCAGACCACCTGCAGCAGCGACGACATCAGGTCGCCGATCGACTGGCCGGCGGCCGACACCTTGGTGACGATCCGGCCGGCGAAATCGTTCTGGAAGAAGGTCAGCGACTGGCGCGCCACATAGCGGTAGGACTGCCAGCGCACCAGGTTCTGGAAGCCGGGCGTGATCGTCTGCTCCTCGATCAGCATCGAGGCGGACAGCAGCACGACGCGCACCACGATCATGGTGAAGGCCATGCCGATCAGCACCCAGCCATGGTCCGCCATCATGCCGGACCAGCCCGCATCGCGCGGCGTCGCGTCCAGAATGTTGATCAGCACTCCCATGAACCAGAACGACGCCGTCTCCATCAGCGCGCTGCCGCCGCCAAGCACGAGCATCGCGAAGAACGGCCACCTGGCCTGCCTGAGATAGAACCAGGTAAAGCCCAGAAGCGTGGCCGGCGGCTGCTCCACCGGCCGGTCGGCAAGCGGATCGATCCAGTTTTCGAAGATGCGGGCGATACGGCGGAAAATCATGGTCTGAGCCTTACAGGGATTCGCCGGTCGCGGAAATATGCATTTCTGGCTGGCTGACAGCCGGCATAGCCGCTTCCTTCTCTAAGGGGCATGCTCGGGCCTGACCCGAGCATCCAGGCCATACGGAGAACTTTGCCTGGACCCTCGGGTCAAGGGTGACACACGATAGGCAAGAGGCTCATCAAAAAACCGGGCCCGCCTTGTAGCGGGCCCGGTCCATCTCATTCGGCGGCGGTGTCGGCGACCAGGTTTTCGTCATCGCCGAGGAAACCGCCTGACTGACGGCGCCACAGATCGGCATAGATGCCGTGCGCGTTGGCCAGTTCCTCGTGGGTGCCGAGTTCGACGATCTCGCCCTTGTCGAGCACGACCAGACGGTCCATCTCCGTCAAAGTCGAAAGCCGGTGGGCAATCGCGATCACCGTCTTGCCTTCCATCAGCTCGAACAGGCTTTCCTGGATCGCGGCCTCGACCTCCGAATCGAGCGCCGAGGTTGCCTCGTCCAGCACCAGGATCGGCGCGTCCTTCAGGAACACGCGCGCGATCGCGATGCGCTGGCGCTGCCCGCCGGAAAGCTTGACGCCACGCTCGCCGACATGGGCTTCAAGCCCGATCCGGCCGTGCATGTCGGACAATCCCTGGATGAACTCCCAGGCATTGGCCCGCTTGGCCGCCGCGATCACCTGCTCGTCGCTCGCGCCCGGGCGGCTATAGGCGATGTTGTCGCGGATCGAGCGGTGCAGCAGAGAGGTATCCTGCGTCACGACGCCGATATTCTCCCGCAGGCTGTCCTGCGCGACCCTGGACACGTCCTGGCCATCGATGGTGATCCGCCCGCTTTCCAGATCGAAGAAGCGCAGCAGCAGGTTCATCATCGTGGTCTTGCCGGCGCCCGAGCGCCCGACAAGGCCGACCTTTTCGCCCGGCCGGATCGTCAGCGACAGGCCTTCGATAATGCCGCCCTTCTTGCCGTAATGGAAGGAGATATCGTCATAGACGATCTCGCCTTTCGTGACGGTCAGGGCCGGGGCGTTCTCGACATCGGTGAGTTCGTGCTTCCTGGTCATCATCGACATACCGTCATAGACGGTCCCGATATTTTCAAAAAGCGCGGTCACTTCCCACATGATCCACTGCGACATGCCGCCGATGCGCATGACGAGACCGAGCGTCAGGGCGATGGCGCCGACGGTGATCGATTCCTGCAGCCAGAAATGGATCGCCAGAGCCGCCACGGAAAACAACGCGATGGCGTTGTTGATATAGACGAGGATCTGGAACTGGGTCACCCGACGCATCTGCCGGTAGACGGTATCCAGAAATCCGTCCATGCCTTGCTTGGAGAACTCTTCCTCGCGGCCTGCATGGGAAAACAGCTTCACCGTGGCGATATTGGTGTAGCTGTCGACCACCCGGCCGGTCATCAGCGAACGGGCATCGGCCTGCTCGGCCGAAATCCTTCTCAGCCGCGGGATGAAATACCACAGCAGGATGCCGTAGATCACCAGCCATACCAGAAGCGGGATCACCAGCCTGATATCCGCCGCGGCGACCACGAAGATCATCGACGCGAAATAGGCCACGACATAGACGAACATGTCGAGCGTCTTCATCACCGTTTCGCGAACGGCAAGCGAGGTCTGCATCACCTTCTGCGAGACCCGCCCGGCGAACTCGTTGGCATAGAAGTTCATCGAATGGCGCAGAACGTAACGGTGCATCTGCCAGCGGCCGATCATCGGCAGGTTGGGCATCAGCAACTGATGGATCAGCAGCGAGCCGAAAGCCGTGAGCAAGGGCAACCCCACGAGCACGAGCGCGCCCATGAAGAACAGGTGCCGGCCCTCATCCGCGAGAAAGGTCTCGCGATCGGCCGTCGACAACCAGTTGACGATATCGCCGAGGAACTGGAACAGATAGACCTCGGCGAAGGCGATCAATGCCGCCACCAGCGACATCACCGCAAGCCAGGGCGCGGCCGGCTTGGAATAATGCCAAAGGAACGGGAACAGCCCCTTGGGCGGCGTGCCGGGCACTTCCGTGGGATAGGGATTCAGGCGGTTTTCAAACCAGCGAAACATGATCGGACTCCAATAGGTCTCCTCAAACCCTCAAAACGGCGGCACGGGGGCGCACGGACGCGGGACGAAGCGGAGACTGGAACAGCGACCGAACGAAACGGCCGCGACAGTAGGGATTGATTATCTAGGAATTAGGAAAAGCGTGTGAAAGGTCACGCGAACCGGCGTGGTGGAACGCGGAGCAACACGGTGCTGCTGACAATCATCATGCGGGCGCTCCTCTGCCGGTGTTGAAAACGGAGCCGCTTATACCCCCGTTCCCGGAACTTGACCAGCGCCGGGAAGCATTTCATTGGCGTTTGCGCGATAGTGTTGCCGGTAGGCAACGGGGGTGATGGCAACCATCAACCCTGGTTGTGAATGGCGTGCGTGGTATCCCGATCGCCGCCCTGCCCGCCGTTGAGATAGGATTGCGGCGGAACGCCGAAGTGGCGGCGAAAGGCGGCGACGAATGCGCTTACACTCATATAGCCGAGCCGTCCCGCGATTTCGGTACTGCTCTTGCCGTGGCTGAGTTGATTGACCGCCTCCATCAGCCGGAGCCGGCTGCGCCATTCGGAAAAACTGAAACCGGTCTCCCGCCTGAACAGCCGCTCCAGCGTTCGCACCCCGGCCCCCGACGACCGCGCCAGTTCCTCAAGACCGGCATGATCATGCGGGCTCTCAAGCAGCCTGTCGGTGACGCGTTTGAGGCGCGGATCGCTGCCGGCGGGAAGGCTGAGGGGAGCCGACGGCAAGGTCGCCAGCTCATCGATGATGACTTGCGAAAGCCGCGAGAGCCGTTCGCCCTTGGCCGCCGTTTCCAGCGCCAGCGCGCAAAACCTGAGGATCAGCTGCCGCATCAGCGCGGTCATGTGCAACACCTCGCATTCGCCCTTGTCAACGCGGGTAACGGAGGGATCGATATAGATGAAACAGGCCGAGACATCCGTCTCCATCGCCACCGCATGCACGACATCGCCCGGTATCCAGACGCAGTGACTGGAGGGCGCGAGCCAGTGGGTGTCGCCGGAACGCACCCGCAATATCCCCTCCTCCGCCCATAAAAGCTGGCCGCGCGGGTGGGAATGAAGGGCACGGCCAACCTCCCCCGCCTTCCAGCGCCGCGAGCGCGCCGTCACCGGGCGCGCGGGATCGAGGATCGAGCCCGGACCCTCATCCTCGAAGAAAATTGTCGGAAACGCGATATCGTTTGGCATCATGTAGCAGTTCCGCAGAAGTTACCGATCTCATACACTGAACGAAAGAACAATCCAAAGGCTTCCGCATGCCGTCCTACAAGAAACTTCTCGTCGCGGGCATTGCCACGGTGGCGATCATATTCCCGCTGTTTCCCGTATCCTTCATGACCGCCGATCAGACCCGCACGCTCGGTCTCGTGCTGGTGACGCTGAGCCTTTGGGCGACCGGCGTCGTTCCGCCCTATCTGGCGAGCCTGCTGTTCTTCGTCATTGCGCTGGTGCTGAAGCTCGCGCCGCCGGAGGTCGTGTTTTCCGGCTTCCACTCCGCCGCCATGTGGCTGATCTTCTCGGGCCTTCTGATCGCCGCGGCCATCACCAGTTCCGGTCTCAGCCAGAAGATCGGGGCAGCGCTGCTCGGACGCTTTTCGCGAAGCTACACATTTTTGATATCCGGCATATTCGCGATCTCGATCGTGCTGTCCTTCGTGATGCCGTCATCGCTCGGGCGGTTCTTCCTGCTCTGGCCGATCGCCGCGGCCCTTGCCGACAGCCTCGGCTTCGAAAAGGGAACGACGGGACGAGCCGCGATTGCCATCGCCGCCACGTTCGCCTGCCATATTCCCGGTTTCGCGCTGCTGCCATCCAACGTGCCCAATCTGGTGCTCGCCGGCGCGGCCCAGACGATCTACGGCATCGACCTCACCTATGCCTATTACATGGCGCTGCATTTTCCGATCCTCGGATTGCTGAAAAGCATCATCATGGTCGCGCTGATTGTCCGCATCTTCCCCGATACGCCACGCCCGAAGAGCGGCGGCGTTGCCGAGGCCGCATCCCGCCCGCTCGGCTGGCGGCAATGGTATGTGGTCGCCATTCTCGCCACGACGCTCGCCTTCTGGATGACCGACACGCTCCATGGCATCAACCCGGCCTGGGTCGGCATCATTGCCTCGATCGCGCTGCTCTGGCCGGGCGTCGGGCCGGTCGGGCCGGCCGAATTCGACAAGCATGTGAATTTCAGCGTGCTGCTGTTCATGGCCGGGTTCCTCGCGCTCGGCGCCGTCGTCAATGTCACCGGGCTCGGCGTCGTGATCGCGCATGGCATGGAACACATTCTGCCGCTCGAACCCGGCCGAGATTTCCTGAACTTCATGTCGCTTTCGGTGATCGCCTTCGTGGTCGGCGTCATATCGATCCTGCCCGGCGTACCCGCCGTGCTGACCCCGATGGCGGGCGAACTGGCGGACCTGACCGGGTTCAGCGTGATGGCGGTGCTGATGACGCAGGTGATCGGTTTTTCGACGATCCTGTTTCCCTACCAGTCGGCGCCGCTGATGGTCGGCATGCAGGTGACGGAACAGCCGGTGGCCAAACTGATGAAAATCCTGGCGCCGCTGACCGTGATCACCGCGCTCGTGCTGCTGCCGCTCGACTTTCTGTGGTGGAAACTGCTCGGGGTGATATGACGCTTGAGCGGGCAGCCGTTCCGCCGTAGACAACGCTGATGACCCTGCGCATCGCTCTCTATCAGCCGGATATCGCCGGCAATACCGGCACGATCCTGCGGCTTGCCGCCTGCCTCGGCCTTGCCGTCGACATCATCGAGCCGGCGGGCTTTGCGCTTTCCGACCGGAACCTGAAACGGGCGGGCCTGGATTATATCGCCGGCGCCGTCATGACCCGGCACGTGGACTGGGAAGCCTTCGAGACCTTCCGGCGCGATAGCGGCCGCCGTCTCGTGCTTGCCTCGACGAAGGCGGCGCTCGGTCATACCGACTTCGCTTATCGGCCCGACGATATTCTGCTGTTCGGCAGCGAAAGCGCCGGCGTGCCGGACCATGTCCACGCGGCCGCCGACCACCGGGTGCGAATCCTGATGGCCGAAGGGCAACGATCGATCAATCTCGCGGTATCGGCGGGCATCGTCGCGGCCGAGGCGATGCGCCAGACCGGCGGCTTTGAACGACGTGTCTGATTGGGATCAATCGGCGGACGACAGCCGCCGCATGGTGAATTCGATCCGGTCGTCGCCGGTAACGCGCCAGCTTTCGACCTCGGTCCAGTAGGCGGCCTTGGGATAGCTCTGGAACCATTCGCGCGCCTTGGCGCGGGCGTCGTCGCGGGCAAGGCAATAGCGCTCGCGCACGAAGCCGTCGCTGTTTTGCTGCGCCCGGTGTTCCCGGATGCGTTTTTTCAGCCCCGCCATCGAAGGCGGCTTTGGAACATTGCCCATCACGCTATCCTTCATTCTTCAAAGAAGATAAGGTTTTCCTTGAAAATTTGCGAGTCAAATCAAAAGCCCGGATCAACGGGCGTTTCAGTCTTGAGTGGAGTGCATCTATGGAACGGCCGCAATTGCCCGTGGGTCTGCCGGACGACATCGAAGAGAAAAAAGCGGCTTCCCAAGCCTGGTTCGAAAGCCTCCGGGATACGATCTGCGCCGGCTTCGAGGCGCTGGAACGGGAACTGACCGGGCCGATGAGCGATCTCGAACCCGGCCGCTTCGCGGTCAAGGACTGGTCCCGCGAAAATGGCGAGGGCGGCGGACGGATGTCGGTCATGCACGGTCGCGTGTTCGAAAAGGCGGCGGTTCATACCTCCACCGTCGAAGGGACGTTTTCCCCCGAAATGGCCGCCAATATGCCGGGGATCGATGAGGATGCGCGCTATTGGGCAAGCGGGATTTCGCTGATCGCCCATCCCGTCAATCCGAATGTGCCGGCCGTGCACATGAACACCCGCATGATCGTGACCAAAAGCTGGTGGTTCGGCGGCGGCGCGGACCTGACGCCGGTGCTGGCGCGCCGCCGCAAGCAGGAAGACCCCGACAGCACGCTGTTTCACCGGGCGATGGAGATCGCCTGCAACCGGCATCAGGCGATCATCGACTACAAGAAGATGAAGGCATGGTGCGACGAATATTTTTACCTGCCCCACCGCAAGGAGGCGCGCGGCATCGGCGGCATATTCTTCGACTGGCAGCATTCGGAGGACGACAGGGGCGGGCTCGACGCCGACTTCGCCTTCGTTCAGGACATCGGCCGGGCGTTCAACCTGGTCTATCCGCGGATCGTGCGCTCCAACTTCAATCACGAATGGACATCGGAGGATCGCGACGAGCAGTTGATCCGTCGCGGGCGCTATGTCGAGTTCAATCTTCTCTATGACCGCGGCACCGTTTTCGGGCTCAAAACCGGGGGCAATATCGAGGCGATCCTGTCCTCGCTGCCGCCTGTCACGCGATGGCCTTGAACCTAAATCGATATAGTTAATTTTTCATCAAAGAATCGCCTTGTTCGCCTTGCATTCATGGGCTCCCTGCACCACGTCAATGTAAGACTTGATTGCAAACTTGTTCGGGAGGAGCTGAACAATGACGAAGAAAGTCGAAATCAAGGAAGACAGAAAGCCGTCGGACCATCAGAAGCCGAAACCCCATAAGGTTGCGGTCACCGACGACAGCGCATACGCAGCCCATATCGCCCGCCGGCATGGCCGGCCCTGCGAAAGCTCGGCTGTGTTTGAAACCTGGGCCCAGCATTGAAATGGGGAGCCGCCCCGTGCGGCTCCGTCCGGGCTCTACTGCCGCGCTTTCGCGGCATTTGAGAAAGACCTCCCGGCCTTTGCGGCAGGGAGGCCAATCCAAAGGAGGATACCATGAAACGTTTTGATTGCGGTTCACTCGTACCCGGTTGCACCTTTCATGCCCGCGCGGACGAGGAGGCGGAGGTCGTCCGTCGCGCCGTCGAGCATTTGAGGACAACCCATGGCGAGACCATTATTCGCGAGAACATGGTCGAAAACATCAAGGCGCGCGTGAAGGACGAGGAACAGGTCTAGGCCTTGCCCGCCCGAAGCGTCTCAAGCCGGGCAGCAAGCGCTGCCCGGTCAGCCTTGAAGTCGCCGTCAACCCACCATTCCTCCAGTTTCTTCAGATAATCCCCGACCTGCGGCCCCGCCGACACGCCGGCGGCAACAATATCCCCGCCCGAAAGCGGCATCTGCGGCTTTTCCCATGTCTCCGCCAGACCGACCAGTTGCCCGAGCCTGCCGGCCTCGCCCGCGGCATCGAGATCGCCCGCGCCCGCTTTTCCGCGCACCGTGGCCAGCGCCAGTTTCAGCCTGATCAGAATACCGCCCCTGCCATTGCGGTAAAGCAACTTCCGCAATGCTGGCGCTGTGGTCGCACCGCTTAACGCCGGCGCTGTCGCGAAGGCGAGCAGGAGCGCGCGCTCGGCATTGGAGAGCCTGAGCCGATCGGCGAGTTCCGTGACGCGGACATCATAGGGCGGAATGATCGCGGCGAGCCGCAGATACGGGTCCGGCCGCCAGCCGAGCGAGGCTTCGCAATCGATCAGCGCGGGAATAGCGTCGATCCCCCATTTCTCGCTCTCCGGCACGATCGCGGTCAGAACGCCTGTCTGGCGCATCCATAACAGCGCGCGCGACGGGTCACGGGCGGCGAGCAGCTTCTTCGTCTCGGCCCACACCCGCTCGGCCGAAAGCGAGGCAAGACCGTCGCGCGCGCGAACCGAAGCGCGCAGACCCTCCGCATCCGGCCTGCCGCCGCCATACCAGGCGAAGAACCGGAAAAACCGCAGGATCCTGAGATAATCCTCCCGGATCCGCGTTTCGGCCTCGCCGATGAACCGCACCGTCTTGGTCTCGATATCGCCAAGCCCACCGACGGGATCATGGATTTTGCCATCGGCATCGGCATAGAGCGCGTTGATGGTGAAGTCGCGCCGCGCGGCATCCTCGGCCCAGTCCGTGCCGAAGCGCACGGTCGCATGGCGGCCGAAGGTCTCGACGTCGGCGCGAAGCGTGGTCACCTCGAACGGCTTGCCGTCACAGACCACCGTCACCGTGCCATGATCGATGCCGGTCGGGATCGCCTTCATGCCGCTTTCCCTGGCACGGGCGATGACGGCGTCGGGCAAAAGCGTTGTCGCAAGATCGGTATCGCCGACCGGAACGCCCATCAGCGCATTGCGCACCGCGCCGCCGACAATACGGGTTTCGCCGCCGTCGCCGTTGAGAAGGCGCAGAACCTTCCTGAGCCGGTCGTCGTTGAACCAGTCCTGACTGCCAAGCTCGATCACGCGTAAAGCCTTTCGTAAATTGTCCTGACGATGCCGGCGGTTATCCCCCAGATCCGGTGGTCGCCGAACTTGATTTCGTAATATTGCCGCATACTTCCGCCCAGCATCGCGGTGCCCCGGGCATGGTTGGCGGGGTCCATCATGAAGCCGAGCGGAACTTCGAACACCGCATCGACCTCATCGGGATTGATGTTCAGGGAAAAGCCCGGGCGCACCACCGAAAGAATCGGCGTGATCCGGAAGCCGCTGCCCGCGAGATAATCCGGCAAGCGGGCGACCGGCTGGACGAAATGGCGGGCAAGTCCGATTTCCTCCTCGCTTTCGCGCAGCGCCGCATCTTCCGGCGAACGGTCGTCCGGATCGATCGAGCCGCCCGGAAAGGCGATCTGGCCGGAATGCTTGCGCAGTTTCGTCGTGCGCCGGGTGAAGATCACCCGCGCCTCGTCGCCATAGTCGACCACCGGCACCAGCACGGCGGCCGCGCGCATATCCAGGTCTTCGTAATAGGCGAACAGATCGGGATTGAGCTTGTGATCGCCGTGATCGCGCCATGCATGTTCCGACGGCCGGCCGCGCTGGCGAAGCGCGCGTTCCCGGAAAGCGCCTGCGGCAAATGGTGTTTCCTTCACAGGCGTTGCTCCAACGCGGCCATATCCATGACCGGAAACGCAGCGCCGCCGGCGCGAATCGCGAACATCGCCCGGCCTTCGATCTCGATTTCCTCGCCAAGCGCCATCAGGTCATAGGTCAGCGCCCGCGAAAACAACGCCTCAAGCCGGCCGCGCACCAGCACATAGGGCTTCAGCCCGTCATCATCGCCGCTGGCATCGAAGCGCAACGGATGGTCGGGACCGGCCTCGACCAAATCGCCCATATTGGTGCGAATCACCAGCGTCCGGCTGTCTCCCACACCCTCGACCTCCATCCCGACGGCGATGAACGGGGCGTCCTCGACCCTGATCCGGAGTTTTTCCACCGGCGTCACCAGATAGGTCTCGCCGTCTTCGTCCTTACGCAGCACGGTAGAGAAAAGCTGGACCAGAGCCGCGCGGCCGATTGGCGACCCCTGATACAACCAGGCCCCGTCACCGCGGATTTCCATGTCGATATCGCCACAGAACGCCGGTTCCCACGCATCCACGGGCGCCGGCTTGCGCAATGTGCCGCCGTCAAGCTGGCGGGTGATAGCCGAGGCCAGCCCGCCGGCATCGCCCGCTATGTTGCCTTGCGTCATTTTTCCGTCTCACTTTCAGGGCCAAACTGGCCTCCTCTCGAAATAGTCATTTCAAACCGGCTTGTCAGCCGCCCGCAGGTGATTATCCTTTCCCGACAGGCAGCGCTCCACCATTTCGCCGCCTGAGACCCGAACTGGCCATGGGCCATGGAGACATGTGAATGGGCGCGATTGACACAGAAGAAACGCACGGGATCGTGGCGGAAGCCGAAAGGGCGCTCGCCGATATCAGGATCGTGCGCGAAGAAGTGTCGAAAGTCATCTACGGACAGGAAAGCGTGGTCGAGAACGTGCTGCTTGCGATCCTGTCCGGCGGCCATGCGCTGCTGGTCGGCGTGCCCGGGCTTGCCAAGACCAAGCTGGTATCCACGCTCGGCACCGTGCTCGGCCTTGACAGCAACCGCATCCAGTTCACCCCCGACCTGATGCCCTCCGATATTCTGGGTTCGGAAGTGCTGGAGGAAAGCGAGGCCGGCCGCCGCGCCTTCCGTTTCATCAAGGGACCTGTGTTTGCGCAATTGCTGATGGCCGACGAAATCAACCGCGCCTCGCCGCGCACCCAGTCTGCGCTGCTGCAGTCGATGCAGGAATATGCCGTCACCATCGCCGGCCAGCATTATAATTTGCCGCGACCGTTCCACGTGCTCGCCACCCAGAACCCGCTGGAGCAGGAAGGCACTTATCCGTTGCCCGAAGCCCAGCTCGACCGGTTTCTGTTGCAGGTCAATGTCGATTATCCCGACCTCGCCTCCGAACGTCGCATCCTGCTCGAAACCACGGGTGCGGTGGAAGAAACCGCAAGCCCTGTGCTGAGCGCCGCGCGGCTGATGGAAATCCAGACGCTGATCCGCAAGATGCCGGTGAGCGAAAGCGTACTGGAGGCGATCCTTGCGCTGGTGCGCGCCGCGCGTCCCGGCGAAGGCCATGCCGATACCGACCGCGACGTTGCCTGGGGTCCCGGCCCGCGTGCCGGCCAGTCGCTGATGCTGACGGCGCGCGCAAGGGCGCTCTACGAGGGCCGGCTCGCGCCCTCCGTCGATGATGTGCGCGCGCTTGCCGGCCCGGTGCTGCAGCATCGCATGGCGCTGACCTTCTCCGCCCGGGCGGAGGGAACCACCGTGACCGACGTCATCGCCGCAATCGCCAAGCGCGATCTCAACTGACAGGCTTGCCATTGGCTGCAATCGGACAAACGACACCGCCAACCGCCCGCAATTCGGCCCTTGCCGAGGGCAGGCGGCGTGCGGCCCTGCTGCCGGATTGCCTGATCGAGGCAAGGCGGATCGCCAATACCGTGATTTCAGGCTGGCACGGACGCAGGCGGCGGGGGCCGGGCGAGAATTTCTGGCAATTCAGACCCTATGCGCCGGGCGAATCGATGATGCGCATCGACTGGCGGCGTTCTGCGCGCGACGACCATATCTATGTCCGCGACATGGAATGGGAGGCAGCCCACACCGTCTGGCTGTTCGCCGATCTCAGCCCGTCGATGCATTTCCGCTCGGAGCTTGCCCCGGTTTCCAAGGAACATCGCGCGCTGGTGATCCTGCTGGCTCTTGCCGAAACCCTGCTGCGCTCCGGCGAACGCGTCGGCTACCCCGGCCTGATGGAGCCAATCTCCAACAGAAACGGCGCCGAAAAACTTGCCCATGCGCTGGCGACGGCATCCGAAATTCCGGCCGAACTGCCGCAGACCCGGATGATGCGCGGTCCCTCGGAACTGGTGATGATCGGCGATTTCCTGGATGCCCCGGATGCCCTGTTTTCGCAGATCACGCCGCTGTCCGAGCGCGGCCTGCGGGCGCATCTCGTTGAAGTGGCGGACCCCGCCGAGGAGAGTTTCCCCTATAGCGGCCGCACGGCTTTCTCCGATCCCGAAACCGGCCGCGAACTGACGCTCGGCCGCGCCGAAAGCCTGAAGGACGCCTATCTCTCGGAGTATCGCACTCGCCGGCAGGCGATTGCCGATACCGCGCGTCATTCCGGCTGGTCGTTCGTGACCCATCACACCGACCGCCCCGCCTCCGAAGCGCTGACCGCCGTCCATTTGCGCCTGTCCGGCCTCGGCAAAGGGGTGCGGTGATGGAGTTTGCAAGCCCGCTCATTCTGGCCGCGCTGGCGGTGCTTCCGGCAATCTGGTGGCTGTTGAAGTTGACGCCGCCGCGCCCGCGCCGCGAGGTGTTTCCGCCGCTTGCGATCCTGCTGCGGCTTGCCAGACGCGACGAGACGCCGGCGAAGAGCCCGTGGTGGCTGACATTGCTGCGCATGGCGCTGGCCGCGCTGGTGATCCTCGCGATCGCCAATCCGGTGATCGATCCCGAGCGCACCGCGATTGCGACCGGCGGCCCGCTGGCGCTGCTGATCGACAATGGCTGGGCCAGCGCCGAGGACTGGAAGGCGCGAACCCGCGCCGCCGAAACGCTGATCGACGCTGCCGCCGATGCCGACCAGCCGATCATGATGGCGTTCACCGCCGAGACCGCCAATGATCCGAGCCCGGTTTCGGCAACCGAGGCGCGCCGCCGCCTCGCCGCCGCCGAACCGCGCGCCGCCCGGCCCGACCGGCTTGCCGCCGCAACAGCGCTTTCCGAGGCCTTCGGCGAGACCCCGCCGGCAACCGTCGCCTTCATCAGCGATGGCCTGGCCGAACCGGATGACGCAACCGCGTTTTCCATGCTGTCCTCCGCCGAGGACAACATCGTGCTGAGCGCCCCCCGCGCGCTGCCGGTCGCCCTCACTGACGTCCGCAACGACGCGACCGCAAGCCGGATCACCGCAACGCGGGCCGAAGCCGGCGCGCAGGCAGAGATGACGGTCGACGCCTACGATCTTCAGGGTCGGGTGATCGCCACGGCCCCGCTGATCTTTGCGGCAGGCGCAAGGGCCGCGACCACGGAAATCCGCGCGCCGTTCGAGGTTCGCAACGATTTCGCCAGGGTCTCGGTCGACGGCGCCAGCAATGCCGGCGCGGTCCAGCTTCTCGATGACGGCTTCAAGAGACGCCGGGTGGCGCTGATATCGGGCAGCCCGGCAAACGATGCCCAGCCGCTTCTTTCCTCTGCCTATTACCTGCGTCAGGCGCTCTCGCCCTATGCCGATCTGATTTCGAGCGACGCTGCGACCCTGACGGAGGAAATCGCGGCGCTGATTGACCGCAATCCGTCCGTCATGATCCTGAGCGATGTCGGCACACTGCCCGAGGAAGCCCATGCCGAGCTTCAGCAATGGGTAGAGGCCGGCGGTACGCTGGTGCGTTTTGCAGGCCCGCGGCTTGCCGCCGCTTCCGGGGATGACAGTCTTCTGCCGGTGCGGCTGCGTTCCGGCGCGCGGGCATTCGGTGGCGCGATGAGCTGGAGCGAGCCGCAGCCGCTGGCGCCGTTTCCGCCCGACAGTCCTTTCTACGGATTGCCGGTTCCAGACGACATCACCGTCACCCGTCAGGTGCTGGCCGAACCCGCGCCAACGCTTTCCGATCACACCTGGGCAAGCCTTGCCGACGGAACGCCGCTGGTGACCGAGGGCGCGCTCGGCGACGGCCGGATCGTGCTGTTCCATACCTCCGCCGATCCCAACTGGTCGAACCTGCCGATCTCCGGATATTTCGTGGAAATGCTGCGCCGGATCGTCAACCTGTCACGCGCCAGCCAGGCCGAAGAGGGGGAGACCGGGACTGTGGCCCTGCTTTCGCCCTATCGGCTGCTGGCCGCCAACGGGACGCTTACCAGCGATGTGTCGAACGCCAAACCGCTTGCCGTACCCGGCGAACCGGCCGTGGCAACGGCGGAACATCCGCCCGGCCTTTACGGCTCGCCGGACGGCTTCACGGCGCTGAACCTGTTCCAGTCGTCCGATCAGCTCTCGCCGGTCGACACAACGGGCTTTGGCGATGCGGTCAGGACCGAGCCGATCGGCAATGCACGCGCCTTCAGCCTGAAGCCCTGGCTTCTCGCCGCCGCAATGGTGCTGCTGATCATCGACGGCTTTGTCATGATGGCCATGAACGGTGCGTTCCGGACGCTGCGTCCGCGCCGGGCCGCCATGCCCGTTGCGGTACTCGCCGCCTGCGCCCTTGCAATCCCGCTTTATCTCGGGGCGCCGCCGCCGGTTCACGCCCAGGGCGACGATGCGGCAATCGCCGATCTGCTTTACGAGACCCATCTCGCCTATGTCGTCACCGGCGAGGATGAGGTCGACCGGATATCCGAGCGCGGCCTGAAGGGCCTGTCCGACTACATCTCCTACCGCACGGCGCTGGAGCCCGGCGATCCGGTGGGGGTCGATCCGGCCAGCGAGGAACTGGCGTTCTATCCGCTGATCTACTGGCCGATCTCGGCCACCGCGCCGATGCCGTCGCAAGAGGCGATTGCCGGGATCGAGGCCTATATGCGCAATGGCGGCACCGTGCTGTTCGACACCCGCGACCAGTATTCGCCGCTCGGCCAGAATGCCGTCAGCCCGAATACGGCGCGGCTGCGCCAGATACTCGACAATATCGACGTGCCGCCGCTGGAGCCCGTGCCGGACGATCATGTGCTGACCCGGTCATTCTATCTGCTCTCCGATTTCCCCGGCCGCTACGACGGCTCGCCGCTCTGGGTCGAAGCCCGCGCCGGCGAGGATGCAGTCGGCAATATCGTCTCGAGCGGCGGCGACGGCGTCTCGCCGATCCTGATCACCGGCAATGATTTCGCCGGCGCCTGGGCGATCAATCCCGATTCGACGCCGATGCTGCCGACCGTGCCGGAAAATCCGACGCAGCGCCAATATGCCTTCCGAACCGGCGTCAACATCGTGATGTACATGCTGACCGGCAATTACAAGGCCGACCAGGTGCACGTCCCT
The DNA here is from genome assembly GCF_013459645.1 of Martelella sp. NC20. Classification (NCBI taxonomy): domain Bacteria; kingdom Pseudomonadati; phylum Pseudomonadota; class Alphaproteobacteria; order Hyphomicrobiales; family Aurantimonadaceae; genus Martelella; species Martelella soudanensis. Next base: position 4,954,470 of record NZ_CP054861.1, read on the forward strand.
GCCCTCCTGGAAAGGCTGGGACAATAATGGCGCTGACCTTCGCACCGCTGCTGCCGCTCTGGGCCATCTATATCGCGCTCGCCTTCGTGCTGGCGCTGATGGCGGCCGGCTATCTTGCCCGCATGCGGGCTACCACGCTCAGGGCCGCGGCCGGGCTGTTGCTGGTGACCGCGCTTGCCAACCCGACAATCAGCCGCGAGGAGCGCTCGGCGCTGACAACCATCGTGCCGATCGTGGTCGACCGCAGCCAGAGCCAGTTGACCGAAGAGCGCCAGGGCCAGACGGACGACGCGCTTGCCGCCCTTCAGGCACGGCTTGCCGACGACCCGATGCTGGAGCCCCGGCTGGTCGATGTCGTCACCGCAGACGAAAACGGCCGCGCCGAAACGCTCGCCTTCGCAGCCCTGTCAGAAGCCGTGCGCGATGTGCCGCCGAGCCGTCTGGGCGCCGCCTTCCTGATCACCGACGGCCAGATCCACGACCTGCCGGATGACGCCGGCGGCCTTCCGGGCGCAATCCCGCTCAATACCCTGGTGACCGGAACCGACAGCGAATATGACCGCCGTATCGAGATCAACGAGGCGCCCCGCTTCGGCCTCGTCGGCGACAGCCTGCCGGTGGAATTCACCGTTGTCGATGACGGGCCGGTGGACGAGCACACAAGCGGACCGGCCAAGGTAACGGCCCGCATCAACGGCGAGGTCGCAGCCGAAATGCTGGTTGGCACAAACCTGCCGACGCGTTATGTCTTCGACATTGAGAACGGCGGCGAGAACATTCTCGAACTCTCGGTCGCTCCCGTCGATGGCGAACTGACCACCATCAACAACCGCGCCGTCCAGATCATCGAGGGTATTCGCGAGAACCTCAGGGTGCTGCTGGTATCGGGATCACCGCATTCGGGCGAGCGCACCTGGCGCAACCTGTTGAAATCCGACGCCTCGGTCGACCTTGTGCATTTCACCATTCTGCGCCCACCGGAAAAACAGGACGGCACGCCGATCAACGAACTTTCGCTGATCGCCTTTCCAACCCGCGAACTGTTCATCGACAAGATCGACGATTTCGACCTGATCATCTTCGACCGCTACCAGAACCGCGGCGTGCTGCCGCTGCTCTATTACGACAATATCGCTCAATATGTGCTGAATGGCGGCGCGCTGCTGGTGGCGGCGGGACCGGAGATCGCGGGCCCTGATTCGATCGCCGACACGCCGCTTTCCGCCGTGCTGCCTGCGATCCCCACCGGCGATCTTGCCGAGGGCGGCTTCTATCCCGAAATCTCCGAAACTGGCGAGCGCCATCCGGTCACCCGCGACCTGCCCGGCAGCGCGTCCACACCGCCGGCCTGGGGACGGTGGTTCCGCTCCATTCCCGTGGGTCCGGCGCGCGGGGAAACCGTCATGACCGCCGATGGCGCGCCGCTTCTGGTGCTTTCGCGCGAGGGCGAAGGCCGCGTTGCCGAATTTCTGTCCGACCAGGGCTGGCTGTGGGCGCGCGGTTTCGAGGGCGGCGGCCCCTATGTACCGCTCTACCGCCGGATCGCCCACTGGCTGATGAAGGAACCGGCGCTGGAGGAGGAAACGCTTTCGGCCACGGTGAACGGCGATACGCTCGCAATCACCCGCCAGACGATGGACGAGAGAGCCCCGGACGCCGTCGTCACCACGCCTTCGGGCCAGAGCATCACCGTACCGCTTTCCGAAGCAGAACCGGGTCTCTACCGGGGAGAGGCCCGCGTCGATGAAATGGGGCTGTTCACCGTCGCCAACGGCGATCTTCAGCGCCTCGTCAATGTCGGCGATCCGGACGCGCCGGAATTCAAGGCGATGATCTCGACCACCGCGACGCTCGCCCCGCTTTCACAGGAGACCGGCGGACTGACGCAGCGCATTGCCGACGGCATGCCGCCGATCCGGGTCGTCAACGGCCCGCTGAGAGCCGGCAATGACAGCTATATGCCAATTGTGAAGACCGCCGACACACGGCTTGAAAGCATCCGCTCGCTGCCGCTGTTCAACGGCCTGCTGGGCCTTGCAGCACTTCTGGCGCTGATCTCCGCCACGTGGTGGCGCGAGGGGCGGAACTGAGGCAGCCTTTTGGATATGTGGTAAGAATGTGAGCGGCGGTTTGACGCGATCGTTCGCAACCACGATCTCTCCCCTTGAGGGAGAGATGCCCCGACAGGGGCAGAGAGGGGTGAACCCTTTCCGAGAATTCGGAGCTTGCGGCTGGGAGGGTTTCGCTAACGGCAGATATCCGAGGAAACTGAAAAGCCCTATCCGCGAAAACGCATGATCCCGATAAGCTTCGCCTCGACGCCATCGACAAGGGCAGCAGCCAGAACGCGCCGGTAATCGACCGGCCCCGGCAATCGCAGTGTCGGTGGGACGATCGGGAGGAAGCCGAGAGGGCCGTAATACGGCGGATCGCCGACCAGGATCACAACTTCCGAGCCGACTTCCCTTGCAGCCTGAACCGCGATCTTCACCAGATGCCGGCCGATACCGCGATTCTTGTGCGACGGCTTGACCGCGAGCGGGCCGAGCATGTGCCCCTTCGCCTCACCGGCAAAAACCGGCGTCATCCGCACCGAGGCGATGACCTCGTCACCATCCAGGCAGACGAACGACAATAAGGGATCGTGCGGTCCCTGCTCGCGGATACGGGCCGCCGCGCGCACGTAGCGCGCCGGACCGAATGCCTCGGCATTGATGTCTTCGATGGCGGCGTCGTGGGAAGTCTCTTCCGGGAGGTAACGCAATTCACTCGTCATTGGCGGCTGAACCTGTCTGGAGAACGCATGATTTAGGGGCCGGAGAAAAATCCGGTCTGAACTTCTAATCAGCGTCGTCGCAGGTCCCGCATGACAATTTCCGTATTTGCGTTTCGATCGCCACTAGCAGGAAATGCCGCAGCCGTCCAGACCGGTCGCGCCGAAAACGGCAGCCCCAGAGGGGTATGCAACACACTGTCAATGGTTTCAGGGCTGGCAAAGCGACAACCGCGCCGTATGTAAAAGGGCAAGCCGAATGAAAGGAACAAGCCAATGGGTATGCTGGTAGATGGCGTCTGGAAGGACGTCTGGTACAACACCGACAAGACGGGCGGCAAATTCAAGCGCGAAAACTCGAAATTCAGGAACTGGATCACCGCCGATGGCAGCGCCGGCCCTGATGGCGAAGGCGGGTTTGCGGCGGAGAAAGGTCGCTATCACCTTTATGTCGCACTTGCCTGTCCCTGGGCTCACCGCACGCTGATCTTTCGCAAGCTCAAGGGACTTGAGGACTATATCGACGTCTCGATCGTCGATCCGCTGATGCTTGAAAACGGCTGGGAATTCAAAAACCGCGATGGCGGCACGAAGGACAAGGTGAACGGCGCCGACTATCTCTGGCAAGTCTACGTCAAAGCCGATCCGAAATATTCAGGCCGCGTCACCGTGCCCGTTCTCTGGGACAGGAAGCGCGAGACGATCGTCTCGAACGAATCAGCGGAAATCATCCGCATGTTCAACGGCGCCTTCGACCACCTGACCGGCAATGAAGCCGACTTCTACCCTGAGGACCTGCGCGATGGCATCGACGAGATCAACGCGGTGGTCTACGACGCGGTCAATAACGGCGTCTACAAGGCCGGTTTTGCGACGACGCAGGAAGCCTATTCGGAAAATGTGACGAAGCTGTTCGAAACGCTCGACATGCTGGAAGACCGGCTCGGCGACAACCGCTATCTGATGGGCGACCGGCTGACCGAGGCCGACTGGCGGCTTTTCACCACGCTGGTGCGCTTCGATCCGGTCTATGTCGGCCACTTCAAGTGCAATCTGAGACGGATTGCCGACTATCCCAACCTCTCGGGCTATCTGCGCGAACTTTATCAGGTCCCGGGCGTCAACGAGACAGTCAACATCGAACACATCAAGCGCCACTATTACGGCTCGCACAAGACCATCAACCCGACCGGCATCGTGCCCGAGGGGCCCCTGCTCGACCTCGACGCGCCGCACGGGCGCGGATAAGGCTTCTCGCAGCCAGGTGCGCTCTCCTGGTCTCCGCGAAAATGCGGTGGGATGAACAGATGGAACGGTTCCGCATTTCAGAAAAAGCGGAACCGTTCCTCCCGGTCAGGGTCTGCTTGTTTCAGCGGCGGCGGAAAGCTAAGAAGACTGTATGTACACAATAGCCCATATTTCCGACATCCATCTCGGACCGCTCCCGCGCCTATCGCCAAAGGAACTGTTTTCCAAGCGGATAACCGGTTTCTTCAACTGGCATCGCAACCGCCGGAAACATCTCGGCAAGGACACGCTCGATAACCTGCTGCTGGCGATCGCGGACGAAAACCCCGATCACCTTGCGATCACCGGCGATCTGGTCAATCTCGCCACCACCAAGGAAATAGAAATCGCCGCCGAATGGCTCAGAAGCGTCGGGCCGCCGCACGAAGTATCGCTGGTGCCGGGCAATCACGATGCCTATGTCGGCGGCGCCTATGCCAAGATTGCGAAGGCGTGGGGAGACTATATGGAAGGCGATGACGCCGAAGGCGAGCATCAGGGCCGGATGACGTTCCCCTATATCCGCAGGCGTGGGCCTGTCGCCATCATCGGTTGCTCATCGGCCATTCCATCGCCGCCGTTTCTGGCGATCGGCTCCTTCGAGGGCAACCAAGCCCGCAAGACCGCCGAGCTTCTCCGCCAGGCCGGAGAGGAAGACCTGTTCCGGATCGTCATGATCCATCACCCCCCCGTGCGCACCGCCGCGGCCCGCCACAAGCGCCTGCTCGGCATTCGCCGGTTCCGGGCAATGATTGCCACCGGCGGCTGCGAACTGGTGCTTCACGGCCATACCCATCTCAACACGGTGCATTTCATCGAAACGCGACACGGTAAAACCCCGGTGATCGGCATTGCGGCCGCCGGTCAGGGAGCGGGCGGAAAGAAGCCGCCGTCCGGCTTCAATCTTATCTCGGTCAGCGGCAGGCCCGGCTCATTCGAAATGCAATGCCGCCGCCACATGCTGAGCGCAACCAGCGGCATCATCGAGCCGGAAAGCGAGTTCAGCTTTTCCTACACCGCAAGCTGATGGATATGTGAACGGCGCACGGCAGGCGTGGTGTAGGCATCGACGATTGCGTTGACATTCAAGCTGACGGCCTTGCGCAGTTTCGCGCACTCATCCATGCCTATGCCGTCCCAGTCGAGGCTGCGCTGCACGATATGGCGACAAATCTTGAAATACTGCGACTGCCCGAGCAGGGTGAAGGTCAGGATCGCCACGTCCTCGCTGCCCTCATCCTGGCCGGTGGCGCGCGCCAGCAATTGCCGCAAATGATTATGCAGGGGTTGAATGAACCGGGTGAACAGCAGGTCGAATGCCTCGCTCGGAAGCGAGATGTAGCGCATGATGAACGCCGAAACCTCGTCCTCGTCGTAATTGGGGGTCATCGGCCGAACCAGTCGCAGCAGCAACTCGATCAACTCCTCCCTCGCTTCGGCCGGCGTCATCCTGTCCGAAATCGGCTCCAGCATCGCGCTGCCGATATTGTTTTCCGCAATCTCGATCACATAAAGGGCACAGGCGCGCATAAGCCCCGGTTTGCCGCCGAAGTGATAGGCGATACTGCCGATATTTGCTTCCGACAATTCCGCGATTTTACGTGTAGAAACAGCGTTATAACCATATTCTCCAAAAAGCCGGAGGGCTGCGGAGATAATCGCCTGTCTCGTTGCTGCTGCGCCGCTTTGGGTTTCGATCATGGCTTTGTTTGTTACTCTGCTTTCCGCCAAACGTTGATCAAGATCTCATCCTCCCCTTCATTTTATTGTCCTGTTGGCACGAAGATAAAGCAACCGGCTCGCGAGCGCCAGCCATATTTCGGCCATATTCCGCCAGGAAACCACAACAACAGCGGATTGCGGAATAATTATATATGCTTTCCGCCGGGTGAAACGCCGCACGACCCTTGTTTCCGCCATTTACACAAGGCAATATCGCGCCAGCATACGGTCCGGTCGAGGGGTTGACCAGCCATGGATATATCACGTATGCGATCGAGAGTTTCAAGGTCGTGATGGATTCCGCAGTCATTAAGAGCAGACCGAAAAGGGCAGCAGGCCCGCATCGCCGCCGATGGATGGCGTCGATGGTGTGCGCGGCGTTTCTGGGTATCGGCGTCGCCGTCGGCGCCAGCCTTTCGCGGGATTCCAGCGCCTCTCACGTGGTCGATCTTTCGCTCGAGCAACCCACCGACTGGATCGACGATGTTTGCGCAAGCTTCCGGGTTTTCGGCCGCAAATATCAGCCGCTGGTTGACGTCGGACCGGACGACCCCGCAGCCTTCGCCGAACTCGTCCAGCGTACGATCGGCATCGACATGGCGGTCCCCACTTTCGATGAAGGCGCTTCGATCTTCGAGGGCACGAGGGTCGTCGCGATCGATGGCGCACCCGGCATCGAACTGTTTTACCGCAACGCCGCCGGCGACCTGCTTTCGGTGTTCGTGATGGCCCGCCCCGCCTCGCCTGAAAACGAGGTGACGGATGTGCAGGAGACCATCCGCGACAATCTCACCGTTTCGTGGTGGCAGGGCGAACGCACGCTCGTTGCCGTCGTTGGCCCCTCTTCCGATGCCAACATGCCCGACCTTGCCAAGGCCGCCTATCTCAAGCTCTAAAGCAAAGGCCGGCCACGCGTTGCGCGACCGGCCTTCAGCGGATATTCGAGCGCGCCTTACCGCGCGGCCACGATCTGGTTCGCCGCAGACACGATCGCTTCCAGCGACGCAGCCACGATATTGGTGTTGATGCCGACGCCATACATCTTGCCGCCGTCATAGGCGACCTCGACATAGGCGATTGCCTTGGCATCCGAGCCGTGGTTCAGCGAGTGCTCTGAATAGTCCTCGACCGACAGCGCAATGCCGAGATAGGCGGAAAGCGCGTTGACGAAACCGTCCACCGGGCCGTTGCCCCTGGCCTCGATGCGTTTGGCAACGCCATTATCCTCGATCTCCCCCATCACGACGCGCTGGCCCTTGGCCTGGCCCTGCGGATAGGTCTGGTGATCAACGAACCTGATACGCCCGTTCGGCTGCTCGACATATTTTTCCATGAACACATCGTAGATCCGCTTCGAGGGAAGCTCGCGGCCCTCTTCATCGGTGATCTTCTGCACGTGCTCGCGGAATGCGACCTGCAGGCCGCGCGGCATGTTGATGCCGTGGTCGGATTGCAGGATATAGGCGAGACCGCCCTTGCCGGACTGCGAGTTGATGCGGATGATCGCCTCGTAGGTACGGCCGACATCCTGCGGATCGATCGGCAGATAGGGCACTTCCCATTGCGGCTTGTTGGCGACCTTGATCGCCTTCATGCCCTTGTTGATCGCATCCTGGTGCGAGCCGGAAAAGGCGGTGTAGACCAGTTCGCCGACATAGGGATGGCGCTCCGGGATCACCATCTGGTTGGAATATTCGTAGACTTCCTTGATCCGCTCGATATCCGAGCAGTCCAGTTCCGGATCGACCCCTTGGGTGAACATGTTGAGCGCCAGCGTGACGATATCGACATTGCCGGTGCGCTCGCCATTGCCGAACAGCGTGCCTTCGATCCGGTCGGCGCCGGCCAGAACGCCCATTTCGGCAGCGGCGACGCCCGTGCCGCGATCATTATGCGGATGCACGGACACGATCAGGTTTTCACGATTGTCGAGATTGCGGCACATCCACTCGATCTGGTCGGCATAAATGTTCGGCGTCGACATTTCGACGGTCGAGGGCAGGTTGATGATCAGCTTGTTATCGGGCGTCGGCCTGACCACCTCGATCACCGCATTGCAGATTTCCAGCGCGACTTCCAGCTCGGTCCCGGTAAAGCTTTCCGGCGAATATTCGAACCGGTAGCCGCCGCCGGCCTTTGCCGCCATGTCGGTAATCATCTTTGCCGCATCGACGGCGATCTGGCGAATGCCCGCCACATCCTTGCCGAACACGACCCGGCGCTGCAACTCGCTGGTGGAGTTATAAAAATGCACGATCGGACGGACCGCGCCTTCCAGCGATTCGAATGTGCGGGTGATCAGTTCCGGGCGGCACTGCACCAGCACCTGCAACGAGACATCGTCGCCGACATTGCCGTTTTCGACACACCAGCGGGCGAAGTCGAAATCGGTCTGGGATGCGGAGGGAAACCCGATCTCGATTTCCTTGAAGCCCATATCGAGCAACAGCTGGAACATCCGGGCCTTGCGGTCATGCCCCATCGGATCAACCAGGGCCTGGTTGCCGTCGCGCAGATCGACAGAGCACCAGATCGGCGCCTTTTCGATGCGTTTCGACGGCCATTTCCGGTCGGACATGTCGATCTGCTGATAGGGCTGGTATTTCTGCGCCGCGAACGGCATGCCTTTGGCGGTGGTTTTCACGTCCATTTTATCCTCAACTCCGGCGCTTGTTAACGCTCCACGCGCAATAGCGGCCTTGATCTTCATATTCAGGGATGGGGTGGGGAGCGCTTGTGCCAGGACGGCTTTCCGGCCGCCGGGCGCTCCTCAAAGGACCCGGCAACCGCCGTTAAGGCCGAGAAGAAGAAGCGAGTTCAGGTCGCGCATGGCTGACGCGGCGGCAAAGGTGCCGCGCGAATTATCTGCCTTTTGTGTGTTCGCAAACCTGATCATGATCGTTCCTTAGCTGCATCCGTGCCGAATTGCAATCTCAAACAATCATCGCTCAGACGCGACCGCGCCGCGCCGCCCATCCCTTGAGGCCGTGAATCAACAGCCCGGCAAAAAGACCCCAGAATGCGCCGGAAATACCGAAGAAGCCTACGCCGGAAGCCGCAACCAGAAAAGTGATCGCCGCCGCCTCGCGCGCATCCGGCTCCTTGAACGCGCCCAGAACCGCGCCCCCGAACGCTCCGATCAGGGCAAGGCCAGCCACCGCCTCGATCAGCACCGGCGGCGCCAGCGAGACAAGCGCGACGACGAGCCCGCTGAACAGGCCGAGTACGATATAGCCAACCCCGGCGACGATCGCGGCCCAATAGCGCCGTTTCGGATCGGCATGCGCATCCGGGCCCGCGCACATGGCAGCCGTGATTGCCGCCAGATTGACCCCGTGCCCGCCGAAGGGCGCGATCAACAGCGTCGCCAATCCGGTTGCCGAAAACATGCGGCCGGCCGAAGGACGGTAATCGTTGATATTCAGGATCGCCACGCCCGGAATGTTCTGCGAGGCCATGGTGACGATGAACAGCGGCAGCGCCAGCGAGATCGCGCCCTGAAGCGAGAAATGCGGCGTCACCCAGACCGGCGCGGCAAAGGCGTTGCGGAACACGCCCGACCACGCCTCGCCGCCGATATCGACGCCGAAGATCAGCACGGCGACGAAAGCGAGAAGGGCTGCCGGCACCGCCATCAGCCGGTTGAAGGCCCCGACGATCACCCAGGCCGCCACGATCGGCAGGGCCAGAAGCGGCGAGAACTTCACCGCCTCGACCGGCGCGAAACACAGCGCCAGCAACACGCCGGCCAGCATCGCATTGGCAAGCGGGGCGGGAATAGCGGAGATCGCGCGCCCGACCGGCCTCACCAGACCGGCGACGATGATCAGCACCGCCGAGATCAGAAATGCGCCGACGGCCGCGTTGAACCCGCCGGGCAAAGCGCCGCTGGTCGCCATCAGCGCGGCACCCGGCGTCGACCAGGCAACGCTGACCGGCATGCGCGTAACCGCCGAAATGACAACACCGCACAGCCCCATGCCAATCGAAAGCGCCATCAGGCCCGACGCCGACTGGGCATGGCTGGCGCCCGCCCCTTCCAGCCCTTGCAGCACGACCGAAAACGAACTCGCGAAACCGACAAAGGCGACCAGAAGCCCCATGAACAGGCTCTGCAATGAAAAATCCCGCAGCATTGCGCATCCCCTCATCAACGCCGGGCAATCCGGTGTCCTGCCCTTGGAGGCATCAAGCGTTTGCAGCGGAAATGAAGGTTGCAGTCAAGCCCGACACCGGAATGGCCGGTACGGCGCGGAACAAAGCCTGACACTGCGCGCGGGGGAGACAGGCTTTCGGCTTGTGGTCCGGAGACCCTGGCCGCTATCAATTTCCCCCCTTGAGGGCCCCTTTGGGGGGAGATGTCGTGAACACGACAGAGAGCGGTATCGGGCACAGGCCGCAAATGCCGAATTTTCGGAAAGGGTTCACCCCTCTCTGCCCCTGTCGGGGCATCTCTCCCTCAAGGGGAGAGATTATATGCGAAGAGTTCCGCAAAAAGCCGATAGCCGGAAATCGGCGGCGCATCCGCTGGAGCGGATTTCCCGAAGCCCGTTACTCGTCGCTCATCTTCAGCGCGGCGATGAAGGCTTCCTGCGGGATTTCGACCTTGCCGAACTGGCGCATGCGCTTCTTGCCGGCCTTCTGCTTGTCCAGCAGCTTGCGCTTGCGAGTGGCGTCGCCGCCATAGCACTTGGCCGTCACGTCCTTGCGCAGCGCCGAGATCGTCTCGCGCGCGATCACGGTACCGCCGATCGCGGCCTGGATCGGGATCTTGAACATGTGCTTCGGGATCAGCTCTTTCAGCTTCTCGCACATGTCGCGGCCGCGTTTTTCGGCCGCGGCCCGGTGCACCAGCATGGACAGCGCATCGACCGGCTCGCCGTTGACGAGGATCGACATCTTCACCAGATTTCCCGGACGATACGTATCCAGATGATAGTCGAACGAGGCATAGCCCTTGGAAATCGACTTCAGCCGGTCGTAGAAATCGAACACCACCTCGTTGAGCGGCAGGTCGTAGGAAAGCATCGCCCGGTTGCCGACATAGGTGAGCCCTGTCTGGACGCCGCGCCGGTCCTGGCAAAGCTTCAGGATACTGCCGAGATAGTCGTCCGGCGTCAGGATATTGGCCTTGATCCACGGCTCGCGAATTTCGGCGATCTTGACGACGTCCGGCATGTCGGCGGGGTTGTGCAGTTCGATCTCGGACCCGTCATTCATCGACATTTGGTAGACCACCGAAGGCGCGGTCGCGATCAGGTCGAGGTCGAATTCGCGCTCCAGCCGTTCCTGGACGATTTCCAGATGCAGCAGGCCAAGGAAGCCGCAGCGAAAGCCGAAGCCGAGCGCCGCCGAGCTTTCCATCTCGAAAGAAAACGACGCGTCGTTGAGGCGCAGCTTGCCGACGGCGGCGCGCAGATCCTCGAAGTCGTTGGCGTCAACCGGGAACAGCCCGCAGAACACCACCGGCTGCGCCGGCTTGAAGCCCGGCAGCATCTTCTCGGTCGGGCGCTTGTCCTCGGTGATCGTATCGCCGACGCGGGTATCGGCCACTTCCTTGATCGAGGCGGTGATGACGCCGATCTCGCCGGGGCCGAGTTCGTCGACGACCAGCATTTTGGGCGTCAGCACGCCCACGCGCTCGACATGATATTTGGCGTCGGTGCCCATCATGCGGATGGTCTGGCCCTTCTTCAGCACGCCATCGATGACGCGCACCAGAACCATGACGCCGAGATAGGTGTCGTACCAGCTATCGACCAGCAGTGCCTTCAGCGGCGCGTCGGCGCCCTTTTCGGTCTTCGGCGGCGGCAGGCGCTTGACGATCGCCTCCAGCACATCGGGAATGCCGAGTCCGGTTTTCGCCGAAATCAGCACGGCGTCGGAGGCATCGATGCCGATCACATCCTCGATCTGTTCCTTGACCCGGTCGGGTTCGGCGGCCGGCAGATCGACCTTGTTGAGAACGGTGACGAGTTCATGATCGTTGTCGATCGCCTGATAGACGTTTGCGAGCGTCTGGGCTTCCACGCCCTGCGAGGCATCAACCACCAGCAGCGAGCCCTCGCAGGCCGAAAGCGAGCGCGAGACCTCATAGGCGAAGTCGACATGGCCGGGCGTGTCGATCAGGTTCAGCACATAGGTCTCGCCGTTATTCGCCTTGTAATGCAGGCGCACGGTCTGGGCCTTGATGGTGATGCCGCGCTCGCGCTCGATATCCATATTGTCGAGCACCTGCGCCGACATCTCGCGCTCGGCCAGCCCCCCGCAGGTCTGGATCAGCCGGTCGGCAAGGGTCGACTTGCCGTGGTCGATATGGGCCACGATGGAGAAGTTGCGGATATGGTCCAGCGGAATGCGAGCGTCATTTGTGGTCATGTGCGCGCATATAGCAGCGCAGGCGGCGTCTTCAAAGCGAAATTGCGGGGAGCGCACTCGAAGAAACGGCTGGATATCGCTCTGGTCTCAGGGACACGCGGGATTGAAATGGCTTCAATGTCGCCAGGGGAATGTGCAATCTGTGTCAACAGCGCGGTCTGACGTGTCATGGCAACATCGTCTGCACTGGCCGCCATAGGCACTGCGCCGTTTTCCAATGTATCTGATCGGCAAAGAATGACCTGAATTTCAAGTCTTTTTTACTTGTGCGATAGCGCACGAGTTGTGGTTGATATATTCAGAATGCAATCTATGATTGTTCATTTTTCAAGACCGCTACATGTGAATAGGATGACCGGATAAAAAGATGGAAGCAAAACCAGCACATCCTGAAACTGAATCAGCCACCCCCACATGGAGTTCTCCATCGCGTCTCTTCCAGGATCGAACAGGTGCCGGGCCACGCTGCGCCTGTCTGAACGGCGTTACATGGATTGTCTGGAAGGACTTTGTTTCCAGCGAAATTTTTTACGCTCATGGGAGTGACGGCGTATGGAGCGCGCCAGCGACGCTTGGCATCCGGACAATCTCGGCGCCAACGATCACGGCTCACAATAACCAGATCTATATCGCCTGGCGCAACTATACGGATAATTTCATCTTCTGGTCGGTCTATGACGGCACTGGCTGGAGTATTCCATCAATGGTTCCAGGTGCCAGGACGTTCGAAAACCCGGCGATCGCCAGCTATGATGGCTATCTGTACCTAGCATGCAACGCCGGCGATTATGCCGGGCAGACAGCTGCTCTCTCATATAGCTGGTTTGACGGAGAAAGCTGGTCTGATCCGCAATGGACTGGTTTGTCTGTCTACAGCGGTCCGGCGATGGCGCCTTTTGATGATGCGCTCTACATTGTCGCCTGTCCTGGCCGCGACCAACCCATTGCCTGGTGCCGGATTGTTTCAGGCGTGGTGACGAGGTCGTGGTCTGCAGATCAGGATAAAGCTACCAATTCCGGGCCTGCGCTGGCAAGCGATGGCGACCGGCTATGGTTTATGTGGAAAGACGGCTATCGGTCATCCCTGACATCTGCCAGCTGGACTGAGGGCGCCGGCTGGGGCGACACGCTTCAGGTTAATGGAGCGAACACGATCTTTTCACCTGGCTTGTGTGGCGATTTTTCCGGTCTTCGAACTGTGTGGAAAAACTATAACGACAACACGCTTTACACAAACACGCTAAGCGTTATCGGCGGCAAGGACAACACGGTTTCGGGGTCGACAGACCCGGGAAATTTTGTGACGGTTTCCTTGACCAAAGGCGAGGTATCCCAATCATATCCGCCGGTGCAGGCCGACCACGATGGCAGGTGGTCGACGCGCTTCTTTGCAAACCTGTCTGATGGCAGTTTCGTCAAGGCCACCGCATCCTTTGAAGAGGGCGCTCCGCAATCCGATGACTTTGTCAAGGTCGTTGGCATGACGCAAGCCGGCCCTCTTATCGTCGACAGCGTCACGGAAACATATGTTTCCGGAAAGGCCCCGCAACCCGGTCAGGTGATCAAGGGCTGGCGGTCGACTGACGGAAAGCTGATCGTCAATTATGCGGTGCCATCGGCGTCGGGTGGCGGCGATGGCGTGAGTTTCAAAGCGCAGTATCTGTTTCCGATGGCTCTGATGGAGGGCGATATCATCAACCTCGTCGCGCAGTTTCCTGATGGGGGAACAATGTCACCCTATGTCACTAAATCGGAAGGCTATGGGCGTTTATGAAAGGTATTTGACCGCAGCGTTGGCGTGCCGTTTCTAGCGCAATACCACCGATGACGGGCTGGCGAATTTCATGGGCGTGGTGATTGGCCACGAAAATGGCTTGACTCTCTTATAGTAGAAAGCCATGATCACATCATGGAAAATCTCGATCTCACCTTCGACCATGCCATCGCTGTCAACCTCAAGCGCCTGCGCGCCGCGGCCGGCTTTACGCTGGATGGGCTTGCGGAAGCCTCCGGCGTCAGCAGGGCGATGATTTCGCGCATCGAGCGGGCGGAGGCCTCGCCGTCCGCGCTGATACTGGCAAAGCTCTGCGCCGCGCTCGGCACCTCGCTTTCCGCGTTTTTCGCAGACAGCGACCGGCCCGTCGATCCGCTGTCGCGCCGGGTCGACCAGCCGGTCTGGCGCGATCCCGAAACCGGCTATTCCCGACGCTCGATCTCGCCTTCCGGCACCGGGTCCGGGGTCGATATCGTGCTCGTCCGCTTTCCGGTCGGCGGCAGTATCGCCTACCCGCCCAAACACGGCGCCGAGGGATTAAGCCAGCATATCTGGATCATGAGCGGCGTACTGAAGGTCGAGGTTGGCGACCAGAGCCATCTTCTGTTCAAGGGGGACTGCCTCTATATGCCGGTGGCCGATCCGCATGGGTTTTCCAATGCCGGCGACACCGACGTGCTCTACGCCGTCATCATCGAACGAACGCGATAAGGAGCGCCATGACAAGCATCAGAATATTATCCGCGGAAGAAGCCGTGGCCGCGATCCCGGCGCTTTGCGAACTCCTGCGCGACAGTATCGAGGACAACGCATCGATGGGGTTCATGGCGCCCCATGACCCGGCCGGGGCCCGCGCCTTCTGGCAGGGCGTCGCCGATGGCGTTGCCGAAGGTTTCACCGTGCTGGCGGTGGCGGCGAACGGGGATGACATCGTCGGCACGGTGCAGGCCGGCTTCGCCCGCAAACCCAACCAGCCGCATCGCGGTGATGTGATGAAGCTGATCGTGCGCCGCGACATGCGCGGCAACGGCATCGCGCGCCTGTTGATGGACCGGCTGGAGGCCGAATGCCTCAAACGGGACCGCTGGCTGATGGTGCTCGACACCGCGACGGGAAGCGCTGCCGAAGCGATCTATCCGCGGTTCGGTTGGCAACGCGTCGGCGTCGTGCCCGACTATGCGCTCTATCCCGATGGCGGCTTCTGCGGCACGACGTTCTTCTACAAGCGGCTCGGAGCCTGAGCGCTGCTGACCCCGGCCGGGACCGTCTCGCGACCGGATGCGCGCCTTTCGATTTCTTTCGCCGCTGAATCCCGATAGAACCGGAGAGATAGGCGTCCGGCCACCAGGGCTCGGCGCGATACCGACAGATGGGGTCATGTTGCAATGCGCATTATCTATTCCGAGGATCACAAGTTCCGCGACGCGAAAACGGAGCTGCATGGCGGCGAACTGGTGAAGCCCTTCGAGGGGCCGTTCCGGGCGGAATGGATCTTGGCGGCGCTGAAGGAAAACGGGTTTTCGGATATCGTCGCTCCCGAGGCCCATGGGCTTTCGGTCGCCGCAAAACTGCATGATACCGGCTATCTGGAATTTCTCGAGACGATCTGGGAACGGTGGGTCGCGGCCGGCTTCACCAGCGAGGCGATCCCGATTTCGCTCCCCGTCCGGCGCTCCTATCATGCCCGGCCGCCAAAGAATATCGACGGGCTGCTCGGCTACTACGCCAATTCGGTCGAGACCTCGATCACCGATGGCACCTACCGGGCGGCCGTTGCCGCCAATGACTGCGCGCTGTCGGCGAGCGACCATGTCAATGCCGGCAATCGCCTTGCCTTTGCGCTTTGCCGCCCGCCGGGCCACCATGCCGGGATCGATCTGTTCGGCGGCTATTGTTTCCTGAACAATGCCGCCATCGCGGCCCAGCGGCTCATCGATCACGGCGCCGGCAAGGTCGCGATCCTCGATGTCGATTTTCACCACGGCAACGGCACGCAGGACATCACCTATGAGCGCGACGATATCTTCTTCGCCTCGCTCCATGGCGATCCGGACGATGCCTTTCCCTATTTCTGGGGTCACGCGGAAGAAACCGGCAAGGACAGAGGCGAAGGCTTCAACGCCAACTTCCCCCTCCCCCGCAACACGCCCTGGAGCGCCTATCGCGACGCGCTGGAAAGGGCGATGGCGCGTATCGCCGCCTTCGGCGCGGAGGCGCTGGTGGTCTCGCTCGGCGTCGACACCTTCGAAAAAGATCCAATCTCGTTCTTCAGGCTGACCACGCCCGATTTCCGGCGGATGGGCGCGATCCTCGGATCATCCGGCCTGCCGATCGTCACCGTCATGGAAGGCGGCTACGGCGTTCTCGAAATCGGCCAGAATGTCGCCAATGTGCTCATCGGCATGGAGGAAAGCTGAGGCAACTGGGCCGGCGAAAGCAAGGATTGTTCAGCTTGCGTTCAGCAAAGCAATGCTACCTGCGGTTTAGAATGATCCCGCCCTGTGTGGCGGCTCTCTTGAAGATGCAGGAGGAATGCGATGTTCGGACTTGCACGCAATAGACTGGTGGCCGCCGTCGCTGCTGCCGCACTGGCCTTGTCGCCCATGGCAGCGCTTGCCCACCCGGCAGGCGGTTTTCATGGGGGTGGTTTTCACGGGGGCGGTTTTCACGGCGGGTTTGCGCCCGACGGCCCTGGCTTCGGCCCGGCCTTTCATGGCGGCGGCAGCCCGCACTGGCAGGGCCCTCCTCCGAACTGGCACGACGGCCCGCATGGCGGCGGCCCGCGCGGCCCCGGCCCTGTGCGCGCGCCCAACGGCCAGCCCTGGCACGGCGGTCCGCCTCCCCACTGGCATGGCGGACCTCCGCCGTACTCGCATGGCGGCCCCCCGCCGTACTGGCATGGCGGCCCCTATTATGGCCCGGCCGCACTTGGTCCTTACTGGTATGGCCCGCCATACGGCCCCTATGGTCCGGGCTGGGGCTGGAACGGCGGCGCCTGGGTGCCGTTTGCGGCAGGCGCGCTGATCGGCGGCGGCGTGGTTGCGGCAACCAACAACAACACTGTCAATACGGCGACCACGCCCACGATCAATCCGAAGCACTATCAGTGGTGCGAGGATCGCTACAAATCATACCGCGTCTCGGACAATACCTACCAGCCCTATCACGGGCCAAGGCAGCAGTGCGTTTCGCCGTACTACTGAGGGGGACGACACCCCGCGACGGATCGACGCCGTTGCGGGGTATTTCTGCATCGGCGCCGACACCCGAGTCCGAAGGCTGTTAATCCGCCTTCAGCGCCTTGAAGCGGCTTTCATATTCGCGGCGGAGCTGGTGACGCATCTGCGCCTCCTTGAAACGGCGCTCCTTGTCCGGCGTGCTGAGATCGATCTTCGGAATTGGCGTCGGCTTGCCGTGCTCGTCCACGGCGACCATCGTGAAATAACAGGAATTGGTGTGGCGGCGCTGTCCGCTTCGCACATCCTCGGCCTCGACCCTTATGCCGATCTCCATCGAGGTGCGGCCGGTATAGTTCACCGATGCCCGCATGGTAACAAGTTCCCCCACGCTGATCGGCTCGCGAAACGTCACCTGATCGACCGACAGCGTCACCGCATAATCCTGTGAATATCGCGCGGCGCAGGAATAGGCCACGCGGTCGAGCAGGTTCAGCAGCGCGCCGCCATGCACCTTGCCGGAAAAATTCGCCATGTCCGGCGTCATCAGCACCACCATTTCAAGCTGGCTCGGATCGTGTTCGCGGTCCATTCAGTTCCCCTTGTTGCAAGCCGTTCGCGACCGTTCGGAGTCTTGCCTGAAAGGCGAATGCAATCAACAGCAAACTATGACGTTGGATGAAGACAGGCGCGCGTCCCGGCGCTCTGGACAAGAAATTTCCAGTCTGCATAGTGCAATCAGAAAGAGAGGCGATACATGCGCATATCAATTTCAGCGGACTTCACCCTGTTCGTTTGGCGCGTCGCGGTCGCCCGATGAGCGAGCCGGAAGACGCAGCGCTCGAGGCGCGCGACCGACGCGCGGAGACCCGCTACATCACGATGGCCGCCATCACAGGCATCGTCACGGGCACGATCGGCTCATTTTTCCATCTTGTGATCGACCGGCTGTCGACCTGGCCGCAGGCGCTCGGACGCCATATTGACGGGCCCTGGCTCGTTCTCGCGGCGGCCCTTATTACCATGACCGTCACCGTCGCCATGGTCGCCGTCGTCCGCCGCTATGCGCCGGAGGCCGCCGGCAGCGGCGTACAGGAAATCGAAGGCGCGATGAGCAATCTGCGTAACGTACGCTGGCGCAGGGTCCTGCCGGTCAAATTCCTCACCGGCATCGGCGCGCTGTCATCCGGCCTCGTGCTCGGGCGCGAGGGGCCGACGATCCATATCGGCGCGTCGATCGCGGCCGCCACCACCGATTTCTTCAAGGTCTCGGATACCGAAAGGCGTGGTCTTCTGGGCGCCGGAGCGGCCGCGGGCCTCGCCTGCGCCTTCAACGCGCCGCTCGCCGCGGTGCTGTTCATCATCGAGGAAACCCACAACCAGTTTCCCTATAACTTCCGCAGTTACATGGGCGTGATCGTCGCGGCCTTCTTTGCCACGGTGATGACGGAAGTGATCGGCGGAACCGCCCCTGATTTCTCCATGGCCGTCGCCACGCCGGCACTCGCCCTGCTGCCGGCCTTCATCGTGCTTGGCGCGCTCCTCGGGGTCGTCGGCGTTGCGCTCAATGCCAGCCTGATGAGCGTTTCGAGCTTCACCATGGCAATGCAGAAGCGCATTCCCTATCTCGCCCCGGCGCTGATCGGCCTTGCCATCGGCGCGCTGTTCATCCTGTTTCCGCGCGCCGTCACCGGCGGCGAGAACGTCATCGTAGCGCTTGCCCGCGATCATGTCGTGCTGAGCGCGCTGCTGCTTCTCGCGGTGCTGCGGTTCGCCACCATGGTCGTGAGCTATTCCGCCGGCACCCCCGGCGGCATTTTCGCGCCCATGCTGGCGCTTGCGATCGCGGTCGGGCTTGCCTTCGGCACCATTCTGGACGGCATGCTGCCGGAAGGGACCGCCGTTCCGCTCGCCTTCGGCATCGCAGCCATGGGCGGCCTGTTCTCGGCCTCCGTGCGCGCGCCGGTGGTCGGCGTGGCGCTGACGCTGGAACTGACGGGGGCCTACACCATGACCCTGCCGCTGATCGCCACCTGCGTCACCGCCAATGTCGCGGCCCGCTGGCTTGGCGGACAGCCGATCTATGAACAATTGCTGGAACGGACGCTCAAGCAGGCAGGCGTCCATCCGGAGCGCATGCCGCACAGGCCCGAAAGCGAACTCGGCTGATCAGCCGTCGTAGGCCACGCGGAAACCGACATTGCTGGCGGCGCTGTCCGGCGTCAGCGCCATGCGCGCGGCGATCCGGTAACGATAGCAATAGCTGTAATGGCAGAGGAACGACCCGCCCTTGAGCAGGCGTTCATTGGCGGCGACGGCGGCGGCGTTGCGTTGCTTGGCGTGGCGGGACAGGGAACGGATGCGGTAGGGATCGGCGGTCCACTCCCAGACATTGCCGGCCATATTGTAGAACCCGCCCTCGTTCGGCTCGAAGGATTGCGCCGGCGCTGTGCCCATATAGCCGTCGGCCATGGTGTTGTGATCAGGAAAGCGCCCCTGCCAGATGTTGCAGAAGATATTGGTGTCGGTCGGCTCCTCATCGCCCCAGACGAACTTGCGGCCAACGACGCCGCCATGGGCTGCCCGCTCCCACTCCGCCTCGCTCGGCAGCTTGCCGCCAACCCAGGTGGCAAACGCCACGGCATCGGCATGGGAGACCTGGGTGACGGGATGATCGAGACGGTCCTCGACGCTGCTGCCCGGACCTTCGGGATGCTGCCAGTCGGCGCCGTCGATCCGCCACCACCAGGGCGTGTCCGGCGCGCCGCCCATCACTTCGGTATCCTTCGAAACCAGCCCTGAAAACACCGCCGACCAGCCAAAACGCTCGGCCTCGCTGACATAACCGGTCGCCTTGACGAATTCGGAAAAGCGGCGGATCGTCACAGTCTGCGCCTCAAGGGCAAAGGGATTGAGCTTGACGAAGCGCACCGGGCCCTCGCCATCCAGGGGGATTGCCGGATTGTCGATGCCCACATGGCTGCGCCCGCCGGGAAGGGAAATCGCGTTGGCGCGTTCGCCGCTGCCCGCGGCAATCACGGAAACCGCTTCCCCCGCCGGCATTTCGGCATTGCGCGATACCGCGCAGCAGCTGCCCTTTCCGCTCATCCATCCGCTCCCGATCGTCTCACGTCGTCTTCATCGTGTAGCAATTTCGGGCAACGACCGCCAATGGCGCTTTGTCGCAGCCCGTCGCAATGGGGGGATGCGCTGAACGATCTGAATCACGATAAATCCGGAAAATGGTCGGGGTGGCGGGATTCGAACCCACGACCCCTTGACCCCCAGTCAAGTGCGCTACCGGGCTGCGCTACACCCCGACCAACCGTCTAAACGGCCCGTCCCCTTTAGACTTTCGCTGAAGGCGGCGCAAGAGGCAAAACCGGCTTTACGTACAAAATCCGAAGCAGGTTTTCATACCGCCATCGTTTGCCAGAAAAGCGGTTCCGGTTGGATCATATCCAGGCGGGCGACGAAAATCGAATAGAAGAACGGCATGAGAGACGAGGACAGTCCGACCATGACGGCGAGAAGTGTCAGCAAAACCCATTTCCTGTTGGCGATCGGCGATGACGAGTAGCATACCGAACAGACGTTGCGACCGTAACGAAGGTGATGATGGCACGTCTTACACCTGAAAATACGCATACCCAGTGCCCTGCAAGCCATTAAAGACAGTTTTTATTATACACAGTCGAGAGTAATATTCAAATATTAAAAGAAATAACATTAAAATATTCATATTAAATTCATAGAGTCGATCATTTCCGCAAATATTGAATGCTATATTAAAATATACAAATATAAAAATAGACAATAATCAATTATATCATCGGATATTATTTGGCATCGCCAATGCTCCAGATTTCTTATTTTGACGCGTCGGGTTAACGAAAAAATCGGATTCCGCTTTTTCGCCCGATGCTCTAACTGACGTGATATCGGCCGCGACAAGAAACGTCCGGGCACAGGAAGCCTTCCACATATCTCGATCTATCCGGGCATTCCGCTCAACCGAAATCGCTCACTGCTCCCTGACGGCGTGATGGTAACGCCGATAGATCTCGTTGATATCGACGGTCGGCCGCGGGCTCTCGATCTTCATGTCGAGCATGGCGCGATGAATGATGTCGGCGGCAGCCAGATTGCGGAACCATTTGCGGTTCGCGGGTATCACATACCAGGGCGCATGGGCCGTCGAACAATTGGCGAGCATCGCCTCATAGGCCTCGATATACTCGTCCCAGCGATCGCGCTCGGCATAATCCGAAAGCGAAATCTTCCACTGCCGCTCCTTGTCCTCGAGCCGTTTCTCGAACCTTTCGAGCTGCTCATCCTTGGAAATATAGAGGAAGAACTTGACGATGGTGACGCCGTTCTCGGTCAGGAATTCCTCGAAATTATTGATCTGATGATAACGCTTCGACCACACCTGTTTGGAAACGAGATTGTGCACCCGCGCCACCAGCACGTCCTCGTAATGCGAGCGGTTGAAGACCGCCACCTGGCCCATCGCCGGCACGCGCTGATGCACGCGCCAGAGAAAATCATGCGCCTTTTCAACCTCGGTGGGCTGCTTGAAGCTCGCGACATAGGTGCCCTGCGGGTTCATGGCGCGGATCACATGCCAGCAGACGCCGTCCTTGCCGGCCGCGTCTATGCCCTGCAGCACGATCAGCAGCGCATGGTTCTTTTCCGCGTAGAGCATCTCCTGAAGCGGCGTGATCTCGTCCAGTATGCCGTCGAGCGCCTCCTTGCCCTCATCCTTGCTGCCAATCCCGCCATCCTGGGCCGGATCGATATCGGCGAGCGAGACCGTGCTGCCGGGTTCGATAACGAGCTTCTTTCGATAATCCATGATTTACTCCCATGCGCTGCGCGTTCCTGAAACCTAACGCGCAAGCGTCAGAATCGGCAGCGACTTGTTGCAATGATCTACCGGAACAGGCGCTCATTCACCACATCGATCGACATTGCCCGTCGCGCGCTGCGGTTTTCCAGCACATGATCAATGCCGATCCGTACCAGGCCGAGCACGAACAGCCAGAAGATCAGATAGACCCAGACGAGGCCGATGAGCAGCCACGAAATCTTCGGCACGAGAATCCCGAAACCGCACATCAGCACCGCCACCAATTGCGTGGCGACGATCGCGATCAGCAACGGCGGCGCCGGATAGGGCCTTTTGGTGAACCAGTTTTCCTTGCGCGCGACCAACAGCAGCAGATGACCGCCGGCGACAAGCTGCAGGAACATCATCGATTGCAGATGCGCGTTGTCGGTAATGCCGAGCCCGGGCCATCGCGCCGGCTCGGACATCACCTCCATCCCCATCAGCAACAGCCCGAAGGACTGAACGATCGAGGCAAAGCCGAGCACGGCGGCAACGGTCAGCAGATGCGGCATCCGCCAGCGGATCGGCTGCTCCGACACCGTGGTGTTGTCATAGGCGACCGTCATGATCGGGACATCGTCGAGCAGCGACATCAACACGATCATGATCGGCGTCAGCGGCTGGAACCCGAGAAAGATCGTCGACAGCACCACCAGGAACATGATCGTCAGGGTCAGCGCCACGCGATAGACCGTGTAGCTGGTGATCCGCCCGAAAATCCGCCGCGCCTCGTCGATCGCGTTCTCGATCACCGAAAGGCCGGGGGCCGTCAGGATCAGCGCCGCGGCACCGCGCGCAGCATCGGTCGCGCCCGAGACCGCGATCCCGCAATCGGCCTGTTTCAGCGCCGGCGCGTCGTTGACCCCGTCGCCGGTCATCGCGACCAGATGGCCGTTCTTCTGGAACGTCTTGACGATCGCATATTTGTGTTCGGGAAAGACCCGCGCGAAACCATCCGCCGTCAGGATGCGGTTGGCGATCGGGCCGGGCACATTGTCGGGGTCCATGTCTTTCGGAAACACATCCGCCGCCGCCAGAATATTGGTGCCAAGGCCCAGCTGGCGGGCGGTCTCGCGCGCAATCGCGGTATCATCGCCGGTGATCATCTTCACCGTCACGCCCTTGGCGCGGACATTGTCGATGGTCTGTTTCGAATCATCGCGCGGCGGATCGTACATCGGCAGGATGCCGATCAATTGCCAATGGGCGCCGTCATCGTCCGAACGCGCCACGGCAAGCGCGCGATAGCCCTTCGCGCCCAGCGCCGCCACATGGGTATCGACCGCCGCCGCGTTCGCCCCGCCGCAGAGCGCCACGATCGCATGTGGCGCGCCCTTGGAGGCCAGGAACGTCTTGCCATCCGGCCCGGCGACGGAAACCTCCGTGCGCTTGGAAACCGGATCGAACGGCGTGAATCGCGAAAGCCGGTATTGGCCAAGCACGGCCTTGTCCGGCAGCGCGGCAATCACCGCGCCATCGATCGCGTCGCTTCCCTCGTCGCGCGAGGCAAGAGCGGCGGCCAGAACGATCCGCGACGGATCGACGCCGTCAAGCGGGATCGGCTCGCCGAGCGTCAGGATATTCTTCGTCAGCGTACCGGTCTTGTCGGAGCACAAAATATCTGCGCCGGCCATTTCATCGATCGAGGAGAGCCGCGAGACGATCGCCTTTTCCTTCGACAGCGCCAGCGCGCCGAGCGCCATGGTGATCGAAAACACGGCGGGCATGGCGACCGGGATCGAGGCAACCAGCAGCACCAGCACGAACTGCAGGATCGCCAGCGCATCGGCAAGGCCCCAATTGTCGGATTTCACGATGTCGACATAAACCTGAACGGCCACCATGATCAGCGCCAGTACCACGGCAAGCGCGATCAGGAAGTTGCCGATATGAAACATCGCCTTCTGCGCCTGGCTGACGGTGCCCGCGCCTGCCACCAGCTTCGCGGTACGGCCGAAAAACGTGTTGCCGCCGGTGCCGATCACGACGCCCGCCATCTCGCCCTGCTTCACCACGCTGCCGGAATAGGCGAGATCACCGATTTTCTTGGTAACAGGCAGTGATTCGCCGGTCAGCGCGGCTTGGTCGATCGAGGCGTAGTCGCCGGAAACCAGCCTTATGTCAGCGGGTACGATGCCGCCCAGACGGATATTGACGATATCGCCGGGCACGAGCGTCGCGGCGTCCACCGTCTTCGCCGCACCACCGCGAACGGCGCTTGCCTGCGGGGCGAGCGAGTTCTTGAGGGCGGCAAGCGCATTGGTGGCCTTGCTGTCCTGATAGAATTCGAGGGCGACATTGAAGAGCAGCAATCCGAGAATAATGAAGAAATCGCCCCAGTTGGCGAGCAGAAGCGAAACCAGCGCCGCCGCCTCGATCATGAACGCGATCGGGCCGACGAAGTGCCGGAGGATCTGCCGTGCAAGGCTGGTCTTCTCTTCCAGCAGCGCGTTCGGACCATAAGTCGCAAGCCGCGTCCCGGCTTCCTCGTCGGAAAGCCCCGTCGTGATATCGGTTTTCAGCTGCGCCACGACCGCGTCGAGCGGCGCATTTTCGAGGTCCGTTTTCGCCGCTTCACCAGCCATCGCCCAACTCCAGCAATCCCGCTTTCCAGACGCTACAATGATACTACCATAAGTGGAACCGAAACCGGTTTTCCATGGCAAAATCTGCGTACTGGAAGAAATCTATACGAAAAGCGCGATGGCGGGATGACCGAGATCAAACGGCAGATATCAGCGAACCTGATCGAGAAGGCGTTTGCACTCCAGAAGGTCGGACAGAACTTCCTTCAGCATCGCATCGTCGGAGCGCGCAAGGCCGAAAGCCGGATCGATATCGCCCTCGCCTTCCTTGCCCCGTCTGAAAAAACCTTTGCCGCTGGCCTTCTTCGGCCGGCCGACCACCTGATCATCATCGAAGATCGAATGCTGGTCTTCCTGCTGGCGGGCCTCGGGCTGCGGCGCAAGCGCCTCGATCAGTTCGGCATCGCCGCTGCCGACGGCCGTGACGAAACGGTTGCCGTTGCTTTTCAGAAGCTTCTGCACGCCCTTGATGGTGTAGCCATGATCATAAAGAAGGTGGCGGATGCCCTTCAGCAGTTCGACATCCTCGGGCCGGTAATAGCGTCGTCCGCCGCCGCGTTTCATCGGCTTGACCTGGGTAAAGCGGGTTTCCCAGAACCGCAGCACGTGCTGCGGCAGCTCCAGTTCTTCGGCAACCTCGGAAATGGTGCGAAACGCCTCGGGACTTTTGTCCATGATGATCAAACGCCTTCCGCTGATATCGAATCGCAGCTATTTCACCGCGAACACGCCGCGATGACAAGACGGAATCAGAGATTTGCGTGAGGCAGGTCAGCCAGCCGTCCTGGCCGCGGCCTTCTCGGCCTTGTTGCGACGCGTCAGATGCGACTTCAATATCTTCTGCTTCAAGACGTTGGACGCCTTGAAGGTCATCACCCGGCGGGGCGAAATCGGCACTTCCTCACCGGTCTTCGGATTGCGTCCGATGCGCTCGTTCTTGTCGCGCACCTGGAAGGTCGCGAACGAGGAGAGCTTGACCGTTTCACCCCGAACAATCGCGTCACAAATCTCATCGATCACGGTTTCCACCAGTTCGGCGGATTCTGTTCGTGAAAGACCCACCTTGCGGAACACTGATTCTGCCAGATCCGCTCGCGTCACAGTTTTGCCAGGCATTACCGCATCCCGATTTTTATTTAATTCCCCGTCGCATAGACACTATTGCCGACCGGCATGGCGGTCAAGCGCCTGATGGGACGGAATCCATGATGACGAGCCGCTACCAGCGCAAAAGCACCGCGCCCCAGGTAAAACCGCCGCCCATTGCCTCCAGCATCACCATATCGCCCCGCTTGATCCGACCATCGCCGGCAGCCGTGGCAAGCGCCAGCGGAATCGACGCGGCCGAGGTATTGGCGTGCTGGTCGACAGTGACCACGACCTTGTCCATCGGAATGCCGAGCTTCTTGGCCGATCCCTCGATGATACGACGGTTGGCCTGGTGCGGGACCAGCCAGTCGAGATCGTCGGCGGTGACGCCGGCCTCGCCGAATGCGGCCTCGATCACATCGGTGATCATCCCGACCGCATGCTTGAAAACCTCGCGGCCCTGCATCCGCAGATGACCGATATCACCCGTGGTCGACACGCCGCCATCGACATAGAGCTTTTCGCAATGCGCGCCATCGGAACGCAGGCTTGAGGCGATGATGCCGCGATCACCGGCCACCGCATCGTCAACGGCTTCGAGGATGACCGCGCCGGCGCCGTCGCCGAACAGCACGCAGGTGGTCCGGTCGGTCCAGTCGAGCAGGCGCGAAAATGTCTCCGCGCCGATCACCAGCACCCGCTTCGCCCGCCCCGCGCGGATGAAATTATCCGCCGTCGTCACCGCGTAGACGAAGCCCGAGCAGACCGCCTGCAGGTCGAAGGCGAAGCCGTGGCTCATCCCGAGGCGGTGCTGGATATTGACGGCTGTTGCCGGAAAGGTGTTGTCGGGCGTGGAGGTCGCGACCACGATGACGTCGATGTCATCGGCGCTCAGTCCGGCATTGGCAAGGGCCGCCCGCGCGGCAGCCTCGCCAAGCGAAGCCGTGGTCTCGCCATCGCCGGCGATATAGCGCTGCTTGATGCCGGTTCGCTGCTGGATCCAGCTATCGGAGGTATCGACAAGCTGCCGAAGCTCCTCGTTGGTCACAACGCGTCTGGGCAGGGCCGAACCGAAACCGCAAACGACAGAACGGGTCATGTTTCTTTTTCCTTATTGGCAGCCCGGGGCTGCGTTATCCGGCCGCACCGGCTTCAGGCCGCTTCCGGCCCCATCGGTGATTCGTTACGGGCATGGTATTCGTTCAGATCATGCTGGATCTTGGCCTGCAATCCGTTGTGAACCATGTCATAGGCCACATCGATCGCAGAGGCATACCCCTCGGCATCCGTGCCGCCATGGCTCTTGATGACGATGCCGTTGAGGCCGAGGAAGACGCCGCCGTTGACCTTGCGGGGATCGAGCTTGTCGCGCAGCATCTGGAAGGCGCTGCGGGCAAGCACATAGCCAATCCGGGTCATCCATGTCCGCGACATCGACGAGCGCAGATATTCCGCGATCTGGCGGGCCGTGCCCTCGGCCGTCTTCAGCGCGATATTGCCGGTGAACCCCTCGACCACGAAAACGTCCACCGTTCCGCGCCCGAGATCGTCGCCCTCGACGAAGCCGGCATATTCGAGATTGTCGATATCCGCCTCGCGCAGAAGCTTGCCCGCTTCCTTGACCTGCTCGACGCCCTTGACCTCCTCGACGCCGACATTGATGAGGCCGACGGTAGGCTTCTTGATCTCGAACAGCGCGCGAGCCATCGCTCCGCCCATCAGCGCGAAATCGAGCAACTGCTTGGCATCGGCGCCGATCGTGGCGCCGATATCGAGCACGATGCTCTCGCCCCTCAATGTCGGCCAGATGCCCGCGATCGCCGGACGGTCGATTGTCGGCATGGTCCTGAGACAGAACATCGCCATCGCCATCAGCGCGCCGGTATTGCCGGCGGAAACGGCGGCGTCGGAACGGCCTTCCTTGACCGCGTCGATCGCGCACCACATGCTGGAAACATTGCGTCCGCGCCTGAGAGCCTGGCTCGGCTTCTCATCCATTTCGACGGTCACTTCGCAATCGATCACCTCGGCCCGTTCCGCAAGCCTGGGAAAGCCTGCAAGGAGCGGTTCGATCGCGTCCTTCCTGCCGTAAAGGAGAAAGCTGATATCGGGATGCCGCGTCAGCGCCTGGGCAGCGCCTCCAATCGCGACTTGCGGCCCGACATCGCCCCCCATGACATCAATGGAAATTCTAATCAAACGTTCCAGGTCCCTGTTTACACGCGCATCGGCGGAGCCGGGCCAAAATACCCTTTTTGTTTCCTGAGACAACTGCTGCGGTTGAAAAACCCGAGATTACACCGCCAGGTCCTGCGCCGCTTGCCTCCAAGGTACTATTCAGACTGGTTTTTCCAATCCTTCAGCGCCGCAAAAGGGGAAGGCGCGGCATCATCTTGCGCATCATCCGTGTCGATCAGTTTCTCCGTCACGGCGACGCCGGGCTTTCGCGGATAAGGGTCGACCGCAAGGCCGATTGCCTCGATCACAACTGCGGCGAGATCGATCTCGGTTCCGGAAAACGGCTCCGGCTCGTCCGGACCGTTGGGATCAACGATCAGTTCGCCTTCCTCATTGAGCTTGCGGTGGAACTGGCGGGAGTTCTCCGGCAGGAAAGTGACGTCCACCTCTTCCTCGATGGTCGCCTCGAGCGGCTCGAGCGTGACCACGCAGGTCTGGGTGATCCCGGCCCTGACCGTGCCCTTGACGCGCACGCCATCACGCCGCCAGGGCGAAATCCTCAGATCCGCCGAAAGACTTTCAACCGAGCGGACATCGAGAAACCCGGCGGTCGCCGCGCGTTCCGCCGCGTCGGCATCGATGCGCATGTCGAAGGCGGCGGAAGACGCGCGGGAGACGGCGAAAGGCCGCGAGAACGGCAGTTTCCTGACGGCGGCGTTTTCTTCATCAGCCACGGGCGACCTCCGTGCATTCCGGCACCAGGAAACTCACCATGCCGGTTTCGACGATGACCTCGTCCATGCGCGAAAGATGATCGGCATTGGCCAGCATCCAGCGCGCGAGCTCGGCCATATCGACCGGCTCGGCATCGAAACCGTGAAAATTCTGCCCAAGGGCGACAGCGAGCTGGCCGAGATCGCGATCCTGAAGGCAGCGGACATAGCGTTCCAGCCGGCCGTAAAACATGCCCGCCAGCTTTTTCATCCGTTTCGGCACGGAATTGTCGCCGACGCCAAGTTCGCGGATGGAATAATCGATGTCGAGAAAAAAGGCATCGACCACCTCCTGCGAGAGCTGCTTGCCGCTTTCGGATGATTTCGAGGTTCGCCACAGGAACAGGATCATCACCAACGACAGCATCTCGAAACGCCCCATCACGGTGTCGGGCACATTATAGTCGGTATAAAAGCACGGCTGGCGCGCCGTGGTCGTAATCACGCCATACTGACGTTGCACCACCTGACGGTTGCCGCGTCTCCTGCTGAATAATCCCAAGGTAGTCCCACTCTCTCTACATAAATTCCATAGTGCCGCACTCACCTGATGCAATTGCATCCGGACACAAGCTGGTTTATCCAGTTACACTGGAAAACGCGAAGCTCGATGATGAGCCGGCCAGAATTGGCTGCAGTCCCCTGAACCAACCATGGATAATGGTAGTTTGCGCGGGGCCTGCCCGCAACCGGGAATCGTCGCCGGCAACAGGCATTGGCACGGGCCTGGCGTTGGCGAATGATGGAAACAAACAGTCGGCGGGTTCGCCCGACCGACACCGAGACCTGTCAGGGAGTGTATGTTGAAGACGCACGGTGTGAAATTTGATCTGAAGCCGGCCCGTCCGGCAGCCGCCGGTGCTCTTGTCGCCGTCACCCTTCTGGTCGCAGGCTGCTCGACCAGCGATATCGTCGGCAGCAAGAATGTCTATTATCAGGGTTATGTCGTCGACGAGCAGATGCTGCAGCTCGTCAAGGTCGGCTCCAGCCGCGAGCAGGTTCTGCTGACGCTCGGCGAGCCCTCGACCACCGCGACCTTCGACAATGAAGTGTTCTTCTACATCTCGCAGAAGAAGGAAAAACGCTTCACCTTCCAGAAACCGCGTCTGGTCGACCAGGAAATCCTCGCGGTCTATTTCGACGGCAACGGCCGCGTCGCGCGCATCGGGCGCTACACGCTGCAGGATGGCAATGTCATCGACATGGCGACCGAAACAACGCCGACCGGCGGCAAGGAAATCACCTTCATCCAGCAGATCCTGCAGGGCACCGGCGGCAGCGCCGCCCGCGACTTCTTCGGCGCAGGCAACAATGCCGGCGTGGTCGGGCCGTAAAGGACGCGAAAAAAGACCCCGCCGAAATGGCGGGGTCTTTTTTCGTTGAAGCCTACGCCAATACCGCCAGCAGCAGCAGCGCCACGATATTGGTGATCTTGATCGCCGGGTTGACGGCGGGACCGGCAGTGTCCTTGTAGGGATCGCCGACGGTATCGCCGGTGATCGAGGCCTTGTGGGCCTCGGAGCCCTTTTCGTGGGTAACGCCGTCGGCATCGACGAAGCCATCCTCGAAGCTCTTCTTGGCATTGTCCCATGCGCCGCCGCCCGATGTCATCGAGATCGCGACGAACAGACCGTTGACGATCACGCCGAGCAGCGATGCGCCGAGGGCCGCAAAGGCCGAGGCCTTGGAGCCCGAAAGCCCCCAGACGCCGAAGAACACCACCAGCGGCGCCAGCACCGGCAGCAGCGAGGGCACGATCATCTCGCGGATCGCGGCCTTGGTCAGCATGTCGACGGCACGCCCGTAATCCGGTTTTTCCGTGCCGTCCATGATGCCGGGCTTGTCGCGGAACTGCTGGCGCACTTCGGCCACCACGGCACTTGCCGCCCGCCCCACGGCCGTCATCGCGATGCCGCCGAAAAGGTAGGGGATAAGGCCGCCGAAGATCAGCCCGGCAACCACGTAAGGGTTGGAGAGCGAGAACGAGATATCGCCCATATCCGCATAGAATGGGTATTGATCCCCATGCGCCGCGAAGAAGGCAAGATCGTTCGAATAGGCGGCGAACAGCACCAGAGCGCCGAGCCCGGCAGAGCCGATCGCATAGCCCTTGGTCACCGCCTTGGTGGTGTTGCCGACCGCATCGAGCGCGTCGGTGGATTTGCGCACTTCCGGCGGAAGCCCCGCCATTTCCGCAATCCCACCGGCATTATCCGTGACCGGGCCGAAGGCATCGAGCGCCACGATCATGCCCGCGATTCCAAGCATGGCGGTAACGGCGATGCCGGTCCCGAACAGGCCCGCCAACTGATAGGTGGAGATGATGCCGCCGCAGATCACGATCGCCGGCAGAGCGGTCGCCTCAAGCGAAACCGCAAGCCCCTGGATCACATTGGTGCCGTGGCCGGAGACCGAGGCCTGGGCGATCGACACCACCGGGCGCTTGCCCGTGCCGGTATAGTATTCGGTGATCACCACGATCAGCGCGGTGACGATCAGGCCGACGATACCGCAGATGAACAGCGCCAGGCCGGTGATGTTCTTGCCCGCGACCTCTCCGATCGATCCGAAGCCGACAGTGGCCCAGGTGGCAAGTCCGATACCGACGATCGACAGCAGGCCGGTGACGATCAGGCCGCGATAGAGCGCGCCCATGATCGAGCCGTTGGTGCCGAGCTTGACGAAGAACGTGCCGACGATGGAGGTCAGGATGCAGACGCCGCAGATCGCGAGCGGCAGCAGCATGACATCGGCAAGGACCGCCGCGCCGCCGAAGAAGATCGCGCCGAGCACCATGGTCGCGACCACCGAGACGGCATAGGTCTCGAACAGGTCGGCAGCCATGCCGGCGCAATCGCCGACATTGTCGCCGACATTGTCCGCGATGGTGGCCGGGTTGCGCGGATCGTCTTCCGGAATACCGGCCTCGACCTTGCCGACGAGATCGCCGCCGACGTCCGCGCCCTTGGTGAAGATGCCGCCGCCGAGACGGGCGAACACGGAAATCAGGGAGGCGCCGAAGCCGAGCGCGACCAGCGCGTCGATGACATGGCGGTCATCCGGCGCATGGCCCATGATGGCAGTGAGATAATAATAATAGACCGAGACGCCGAGAAGCGCGAGGCCGGCCACCAGCATGCCGGTGATGGCGCCCGACTTGAAGGCGATGTCGAGGCCGGAAGACAGGCTGTAGGAGGCAGCCTGGGCGGTGCGCACATTGGCGCGCACGGAAACATGCATGCCGATGAAGCCGGCAGCGCCCGAAAGCACGGCGCCGATGACGAAGCCGATTGCCGCCGTCAGCGAAAGCAGCAGCCAGACCAGAATGAAGACGACCGCGCCGACAATGGCGATCGTGGTATACTGGCGCGTCAGATAGGCCTGCGCCCCTTCCCGGATATAACCCGCGATCTCTTTCATGCGCGGGGTTCCCTGATCGGCGACCATGACCGATCGGATCGCCCACAGGGCGTATACGATCGACAAGAGGCCGCAGACAATCACGGCAAGCAGTATCGTCATTTCGCTTTCCTTCCCTCTACGGCCTGCGCGAAAGCGCTTAACGGCCGAATTGACTCCGCGGCGAAACTCGCCCTGTCGGAAGGTTTTCCACCTGCCGGCTGGTCCGAAACCGCCGTATAGCGCTGCCGGACGTCCTGTTCCTCCCGCGTCCCGCAGCCGAAACGAGAGTGATGGGCCGCAGCCGAAGCGTCAAGTGCCCTTGAAGCACTTTAGACGATCGACGCGCGAGGCCGATTGACGCGTTTTCAGGCTGGTCCGACCACTTGCACAGGCATACTACCGCCCGATGGCACGGAGCGAACCGCGCTCTTGAGAGCGCTCAGCTTGTTGACAAAGCCTGCCCTACTCTCCGCCGTCATGCTCGGGCTTGTCCCGAGCATCCAAGCACATATCAACAAGACAAGCGTCTCGGTCGAAAAGTCAACTCAAATACAATCTCTTACGAAACGCCAACACCGCTCGTGCGGAACGGTGATTAGATCCTCGGGACAAGCCCGAGGATGACGCGGAGTGTGGGGACCGGTCATCAGACGTCCATCCCGCCCATGCGGCAGACTTCCAGCCATTCGTCTTCCTTCACCGGCTGTACCGAAAGCCGCATCGAGGTGACGAGCGACATATCGGCAAGCTTCGGATTGGCCTTGACATCCTTCAGCGTCACAGGCTTTGGCATATCGGCAACCGCGCGGATATCGACGCATTCCCAGCGCGGATCGTCGGTGGTGCTGTCATGATGGGCAAGCGCGCATACCTCGCAGATGCCGACGACCTCCAGCCCCTCATTGGAGTGGTAGAAGAAGCCCTTGTCGCCGATTGCCATCGCCCGCATGTTGTTGCGCGCCTGATAATTGCGCACGCCGTCCCATTGTTCCCCGGCCTCGCCCCTGTCCTTCAGCATCTGGAAGGAAAACTTGAACGGTTCGGATTTGAACAGCCAATAGGCCATGCCTCAGTCCTCCGGGTTGTTGTAGATCCACTTGTACGGCTTGACCTCGACCTTTTCGAACAGGCCGGCCTCGCCGTAAGGGTCCTCGGCCGCGATCGCCTCGGCCTCGGCCTGACTGCCGGCGGCGATGATCAGCATCGAGCCGCAGGGCTTGTCGTCGCCGTCAAGAAACGGACCGGCGATCTTCAGCGTGCCGTTTGCATTGAGCCCGTCGAGCCATGCGAGGTGGCGCGGGCGGGTTTCCATGCGGATATGAATATGGTCGGGCTTGTCCTTGCACAAGACGGCGTAGAGCATCGTTTTCTCCTTCATTCGGTCGTGATCGGCCGGCTCATCAGTTCCTCGAGCGCCTGCGGAATGCCGAGCTTGCCGTCGAGCACGCGGGCGACGGCGCTTGAAATCGGCATTTCAACGCCATGGCTCACGGCAAGTTCATTGGCAACGGAGGCGCTGTAGACACCCTCGACGAGCGCCGAATTGACGCCTTCGAAATTACCCTTCGCCAGCGCCACGCCGTAACGGAAATTGCGCGATTGGCGCGAGGTGCCCGTCAGCACCAGATCGCCGAGGCCGGAAAGCCCGCGCACCGTTTCCGGCGCGCCGCCCATGGCAACGGCAAGCCGCGACATTTCCGCAAGCCCGCGCGCGATCAGTGCCGCGCGGGCGGATTCGCCGAGATCCGCGCCCTCGACAATGCCGCAGGCGATCGCCAGCACATTCTTCAGCGCGCCGCCGATCTGCACACCAACAGGATCGCCCGAGGCATAAAGACGAAAGCTCCGGCCCGACAGAATGGTCGCGATCTCTCTGGCGCGTTCGGGGCTTTGAAACGCAAGCACCATCGCGATCGGCTTGCCGGCGGCGAGATCGACGGCGAAACCGGGGCCGGAAAGCGCGCCCGCCGGATGACGCGGCAGCGCCTCTTTCAGGACATCGGTGATCAGCCGGCCGCTGGCGCGATCGATGCCCTTGGCGGCAGAGACGATCACGGCAGCGGGGTTGAGATAGGGAGCGTAATAGAGCGCCACCGCGCGCTGGGCCTGCGCCGGCACCGCCAGCACCACGATATCGGCGGTTTCAAGCACGGAAGGATCGAGCGTGAAGGCGAGCGCGTCCGGAAGCACAATGCCCGGCAGCACGGCCTCGTGACGGCGGGTTTTACGAAGGTCCTCGATCAGTCCGGCATTGCGGCCAAGCAGCGTTACCGCGTCCTCGCCCTCATGGGCAAAGACTGCCGCAAGCGCCGTGCCGAACGCTCCGGGGCCGATAATCACGATTTTCCTGGTCATGCCTTGGCCCCCTTCCTACCGCTGCCGATCAGCGCGGCGGCATTGCCGTCGAGCGGCCAGCGCGAGCGCACAGCGATTTCCATGTCGTCTGGAGGAAACCCCGCCTGCCGGCGCTCGAGCCCCGCCCAGGCGATCATCACGGCGTTATCCGTGCACAGCCGCAGGGGCGGCGCAACGAAGGCAAAGCCTTGCCGCTCACAAAGCCCGGTCAGCATCGCCCGGATCGCGCCATTGGCGGCGACCCCGCCTGCCACCACCAGCGCCGGCGCGGCACCCGTGGCATAGCCTTCCGCCCGAAACCGCGAAAGCGCGCGACGGATACGGTCTTCAAGCGTATCGGTGACGGCAAGCTGGAAGGCGGCGCAGATATCGGAGACATCCTGCCCGCTCACCGGCGCCATTGCCTGCGCCGCCTGGCGCACGGCGGTCTTGAGCCCGGAAAACGAGAAGTCCAGCCGGTCCTCGCCCTTCATCGGCCGCGGCAGCCTGATCCGCTTCGGATCGCCTGTTGCGGCCGCCCGCTCCACGGCCGGCCCGCCGGGATAGCCGAGCCCCAGAAGCTTGGCCGTCTTGTCGAAGGCCTCGCCCAGCGCATCGTCGATTGTCGTGCCCCACCGCTCGTACCGGCCGACGCCCTTCACCAGAACGATCTGGGTATGGCCGCCGGAAACCAGCAACATCAGGAACGGAAAGGCGACGCCATCGGTCAACCGCGCCGTCAGCGCGTGGCCTTCAAGGTGATTGATGCCGTAAAACGGCTTGCCGGCCGCATAGGCGATCGCCTTGCCGCTCATCGCGCCGGTGATCAGCCCGCCGACAAGGCCGGGACCGATTGTCGCGGCAATGCCGTCGAGGTCGCCAAACCCGATGCCGGCATCCTTGAGCGCGCCGGCAATCAGCCCGTCCATCGCCTCGACATGGGCGCGCGCGGCGATCTCCGGCACCACGCCTCCGAAGGCCGCGTGTTCTTCAAGCTGGCTCAGCACCAGATCGGCGACAATTTCGCCGCGACCGCCCTCGTCCATCGCCACGATGGCGGCGGCGGTTTCATCGCAGCTCGATTCGATGCCGAGAAAGACTGTCTGTTTTTTCATCGCGATTGTTTGCGGCGGCGCGCAATCCGGTTTACGAGACACCCGGTAACAATGGTGGACGCAGGATGCAAACGAAACCTTACCGGATCGGAACCCGCGGCAGCCCGCTGGCGCTGGCCCAGGCCCATGAAACCCGCAACCGGCTGATGGCGGCCCATGATCTGGCCGCGGAGATGTTTGAGATCGTGGTGCTTTCCACCAGGGGCGACCGGATCACCGACCGCGCGCTTGTGGCCATCGGCGGAAAAGGGCTTTTCACCGAGGAGATCGAGCAGCAACTGCTTTCCGGCGCGCTCGATTTCGCGGTGCATTCCTCCAAAGACATGCCGACGGCGCTGCCGGAAGGGCTGACGCTCTCCACCTTCCTGCCGCGCGCCGACCCGCGCGACGCCTTTATCGGCCGGACCGTGAAAAATCTCGCCGATCTGCCGAAAGGCGCGATCGTCGGCTCCGCGTCGCTGAGACGCCAGGCGCTGATTCGCCGGCTGCGGCCCGATATCGAAGTGGTGATTTTCCGGGGCTCGGTGCAGACGCGGCTGACGAAGCTTGCCGAAGGCGCCGTCGACGGCACGTTTCTCGCCTATGCCGGCCTCTCGCGGCTCGGTCTGCAGCATGTTGCGACCGAAATTCTCGATCCGAAGGAATTTATTCCTGCCCCGGCCCAGGGCGCGATCTGCATCGAGCAGCGCATCGATGACGAGCGGATATCGGCCCTGCTTGCCCCGGTCAATGATCGCGATACCTATGACGCCGTTGCCTGCGAGCGCGGTTTTCTGGCTGCCCTCGACGGCTCCTGCCGCACGCCGATCGCCGGCCACGCCGTGCTTGACGGCGACGCCATTCATTTCTCCGGCCTGATCCTGACGCCGGACGGCGAAAAGGCCCACGATATCACGGTAGAAGGCCCGCGCGCCGACGCCGCAACACTCGGCCGCGCGGCGGGCGAAACGCTGCGCGGCCGCGCCGGACCACGCTTCTTCGAGGACTGGAGCTGAGGCTTTCGATGCGCGTTCTGGTGACCCGCCCGCAAAACAAGGCCGGAAAGACCGGCGCGCTGCTGTCCGCCATGGGCCACCAGCCGGTGGCGATGCCGCTGTTTGAGACCGTGCACCACCCGGACAGGGCGAGGGAAGCAATCGCCCGTGGGCGCTGGGCGGCACTCGCCATCACCAGCACCGAGGCCCTTTTCGAGATCGAAGCGGCGGCCGATGCTCCCGACATGATCGACCGCCCGGTGTTCGCCGTGGGAGCCGAAACCGCCGGCCGGGCCCGCGAAGCCGGCTTCACGCGCGTTTTCACAGGCGCAGGCAATGGCGAAGAGCTTGCCGGGGCGATCGCGGCCGAACCGTCGCTGTTTGTCCGCGCGCCGCTCCTCTATCTCGCCGGCGTCCCGCGCGCGCCCTATCTGGAGCGCGGGCTCGCGGCCCTGCATGTGCCGTTCGAAACCGTCACCGTCTATGCCATGGAGCCGCTGGACTACGACGCAGCGGAAATCGAGGCTCTGGCTGGCGCAACCGATGCGATCCTGTTTTATTCCCACATGACGGCCGCCCGCTTTTTCGCGCTTGGCGCCGCAAAGGGGCTCGCGGAACGCCCCGACCCACCTGCCCTGCTGTGCCTGTCGGCGAATGTCGCGCATGCTGTCCCGGCCGAACTTGCCGGTCGCATCCGCATTGCCGAGGCGGCGAACGAGGAAAGCCTGCTTGCGCTGCTGGGGTGACGACAAAGGCTCGCGGAGACAGGGAACAAGTCTTCAACAAAAGCCTTTTCTTAATACCACCCGGCCACTACCCTAGAGCGCGTCCAGGAAAAGTGGACACCGGTTTTCCGTCCGGACGCGCGGAAAAGCAAAAGGTTTGCAAACGGTTCTGGAACATGTTCGCGGTTCAGGGAAACGCCAACATGTTCCAGAACCGGGAAGCGCAAAGGAGGTAGCCATGGTTTCGGATACGCCGTCTTCGAAAGACGAAAAGAAAAACGTCGCGACACCGGAAGATACGGCCGCGAGCGCGCCCGTGCCGCCAAAAACCGATGATACCGCCGTTGAAACCGCGATGGCAGACGTCGCCGCTGCGATCAAGCGCCATGAGGACCATCAGGGCGAAGACGTTTCCGAAGCCGACAGCACCGGCGAGGACGCCGCGACCGACGCCACGGCGGGAGGCGCGCCGCCGCCGCCGCCCGAGCCGCCGGCTCCGGCTGCTTCTTCCGGCAAGGGCCTGGGCCTCGCCGCTCTGCTCGCCGCCGGTGTCGCCGGGGCCGTGTTCGCGCTTGCCGGGGCGTTCGCGCTCTCCTCCGCCGGCCTCCTCGGCACCCCCGCCGGCGGCAAGGTCAATGACGAGATCGCCTCGCTCCGCCAGGAGATCGAAACGCTGAAAGCCAATGACGGCTCGGCCTCCCTGCAATCGCAACTCGACGCGCTGAAACAACAGGTACAGAGTTCCAAGACCTCGGCCGAGGACATCGCGAGCCTCAAGCAGCAGGTCAGTTCCATTCAGAGCACGCAACAGAGCGACGTTGGCGCGGTCAAGAGCCTCGAATCCCGGCTCGATCAGTTGAAATCCAGCCTGTCCTCCGACCAGCAGGCGGTGCGGCAGAAGCTTGCGGCGCTGGAGGCGAAGGTGAACACGCCCGGCAAGGATCTGGCCGTTGCCCGCGCTATTGCCGCCGCCGGCCTGAAATCGGCGATCGACCGGGGCGACAATTTCGCGACCGAGCTTGCGACCTATGCCGAGGTCGCGCCGGAAAATACCGATATCTCGAAGCTCAAGGCGCTCGCGACAAGCGGCATTCCGACCCGCGAGGAACTCTCCGCCGAATTCTCCGACGCCGCCGACGCCATCATCGCGGCGACCGAAGCGCCGCCGCCGGAGGGCAATATATTCAATCGCCTGGTCGACAGCGCCAAGGACCTCGTCAGCGTGCGCCCCGTCGGCGATGTCGAGGGCGACACCGTGCCGGCAATTGTCGCGCGTATTGAAAACGCGCTGACAAAGGGCGATCTGAAGAAGGCGGAGGCCGAATGGGAAACGCTGCCTGCGGACGGCAAGCAGGCCTCGCAGAAATTCGCCGATGGGCTGAAGGCCCGGATCGAGGCCGATGACCTCGTTTCCAGCACGCTTTCGAGCGCGCTCGGCGCCACCGCCGGCGCGCCCGTCGCGCCGACAGGCAATTGAGGAGGTAGGTTATGATCAAGCTGCTGGTCTTCGCGATCATCGTTCTTGCCTTCGCGCTGGGCTTTTCCTGGTTCGCCGACCGCCCCGGCGAACTGACGCTTGTGTGGCAGGGCCAGATTTTCGAGACCCCGCTGACCACCGCGCTCGCCCTGCTGATCGCCCTCATCTTCGTGGTGATGATCGTCTGGTGGCTTGTGAGCGCGATCTGGACCTCGCCGAAAAGCGTGACCCGCTATTTCCGCGCCCGCAAGCGCGATCGCGGCTATCAGGCGATCTCGACCGGGCTGATCGCCGTCGGGTCCGGCAATCTGGTGATGGCCCGCAAGATGAGCACGCGCGCCCATGCCCTGCTCAGCGCCGATCAGGAACCGCTGATTCACGTACTCGATGCGCAGGTGGCGCTGACCGAGGGCAATTACGACAAGGCGCGACGCCTGTTCGAGGCGATGTCGGAGGATCCCGAAACCGCCGAACTCGGGCTGCGCGGCCTTTACCTCGAGGCCAAGCGCGTCGGCGCCGAGGAGGCCGCCCAGCATTTTGCCGAGCAGGCCGCCGACAAGGCGCCCTATCTCGCCTGGGCCGCCAAGGCGACGCTCGAGGTCCGCGCCCGCCAGGGCCGCTGGGACGATGCGATCCGCCTTCTGGACCAGCAGCGCTCCGCCAAGGTGACCGACAAGGACGGTTCGGCGCGGCTGAAATCGGTGGTGCTGACCGCGCGCGCCGAAAGCAGGCTCGACGCCGACCCGAAAGCCGCCGCCGCCGACGCGTTGCAGGCGCTGAAGCTGCGCGACGATTTCCACCCCGCGGCCATCATCGCCGCCAAGGCCTATCTGGCGCAGGGCAATCTCCGGAAATCGGCGGGCGTTCTGGAAATGGTGTGGAAGAAGGAACCCCATCCCCAGACCGGTGCGCTTTACGTGCGCGCCCGCGGCGGCGACAGCGCCGTCGACCGGCTGAAGCGGGCCGAGAAACTGGAGGCGCTGAAGCCCAACAACTGGGTCTCGCTGATGGTCGCCGCCCGCGCAGCGCTCGATGCCCGCGAATTCGAGAAGGCCCGCACCAAGGCGGAGGCGGCCGCGCGCATGCAGCCGCGCGAAAGCGCCTTCCTGCTGCTGGCCGATATCGAGGAGGCCGAAACCGGCGATCAGGCCCGTGTGCGCCACTGGATGGCGCAGGCGCTGCGTTCCGAACGCGATCCGACCTGGGTTGCCGACGGTCTTGTTTCCGAATACTGGCGGCCGTTCTCGCCAACGACCGGCCAGCTCGACGCCTTTGCCTGGAAGGTGCCTTACGGCGAAATCGCCGGGCCGATCGAGGAAGGCACGGCGTCCCGCCTCGACGAGGCGCTGAAAAGCCTGCCCCCGGTCGGCGGCCTTCGTTCAGAGCCGGAAACGCCGGCGGACGCCCCGATATTCGAGAAGCAGGCCACGCCGGAACCGGAAGCGCCGCAAACATCCGAGGCCGAGGCATCTTCCGACGATAAAAGCATGACGGAGGCCCCGACAACAGAATCAGTCCGGCCCGTGACCCCGAACGCCGGCGCTTCCGCCATCAAATCGGATGAAGCCGCGATCCCGCCCGAAGAAAAGCCCCTCGTCGTGGAAGCGCTTTCGGAAGATATCCCGCCGCGGCCCGCCGAGGGCGGCGCGGAGGAGGACGACAACGAGCGCGAAGCCCCGTTATCTCCCTTTGGCGGGCGCACTCCCGACGATCCGGGCATCGGCGAAAACGAGGACGACGACACCCCGCCGACCGCGAAAAAGCGCCGGTTCTTCTGATCCGGTCAGCCTTTGTGTCGTAAACGTAATTTGATCGACCCCTGCTATCTGATCTATTGGCGAACGCGCAAGGGCAGGTCATGATGGCATATAGAACAAGGCGAATCTCTCAGTATGTTTGAAAAAATCAGCAGGTTTCTACAGGACATCGGCAATGACGGACCGCACGGCGAGGCGCGTCCGGACGACGCCCGCGTGGCCGTGGTCGCGCTCTGTTATCAGGTGATGGAGGCTGACGGCGTCGTCAGCGAGAGCGAGCGCAGCAGGCTCAGGGAACTGATAGAGAGCCAGTACGACCTGCACGGCGCCGGACTGGAAGAGCTGATTTCCGCCGGCGAGGAGGCCGGCAGCGAGGCGGTCGACTTCTATCGCTTCACCTCCGATGTCAAACGCCATCTCGACGAGGACCAGCGCGTGCGTCTCATCGGGCTGTTGTGGGACATCGCCTATGCCGACGGCAGCCGCAGCGAGATGGAGGACAATGTCGTCTGGCGGATTGCCGAACTGATCGGCGTTTCGGGCCGCGAGCGGGTGCTGGAACGCCAGGCCGCGCTCAAACGCGCGGCAATCGACGACCATGGAGACATTCCCGTTGATGATTGAACCACGCCGACCGATCCTGGTCATCCTTCATCAGGAACGCTCGACCCCCGGCCGTGTCGGCCAGATGCTTACAGAAAAGGGCTTCCGCCTCGATATCCGCCGCCCGGCGCTGGGCGACAGGCTGCCCGATACGCTTGAGGCTCATTCCGGGGCCGTGGTCTTCGGCGGCCCGATGAGCGCCAATGACAATGAGGACTATGTCCGGCGCGAAATCGACTGGCTTTCAGTTCCGCTGAAGGAAAACCGCCCCTATCTCGGAATTTGCCTCGGCGCGCA
The DNA here is from genome assembly GCF_013459645.1 of Martelella sp. NC20. Taxonomy (NCBI): domain Bacteria; kingdom Pseudomonadati; phylum Pseudomonadota; class Alphaproteobacteria; order Hyphomicrobiales; family Aurantimonadaceae; genus Martelella; species Martelella soudanensis. The sequence goes on from NZ_CP054861.1 coordinate 4,995,783, forward strand.
GATGCTGGCCCGCCATCTCGGCGGCAGGGTCGAGAGCAACAGCGACGGCTCGGTCGAGATCGGCTGGTATCCGTTGCACGCGACCAATCACGGCCGGCTGATGATGAACTGGCCGGCCATGGTCTATCAGTTTCACCGCGAAGGGTTTGAGCTGCCGCATGGCGCCGAGTTGCTCGCGGGCGGCGACCTCTACCCGAACCAGGCTTTCCGCTATGGCGAAAAGGCCTATGGCGTGCAGTTTCATGCCGAACTGACCCGGATGATGATGCAGCGATGGGTGGTGCACGGCGCCAGCCGTTTCTCGCTGCCTAAGGCTCAGGCCGGTCACCTTCACCTTGAGGGCCGGATGCTGCATGACCGGGCGCTCAAGGTCTGGCTCAGCGAATTTCTCGACATCGTTTTCGAGCGCGTACCGGCGAAATCGGTTCAGGGCTGATCCGGGTTTCCGGCCAGATGTTCGGGCATCTCCAGACTGTCGATCTTTCTCAGCCTGGTAAAGCCCATCGCCCAGATCACCGCGACCGCAAGCGAACCGACGCCGCCGAAGACGACCGCCGGCACGGCGCCGATGACATGCGCCATCGTGCCGGCGCGGAACTCGCCCAACTCGTTGGAAGCGCCGACGAACACCATGTTGACCGCATTGACGCGACCGCGCAGCTCATCCGGCGTCCACAGCGCGATCAGGGTCTCGCGCACATAGACCGAGATCATGTCCGCCCCGCCCATGACCGCGAGTGCCGCAATCGAAATCCAGGCGCTTTGCGACAGGCCGAAGACGACGGTGGAAAGGCCGAACATCGCCACGCCGGCGAACATGAAATAGCCGGCATGATGACGGATCGGCACGGTTGCCAGAAGCAGCGCGACAATAACGCCGCCGACGCCGGGCGCCGCGCGCAACAGGCCAAGCCCCCACGGTCCGAGCGCCAGAATGTCGCGGGCAAAGACCGGCATCAGCGCCACCGCGCCGCCGAGCAGCACCACGAACAGATCGAGCGAGATCGCGCCGAGAACCACTTTTTCCGAAGTGATGAAGCGGAAACCGGCGAGGATGGTCCTGATCGTGACCGCGCTTGTCGGACGGCTCTGGCTCGGCTTCGGCACGGTCAGCATCAGCAATGTTGCCGCCGCAAACAGGCCGAGCGCCGTTGAATAGGCAAGGACAGCGCCGACGCCGTAAAGCAGGCCGCCGGCGACCGGGCCGACGATCGAGGCGATCTGCCAGGACGATGAGTTCCAGGCGATCGCATTGGCCAGATCCCTTTCCGGCACCAGGTTTGGCGCAAGCGATTGCAGCGCCGGGCCGGAAAAGGCGCGCTCCGTACCGAAGACCGCGAGCAGCCCGAAGACCGGCCAGGGCGAAAACAGGCCGAGCATGGTGATCGCCAGAAGGCAGGCGGCGCAGGCGGTCGCCACCGCAAAACAGATCGCCGCGATCACGCGGCGGTTGTAGCGGTCGGCAACCGTGCCGGTCACCAGCGTCAAAAGCAGCGCGGGCAGGAACTGGAACAGGCCGATGAGACCGAGATAGAAGGCATTTCCGGTCTCGTCATACATCTGCCAGCCGACAGCGACGGATACGATCTGGACCGCGAACGTGCCCAGAAAACGCGAGAAGAAATAAAGGGAATAGCCTTTGTGGCGGAAGGCGTCGAAACGGGCGCCGGACTGGGAAACGTTCATCTGCGACAAGCTTTCCGGGGAGATACATTGCGCGAGGTAAGTCCTGGCCCCGGCAATAAATACCGGACAAAACCCTCCGCCCCTTGCCCGTTTAGAATTGAATGTCTAAATGTTTGCAAGGAAAAAACGGGAGTCCTTCATGATCGCGCTGTTCGAGACGATTTACTACGCCCTTGAAATCTATAAGTGGGTGATCATCGCCAGCGCTATCTTCTCCTGGCTCTTTGCGTTCAACATCATCAATGCCCACAGCCCGTTCATCAACTCGATCGGACGCATGCTCTATGCGGTGACCGAGCCGGTCTACCGGCCGATCCGCAATTTCCTGCCCAATCTCGGCGGCATCGACATTTCGCCGGTGATCGTGCTTCTGATCGTGTTCTTCCTGCAGCGCCTGATCCTGACCGGCGTCATCCCGCGCCTTTACTGATCTCAGCCGGCCCTGAAATGCTTGGAGAGCTTCAGGCCCTGCGCCTGATAGTTTGAGCCGAGACCCGCGCCATAAAGGGTTTCGGGCATTTCCAGCATGTGCTCGTAGATCAGCCGGCCGACAATCTGGCCGTGTTCGAGGATGAACGGCACCTCGTGGCTGCGCACCTCCAGCACGGCGCGCGCGCCCCTGCCGCCGGCGCCTGCATGGCCGAATCCGGGATCGAAAAAGCCGGCATAATGCACCCGGAACTCGCCCACCAGCGGATCGAACGGAGTCATTTCGGCAGCACACAGCGGCGGCACGTGCACGGCCTCGCGCGAGACCAGAATGTAGAATTCGTCCGGATCGAGGATCAGTTCGCCCTTGCCGCGGCCCTGGATCGGTTCCCAGAAATCCAGAATGTCGTAGCCGGCCTTGCGGTCGACATCGATCACGCCGGTGTGGTGCTTGCCGCGATAACCGACCAGCCCCTCGCCCGCCAGATCGATCGACAGCGCGATCCCGCCGCCGGAGACATTCGGCATCTCGCTCGCCACCAGTGTCTCGCGCTCGTGAAGCGCCAGAAGCGCCTCCTCGGTCAGCACCGACTGGCCTGTGCGGAAGCGGATCTGCGACAACCGCGACCCCTGCCTGACGATCACCGGGAATGTGCGCGGCGAGATTTCGAGATAGAGCGGCCCCTCGTAACCCGCCGGAACGATGTCGAATTCCTGCGCGTAATCGGAAATCACCCGGGTGAAGATATCGAGCCGGCCGGTCGAGCTTTTCGGATTGGTCGAGGCCGACAGCCCGTCCGTCAGTTTCAGCGCCTCCATCAGTTCCACGATATAGACGCAACCGGTCTCCAGCACCGCGCCCTCGGAAAGGTCGATCTCGTGCAGGCTGAGGCGGGAAAGCTTGTCTTCGACCTTGTGACCGGGGCCCGGCAGGAAGCTCGCCCGCACCCGATAGGCCTTGGGTCCGAGCCTCAAGTCGAGGCTCGCCGGCTGGATCTGGTCGTGATCGCGCGGCACGGCTGCAATCAGATTGCCGCTCTCAAACAGGCTGGCGATCGCACGATCGGCCAGAATTCCGGGCTTTTGTGACATGTTTTGCTCCTGTCGCGCGACAAAACCAAGGTTTCAGAATTGACGCAAGCGGTTATAGGGATTATGCCGCCTTTATACCCGTGGTGATTTGGCCGGTCGGCTTGCAGCCACGTTAAACAACTAGCTAAAAGACCGGGTGAACCGGTCCCGCGCGACCGGTTTTTTTGTTTGGAGAGATTTGATGAAAAAGTCCTGGCGTCCTCAGACCAAGCTCGTTCACGGTGGCAGCCTCCGTTCGCAGTATGGCGAAATGTCGGAGGGCATCTTCCTCACGCAGGGCTTTCTCTACGAAAATTCCGCCGCCGCCGAGGCCCGCTTCAAGGGCGAGGAAGAAGGCTTCATCTATGCCCGTTACGGCAGCCCGACCAATGCGATGTTCGAGCAGCGCATGTGCGCGCTGGAAGGCGCGGAAGATGCCCGCGCCACCGCCTCCGGCATGGCCGCCGTTTCCGCCGCGATCCTGTGCCAGTTGAAGGCCGGCGACCATATCGTCGCCGCCCGCGCGCTGTTCGGCTCGTGTCGCTGGGTGGTCGAAACGCTGGCGCCGAAATACGGCATCGAATGCACGCTGGTGGATGGCCGCGACCTTGCCAACTGGGAAGCCGCGATCCGCCCCAATACCAAACTGTTCTTCCTTGAAAGCCCCACCAACCCGACGCTGGAAGTGGTCGATATCGCCGGCGTTGCAGCCCTTGCCAAACAGGCCGGCGCCCGCACCGTGGTCGACAACGTGTTTGCCACAGCACTTTACCAGAAGCCGCTGGAGCTTGGCGCCGACATCGTCGTCTATTCCGCGACCAAGCATATCGACGGCCAGGGCCGGGTCCTTGGCGGCGTAGTGCTGTCGTCGAAGGAATGGATCGAGGAAGAGCTTCAGGATTATTTCCGCCACACCGGCCCCGCGCTTTCGCCGTTCAATGCCTGGCTGCTTTTGAAGGGGCTGGAGACCTTCCCGCTCAGGGTGCGCCAGCAGACCGAGACCGCGGGCCGGATCGCCGATTTTCTGGCCGACCAGAAACAGGTGGCGCGCGTCATCTATCCGGGCCGCGCCGACCATCCCCAGGCCGATATCGTGAAGAAGCAGATGGCCGCCGGCTCCTCGCTGGTCGCCTTCGAACTGAAGGGCGGCAAGGATGCGGCCTTCGCGTTGCAGGACCGGCTGGATATCGTCTCGATCTCCAACAATCTCGGCGATGCCAAGAGCCTGATCACCCATCCGGCAACCACGACGCACAAGAACCTGGCGGAAGAAGCACGCCTGGAACTCGGCATTACCGGCGGCACGATCCGGTTCTCGGCCGGCATCGAGGATACCGACGATCTGATCGAGGATTTCGCCCAGGCCCTTGCGAAATTGCCAGCTTGAGCCACATTGCCCTGATGGGCGGTTGCGTGACCGCAGCCGCTCAAGGCTTTAGCCGGGGAGTATCAGTGGCCTACAGGGCAATCACCAACGATATCGAGGTCAGCGTCGGGCCAAGCTTCCTTGACGGCCACTCGATGCCGGAAGACAGGCACTTCGTCTGGGCCTACGAGATCGAGATCGTCAATCACCGCGACGAGCGCATCCAGATTCTGTCCCGCCACTGGACGATCACCAATGCAGAGGGGATTGTCGAGACCGTGTCGGGTTCCGGCGTCGCCGGCAAGCAGCCGATGATCGAGGCCGGAGCGCGCTACAGCTACCAGTCCGCGGCCCCTCTGGATACGCCCTCCGGCATCATGGTCGGCCACTACATCATCAAGACCGCCGACGACCGGCTCCTCAAGATCGACATCCCCGCCTTCTCCCTGGATTCGCCCTATGAGATACGAAGCCGGCATTGATTTTACGAGAAGGCTTTTCGTTTTCGCGAACAACCGCTGGGCCTAAAGCGACGGGCGCTTGACCGGAGAAGGAGACATAACGAACCATCCGTCGATGTGGAAGGACGGTTCAGGCTTATGACAAAGTGCTCCCCAAACTCGTCCGTCATGCCGGGCTCGACCCGGCATCTAGGGCCGCTTGTGGTGCATCTCAAAAAAGGGATTTTACGCGCAAGGTCTCTCTGCTCTGCTCATCGCAAGTGGCCCTGGATCCCGGCTCAAGGCCGGGATGACGGCGGAGAGGGAGGCGATGCCGCGAATACGCACGGTTTGTCAACAACCCGAACCACCCGTCGATGAGCAAGGGCGGATCGGGCCTGGTGCATCGCCCGATGCTCCAGATTCTTTATTTTGACGCGTCGGGCTAACGAAAAACCGGTAACCACTTTTTCGTCCGACGCTCTGGAGCCAGACAGAGGGGACTACTCCCGCGTCATCGCGTCCTCAAGGTCGTCGCCGTCATATTCCTGGCGTTCGATCTCGTGCTGCTCGCGGCGGAAGCGGTCGAAGACGTCCTGTGAAACGCGGCCGCGGATTGCCATCAGGAAGATCACGACCGCGAACAGGCCGACCAGCACCGAATCGAGCGGGTGCGGGATAACGCCGAGACCGCCGCCATAACCGCCGAGATAGGAGATGACGGTAAGGCCGGCCATATAGACGCCGAACCACACCGCGCTCATCGGCTCCAGATCCTCCCGGCCGATCACGGCGAAGCGCAGCAGGAACAGCACCGCGCCGACGGCAAGCAACGCCAGCAAAAGCCAGATCGTGCTCCAGCCGGACCAGTAGATCATCAGGCTCGCGATCACGAAGGCAAGGGCGCCGATGAAACCGGCGGCCGGCACCACGAAGGGGCGGTGCGCATTGGGCGCCAGATAGCGGAAGGCGACCATGGAAACCGGACCGGCGATGAACGACAATACGACCGCCGCGCTGTTCAGCGCGAGGATCTGCTGAAACGGCAGCACGATCAGCATGAACAGCGCCACAAAATAGTTCAGGATCAGCGCCCAGAGCGGAACGCCATATTCGTTGAGCTTGGCAAACAGGCGCGGAAACACGCCGTTGTTCGACATCGCCAGCGCCAGGCGCGCATTCGAACTGACCGAGACGAGGCCGCTGCCGGCGGGCGAAACCACGGCCGCGACATTCAGCATGCTGAGAAGCCACAAGACGCCGACAGAGGTCGCGAGCGCACCGAGCGGACCGAGCTCATGGGTCGATTCGATGGTCTGCCAGCCGCCCGAAAGCGAGGCCGGGTCGATGGCGCCGACGAAGGCGATCTGCAGGCCGACATAGACCGCAAGGCAGATCAGCACCGACAGGATCAGCGCCAGCGGGATAACCCTCTGGGTGTCGCGCACCTCGCCCGCAAGGTCGATCGCATGGCGGAAGCCGATGAAGGCAAAGACCACGCCGCCGGTGGAAACGGCAGCGAAAATGCCGGGAACGCCGAACGGCGCGAAACCGCCGGCGGACGTGAAGTTCGAGGGCTCGAACCGGGCCGCGACGATGACGACGATGAACACCACCGGCACAAACAGCTTGAACCATGTCATCGTGGTATTGATGCGGGCAAACCAGGCCACGCCGAAGACGTTGACGACGGTCAGCACCGCAAGAAACGCGGCCGCGGCGAGATAGCCGGAAATGGTCAATCCGCCGGCACTGTTGGTCAGCCACGGCAGATAGGAGGAGGCGTAGCCGAGCGAGGCCTTCACCTCGATCGGCGCGGTCGTGCAATAGCCGACCCACGCGCTCCAACCCATGGCAAGCGCCAGCAGCCGTCCGTGGGAAAATTGCGGGATACGGGCGATGCCGCCCGCGATCGGAAACAGCGTGGAATTTTCGGCATAGGTGAGTGCGATCAGCAGCATCGCCACCGCACCGATCAGCCAGGCAATGATGGAGGCAGGGCCCGCAAGCTGCGCCGTCTCAAGCGGAGCAAACAGCCAACCAGAGCCCAAAACACCGCCGACCGCGACGAAAGTCAGTCCGAGCAGCCCTATTTCGCGTCGCATTGCCATAGAAAATCCCCCTTAGCTCAATGCGCTTAAACGACTGCAGCCGACCACCCCTGCTGGCTTACTACAATGAATATGCAATTTTCAGCTTCAATTATTCCGACGGGCGCGAAACCGAGTCAATCGGTTTCGAGCCCGTCGCTTACATTCGTCGACGTTGCGTCCAAATTGCAACCCAGAACCCTGGAATGCCAGTCTTATGGACTGCGCCGGAACTGCTTCAGCCGTTGCTGGCTCTCATCCGCACCAGATCGGCCGTGGGGCGGAAACTGTCCGGGCTCGCCGCCCGCCACCAGTCGGCATAGAGCGTCGAGCCAGGGTCCTCCAGCAGCACGCCTTCCGGCAGGAACGTGTGCAGCTTGTCGAGCGGCACGGCATCATGCGAGCCGACGCGGTGCATGATGTGATGCGGCTGCAGGTCCTGCGGATGGGCATAGCCGCAGGCGGCGACGATCTCCGACAGCGCCTCGACGGTCTTCTTCTGGAACCGGGCCGCGTTGGCGCCCTGCTCTTCCGGCACCAGCGCGCGCTGGCGCCATTTATCCTGGGTGGTGACCCCGGTGGGACAGGTGCCGGTGTGACAGCGTTGCGCCTGGATGCAGCCGACGGACATCATGAAGGCACGCGCCGCATTGCACCAGTCGGCGCCGAGCGCGAGATTGTGCGCAAGCCCCATGCCGGAAAACACCTTGCCGCTGGCGGCAAGGCGGACATGTTTCTTCACGCCCGCGCCCACCAGCGCGTTGCGCATTATGATCAGCCCGTCCCAAAGCGGCATGCCGACCCAGTCGGCAAGCTCCAGCGGGGCAGCCCCCGTGCCGCCCTCGGCGCCGTCGATCACGATGAAATCGGGATAGATGCCGGTCGAAAGCATGGCCTTGACCAGCGCGAAGGGTTCATGCGGCTGGCCAACGCAGAACTTGATGCCGACGGGCTTGCCGCCCGAAAGATCGCGCATCCGGGCAGCGAATTCCAGCATCTCCACCGGCGTCGAAAACGCCGAGTGACCACGCGGCGACAGACAGTTCTCATAAGCCGGGACGCCGCGAACATCGGCGATCTCCGGCGTCACCTTGGAACCGAGCAGCATGCCGCCATGGCCGGGCTTGGCGCCCTGGCTCACCTTGATCTCGGTCATCTTGACCGCGTCATTGGCAGCCTTGTCGCGGAATTTTTCCGGGTCGAAATGGCCATCCTTGTCGCGCGCGCCGAAATAGCCGGAACCGATTTCCCAGACCAGATCGCCGCCATGTTCGAGATGATAGCGGCTCAACCCGCCCTCGCCGGTATCCTGGTAGAACCCGCCGGTCTTCGCACCGATATTCATCGCCCGCACGGCATTGGCCGAGAGCGCGCCAAAACTCATCGCCGAGATATTGAGGATCGAGGCCTCGTAGGGTTTCGACGACTGCTCGTTGCCGACCGTCACCCGCGGCGAGCGATCCGGATCGGTGTTCGGCGCCATGCTGTGGGAGATCCAGTGATGCGGATCCTCGTAGACTTCAAGTTCCGTGCCGAAGGGCACCGTGTCGGAAAGACCGTGCGCCCGCGTCCTGATCAACTGTCGGGCGGCATAGGAATAGGGGGTGCCATGGGTGTCGTCCTCGACCGCATAGGCGCGGATGAAAGGGCGAAGCGACAGCGCCAACCAGCGCAGCCGCCCCGCAACCGGATAGTTGCGGGTAATCGTCCACGACGACTGGAACCAGTCATAGAAAGCAATGGCCAGCACAGGGATCGTGATCAGCAGGATCCAGAACCAGCCGGTGGCAATCGCAATAACGGTGAAAAAGGCGGCGGCGATCGGTACGATGCACCGCATGAGCATATCCAGCATGCAACCTCCCATTGTGGTAAGCCAGCGTTATCAGAATCTCTACGCTTTTGCCACCACAACCGAAAGGCCACGCAACAGGAATTCGGGAGTGGTTCCGCTTTTCTTCAGATCGCGGATCCACCCCACCGGCGAAAACCTACCCGAATACCCGCCTTGGCCGGAACTGGCCCTCGGCAATCTCGCCGATCGCCACCAGCTTTCCGGCGACCGAGGCGTAGGCGTCCGGTTCTTCCACGGGGGCGTGGGCGCCGCGCAGGATGATCGGGTTGCCGAGCTTCAGGCGGCGGGCCTGGTCTTCCGTGACCGGCACATGCGGCAGGCTGGTGAGCGCTTCGGACGTATCGATGAGATATTCCTCAAGGGCTGCAAACCGCTCGGCATCATCCTCGATCTCCTCGAGCGCGACGAGATCGGACAGCGGCACCAGCATGTCTTCGGAAAACGGCGCCACGAAGGGGCGGCGCAGCGACGAGATATGACCGTAGCAGCCGAGATCGCGGCCCATGTCGCGGGCAAGCGCGCGCACATAGGTTCCCTTGCCGCACTCGACCTCGAATTCCGCGGAATTTTCGTCCGGGCAGCCGAGCAGCGTCAGGCGGTGGATTTCGACCTCGCGGGTCGGGATATCGACGATCTCGCCCTCGCGCGCCAGGTCATAGGCGCGGTTGCCGTCGATCTTGATGGCGGAGAACTGCGGCGGAACCTGTTCGATGACTCCGGTATATCCGGCAAGCAATGCCTCGATATCGGCGCGCTGCGGCCGCTTGTCAGAGCTTTTGCTGACTTCGCCTTCGAGGTCGTCCGTGGTGCGTTCCTCGCCCCAGCTGACGGTGAATTCATAGATCTTGCGGCCGTCCATCACGTAAGGCACGGTCTTGGTGGCATCGCCGAGCGCGATCGGCAGCATGCCGGAGGCGAGCGGATCGAGCGTGCCGGCGTGTCCCGCCTTCTGGGCCTTGTAGAGCCACTTGATCTTGGACACGGCCTCGGTGGAACCGAAATCGATCGGCTTGTCGAGGATCAGCCAGCCGGAGATCGGACGGCCCTTGGGTTTTCTCTGTCGCGCCATGGTCTTATTCTTCGCTGTCGTCGCGATCGAGATCGCGCGCCACTTCGGGCGAATGCAGAAGCTCGTCGATCTTGCGGAAGTTCTCGAAGCTGGTGTCGTCGCGGAACCTGAGTTCCGGAATGTTCTTCATCTGCCGGATCTCGCGCGTGATCCGGCCGCGCAGGAATTTCGCGTGATGATTGAGCGCCTTCACCACCGCATCATGGTCGGTCTGGCCAAGCGGCGTGACATAGGCGGTCGCGACCTTGAGGTCCGGCGACATCCGCACTTCGGAAATGGAAATCACGGTGGTTTCGATCAGCGGGTCGAGAAGATCGCCGCGCTGCAACACCTTGGTAATGGCGGCGCGCACCTGTTCGCCAACGCGAAGCATGCGCTGGGAGGGCGCCGAGGAGGTAGCTCTCGTCATAGAAGTCCTGGTTCGTTCGTGTTCGTGTCGATCCGGTCTGACGGGGGTCGAACCCGGCCGGACGCCATAGACCGCCCGTTTAACGCTTCGAATGTCGAAGGTCAATCGGGTCTCTCAAACGGCAAATGCCGCGCGGGTTGCCCACCCGCACGGCAAGAAGAACAGGTTCAAAGCCGGCTATCGTTACTGAACGCCGTAAATCCGGGCGGTATCGTCGAGCATCAGGTCGGCCGCCAGAACGCCGCCCGCGGTGTTCCAGATCGCGTCGGAAACGCCATGGACCTTACCAGCCTTGACGGCGGAGAGCGATTGCCAGAGCGGGTCCGCCAGAACCTCCTGTTCAAGCGCCGCGCCCTCGCCATTGCCGACCTCCCAGGTGAAATAGAATATCCGGTCGCCATCCATGTCCGGAATGCTTTCCTTGCCGGTGCGGATCGCGAATTCCTCGACATTCTGGTTCTCCGGGCGGTGGAACCCGATATCCTTCAGCAGGACGCCCGAGAAACTGTCGAGCTGGTAGATGCGGATCTGGCCCGGCAGAAAGCGGATGACCGAGACTTCCTCATCGGTCGCGTCGCCGAGCTTTTGGCGAAGGGCGGCGACCTTGGCATCATAGGCGGCGATGACCTCGTCACCCTTGTCGGAAAGGCCGAGCGCTTCGGCATAGAGCTTGAAATTGACCTTCCAGTCGCCGCGCAGTTCGCCCGACATTACCGTCGGCGCGATCGCGGAAAGCTGGGGATAGATTTCCTCCTGACGCTGACGGTTGCCGATGATCAGATCCGGCTCAAGCGCCGCGACCAGTTCCAGATTGACAGCGCTTTCGGTCCCGACCGGCTCGGCATCGCCCATCTTGTCCTCGATGTGATCCCACCACGGATCGCCCTGCCAGGAATTGACCGCGCCGACCGGCTGGACGCCGAGCGCGAGCAGCGCCTCGGTGCCCTCATTGGTGAGCACCACGACGCGCGCGGGATGATCGGGAACCGTGACGGCGCCCATCGCACCGGTCACGTCGCGGGCGGCTAGCGGGGTTGCAAGCAAGGCGGCAAGGGCAGCCACTACTGCCAGTCGGATCAATCGGACCACGGGAACTCTCAAGTTGAATATTGCGCTCATGTTTCGGATTTAAAGTTGACCAATTCAATCAGCAATGTCAATCGTCGCTGCGAAAGGGAACCCCCGTGCGAAAACCGCTGCTGCTGTTGAGCCTGACATTGCTGATCGCCGTGATTGCAAGCCTGCATCTCGGCGTACGGTTCTATGGTCCCGCAAATGTGTGGTCGGCGTTTTCGGGCGGCGGCGACACGGCGGACATCATCATTCGCACCCTGCGTCTGCCGCGCACCCTGAACGCGATGGCGACCGGCGCCGCCCTCGCCGTCTCCGGCCTGCTGATGCAGGCGACCACCCGCAACGCGCTCGCCGAACCCGGGCTTCTCGGCGTCAATGCCGGGGCTGCCTTCGCGGTGGCCTTCGGTCTGGTGATCTTCGGCGTGGTCTCGGTCGGCGCCATCGGCTTGCTTGCGGTCTGCGGCGCGCTTGCCGCCACCGCGCTCGTCTTCGGCCTGTCCTCCGCGCTCGGGCCGCAGGCGGGGCCAACGGGCATATTGCTGATCGGCGTCACGGTTGCCGCCATGCTTGCCTCGCTCACCCAGCTTGCCCTGCTTCTGGACGAGACCGCGCTTGAAACGCTGCTGTTCTGGCTCTCCGGCGGCTTTGCCGATCGCCCGCTGGCGCTGCTGTCGGTCGGCGTTGCGGCGCTCGCGATCGCGCTTTCCGGATGCGTCTTTCTCGGTCCCTCCATCGATGCGCTGCGGCTTGACGACCAGAGCGCCAAAGGCATCGGCGTCGATGTCGCCCGCACGCGCATTGCAGCGCTCGCGCTTGCCGCCCTGCTCTCTGCCGGCGCGGTCGCCATGTCCGGCCCGGTCGCCTTTCTCGGGCTGATCGCGCCGCATATCGCGCGCCGGCTTGCGCCAGACCGTCCGGCCTTTATCGGCATGGCCGTACTCGCCATGCTGACGGGCGCGATCATCGCGGTGCTGGCCGATATTCTGGCGCGCCTGATCGTCGCCCCCGGCGAAGCGCCGATCGGCGCCGTGCTTGCCTTTGTCGGCGTGCCGTTCCTGATCGTGCTGCTGCGCGCCAGAAGATTGCGGGAGGTCGGCGTATGACCTCCCCCGCCCTTCGCCTGATTATTCTCGGGGCGCTTCTGGCGCTCTGCCTGGTCATCGCCACCGGCCTCGGATCGAGCTTCATCGGGCCGGAGCGGGTCATCGCCGCCCTTTTCGGCCATGGCAGCCGGATGGACACCGTGATCATCTGGACGCTGCGGCTGCCAAGGGTGGCGCTGGCGGTCGCGGCCGGCATGGCGCTCGGCCTTGCCGGCGCGATCCTGCAGCGCGCGCTTAGAAACCCGATGGCCGCCCCCTCGATCCTCGGCATCACCGATGGCGCGGCCTTCGGCGTCGTCACCTTCCTGTGGCTGTTTTCCGACAACGCCAATGTGCTGATGGTATCGATCCACTGGCAACCGCTGGCGGCCGTCATCGGCGCGCTGGCCTTTGCCGTCCTTGTCGGGTTGCTGACGCTCGCCGACCAACGCCGCCGCGATCCCGTTCGGGTGATCCTTTATGGCATCGCCCTTTCGGCGCTGGCCAAGGCCGCAGTCACGCTGATGATGATCATCGGCCCGGTCTATCGCGCCAGCCAGGCGCTGCAATGGATCACCGGCTCGGTCAGCGCCGCCCACTGGATGGATGTCGGCGTCGTCACGCTCGGCCTAGCGGCCGCGATCCCCGTCCTTGTCTTCCTGCGCCTGCCGATGCGCCAGATCGTGCTCGATACCCAGACGGCCGCCACAACCGGATTTTCGGTTGATCGCAACCGGATCGCGCTGATGATCCTTTCGGTTCTGCTGACGGCGCTGGCGATCTCGCAGGTCGGTGCGATCGGCTTCGTCGGGCTGATCGCGCCCCATGCCGCACGGCTCTGCTACGGCCAGTTCACCGCCGGCTATCTGTTGGCCACCGCCCTGCTCGGCGGCGTGCTGGTGCTTGCTGCCGATACGCTGGCCCGCACGATCGCAAGCCCGCTCGAACTGCCGGCAGGCGCGGTCACCGCGCTGATCGGCGCGCCGCTTTTCCTCATCCTCATTCTCAGGAGCCAGCGCAACAATGTCTAAGCCGCTCGCCGCCATGTCCGCGCTTTCCGCAAGTTATGATGGATTTCCGGCGCTCCATGCGGTCGACCTGACGTTGCCGGAGGAACGGATCATCGCCTTTTGCGGGCCGAACGGCAGCGGCAAGTCGACAGCGCTCAAGGTGCTGCGCGCGCTCCACGCGCCAAGCGGCGGCACGGCCGAAGTGGCGGGCAAGGCGCTCGATGAATGGACGCCGCGCGCGCTTGCCCGGGAAATCGCGATGCTCAGCCAGTCGCCGGACGCGCCGGAGGACATGAGCGTGTCCGATCTCGCCATGCTCGGCCGCTATTCCCGCCGCAGCCGGTTTTCCGGTCCGTCCGCGGAAGACCGGCGCGCCGTCGAGAGCGCGCTTCGGACCACCGGCATGGATGCGCTTTCGACCCGCAGTATCGGCCAGCTTTCGGGCGGGCAGGTGCAGCGCGCCTGGATCGCGATGACGCTGGCGCAGGACGCGCCGCGGATCTTCCTCGACGAGCCGACCAACCATCTCGACATCGCCCACGCGCTTGAAATCCTGGATCTGCTGGTGATGCTCAACCGCCGGGAGAAGCGCAGCTTCGTGATCGTGCTGCACGACCTCAACCACGCGCTGCGCTATGCCGATCATGTCGTGCTGTTCGACAACGGCCGGATCGCCGCCGAAGGCGCGACCCGCGACGTTCTGACCGAGGAACGGATCAGCGCCGTGTTCGATATCGATTGCCGGATACTGCCGTTGCCGGAAACCGACCTGCCGGTGATCGTGCCGCTGTCCCGCCAGCCGGGTTCGGCTTACTCGGGGAGCACCTCGGCCGGCGGCAGTTCGACCTCGTAGACATCGGCGAGATCATCCAGCATTTTCTGGGCGGCGAACCAGCCGCCGGCGGTCGCCCACACGCCGTCATCGACCTCGTGGACGCGACCATCCCCGACCGCCGAAAGCCGCGACCACAGCGGATCGGACAGGAATTCCTCCGACATCGCCCTGCCCTTGCCGTCGCCGGTATCATAGGTCAGCCAGAAAATCCGGTCGCCATCCATGTCGGGAATGCTTTCGCGGCCGACCGCGAGCGCGAGCCCGTCGGCATCCTGCTGCGGCGGCCGGGTGAAGCCGGCATCAGCCAGCACATGGCCGAGGAAGCTGCCGTTCAGGTAGAGATAGGTCTGGCCCGGCACGAAGCGCACCACCGATATGCTCTCGCCGGCCTTGTCGCCAAGCCCGTCCTTCAGCGCCTCGACCCGGCCCTCATAGCTTGCCAGTGCCGCCTCGCCCTCGGCCTCGCGGTTCAGCACATCGGCGACAAACGCGAAATTGTCCTTCCACGCGCCGAGCCCTTCGATGAACACGGTCGGCGCGATCGCCGAAAGCTGACCGTAGATCTCCTCGTCGCGCTTGCGGCTGCCGATGATCAGGTCGGGCTCAAGCGCCGCCACCAGCTCGACATTGACGGAAAGTTCGGTTCCTAGCACTTCGGTTCCGTTGAGCCTGTCGCCAAGATGTGGATACCACGGGTCGCCATACCAGGATTGCGGCGCGCCGACCGGGGTCACGCCGAGCGCGAGCGCGGCCTCGGTCGTCTCATTGGTCAGCGTGATTACCTTCAGCGGCGCATCCGGCACCTCCGTCGTGCCCATGGCATGGTCGATCGCCTCACCGGCGAACGCGATGCCGCTTGTCAGAAACGAGATGGAAAGAACGGCGGATGCGAGAATTCCGGACGGCATGGGGCCCCCTGCTGGTTGAGAACAGGGCGCAATACTTGAGTTAAACAGTCATCATTGTCAATCGAGGCAGCGCGCCATTCAATTGCGAACTTCATGGTCGGCGCGAACAGACATGGCTTGACGATGGCTGTCGTACGCGACAAACCTCGCAGCCTGAGCAACAGACGGAGAAAACGATGCATGCATGGGAAAAACACGGCATGGAAAACCTCTTTCCGGGCTTTTCTGATTTCGCCTCGCTGGATGAAATCGGCCCGATCGTGCTCTCCCACGGCGAGGGCGTCCATGTCGTCGATGTCGATGGCAAGCGCTATCTCGATGCCAATTCCGGGCTCTGGAACAATGTCGCCGGCTTCAACCATCAGGGCCTGATCGATGCGCTCTGCGCCCAGGCCAGACGTTTTCCCGGCTACCATTCCTTCTTCGGCCGGGTCGCCGATGTCACGGTCGAACTGTCGGCACGGCTGATCGGCCTGTCGCCGTTTGAAAGCGGCAAGGTCTACTATACCAATTCCGGCTCCGAGGCGAACGACACCATGGTCAAGATGCTGTGGATGATCAATCGCGCCAAAGGCGAGCCGGAGCGGCGCAAGATCATCACCCGCCAGAACGCCTATCACGGCGTCACCATCGCCACCGCGTCGATGACCGCCAAGCCCTATAATGCCGAGTTCGGCCTGCCGCTGCCGGGTTTCCTGCACGCCGACTGCCCGCATTTCTGGCGCCACGGCCTGCCGGGCGAGAGCGAGGAGGCGTTCACCCAGCGCATGGCCCGCAACCTTGAGGACCTGATCGAGCGCGAGGGACCGGAAACGATCGCCGGCATGTTTGCCGAGCCGGTGCAGGGCGCAGGCGGCGTTATCCCGCCCTCGAAGGGCTATTTCCAGGCGATCCGCCCGATCCTGAGGAAATACGGCATCCCGCTGATCGCCGACGAGGTGATCTGCGGTTTCGGACGGCTTGGCGAAATGTGGGGCAGCGATGTCTATGCCATCGAGCCGGACGCGATCATCGCCTCGAAATGCCTGACCGCCGGCTATTACCCGATGGGCGCGGTCATTCTCGGCGAGCAGCTCTCGTCGTCGCTGATGGAGGCCTGCGAACGCTTCGGCGAATTCCCCCACGGTTTCACCGCAGCCGGCAGTCCGCTCGGCAGCGCCGTTGCGCTGAAGGCGCTCGACGTGATCGAGAATGAAGGGCTGATCGACAATGTCCGCAAGCTCTCACCGCACTTCCTGGAGCGGCTCGGCCGGCTCGGAGAGCACCGTCACGCCGGCGAGGCGCGCGGCATCGGGTTTATGGGCGCGATCGAAATCGTTGCCGACAGGAACACAAAGGCGGGTTTTGACGGCAAGATCGGCATATCCGAAAGGATCGCCAACAAGGCGCTTCTAAACGGACTGATCTGCCGCCCGCTCGGCGCTTCCGTCGTGCTGGCGCCGCCCTTCATCATCACCCGGTCGGAGATGGACACGATGTTCGACATTCTGGAGAAGACCATCGAAGAGGTGTTTGCCGATGTCGGGCCGATGACCGGCCCGGCATAAGCGCCGATCAGGCCGCTGACTGCTCGGTCTTGCGACTGTCCTCAATATTGAGCAGTCTGAAAATGTCGGGGCGGCGGCGAACGAGATCGTCGATGGTGTATTTTGCCAGAACCGCGAAGAAGGCATTGAGCGCCTCACGGAGCGCGGAATTGAAGCCGCAACTGTCGACCAGCGGACAATCCGATTCGGCCCCGATTTCGAAACATTCCGCCATCGCGAAATTCTCTTCCGTCACCCGCACGACATCGAACAAAGTGATATCGGCTGCGGGCCGGCCAAGGCGGACACCGCCATTGCGGCCGCGCACGGTGGCCATGATTCCGGCCTTGTGAAGCGGCTGGATGATCTTGAACAGGAACAGCTCCGAAACGCCATATGCCTTGGCGATCTCGGGCACGCGGCTCAGCTTTCCCTCATTGGCGGCGCAATACATGAGCATCCGAACCGCATAATTTGTCTGCTTTGTCAGGCGCATACCGTGCTCCTCTTTAGAATGTTTCCACGTTATAGCGCCTTTCCCTCTTTTGAACAATTCCAAAAGAAGAAATTTTCACTCAAGTCTGTTTCACAGAAGCTTGACAGGGGTCGGCTATTACCTGATTACAATACTCAAGATAAGAGACCACAGGGAGAAAGAAATGACAAGACTTTCAGCGATCACCCGTATTTTTGCGACGGTCGGCACTCTGGCGTTCGCCGCGCCGGCGTTCTCTGCCGAGGAGGTCAACGTCTATTCCTACCGCCAGCCGGAGCTGATCGCGCCATTGCTGGAACGGTTCGAGGCGGAAACCGGAATCCAGACAAATGTCCTGTTCCTCGACAAGGGCCTTGTCGAACGCATTCAGGCCGAGGGGGTCAACAGCCCCGTGGACGTCATCCTGACTGTTGATATCGGACGGTTGACCGAAGCCAAGGAGGCCGGCGTCACCCAGTCGGTCGAAAGCGAGCTTATCAATGCCGACATTCCAGCGCAATATCGCGACGACGCCGGCGAATGGTTCGCCCTGACCAAGCGCGGACGCGTGGTCTATGCCTCGAAGGACAGGGTGGGCGACATTCCGATTACCTATGAGGAACTGGCCGATCCGAAATGGAAGGGCGCGATCTGCGTCCGCGACGGCCAGCATCCCTACAATATCGCGCTGATTGCCTCGATGATCGCCCACCACGGAACCGAATATACCGAGGAATGGCTGAAAGGCTTCAAGGCCAACCTGGCGCGCAAGCCGAACGGCAATGACCGCGGTCAGGCCAAGGCGATCATGTCTGGCGAATGCGACATTGCGCTCGGCAATACATATTATGTCGGCCTGATGATGACCAATGAGAAAGACCCGGAGCAGAAGGACTGGGCGGCTGCCATCACCGTGCTGTTCCCGAATGCGGACGACCGCGGCACCCATGTCAACATTTCCGGCATGGCCATGGCCAAGAATGCGCCCCATCCGGACAACGCTCTGAAACTGATGGAATTCCTCGCCTCGCCCGAGGCCCAGGAAATCTACGCCGAACAGGTTTTTGAGTATCCGGTGATGCCTGGGGCCGAAGCCTCCGAGATCGTGCAGTCGTTCGGCGAGATCAATCCCGATACGCTGCCGCTTTCGGACGTGGCGTCGCACCGCAAGCAAGCATCCGAACTGGTCGACAAGGTTGGCTTCAACGACGGCCCCTGAGGCCCGCAAAAAACCGGACGGCGGCAACACGCCGCCGTCTGTTTGTTGAGAAGACCCATACGCAATCCCGGCGTGGCCTCCTTCTCCGCCGTCATTGCGGCCCTGAGCCGGAATCCAGCAAGCGCTAGAGTTTGTCAGGGAAAAGTGGAATCCGGTTTTCCCAAAAAGACAAACGAAAACAAATAAATCTAGAGTCTGTCTGGTTCGATTTGAACCTGACAGACTCTAGTCCCTCGCGCGCAAAAACTCTTCCTTGAAGTTCATCAAAAGAGGTCCTGGATGCCGGCTCGAGGCCGGCACGACGGACGAATTTGAGGGAAGGCCTTGTCGGCAGCCTGCGTTTCATCGTTGCGCGATCAGAGCGAAACGTCGCGCTCCGTCATCCAATCCGGATCAATTCAGGATGCCGTTCGCGGTTCCCAGGATGGAAATCGACGGTAGCACCTGGGAAATCACACGATTCCAGTTGGTGATCGGCTGAGAGGCAACGAAAACGATATCGTTCGGCCGCAACTGCAACTCGGTCGCCAGAAGCAGGTTAGCGGTGTTTTGCGCATCAAGTGACCATGCGGTGATTTCCATCGGGCCGGCGGTCTGCAGAGGGCTCTTTCGCAACAGATATATCCGGCGCGGATTGCCGGTTACCGGCGAAATCCCGCCCTGTTCGAACATCGCGTCCGCCAGACTTGCATAGCGATCGAAGGGCAAAGGCCAGCGGCCCTGGTTCTTCACTTCACCGAAGACATAGACATAGTCGCGATCGACCGCGTCCATGCTCACTCTCGTCTCGAAGATGTCGCGCTGTTCGTCCAGCACATCGCGCTGAAACTTTGCGAGATCGAGCTCCTGCCGGAGATAGCCTTCGGCAAGTTCCACGGAATACTCGCTGTCGACGAAAACCCGGTCGCCGTTCTGCAACAGCACTTTCGGGATGTCGTTCTTGGCGAAAAGTTTCGTGGCCGCTATCTGGTAGGCCTCGCCATTGCGATAGAGCCGCACAGTGGCATAACTCGGATCGGTTGCCTGGATGCCCCCTGCCGCCGTGATCGCCTCATCGAGATAGAGCGGCGTCAGCGTGATCGGCGCCAGTTGAGGATTGCCGACAGCGCCACCCACGGATACGCGTTGCGAATTGAATTCGGCGATCTCAAGATTGAAGGTCGGGTCGATCTGGCTCGCAACCAGCTTCTGGAACAGGGCGGACTGAGCTTCCTGGAGCGTCATGCCCGCGATATTGACGCGCCCCACGGTGGGGATCGCAATCGCGCCGTCATCCTGGACCGTGTAGCCCTGGCGGGCGTTCTGCGCCGCCAGCAGGCCGTTGATCTCGTTTATCGCAGAGTCGGCGTTGGGCGTCGCCAGAAGCACAACATCACCGACCCCGATGCGATAGGATTTCGGTTGCTGGAGAGGCGGCAATTTGGTCGCGATCGGGCCGGGTCTCGCCTGCGGCTTGTAAGCGGAAATCTGCGGGACGGCCGAGCCATGGAGGGTCGCCGTCTGATCGAACACCGAAGGCAGAGACAAGGGTCTATAGGGCGTGAGGGCGTTCGCAAGCAGCACATTCTGGCTCGTGACCGGCACCACCTTCACGGACGAGCTTTCGCCCACGACCGGGCGCACTTCCGACACATTGTAAATGGCGCTGCAGCCGGAAAGCAGCACGGTCAGACAAATGGTTGTTACAGCACGCACTTAGAAATTCTCCGAATTGCCTTGTTTTTGCTCTGGCATTCGAGCCTTCTGAACACATGCATCTGGAAACGCACTATTACGCTTTCGGGATACGCGCGAACAGTTGAAAATGAATTAAAAACCGATCTACCTCAACAAGCATATAAAAAGATTATAACCCGGACTGCCTCCAACCGACTTGCAGGCACCCGTTAAAATATCGCATTCAAAACGAGTGGGATGACTTTAATACGCAAAACGTAAAGTGAGTCCATAGCGGGCCTCATCCTGAGCGAGCATTGTTCCAACTCCATGCAGACCTGTTGCATTTGTAACATAGGCGTCGGCACTGAACGGCGTGTTTGGAAGCGCGTAGCGCACTCCACCCGCCCAGACCGGATCGCCCTCGTCAAGGTCCACTGTAACCTCGCCGATCAGTGCCAGATCGCGCACCGGACGCACCGTCACGCCGCCGCCAATCGCTTTCAGGCGTTCGTCGCCATAGGCCGCGAACTTCGATTCGAGCGCAACGGAGACTGTATCCGAAAGGGCAAGGTTCGCCGGAAGAGACGCGTAAATAACGCCGACCGTCGGCTGGTTGAAGTCCCGGCCTGCAAGGACCTGCCCCGCAAGCGAAAACAGGTCGCCGTAATTCTGGTCCATCAGCCGCAGCTTGCCGCCAACCATGTACGACCACTCATCCGACCAGGGGCTGAGCGCATTTCCGGCAACGCCGCCGCCCGGATATTGCGAGAAGATCGCGTCAAGCTGCAGATCCTGATCCGGGCTGAAGCCGAGATGGACGTCCATGAAATCCCGGTTGCCGATCCCGGCCTCCGCAAGGATACGGTGCGGGGTGAGCGTATTGGCGCTGGTCAGCGTCAACCCGTCAATCTGGCGCGCCCGTTCGAGGTGGGTCACCGGGCTCAGCATATCCACCCGGTAGCTGTCGAAATAGACATCCCGGGTCGCCACTCCGACCCATGGCGTGTAACTCAACCTTATCCCGTAGGCGATGTCATCGTCATTGCCGGGAAAGGCCAGGATACTGGTCGCCGGCGTCTGTCCCCAGCCATTGGTCGCGAAGATATCCACGGCCGCCTTGGGCGTCACCGCAAATTTGACCCCGGTCATCCACACCGGCGTGACCTCGAACCCGCCGGAACTCGAAAGGCCGTTGCCATCCGTGCCGTAGGGCAGCATGACGGTCGCATAGGACTGAAGGCCGGTGATCGGCTGCCAGGTGAGCCCCGCGCCGACATAGGGAATGGTGCCGTAATAGGGCACGCCGTTGACGCTATCCGGCAGAAAAGAAACCCCCGGCGTGACGTGCAGCCGAAGACTGTCCGTGACCGTCAGGCTCATCGGCAATTGCAGGCTGCCGGCCATCTCCCAATTGCCGTTCGCCTCGTTGCCATAAAGATTGCCCGAGAGAAAAATAGTCTCCAGCGATCCGGAAGCAGCGATCGAAAGACCGTAGCTGTCGACAAGTCCGAGCTTCAAACCGCCGCCGCCGGCAAGGAAGGTCAGGTTGGCATTGCAGGCCGCCGTCCCGCAAAGCGGCGGATCGTCGAACACCTGGCCGAACGCGCTGACCTGAAGCCAGTCGGCAACGGCCCAGTCGCCGCGCAGATTGTAGACTTCCGTGCCCGTCCCGGCCCCGGCACCGGTCTGATCGAAGCCGACCTGCAGATACACAGCGCCACGCGGCAGAAGATAACCGGTCTCGAAACTCGAATAGTTGGAAGCCATCATCTCGATCGGAGTCTGATCGAGGAACAGGGCGCCCGGCCCTTCCAGCAATTGCGCTGATGCCGGCTGTGCGCCGGCGCACAGGACCGCTGCGGCCGAAAGGCCAAGTCCCGTGAAATAAGCGGTCAGGTTGGTCATACTATCTGTCAACCGCCAGGCCCCGGCCGAAAATGTCTCTGAAATCGCCGGAACCATAGATCATCGCCATGACGTTCACAAGCGCTCGCAAGGCTCTTCATGTCATTGCAGAGAGCATAAACATGCTGCAAGGCCTAAGATGACAGGGATAAGACGGTTTGTTCACGATAACCAAAGTAGCTGTTAACGTTAACTTTGTATTATCTGCGACGCACCGGGAGGGCAATGACGCCGGCGACGCCCGGAATACAGAATATAAAGAAGGGAATGGTACGGTTGGTGGGAATCGAACCTACGACCTCAGGTGCCACAAACCTGCGCTCTAACCAACTGAGCTACAACCGCCCAAGGGCGATGCGTGATGCATCGCGGCCCGTTTAAAGTGCCTGAACCGAATTTGCAAGCCCCAACGTGTCCTCCCTCAAAGATTCAAACAGCCGTGCGCCGAACATTAACCGTGCAGCGCGAAAAACCTTGCCTCGATCTGGACCGCTTTCGTTATTATTATTAAAAAAGCATTAACAGGCGGCGCCCACGCGCCTGGCCGACAACGCGAACCGGACTGCAGTTCATGAGCATCCCGCCCTTCATCGCCTTTGCATCGCACCCTGCCCTGCGCCAGCGATTCCTGGAGGCGCGGCCCATGCTGGTATTCGACGCTCCCGATGGCGCGATCGTGTGGGCCAATGCCGCCGGAGCCCGGCTTTTCGGTTATCCCGCGACAGACGCGGCGATCGGCGCTGGCCTGGCCGATCCGATTCTCCGGCGTCAGTTCACCGCCGCCGCCGACAGGCTGCTGGAACCTGGCGATTGCGAAAACCTCACAATTCACCTGACGCAGCGGTTCCGGCGGGTGGCGACGACGGCGATGGCGCGACTGTTCGTGCTTGCCGGCAAACGCTATTTCCTGCTGGAATGCGAGGCCGATGGCCAGGATGACGCAAGCCTCGTGCAAGGACCGCAACATCTGGCGCTCGTGGATGGCGACGGGCGGATCACGCTCAAATCCGACGAATTCGCCGCTACCGGTGTTAATGAAGACGATATTGCCGAAATCGCCCTGAGCCTTTCGAGGCGGGCTGACAGCTATATCGAGCGACTGGTAACCAACGACGCCGGCATCTGGCCGGTGGCGCTGGGACGGCTTTCCAGCACGCCCGACCTGTTCCTGCTCGCCGTCTCCCCCGATCTTTCGGCGGAACTCAGACCGCATGTGCGGCCCGAACGCCTCGAACCGGCCGCACCACAGCGATCGGCGCGCGACGCCATCGCCGCCATTGACGAAAGCCTTGGCGCGCTGATGGAGGCAAGGGTGGGGCAGCCCGCAAGCCCCGTGGTCAGAAAGCAACCCGAGCCGGCATTGCCCGGGGAAGCACCGGCCGACGCTGTCTTGGAAACAGCGCTTCCGCTCCGCTTCGTCTGGCGCACGGATATCGCCGGGCGGATCGTCGAAACCTCCGGGGAACTGGTCGAGGCCGTCGGCGCGGAAACCGGCGCGATCTCCGGCCTCACCTTCGCCGAGATCGAATCGCAGCTCGGCGTCAAGGGCGCCGGCGCGATCGGCGACCTGCTGCAGACGACGGAAACATGGTCCGGCCGCAGCGTCGAATGGCCGCTCAGCGACACCAACATGGTCGTGCCGGTCGATCTCGCGGCCCTGCCCACCTTCACCCGTGAGCGCCGGTTCGATGGTTTTCGCGGCTTCGGCCTCGTCCGGCTTGGCGAACAGCGGGAGGCGCCGCGGCCGGTCCGGACGCAGGAGACAAAGCAGGCCGACAACCCGAAAACGCTGACGGCGGACGAGCGCCATGCGCTGGATGAGATCGCAAGCCAGTTGCGCTCCGCAGCCCCTGCCGAGGATATAGAACCGAAAGCGCCGGAGAGCGTGCCCGCCGGCCCGGTGATCCGGCGCACGACCGCACCTCTCGACAAACCCGAAAGCGCGCCCGACACGTCCGCATTCGATCGCAGTGAAAACCCGATCGTCATTCAGGCGGGAGAGCGTGTCCTCTACGCCAACCCCGCGTTTCTGGCGATTTCCGGCTATGGCTCGCTCGACGCGGTGATCGCGGCCGGCGGAACCGATGCCTTTGTCGAGCGCGGCGGCGACGACCGGTTGTTCCTGCGCACGGCCGACGGCGACAGGCTTCCGGTATCGTTCCACATGCAGGCGATCACCTGGAACAATGGCCGGGCGCTCGCGCTCACATTGCGTCCGGAACACGAGAATGCGGTTTCCCTTGAAACGCCTGTAGCTGGCGCCGCGCCAAAGCAGGGGAGCGAAGCAGCGCCTGCCAAGGACGCCGAGGTCGCCGAACTGTCCTCGATCCTCGACACCGCCACAGACGGCATATTGATCCTGGACGGTGAGCGGAAGCTGCGCTCGCTCTCCGCCTCGGCCGCCGCTCTGTTTGCGACCGACACGGCGGAAGTCGCGGGCAAATCGGTCGATATCCTGTTCGCCGAGGAGAGCCACAGCGATATCAGGATGCATCTCGACCGCCTCAGCCAGCGGCCGGCCGGCGAGATTGCCACGGAGGGGCTGGAAGTGATCGGCCGGGAATCGGGCGGCGGGCTGATCCCGCTTTACGTGACGCTTGGCCCGCTGCCGCAATCGGACGGAATCTGCGTGGTGCTGCGCGATATCACCGCGCTGAAGCGCCGCGAGGACGATCTGCGCGCGGCCCGGCGCGAGGCGCGCCAGGCCGAGGATGACCGCGAGGCGTTCATCTCGGCGCTGCGCTATGAGGTCCGCCAGCCGATCGAAGCGATCGTTTCGCTTTCCGAAACCCTGGATCACCAGCCGTTCGGCGCGATCGGCGATGCCCGCTACCATGGAATTGCCCGGGAAATAGCGACCAAGGGCCGTCATGCGCGCGGCGTGATCGGGCGGCTTCTGGGTGAGCCGGAACCGGAAATCGCTCCGCCCCCGGCGGAACCCGAAACAAAGCCCGCCGGGGATAAGGCAACGCGCATCAACGACGCCGTCGCCGAAGCCGTCAGCATGGTGCAGCCGCGCGCCAACAGCCGGCGGATCATCATTCGCGCCGCCCTTTCGTCAAGCGTCGCCACCACCACGGGCTCCCCGGAGCCGCTCCGGCAAATCGCGCATGAACTGCTGCTGGGCGCGGTTCAGTTTACGCCGGCGGGCGGTCAGGTCGTGGTTTCGACGGCGCTGACGACGGACGGCGGCACGGTCCTGCGTTTCCGCGACAATGGCATCGCCCCCTCGCGCCGGCGCGTCGGCAATGGCGGCGCGCGGACGGAACAGGCCGCGCCTGAGAATACGCATCTGGAAAACGCCCGCAGACTTGCCGAAAGCCTCGGCGCGCGCCTGGTCGTTCAGGCAGTGCCGAATGAAGGCATGCTGGTCGAGGTTTTCCTGCCCGAGCGGCAGGCCCGGCCGCTGCATTATTGAGAGCGCGGGGCGTATTGCCCGGGACGGATTGAGACCGTAAGAACGGTCATCACAAATCGGCTTGCCGGAAGGCCGCTGCCCATGTCCGCATCAGATATCAGCAACACCACGCGCGTTCGTCGGCGGATGGCGTTTGCGCCGCTCCCCTTGGCGGCGGGCGTGATCTGCGCGCTGATGCTGCTGCCGCTTGCCGCGATCGTCTGGCTCGCCTTCACCTCCGATCTTTCGGCGATTTCACATCTGGCAACGACGGTGCTGCCGGGTGCAGCCCGGCGGACATTCTGGCTGCTGGCGCTGAACGGCCTCATCACCGGAGTGGTGGGGGTCATGACGGCATGGCTGGTGGTGTCGTTCAGCTTCCCCTTCCGACGGGCGCTCTCGGTCCTTCTGGTGCTGCCGCTCGCCATGCCGATCTATCTCGCCGCCTATGCCTTCGGCGAGTTCCTCGATTTCACCGGCCCGGTGCAGACGCTTTACCGCTCGGTCTTTGGCTTTCAGAGCGCGCGCGACTATTATTTCCCGGATATCCGCTCGCTCGGCGGCGCGGTGCTGGTGATGACGGCGGTGCTCTATCCTTATGTCTACCTCACCGCCCGCGCTGTATTCGCCATGCAGGGGCGCAATGCGGCGGAGGTGGCCCGCACCCTCGGCGCGGGGCGTTGGCGGGTGTTGTGGCGGGTGCAGTTTCCGATGGCCCGCCCCGCCATCATTGTCGGGCTGACGCTGGTGATGATGGAAAGCCTCAACGATATCGGCGCGGTGCAATATCTCGGCGTCAATACGCTGACCTTCTCGATCTACGAGACCTGGCTGAACCGGGGCGATCTGGGCGGGGCGGCGCAGCTTTCGGCGATCATGCTGGCCTTCGTGCTGGCGCTGATCATGCTTGAGCGGCTGGCGCGGCGAAACCAGCGTTACGCCTCGGCGCGCGCGAGCGGCGAGGCCGCCCGGCAGCGGCTCACCGGCGCGAAAGCCTGGACTGCGACCGTCAGCTGCATGCTGCCGGTCGTCATCGGCTTTCTGGTCCCGGCGCTGGTGCTGCTCGATTTCGCGCTGAAGCGGCTGGACGATTTCGCCTCCGCGCGCCTGCTCGATGCCCTGATGACCAGCATCACCGTGTCCGGGCTGGCCGCGATCGCCGCTGTCATCTTCGGATTGACGATCGCCTACGCCGTCAGAAGCCATGCCTCGCCGAGGACCCGCGGTTTCGCCCGCCTCGCCTCGCTCGGCTACGCCATTCCGGGAACAGTGCTGGCGATCGGCGTGCTGATACCGCTTGCCGGGTTCGATAACGGCGTGGATGGCCTGATGCGATCCTCGTTCGGGATTTCGACGGGGCTGGTTTTGTCAGGCAGCGGCTTTGCGATCGTCTATGCCTGCACCGCACGGTTTCTGGCGATGGCCGAAGGCAGCATCGATTCCGGCTTCCAGAAACTCTCGCCCAATCTCGATATGGCCGCGCGCACGCTTGGCCGGCCGCCGATGAAGGCGCTGTTTTCCGTGCTTCTGCCCAATATGCGCCCGGCGCTGTGGACCGCGGCGCTGCTGGTGTTCATCGAGACGCTGAAGGAGCTTTCGGCGACGATCCTGCTCAGACCGTTCAACTTCAACACGCTTGCAACCCTCGTCTACGAGGATGCCTCGCGATCCCAGGTCGAAAGCGCCTCCGTGCCCGCGATCATCATCATTCTTGCGGGACTGGTCCCGGTGCTGCTGGTGTCACGGTCGATGGAACGGCGAGACTGATCCATCTTCCTCTCCCGGCCCTTCCCCTGAGGAAAAGACCGGAGAAGGCATGTTACCCGATCTTCGGCGCCAGCGAGCCGCTGGCGTAGCGTTTGGCCATTTCCGACATCGGGATCGCCTTGATCTTGTCGGCGTGACCGGCCGTGCCGAAGGCTTCGAAGCGTTCGACGCAGAGCCTGGTCATCGCCTCCATCGCGGGTTTCAGATATTTGCGGGGGTCGAATTCGGACGGGTTTTCGGCGAACACCTTGCGGATCGCCCCGGTCATGGCCATGCGGTTGTCGGTGTCGATGTTGACCTTGCGCACGCCATGCTTGATGCCGCGCTGGATTTCCTCGACCGGCACGCCCCAGGTCGGCTTCATCTCGCCGCCATATCTGTTGATGATCTCCTGAAGCTCCTCCGGCACGGAGGATGAGCCGTGCATGACCAGATGGGTGTTCGGCAGGCGGCGGTGGATCTCCTCGATCACATCCATTGCCAGCACCTCGCCATCCGGCTTGCGGGTGAACTTGTAGGCCCCGTGGCTGGTGCCCATGGCAACCGCCAGCGCATCGACGCCGGTGTCCTTCACGAACTGCACCGCCTGTTCGGGATCGGTCAGAAGCTCTTCGCGTTCGAGCTTGCCCTCGAAGCCGTGGCCGTCCTCCTTCTCGCCCTCGCCGGTCTCCAGCGAGCCGAGCACCCCGATCTCGCCCTCGACGGAGGCGCCCGCCCAATGGGCGAAATCACAGACCCGCTTCGTGATGCCGGCATTGTATTCGTAGGAGGCCGGGGTCTTGCCGTCGGCTTCCAGAGAACCGTCCATCATCACCGAGGAAAAGCCGTACTGGATGGCGGTCATGCAGGTGGCTTCGCTGTTGCCGTGGTCCTGATGCATGACAACCGGAATATCGGGATAAAGTTCAATCAGTCCTTCGATCAGCTTGGCCAGGATCAGGTCGTTGGCATAGGAACGCGCGCCGCGGCTTGCCTGAATGATCAGCGGCGACGCCGTCTGTTTCGCCGCGGCCATGATCGCGAGGCCCTGTTCCATGTTGTTGATGTTGAAGGCCGGAACGCCATAACCGTATTCGGCCGCGTGATCGAGTAACTGCCGCAAGGTAATCCGGGGCATCGCCAAGTCTCCTGTGATCGAGCGCCGCCTTTGTCGGCGGCCCATCAAAATGTTCCTCAGCCACCCGATTATGGCAGCTTTGTTTTCTGATGATAGGAGGTGCGACGAAAATAACAATATCATTTTACAAACAACATATTAATTGTTATTTTAATCGTTATAAAATGTGATATGTATCATAGACGGCGGTGTTATATCTAAAACACCCGAACATTGGGACATGGAGAGGCCGGTGAAAGCCGATGAAAGACGGGCGGCGATGATGGCGCTGCTGATGGAAAAGGGCACCGCAGGCGTCGATGAGCTGAGCCTTCGCTTCCATGTTTCGAAGATGACGGTGCATCGCGATCTGGATGAACTCGAGGCCTCCGGCCAGCTCCGCAAGGTGCGCGGCGGGGCTTCCGTGCAGTCGTCAGCGATGTTCCAGGCGGATTTCCGCTATCGCCAGAAGATGGCGGCCAACGAAAAAGCGCGGATCGCCGCGCGTGCGGCAGCGCTCGTCGAGCCTGGCATGACGCTGATGATCGATGATTCGTCGACGGCGGCCAACCTGACCGAGCATCTGACCCACCGCCTGCCGCTGACTGTGATTTCGAACAATCTGAGTGTGATTTCACAGCTTGCCGGCGTTGCCGGCATCGAACTGATGGCGCTGGGCGGCCAGTACAGCCGCAAGTTCAACGGATTTTTCGGCCTGCTGACGGAGGACGCGCTCCGGGGGCTGCGCGCCGATATCGGCTTCATCTCCGCATCGGCGATCTATGAGGGCGCGGCCTTCCACCAGGACCCGGAAGTCGTGCAAACCAAAAGGCTGGTCGTCAAAGGCGCCGAACGGCGCGTCCTGCTGGCCGATCACACCAAGTTCGGCCGCCCCGGCCTGCATTTCCTGACCGGGCTCGAAACCTTCACCGCAGTGTTCACCGGATCGGAACTGGCCGAGGAGCATCGCGGCGTATTGCAGGAAAAAGGCGTTGCGCTGCATTGCGTTGCGCCTTGATCCACGCCCTACCCGCAACCCGCTCAGTGTGAGCCGAACAGCAGCGAACGATGCACGCTTGCGCCGGCGAGATTGCCGTCACCCACGGCGAGCGCCACGGATGCCATCGGGCGAGCGGCATCGCCGCAGGCAAACACGCCCGCCTGGCTGGTTTCCTTCATCTCGCCGGTCCGGATCACCGCCCCGATCGGCCCCTCTTCGAAATCAAGGCCGAGGTCGCTCGCGATCGGACTGGCGACCTCGAACCGCGCCAGGGCGAACAGGCCGGCGAAGGGCAGAACCCGCCCACCCACAAGCCGAACGTCGGCGTGACCGGCAATCGCCTCGATCGGGCCGCGCTCGATCGTCACGCCGCGCGCCGCAAGGCTTTGAAGCTGGTCGTCATCCGGCTCGAAGGCGTTGTTGAGGAGCAATGTCGTGGGGCCCCAATCCGGCAGCATAAGCGCCTGATGCAGCGAAAGCGCCGAGCCGGCAATCACACCGATCTCTCCCTGGTTCAGCTCGTAGCCATGGCAATACGGGCAGTGAAACACCGCCCTGCCCCAGCGTTCGGCAAGGCCGGCGATATCGGGCATGATATCCCTGACGCCGATTGCCAGAAGCAGCCGGCGCGCCAGATGCCGTTCCCCCTTGGCCGTGACCGCAAAGCGCGCCTCGGTACCTTCGTCCGGCTCCAGGCGTACCGCACTTTCGGCCCGGGCCGAAAGCCAGCTTACCGTGCTGTACTTCATCACCTGGGCGCGCGCGTCGGCGGCGATGACGGCGGGATCGGCGCCGTCATTGGTGAGAAAGCCATGCGAGTGGCTTGAAAACCGGTTCCGCCGCTGCCCCTCATCGATGACAAGCACGCTGCGCCGGGCGCGGCCGAGCTGCAGGGCGGCGGAAAGACCGGCATAGCTTCCGCCGATTATGATCACGTCGTGAATGATAGCATTCATGGGATAACCTTTCATATCTCGACACAACATAAGTTACATAATTTACGCGAGTCAAGGCTCTCGAAACTTTTGTTGTGACGTGACTTGCTGACCGTGGTAGGAGAAAACGGCAAGGCGATCTCGCGAGCATCACCCAAAGGAGAGACATCATGCGACAGGACAGCCGGCTCTCGCGCATGCTTCATGTTCTGATCCATATGGGCCGCTATGACGGCGTCATGACCTCCGACATGATCGCCGGCATGCTCGACGCCAATCCCGTGGTGATCCGCCGCACCATGGCGGGGCTGCGCGATCAGGGATATGTGCGCTCCGAAAAGGGCCATCGCGGCGGCTGGACGCTGGCAAGACCGCTTTCCGAACTGTCGCTGCTCGACATCTACCGCGCCGTGGGGGAGCCATCGGTATTCGCCGTCGGCCCCGCCTACGACATGCCGGGCTGCCCGATCGAGCAGGCGGTTAACGCGAAACTGAAGGATGTGTTCGACGAGGCGGAGCAATTGCTGCTCAGGCGTTTTTCCGGCATGACCCTGGCCGATATCGCCGATGCGTTTCCGGCCGGTTCTCCGGACGGCAGCCCCGCCACGGGAGAGCGTTGCAGTTGACCACAGCCAACGCGGTTGACGCGCACGGGTCTGTTGACTACGCCTTCGACGGAAAAGCAGAGATCGCGGATATAGGTTTATGCAGGACGACCAGATGAACGCGCGCGAAACGGTCACACTTTACGAGGCCATAGGGGGGGCCGACGCCGTCGCACGGCTCGTGCACCGTTTCTACGAATTGATGGATACCCTGCCGGAGGCCGCGCGCTGCCGCGCCGTCCATCCTGCCGACCTATCGGGTTCGGAAGCGAAATTTCGCGACTACATGACCGGTTATCTCGGCGGACCACCGGTTTATGTCGAAAAACACGGGCATCCGCGCCTCAAAATGCGCCATATGCCGGCGCCGATCGGGCCGGAGGAGCGCGATGAGTGGCTGCTGTGCTTCCGCCGGGCGCTGGAAGAGACCGTGCCCGATATCAGGCTGCGCGCGGTGATCATGCCGCCGATCGAGAAACTCGCTTATCACATGCAAAACAGGAGTTGAGGATGGCAGGCCTTGCGCTTTCATCACGGATATTGCTTTTCTGCGGAGGCCTCACTGGCGCAAGCGGTGTCATGCTTGCCGCCGCCGCCTATCATGGCGACAGCGCCGTGCTGCAATCGGCCGCCCTCGTCTGTCTCGCCAACGGCCCGGCGCTGCTGGCGCTCGCGATGCTGGCCATGCGCACCGCCGTCGCGACTGCGTCGGGGATATTGATCGCATTCGGAACGCTGCTGTTTGCAGGCGACATCGCGGCGCTCGCCTATATGGGCTCGGATCTTTTCCGCATGGCGGCCCCGGTTGGCGGAACCGCGATCATAGCGGGCTGGCTGATGGCCGCACTCGCCGCGCTGCTGCCGGCAAGCCGCGACTGACTATTCCTTTACATCGTCCGGAATGCGGCCGAAGCGCAGCAGATTGCCGTGCGGATCGGAGATGTAGAATTCCTTCATCCCCCATGCGCGCTCGGCAAAGCCCTGCGGATGGAGGATGTCGCGCATTTCGTACTCGGCATAAAGCGCGTCGATGCCGCCGCCGCGGATATAGACCGATGTCCGTTCGCAAAGCGATTTGTCGTCGGTCAGCCAGAAATGCAGTTCCAGTCCGGGTCGGCGCAGGATGAGGTAATTCTCATGCTCGTGCACCACTTCCGACAATCCGAGCTTTTCGGTGTAGAACGCCCTGGTCTCGGCAAGATTGACCGAAGGGAGAACAGGCAGAACCGTGATTTCCGTCGGATCGCTCATCACGCGCCCTCGACTGCATTGAAGCCTTCGAAAACCGGCGGCCCGAGATATTCCGCCTTGCGTTCGCCGGCATTCCTGTGGGCATCGCGAAACTGCTCGGATCTGGTCCAGTCGGTGAACGCCTCCTCGCTCTCCCACATCGTATGCGAGACATAGAGCGTATAGCCGTCGTCGGCGAACTGCCTGCCCTTCAGGAGATGGAACGAGATAAAGCCGGAAAGTTCCGCGAGCCGGGAATCCCGGCCTTTCCAGATGGCCTCGAACGCCTCCTCGGAACCGGTCGCGACCTTGAAGCGGTTCATTGCGATATACATTGTCTTACCTCTATCGTTTTGTCTTCAACCTGATGACGCCAGGCGGCGAGGTCTATCACAGTACCGGTTCCGGAAATCCCGGCACGGCGACGCCGCCGTTGCGCAAAGGGGACAACCGCCGCGCCGGCGCGCATCGGGCCAAAGCGGTTCACCAGCATGCCGGCAGCATCGGTGCTGTGCAGGCCGATCAGGCGAACCCCATCGATATCACATATCATCAGGTCTTGCGCTCGTTCATGCTCTGCAGCGCGCGCTCGAGCGACGATTTCGAGCCGTTGCGGAGCGGGATGAACGCCTTGTTGAATTTCTTGCAGCCGGATTTGACGCGGACGCAGGCATCGTGGCTGATACAGTCGATCGGGCAGAACACGCAATCGACGGAGGGCAGCACCCGGTCGATTCGCGACACCGCCTCGCGCAGGCCGCCATCATGGTGGATCAGTTCCGCGCCATAACCATCGGCTACCGCGCGCAGATGAGCGACCTGACAGTCGCGCCCGCCGACATAAAGAAAACTGCGGCCGGAAAGGCCGTCCGGCGCGTCCGCTACCCGCGTCACCTCCCCGGATTTCTGTTCGGACCGAGCCGCTTTACGCCGGTTTTTCTTCGCCATGAATGCCTCCTCAACAAGGGGAATTTCGCAATGTCGCGGCGAGCATATAAAACATGATTAAAAAGGTAAAGTTTAAATATGATAGTTCTACTCATGTTTTTGATCGTGGTCCGGTTGCACGGATTACAAATCGGCAATCCTGCTCGGTGGCGCTTTTAAAGTTGCGGTGGCCGCGTTACAACATGGGGCAAAATCGGAGGGATTCCATGCTTGAGAAAATCGAAAACCTGCCGGACACCATGATCGGCTTCACGATTCACAAGGCGCTGAGCGCCAATGATTACCAGAACGTCCTGCTTCCGGCGCTCGAAACCCAGAGCACAAAGGGCGGCGGGCTGCGCCTGCTTCTGGTGACCGGCTCGGATTTCGCCGGATCGGATGTCGGCACCGCGATCGGCGGCCAGCCCTTCCGCCGCTCCGAACCGCTGGAATTCAAGAGCATCGCGATCGTCAGCGCCAACAAGGGCTTTACCCAGGCCGTTCAGATGTTCGGCATGCTGTTCCATGCAGAGGTGAAGGTCTTCGACCCTGACAAGCAGACAGAAGCCATTGCCTGGCTCGCGAGTTGATTGCGCGACCGGAAGCAGCCGCCTACCGGCAGTAGCGGTAGCCGCCGTTGCGCTCGATCACGTCGAGATGCATGTGGTCCTGATGGGTCGCATCGCTGCCGGGTGACAGCACAGTCATGAAATAGAGGCACGCCGCTGCGCTGACGGTGCGCTGGAAGGCGCCTGTGGCGCTGCCGTCCTTTGTGCGCGGCAGCATCTCCACCGTGGTGCCATCCGAAAAGGAGAGGCTGCGAACATCGACCGCATTGCCTTTGGCATGCTCGGAGATTTTGGCGCCGGATACGCCGTTGCGGCCGCGGCAGACATAGGCCGAGGCCTGCTCGACGCCGACCAGCCGCGCATCGGCGGAAAGCGCGATCTTCGCCGTCGGCTCGACATAGGCCTTCGCCCATGTGGCAAGCGCGAGCGCCGTCTTGCAGCGCATCGTGCCCTCGGGCGAAAGCTCCACCCCTTCCATAACCGCAGTGACCTTCAGCGGCCGCGCCATGCCGCAGGCCCCCTCCCCGTCGATTGGCGCGAGCACGTCGAACTGCGCTCCGAGCGCGGTGAGCGCCGCCGTGCAGCGGAGAAATTCGCCCTCGTCCTCCTCGGGCGGCTTGGGATCTGGCGGCGGCGGGTTCTCGGCGCGCTCTTCAGGCATGGGCGGCTCGTCCGGCAGGTCTTCCCCGACCTTCTCGACCGCCTCTTCCTCCGCCGCTTCGTTTTCTTCCGCAGCGGGCTTTTCCTCCGTCACCGGCGCCTCCACGGCAGCCCCGCCATCCGGACGCTGCTCCGGCACCGGCGGATTTTCGGGAAGATCGAACGCCATCAGGCAAAATGCCATCGCTGGGATGAGAGCGACGGATAGGGGTTTCCTGAAATTGGCCACGTACTGTCCTCGGTTGATGTTGCCTCTGGACAACGTGCGGTGGTGCCGCGCGGTTCCGCAAGGGCGAACGCCCAGCAAAAAGCCCCGGCGAAAACAACCGCCGGGGCTTAAACATTCTCAAAGACCAGGCACTGCCTATTCGAAGGCCTTGACGATGTCCTCGGTCATCTTCTTGGCATCGCCGAGCAGCATCATCGTGCCGTCCTTGTAGAACAGCTCGTTGTCGATGCCGGCATAGCCGGAGCCGAGCGAGCGCTTGACGAACAGGCAGGTCTTGGCCTTGTCGACGTCGAGGATCGGCATGCCGTAGATCGGCGAGGCCTTGTCGTCGCGCGCCGCCGGGTTGGTGACGTCGTTGGCGCCGATGACATAGGCGACGTCGGCCTGGGCGAATTCGGAGTTGATATCCTCAAGTTCGAACACCTCGTCATAGGGCACATTGGCCTCGGCGAGCAGTACGTTCATGTGCCCCGGCATGCGGCCGGCGACCGGGTGAATGGCATATTTCACCTCGACGCCCTTCTCCTTCAGCTTGTCGGCCAGTTCACGCAGCGCGTGCTGGGCCTGGGCAACAGCCATGCCGTAACCCGGCACGATGATCACCTTGGAAGCGTTTTCCATCAGGAAGGCGGCGTCGTCGGCCGAACCGGTCTTGACGGAGCGATCGGTATCCGACGCGCTGGCGGCAGCCCCGCTATCGCCGCCAAAGCCGCCGAGAATAACGGAAATGAACGAGCGGTTCATGCCCTTGCACATGATGTAGGACAGGATCGCGCCGGACGAGCCGACCAGCGCGCCGGTGACGATCAGCGCCATATTGCCGAGCGTAAACCCGATGCCGGCAGCCGCCCACCCCGAATAGGAGTTCAGCATCGACACCACGACCGGCATGTCGGCCCCGCCGATCGGCACGATCAGCAGAACGCCGAGCGCCAGCGCCAGAATGACGATCAGCCAGAAGTGAACCGGATTGGCCGTTGCCGACAGCGACACGATGAACAGCACCAGCCCGGCCAGAAGCGCGATATTGATGATATGGCGTCCGGGCAGCATGATCGGCTTGCCGGACATCCGCCCATCGAGCTTCAGAAAGGCGATGATCGAGCCGGTAAAGGTGATGGCGCCGATCGCCGCCCCGAGCGAAAGCTCGATCAGGGCTCTGAGATGGATATCGTCCGGCGTGCCGATGCCGAAGCTTTCCGGCGAGTAGAGCGCCGCCCCCGCCACCAGCACCGCCGCAAGACCGACGAGCGAGTGAAAGCCCGCGACAAGCTGCGGCATCGCGGTCATCGGAATGGTGCGCGCGACATAGGCGCCGATACCGCCGCCGATCGCGATCGCCAGAACGATCAGGATCAGGGCCGGAAAATCAGGCTTTGCCAGCAACAGCGTGGTGACGATCGCGATCCCCATGCCGACCATGCCGTAAAGG
This sequence comes from Martelella sp. NC20, assembly GCF_013459645.1. Lineage (NCBI taxonomy): Bacteria > Pseudomonadati > Pseudomonadota > Alphaproteobacteria > Hyphomicrobiales > Aurantimonadaceae > Martelella > Martelella soudanensis. The sequence continues at coordinate 5,031,738 of NZ_CP054861.1, forward strand.
TTGCCCTTGCGGCTGGTGGAGGGATGCGACAGGCCGCGCAGCGCCAGAATGAAAAGCACCGCGGAGACGAGAAACAGCAAGGCTGCGAGATTGACAGACATTGTCTATGGCCTCACTTCTCTTTTTTCTTGTACATCGCCAGCATGCGCTGGGTGACGAGGAAGCCGCCGAAAATATTGATCGAGACCAGGATCAGGGCAACGAAGCCCATGCCGGTGGCGATACCGCTTGCCGAAAGGGCAACCGAGAGCAGCGCGCCGACCACGATCACCGAGGAGATCGCGTTGGTGACGGCCATCAGCGGGGTATGCAGCGCCGGCGTCACCGACCACACCACGTAATAGCCGACGAAAATTGCGAGCGCGAAGATCGCAAGCTGGAAGACGAAGGGATCGATGACCCCGCCGGTCACGCCATGGGCGAGCGAGGCGAGCGTCCCGTCCTCGAGATTGCCGAGCGCGCTCCTGGCGTGTTCCAGCGAAAGCATCGCCTGATCGATCGAGCTATGAACATCATCTAACGGCATCAGACCTCTCCCCCGGCGGGCTGGCCGCCGAATTTCGGATGAACGAGCGCGCCCTCATGCGCCAAAAGCGTGGCGGCGACGAGTGCGTCTTCCCGGTTGATTTTCAATGCGCCGGTTTCCTTGTCGACCAGCGTTTCGAAGAAAGTCAGAAGGTTCTTGGCGTAAAGCGCCGATGCGCTGGCGGCGATCCGTCCCGGCAGGTTCTCATAGCCGATCACGCTCACGCCATCGACTTCCGTGACTGTGCCTGCAACCGCACCCTCGATATTGCCGCCGCGCTCGACCGCAAGGTCGACGGCGACCGAGCCAAGCTTCATCGACGCCAGCATCTGACGGCTGACAAGCCGGGGGGCGGGGCGGCCGGGGATCAGCGCGGTGGTGATGACGATATCCTGCTTGGCAATGTGCGAAGCCACCAGTTCGGCCTGCTTGGCCTGGTATTCGGCCGACATTTCCTTGGCATAGCCGCCGGCGGTTTCCGCCGCCTTGAACTCGTCATCCTCGACCGCGATGAATTTCGCGCCGAGCGAGGCGACCTGTTCCTTGGCGGCGGGACGCACATCGGTCGCCGAAACCACGGCGCCTAGACGGCGCGCGGTCGCGATCGCCTGAAGGCCGGCAACGCCGGCGCCCATCACGAAAACGCGTGCGGCCGGCACCGTGCCCGCCGCCGTCATCATCATCGGCATTGCGCGGTCAAACACTGCTGCGGCCTCGATAACGGCCTGATAGCCCGCAAGGTTTGCCTGCGAGGAAAGCACGTCCATCGACTGCGCGCGGGTAATGCGCGGCATAAGCTCCATCGCGAACGCGGAGATGCCCTTCTCCGCCATCGCCGAGAGCGCATCCTCATGGCCGTAGGGATCCATGGTTGCGATCACGACAGCGCCGCTCTTGTAGCCGGAAAACTCGGGTTCCGTGGGCCGGCGCACGCGGAAGACGACATCGGCATTGGCCGCAGCCTCCGGACCGGCGATCTCGGCGCCCGCCGCGCGGAACGCATCGTCGTCCATGCGCGATTTGAGACCGGCGCCGCTTTCGACGATGACGTCGAAGCCGAGACCCTTCAGTTTCTTGACCGTATCAGGAGAGGCGGCGACGCGGGTTTCCGCGTCCGCCGTTTCCTTCGGTACGAATAGTGTCTTGCTCAAGACATGCTCCCAGATTGAAGTCGGAACGGACGTCAGGCGTCACCGGCGCGCCGGCAAACCGACACGCCCTATTCCGCAGAAAAGCGATTTTTCAAGGCTTTCAGCGCAGGATAACGTAGCCAAGCGCGCTAATGACGATGAAGATAATCAGGCTGCCGATGAAGCCGAAAGGCCCGAGCAGCCCGGCCGCCATGGCCGCCATCAGCGCGATCAGATGGATAGTGCCGTACTTCGTGCCATTGACGAACATCTTGTAGGTTTTGGCATGTTCCGAAAAATCCGCCTCATCCGCGGGCTGGGGCATTTCGACATTCTGCATAGACTTCCCTCCTTTGCGGCGTCACCGCGATCGCCGCCGTCTCCGGCCGGCCAAACTCCCTCGGGGCTTTCGATTATCATACCTTGTTTCACGCTTTCAACAACGCCGTCGGAAAACTCCGCCCATTCAATCGATTATTGATGAGGACAGACAATTGACAGCACTTATTTAGGTTGATATCAACTTATATAATTCGACCGGCCTTTCCCGCCGGTCCTGACGGAGCACGGGAGGCCTGGTTTAATGCTGAACGTCCATTATCGCTGGGTCATGGTAGCCGCCGGCGCCGTAATTGGCTGTCTCGCCATTGGCGCGATATTCTCGCTGCCGGTATTCCTGAGGCCGATGGCGGAGGCGACGGGATGGTCGACCACCGGCATTTCCGCAGCCATGACCATCGGGTTCATCACCTCGGCGCTTGCAAGCATGATCATGGGTACGCTGTCAGACCGGATCGGCCCGCGACCGGTGGTACTCGCCGGCAGCGTCGCGATGGTTGCTGCCCTCCTCCTCGCAAGCGTGAGTTCCAGCCTGCTGGCCTTCCAGGCAAGCTTCGGCCTGGTCTCCGGACTTGCGATCGCGGCGCTGATGGCACCGATGATGTCTTCGATCGTCGGCTGGTTCGATACCCATCGCTCGCTCGCCGTATCGCTGGTTTCGGTCGGCTTCGGCGTCGCGCCCATGACGATGTCGCCGCTCGCCGCATGGCTGGTCGAGGGGTATGACTGGCGCACCTCGATGCAGATTATCGCAATCGTGGTGGCGGTGCTGATGCTTCCCGCCGCGATGCTGATCCGTCGGCCGCCGCAGGTTGAGGCGGCGATGCCCGGCATGGCCGGCACCGAACCGGAGATCACGGTTGCCGAGGCCATCCGCTCGCCGCAGTTCATCGTGCTCTGTCTTACCAACTTTTTCTGCTGCGCCACCCATGCCGGGCCGATCTTCCACACCGTCAGCTATGCCGTGACCTGCGGCATTCCGCTGATGGCGGCAGTTTCGATCTATTCGATCGAAGGACTTGCCGGACTAGGCGGACGGGTGGTCTTCGGTATTCTCGGAGACCGGCTGGGGGCCAAGCGGGTATTGGTCGCGGGTCTTCTCGCCCAGGCCTTCGGCGCGCTTGCCTATGCCTTCGTTCGCGAACTTGCCGGCTTCTACACCGTCGCCGCGCTCTTCGGCTTCATCTATGCTGGCGTAATGCCGCTCTATGCGGTGCTGGCGCGTGAAAACTTCCCGCAGCGGATGATGGGCACGGTGATCGGCGGCACCGGTCTTGCCGGCGGTCTCGGCATGGCGCTCGGCCCGCTTGCCGGCGGCCTGATCTATGACGCCTTCGCGACCTATACCTGGATGTATGTCGGCGCCTGGGGCATGGGCATCGGCGCCACGCTGATGGCGCTCACCTTCCGCTCCCGCGCGAGCCGCGACCCCGCCGTTCCGCAGCCCGCATGAAGTGGCGCTTCGAAGGACGGATACGATCTGTCCTTCCGCCCTTCAGCAATAAAACTGCGGCTGGGCGCTGATTTTCTGCCCAAAACTTCCAATTTCGGGCCGTTTTCAGCCCGTATTGTACCAAAGGCATGTTGCGTGGCCTTGACAACTTCCATTAAGGAGGTCGGACGGTTTGGAGGCACCCATGCGACCACTCATAATAATAAGCCGGACAATCGACAGGCTGAATGAATTCATCGGACACTCGGTGTCCTGGCTACTTCTGGTAGCGATCCTGGTCAGCGCCGGCAATGCGGTCAGCCGCAAGCTGTTCTCGCTGTCCTCGAATGCCATGCTGGAATTGCAGTGGTACCTCTATGGCGCCGTTTTCATGCTGGCCGCCGCATACACGCTGCTGAAGAACGAGCATATCCGGATCGACATCCTGTCGTCGTCATGGTCCAGGCGGACCCGCGACTGGATCGATCTCGTGCTCCACATCGCCTTCCTGGTGCCGTTCGCATCGATGATGGTCTATCTGTGCTGGCCGTGGTTCTGGCGTTCGTTCTTCTCCGGCGAGCACTCGACCAATGCCGGCGGGCTGATCCTGTGGCCGGCGAAATCCTTCATCCTCATCGGCTTCATCCTGCTTCTGCTGCAGGCCTTCTCCGAGATCATCAAACGGATGGGCGCACTTTCCGGCCATATACGGGAAGACGAGGCGCTTTATGCCGATGCCGGCAATGCCGCCAACATGATGACCGAGGACCGGCCGCATGATTGATCTTGTCGCGCACAACCTCGCCCCCATCATGTTCGTTTCCGTGATGGCGATGCTGCTTCTCGGCTATCCGGTGGCCTTCACGCTTGCCGCCGGCGGCCTGATCTTCTTCGTGCTCGGGGTCGAGTTCTCCTCGATCTCGCCGGAAATCCATCTGTTCTGGCCGCTGCTGCAATCTCATCCCGATAGGTTCTTCGGCGGCATCATGTCGAACGAGACGCTGCTTGCCGTTCCGTTCTTCACCTTCATGGGCATCATCCTCGAGCGTTCGCGCATGGCCGAGGACCTGCTCGACACGATCGGACAGCTGTTCGGCCCGATCCGCGGCGGGGTTGCCTATGCCGTGGTTCTGGTCGGCGCGCTGCTGGGCGCGACAACGGGCGTGGTCGCAGCCTCGGTCATGGCGATGGGCCTGATCTCGCTGCCGGTGATGCTGCGCTACAGCTATGACCGCTCGTTCGCCACCGGCACGATTGCCGCCTCCGGCACGCTGGCGCAGATCGTGCCGCCCTCGCTGGTGCTGATCGTCATGGCCGACCAGCTCGGCCGTTCCGTTGGCGACATGTATATCGGCGCGCTCTACCCCTCGCTGATGGTGATCGCCGCCTACTGCCTTTACGTTTTCATCACGACCCTGATCCGCCCGAAGGCAGCACCGGCCATGCCGGTGGAGGCGCGCACGCTGGGCAGCGGCGTCACCTCGCTGTTTGCGATGATCGCGGTTGCGGCGGCACTCTACTTTCTCGGCTACCACGTTCTGTTTACCGCACTTGACGAGGCCTGGCGGCTGGTGGCGGCGCTGTTCTTCGGCGTGATCGCGATCTATCTTGCAGCACTGGCCAATGACCGGTTCAAGCTCAACATCCTGTCGCGGCTTTCCCAGCAGGTCATCATCGTGATGGTGCCGCCGCTGGCGCTGATCTTCCTGGTGCTCGGCACAATCTTCCTCGGCATCGCAACGCCCACGGAAGGCGGCGCCATGGGCGCCACCGGCGCGCTGGCGCTGGCGGTGGCCAAGGGACGCCTGAATTTCACGGCGCTGAAGGCAGCCCTCGACAGCACCACCAAGCTTTCCGCTTTCGTGATGATGATCCTGATGGGCGCACGCGTCTTCAGCCTCACCTTCTACGGCATCAACGGCAATGTCTGGATCGAGGAACTGCTCACCGGCCTGCCGGGCGGAGAATACGGGTTCCTGATCGTGGTCACGATCATCATCTTCATTCTTGGCTGCTTCCTCGATTTCTTCGAGATCGCCTTCATCATGGTGCCGCTGCTGGTGGCGCCCGCGCAGGCGCTCGGCATCGACCTGATCTGGTTCGGCATCATTCTGGGGCTCAACCTGCAGACCTCGTTCCTGACCCCGCCCTTCGGCTTCTCGCTGTTCTACCTGCGCTCAGTGACGCCGGCCGGCGAGTGGCAGGACAAGGCGACGGGAAGGATGATGCGCGGCGTCAGAACGCTGGAGATCTACAAGGGCATCGTGCCGTTCATCATCATCCAGTTCCTGGCGATCATGGCGGTGATCTTCTTTCCCAAACTGGTCACCCACTACCAGGATGACACCGTCCGGGTCGACCCGAGCACGGTCCAGATCGAAATGCCGTCGTTTGGCGAAAGCTTCGACAGCGGCTTCGGCGGCGAAAGCAGCGAACCGTTCGCGCTCCCGGACTTCGGCAGCGGCGACCAGCCCGCGGACGGCGGCTCGAACGACTTCAACCTCGACAGCCCGCCGGATCTGAATTTCAATTGACGGACATGACAAACTCCGGAATTAAAAGGCGCCGGCGTTTGTTTTTTTCGTACAACCCATCAGCAAACCAATCTCCCCCCTTGAGGGGGAGATGCCCGACAGGGCAGAGAGGGGTGAACCCTTTCCGAGAGCACGGCATTTGCGGCTTATGCCCCATACCCCTCTCTGTCGCTTTCGCGACATCTCCCCCTCAAGGGGGGAGATTGGAGTATCGTGTGGTCAGGCATTAGAAAACCCCGGAAGCGCCGGCCTCCGGGGATCGCTTTTCAAAAAACACTTTTACCTTACGCAAGCGGCTTGATCTGGCCGGCGTTCTGCGCGGCCATCATGAACTGGTCGTAGCGGAATTCGCAGGTCTTCAGCCAGCCATAGGCGTCGTTCTTGTATTCGGTCTGATCGTTGTAGATCTTCTTGAACGTCGCGTTCTGGGCGCCAAGCTCCGCATAGACTTCCATCGCGGCATTGTAGCAGGCCTGCATGATGTCGGTGCTGAAGCCCTTCATCTGCGCGCCATCGGCGATCAACTGGCGGATCGCGACCGGGTTCTTCACGTCATATTTCGCCATCATGTTGGTGTTGGCAAAGGCGCAGGCATCATCGAGCGCTGCCTGGTAATGCTTGGGCAGGCCCTGATACTTTTCCTTGTTGAAGAAGGCATGAATGACCGGGCCGCCTTCCCACCAGCCGGGATAGTAGTAGTATTTGGCGACCTTGTAGAAGCCGAGCTTCTGGTCGTCGTACGGACCGACGAATTCGGCGGCGTCGATCGTGCCCTTTTCCAGCGCCGGATAGATGTCGCCGCCGGCAAGCTGCTGCGGCACGACGCCGACCTTTTCCATCACCCTGCCCGCAAGGCCGGCGATACGCATCTTCAGGCCCTTGAGGTCGTCAACCGTGTTGACTTCCTTGGAGAACCAGCCGCCCATCTGCGCCCCGGTATTGCCTGCCGGAAGACCGTAGACGCCGTAGCCGTCAAAGAATTCGTTCATCAGCGTGTTGCCGTTGCCCTGATAGAACCAGGCATTCGAAAGCCGCGCGTTGAGCCCGAAGGGAATGGCCGTGCCGATCGCGAATGTCGGGTCCTTGCCCCAGAAATAATAGGAGCAGGTATGCGCCGCTTCGACCGTGCCGTCCTGCACGGCATCGAGCGCCTGCAGGCCCGGCACGATTTCACCGGCGGCATAGCACTGGATCTCAAAATTTCCGCCGGTGGCAGCACCGACGTGATTGGCGATATCCTCCGCGCCGCCGTAAATCGTATCGAGCGATTTCGGGAACGACGACGTCAGGCGCCAGGTGACTTTCGGGTTCTCCTGCGCGATGGCGGGTGCGGCAAGCGCGGTCGCGGCGGCAGCGCCGACGCCACCCGCTCCGACCTTTTTCATAAAGGAACGACGGTCCATAAATACCTCCCAACTGTGATGTGCCCGCACCATTCTCCTCCGGCGGGCGTCATGCGAGGAAAGCACTTTGCTCCCTTTGTTTCAACTCCTGCACGAGTGCGTGAGGCCGTTTTTATGGCCCCATATGCCCGGTCTTAAACGAAGGTCTAATGGGCGGCTTATCAATTTCGATTATCAGGCAAATGAAAATTCGTATGGCGCGGACCAAGGAAACATTTGACAGCCGAGCGGCCACCCGACATCACTCCAGTCACTCACAACAGGCAGGGAAAAAATCCATGTCCACCCCCATCATTGCCGTTCCCGCAGATACCAAGGTCTTCGGCGAGATCACATGGCACTCTGCCCAGCAGCAATATATCGGGGCGGCGATGGATGTCGCGGGCGTGATGAGCCTGATCGTACCGGCCTACGAAAACGGCGCCGACATCGATGCGGTACTCGACCGGGTTGAAGGGGTGATGATCACGGGCGCGGCCAGCAATGTCGCGCCTGCGCTTTACGGCAGGCAAGCCGAGGACAAGGATGGCCCCTTCGATCCCGGCCGCGATGCCGTCACCCTGCCGCTGATCCGCCGCGCCATTTCGCGCGGCATCCCGCTTCTGTGTATCTGCCGGGGCATCCAGGAACTGAATGTCGCGCTGGGCGGAACGCTGATCAGCGAAGTCCATGAACTCGATGACCGCATCGACCACCGCGAGCCCGAATCCGGCAATCGCGCCGAGAAATTCGTGATCCGCCAACCCGTCTTTATCAGGGAAGGCACCTGCCTCGCCGATATTCTCGGCGCCGGCGAGGTGACGGTGAATTCGCTGCACCGGCAGGCGATCGACGATCTCGCGCCGAACCTTACGGTGGAGGCGGTTGCCGAGGACGGCACCGTCGAGGCGGTCTCGGTCATCGGCGCGTCGAACTTCGCCGTCGGCGTGCAGTGGCACCCCGAATACTGGGCCCGTACCGACAGCGCATCGCGCAAGCTGTTCGAGGCGTTCGGCGATGCGGTGCGGGCCTATCAGGTCGCCCGAAAAGGCTGATAGTCGGCCGCGCACCACAGACACCGCGGGTCAGCGAGGCCGGTCCTTCATGCGCAGTCCGTCGCGCATGTTCATCGCAAGCAGCGCGATATTGACCGCGCCGAAGATGAGTTCAATCGCCTGCACGGCGTAAAAACTCCCATCAAATGCGCCGGCCTGCGCCTTTGTCGAAAGAAACAGCGCCGAGGGGATCAGCACGGCAATGCCGTTGATGGCGATCACCGGCATGCGTCTGCGCTTGGCCGCCACCAACCGCCCGCGCATCGGCCGCGCTAAACGGAAGCCGGAAAAACCCGCAAGCGCCAGAAGCGGCACAAGCAGCAAGAAACCCCATGGTATCGACCTCTTGACCAGCGTGACGAGCGCCAGGCCGGCAAAGGCTTCGGCCAGCACGGTCACAGCCAGAATGCGGTGATGATAGCCAACGCGAGTGCACCGGCAACGGGATGAAGTGATTTCAGCATCATCTTTCTCCATATTTATATAGCATGCTATATATCATTGAATAGCAAGCTATGTAAATGCTAACGGAGAGCATGACGTTTTCAAAAGACCAATCAGCCGGCTATCTCGCCAACCATCTGGCCCGGCTTTTCGAGCGCGGGCTGGCAGGCCGCATCAGACCGCTCGGGCTGACGACGGGAACCTTCCCGGCCCTTCTTGAATTGTGGGAAAATGACGGGCTGACGCAAAAGCAACTGGTGGAACGGCTCGATATCGAGCAAGCAACGATGGCCAACACGCTCTCGCGCATGGAGCGCGACGGGTTAATCAGGCGCGAGAGGGATTCCGAGGACGGTCGCGTTCAGCGCATCAGGCTGACGGAGCGCGCCCGAGCACTGCACGATCCCGCGATTGCCGCCGCCACGGCGGAAAACGAAGACGCCCTCCAGGCCCTTTCGGACGAAGAGAGCGCACGGTTCATCTCTTTCATGCAAAAGATCGTCGCGGCCAGGAAGCAGCGCTCCTGACCCTCACACTTTGGATGTGACCGGCGTCTCCGGAACCGGCGTGACCGGGCGGCCTTCGGCGAACCATGATTTGAGGTTGTCGGCGACCAGTTGCGCCATCGCACGGCGGGTGGCGACGGAGGCGGAGGCGACATGCGGCAGAACGCTGACGGTGTCGAAACCCAGCAGTTTTTCCGGCACATGCGGCTCGTCATAGAACACGTCGAGGCCCGCGCCGCCCAGCGTGCCGGCCTCAAGGGCGGCAATCAGATCGTCCTCATCCACCGTCCATCCCCGGCCGACATTGATGAGAATGCCGTCCGGTCCAAGCGCCTTCAGGATATCGGCATTGATGGTCTTGTGGGTCTCTTCCGTTTTCGGAACGATGGCGATCAGCGTGTCCACAGCCTCTGCAAGCGAGGCGAGTGTCGGGTGATAGGCATAGGCCACGCCCTTTTTCGGGCTCCGGGTGTGATAGGCGATCTCGACCTTGAATGGCGTGAGCCGCGCGGCGATCTCTTCGCCGATCCGACCGAGGCCGTAAAGCCCGACCTTGCGCCCCTTCAGCGAGAACGGCGAAAGGGCGAAGGCGCCATCCCTCTCCCAGCGTCCGTCGCGGACCCACTTTTCGGCGAAATAGAACTGCCGCACCGTGTTGAGCAGCAGCGCCACCGCCGTATCGGCAACCTCGTCGTTCAGCACGTTCGGGGTGTGGGTGATGATGATGCCGCGACTTGCCGCGTGGTCGGTGTCGATGCCGTCATAGCCCACGCCCGGGCAGGTGATGATCTCGAGGTTCGGCAAGGCATCCATGTCGGCGGCCGAGAATGCGCCGAAGGCGATCACGGCGCGGATATCCGCCGTCCGCCCACCCAGCGCGGCGATCCCTTCCTTCGGCATATCCAGCAGTTCATACTCGCCCTGCAGGGCATCTTCGATGAATTTGTTCAGCTTTTGCGACAGCAGCACGGCGTGTTTGGGCATGGGGCCTCCGGGAATATTCGTTTTCGATGAAATGGATCAGCCCGCGAGCGAGCTTTCCGCCGTCTCGCGGTGAGGGCCGGTGGATTGGCGGATGCGCATTTCCGGCTTGATCAGATGCATGCCGTTCGGCGCATTGGAGCCGGCGAGCCGGTCCAGAAGCGCGCGCGCGGCAAGCCGCCCGACCTCCGCCTGGCCGTTCCACACCGTGGTCAGCGACGGCGTCGCGATCGAGGCTTCCTCAAGATCGTCATAGCCGGTGACCGAAATATCGACGCCTGGCGTCAGGCCGGCGCGGGAAATGCCGTTCATCAGCCCGATCGCCACCAGGTCGTTCCAGCACACGGCGGCGGTCGGCTTCTGCGGCAGCGACAGGAAATGCACCGCCGCCTCGAACCCGCCCTGCTTGGAGCGCGGGCCGGGAATGCGAAGCCCCGGATCGACCGGAATCCCGGCCTTCTTCAGCGCGTTGACATAACCGGCGTAGCGGTCGCGCCCGGTCGAGGTCTGGTCGGTCCCGCCGATCATCGCGATGCAGCGATGGCCGAGCCCGATCAGGTGATTGGTCGCGAGCGCAATGCCGTAGCTGTCGTCGCCGCGATAGGTCGGAAGGTCGAGTTCCTCCAGCGTGCGGGCGACGAAAATCGCCGGCATGCCGTTATCCTCGGCAAGCTGCACGTCGGCGGCAGGCGTGCCGATCGCCGGCGACATGATCACGCCGTCACCGCCAAGCTGCAGCAGCGTCTCGATGAAATTGCGCTGTTTCTCGACCGAATCATAGTGATTGGACAGGATGAAGGTATGCTGGTTGCGGTCGAGCTCGCTCTCGATCGCCTTGAGGATCTCGCCGTAGAACGGGTTCATGATGTCATGCACCACCACCCCGATAATGCCGGAGCGCGAGGTGCGGAGGCTGGCGGCGCGGCGGTTGTAGATATAGCCGAGCGCGCGGGCCTGTTCCTTGATCCGGTCGCGGGTGGCCGCCGCCACAAGCGGGCTGTCGCGCAATGCCAGCGAAACCGTGGCTGTCGAGATGCCCAGCGACTCCGCGATGGTGGAGAGTTTGACTTTCTGGGCCACGAAATACTCCGAATTGGCAACCGGCGCTCCTCCGCACCGCCTTCATTTAAATTTTTTAAACAAAAATCTTCGCTCTTTCAACTGTACATCTACAATCGTTTTAATTGATCTCGCTTATCAACATGAACGAGGCCTGCCGCCGATGCCTTGCTCCCCCTCGCGGCGCTCATTATATATGCCAAAACGCCCTCTCAAGGATTGATCATGACCGAAACGCTCGCAAAGCCCATTCCCGTGACCGTGCTCACCGGCTATCTCGGCTCCGGCAAAACCACGCTCCTGAACCGTATCCTCTCCGAAAATCACGGCAAGAAATATGCGGTAATCGTCAACGAATTCGGCGAGATCGGCATCGACAACGACCTGATCGTGGAATCCGACGAGGAAATCTACGAGATGAACAATGGCTGCGTGTGCTGCACGGTGCGCGGCGACCTGATCCGCGTGGTCGAGGGCCTGATGCGCCGGCCGCGCTTCGACGGCATCATAGTGGAAACCACCGGGCTTGCCGACCCCGTTCCCGTCGCCCAGACATTCTTCATGGATGATGATGTGCGCGCCAAGACGGCACTCGACGCCGTCATCACGCTGGTTGACGCCAAGCACCTGCCGCTGCGCCTGAAGGACAGCCGCGAGGCCGAAGACCAGATCGCCTTTGCAGACATCGTGCTGCTGAACAAGACCGATCTCGTCAGCGCCGAAGAGCTCGCCAGCGTCGAAAGCCTGGTGCGCGCCATCAATCCGGCCGCGAAGATCCATCGCACCGAGCGCTCGGGCATAGACCTCGAGCACATTCTCGGCCAGAACGCCTTCGACCTGCAGCATGTGCTGGCCGATGATCCCCACTTTCTCGATCACGACGATCATGACCACGAGTGCGGGCCCGATTGCGATCACGATCATCACCACGACCACGATCACCACCACCATGACCACCATCACCATGGCCTGTCCGATCATCATGACGTGACGGTGCAGTCGGTTTCGCTGCGCGGCGGCGAAATCGATCCCAAGCGGTTCTTCCCATGGATCCAGTCGGTCACCCAGAACCAGGGCCCGAACATTCTGCGCCTCAAGGGCATTCTCGCCTTCAAGGACGATCCGGAACGCTATGTCGTGCAGGGCGTGCATATGATCATCGAAGGCGACCACCAGCGCGCCTGGAAGGATGGCGAGCCCCGTGACAGCCGGCTGGTGTTCATCGGCCGCGATCTCGACCGGGAGAAGCTTGAAAAGAGCTTCCGCGCCTGCGAGGCCCAGTCGTAATGCCGAGCGTCGCGCCCTTCGACATCGATGACCATGTCGTCGCCGCCGCCTTTCTTGGCGGCGTGCCGTTTTTCGCCACCGCCTCCGGCACGATCCATCGCCTCGACGAAGGCGAGAAGGTAACCGAGGCCCATGACGGGCTGTTGACCTGCATCCGCGATCCCTTCAGCCGCTCGCTGATTACCGGCGGCGAGGATGGACGGGTGCTGCGCATCGGCGCGGACGGCAGCGTCACCGAGATTGCAAACGAGCCGCGCAAGTGGATTTCCGTCGTTGCCGGCGGGCCGCAGGGTGCGGTCGCCTATGCCGTCGGCCGCGAGACGCGGGTCGTCACCCAGGGCAACACCCACACGCTTCCGGAAGACCGCAGCGTCGAAGGCCTCGCCTTTGCGCCAAAGGGGCTGAGAATTGCCGTCGCCCGCTATGACGGCGTCAGCCTGCACTGGGTCGGCGGCGCCGCACCGGCGATCTGGCTACCCTGGAAAGGCGCCCATCTCGGCGCGGCCTTTTCGCCCGATGGCCGTTTCCTGGTGACCACCATGCAGGAAAACGCGCTGCATGGCTGGAAGCTCGACGGCAAGCCGAAGGACGGCTTTCGCGACATGCGCATGAGCGGCTATCCCGCCAAGGTCAAGTCGTGGTCCTGGAGCCCGCGCGGCAAATGGCTTGCGACCTCCGGCGCGCCGGCGGCCATCGTCTGGCCGTTTTCCGGCAAGGACGGGCCGATGGGCAAGGCGCCGCTGGAGCTTGGAACGCGCTCCGACATCCTCGTCACCCAGGTCGCCTTTCACCCCAGCGAGGAATTGCTCGCGATCGGCTTTGTCGATGGGATGGTGCTGGCGGTGCGGATTTCCGACGGCAAGGAAGCGCTGCTGCGCCGGCCGGGCAAGGGCGCGATCTCCGCGCTGTCCTGGGATGATGACGGCAAACGGCTCGCCTTCGCCTCGCAAGCGGGCGATTGCGGCATCATCACGATCGCGGATTGAGGCCCTTCAACTTTTCCAGGACCTCCACTGCGGATACCGGACGGGCGTAGAAAAAACCCTGTGCGGCATCCGCGCCATGGGCGCAGATCCAGTCCGCCTGAACCTGGTCCTCGATCCCCTCGGCAACCGTCTTCAACCCCAATGCGCGGCACAGATTGATCGTGGAGATCACGATCTCCTCGCTCTGCCGGTCGCTGCCGACGCCAGCGACGAAGCTGCGGTCGATCTTCACGCGGTCGAAGGGCAGTTCGCGAAGCTGCCTGAGGCTCGAATAGCCCGTGCCGAAATCATCGAGCACGACCCGCACACCCTTGTCTTTCAGCTTCCGAATGCAACGGCGCGTCGCCTCCAGATCGACAACCAATGCGTCTTCGGTGATCTCGATCTCCAGCCGCGCGGGCGGGAAACGATGACGCGAGAGGATTGCGAATACCTTTTGCGCGAAATCGCCGTCGGATAGCTGGTGAGGGGTGACATTGACGGCGATGCCGGGCTCAACCGGCCAGGTGCGGACATCGCGGCAGACCTGATCGAGCAACGCATCGAACATCTCCTGGATGAGTCCCGCGGCATCGGCAAGGGGAACGAAATCACCGGCGTTCAGAAGACCGAGTTTCGGATGCCGCCAGCGCGCAAGAACCTCCACAGTGCCGATTTCGCCGTTCTCGCAACCCCGGATCAACTGGTAGAACGGCACGATCTCGCCCTTCGCGATCGCCTCCTTCAGTTCGAACTCAAGCATCTGATGATCGCGATGAGCGTAGGGCGCTTCCGGATCGTAAATCACGAAGCGACGGCGGCCCTCCTCCTTGGCCTGGTACATCGCCGCGTCGGCCTTCTTCAGCAACGCCTCCCGGTTCCGTCCGTCACGCGGATAGAGCGCGACGCCGATGCTTGCGGAGGTCGCAACCGTGCGGCCCAGCAACGTCACAGGCTCGCCTACAGCGGAAAGCAGCCTGTTGGCGACATTCCCGACGGTTTCGGACGAGATATCGCCCTCGACCAGAACCGCAAACTCGTCGCCGCCGAGCCGTCCGAGAAAATCCCCGGCCCGCAGGCTCTTCTTCAGCCGCTCCGCCACCTCCTGCAGAAGCCGGTCTCCTGCCTCATGGCCGAGATTGTCGTTGATCTGTTTGAACCGATCGAAATCGATGAAGAACAGCGCAAAACTGTCGGATTGACGGCGCGCCCGCGCAAGCCGCCTGTCGCTTTCCTCCTCGAAGGAACGCCGGTTCGGCAGACCCGTGAGCGAATCCTGCCTGGCAAGCGCCTGCGCCAGCCGCTCCGCCTGACGCCGCCGGTCGACCTCCTTGCGCAGCGCCCGCGTCCGTCGCAAAAGCAATATCGCAAGGCCGATACTGGCAACCATGAAGCCCGTGAACAACTCATCGAGCTCCCAGTCTTCATGATTCCGGGAAAAGTCGTGCAGGCGCTCGAACGCGTCGACCGATATAAAAAACAGCAGCGCCGCCACGCCGAGAATACTCAGGATGACGACGTCATTCAGGTACTTTCTCCCGAATTTCAGCCAATGCAAGGCGCACTTCCCGATCGCTACATATATCATGTCCGCGCCCGGAACGGGCGCAGAACACCTTTGCCACGGCTCTATCGCCGCCTGCGCCAACAACGGTAACAGAAAAATGAAAAAAGCCGCAGCATAAACTGCGGCCTTATATCAATGTACTCAAACGAACCTGTCAGGCGGGCAATACAGTCTGGCCGAGATGGGTCAGTTCACCCAGCATCTGTTCAAGAGCATTCTTGTGCTCGTGATGGCTGGCCTCGTCCAGTTCCTTGCGCAGCATGGCAATACGATCCTCGATCGCGCCACTCGCCTCGCCGACCGGGACGGCGGTCTCGGCCAGAAGCGTGCAGGATTTGCCCTGGATATCGGCAAAGCCGTGGAACACCAGAAACTGGTATTCCTTGCCGTCGTGGTTCTTGAACTTCACCAGACCCGGACGGATCGTGGTCATGGTCGGCGCATGGTTCGGCATCACCGTCATTTCGCCTTCCGAGGCCGGAATAACGACCGCATCCGTTTCCGCAGAAGCAAGAAGCTTCTCCGGGGTCACCAGCTCGAAAACCATCGTGTCAGCCATGACGTTCTACTTTCCCGTCTTCACAAATTATACCAAGGCGCGAAGATGCTGACGCATCCTCGCCTTGAAGGAATTGCGAATTTCCCAATTGTCCTGGTGACTTGGGAAATTCGCAACCGGTAATACCAACGGTCATTTCCAATGACCGTTGGTATTACCGGTTGAACCGGGCGGCTTTCGCCGCCCCGTTTCGAAAATCAAGCCGCTTCAGCGAGCTTCTTGGCCTTTTCGACCGCATCGTCGATGGTGCCGACCATGTAGAAGGCGGCTTCCGGAAGGTGATCGTATTCGCCTTCGACGAGCCCCTTGAACGAGCGGATCGTGTCTTCGAGCGAAACCAGAATACCCGGAAAGCCCGTGAACACTTCGGCGACGTGGAACGGCTGCGACAGGAAGCGCTCGATCTTGCGGGCGCGGGCAACGGTCACCTTGTCTTCCTCGGAAAGCTCGTCCATCCCGAGAATCGCGATGATGTCCTGAAGCGACTTGTAGCGCTGCAGCGTCGACTGAACCGCACGGGCCACCTGGTAGTGCTCCTCGCCGACAATGATCGGATCGAGCATGCGCGAGGTCGAGTCGAGCGGGTCGACGGCCGGGTAGATGCCCTTTTCCGCGATCGAGCGCGACAGCGTGGTCGTTGCGTCCAGATGGGCGAACGAGGTCGCCGGCGCCGGGTCGGTCAGGTCGTCGGCGGGCACGTAAATCGCCTGGACCGAGGTGATCGAACCCTTGGTCGTGGTGGTGATGCGCTCCTGCAGGGCGCCCATGTCGGTCGACAGCGTCGGCTGATAGCCAACGGCCGAAGGAATACGGCCGAGCAGCGCCGAGATTTCCGAACCGGCCTGCGTGAAGCGGAAGATGTTGTCCACGAAGAACAGAACGTCCTGACCTTCGTCACGGAAGTTTTCGGCGATCGTCAGGCCGGAAAGCGCAACGCGGGCACGCGCGCCCGGCGGTTCGTTCATCTGGCCGTAGACCAGCGCGCACTTCGAACCTTCGGTGGAACCGTTGTTCTTGGCCGGGTCGACGTTCACGTTGGATTCGATCATTTCGTGGTAAAGGTCGTTGCCCTCGCGGGTACGTTCGCCAACACCGGCAAACACCGAGTAGCCGCCATGCGCCTTCGCGATGTTGTTGATCAGTTCCTGGATCAGAACGGTCTTGCCAACGCCGGCGCCGCCGAACAGGCCGATCTTGCCGCCCTTGGCATAAGGCGCCAGCAGGTCGACGACCTTGATGCCGGTGACCAGAATTTCGCCTTCGGTCGACTGGTCGACATAGGGCGGCGCTTCCTGGTGAATACCGCGCTTTTCCTTGGTCTTGATCGGACCGACTTCGTCAACCGGCTCGCCGATGACGTTCATGATCCGGCCGAGCGTCTCGACGCCGACCGGCACCATGATCGGTGAACCCGTGTTTTTGACTTCCTGTCCGCGGACGAGACCTTCGGTCGCGTCCATGGCAATCGTGCGCACTTCGTTCTCGCCGAGGTGCTGCGCGACCTCGAGAACCAGCCGGTTGCCGTGGTTGTCGGTCTCAAGCGCATTCATGATGGGAGGCAGTTCGCCGCTGAACGACACGTCAACGACGGCGCCGATAATCTGCGTCACCTTACCGATAGAGGCCTCAGCCATGTTAAAACCCTCTTCTCAAGCTTTAGAGCGCTTCCGCGCCCGCAATGATTTCAATCAGTTCCGTGGTGATCTTTTCCTGACGCCTGCGGTTATAGGTCAGCGTCAGCTTGTCGATCATCTCGCCGGCATTGCGCGTGGCGTTGTCCATCGCGGTCATCTTCGCGCCCATCTCGCCGGCGACATTTTCCAGGAGAGCCCGGAAAACCTGCACGCGGATGTTGAGCGGCACGATATCGTCAAGGATCGCCTCGGCGCTCGGCTCGTATTCGTAAAGCGCCGCACTCTCGCGCTCTTCCGCGTCGGCGGGCGGCGCGGAGGGAACGAGTTGGAGCGCGGTCGGCACCTGCGAGATCACCGAATGAAACTCCGAATAGAACAGCGTGCAGACGTCGAACTCGCCGGCTCCGAACATCTCGATGATGCGGTTGCCGATATCCTCGGCATTCTCGAAACCGATCTTGCGGACGTCACGCAGATCCTTGCGCTCGACAACGAGGTCGGCGAATTCACGGCGCAGCGCGTCGTAACCCTTGCGGCCGACGCTGAAGATCTTGACCGTCTTGCCCTCGGCGATCAGCTTGCGGGCATGAAGGCGCGCATGACGCGCGATCTGCGCGTTGAAGCCGCCGCAAAGGCCGCGCTCGGCCGTGCAGACCACCAGCAGATGGACATCGTCCTTGCCGCTGCCCTTCATCAGCGCGGGCACTTCCTCGCCCTCGCCGACAGCCGCGGTCAGGTCGGCCATCACGGTCGCCATGCGCTCGGTGTAAGGCCGCGCGTTTTCGGCGGCCTCCTGCGCGCGACGCAGCTTCGCGGCGGCGACCATCTGCATCGCCTTGGTGATCTTCTGCGTCGCCTTCACCGAGGCAATGCGAAGCTTCAGATCCTTCAATGAAGCCATGGGTGTTCAGTCCCCGTCTGGTGTTACTTGGCCGAAAAATTCTTGGCGAATGCTTCGATCGCGGACTTCAGCTTCTGCCGCAATTCGTCGCTCAGCGCCTTTTCGGTGCGGATGGCGTCCAGAACGTCGCTGGCCTCGCCGCGCATATGCGACAACAGACCCTTCTCGAAGGCGCGGACGTCACCGACCGGCAGCTTGTCGAGATAGCCGTTCACGCCGGCGAAGATCACGGCGACCTGTTCTTCCGTCTTCAGCGGCGAGAACTGCGGCTGCTTCAGGAGTTCGGTCAGGCGCGCGCCGCGGTTCAGGAGACGCTGGGTCGCGGCATCGAGGTCGGAGCCGAACTGGGCAAAGGCGGCCATTTCACGATACTGGGCAAG
Organism: Martelella sp. NC20; assembly: GCF_013459645.1. Lineage (NCBI taxonomy): Bacteria > Pseudomonadati > Pseudomonadota > Alphaproteobacteria > Hyphomicrobiales > Aurantimonadaceae > Martelella > Martelella soudanensis. Next base: position 5,050,419 of record NZ_CP054861.1, read on the forward strand.
CTCACCCTTGATCGAACCGGCAACCTGCTTCATCGCCTTGACCTGGGCGGCCGAGCCAACGCGCGAAACCGACAGACCGACGTTCACGGCCGGGCGAACGCCCTGATAGAACAGGTCGGTTTCAAGGAAGATCTGGCCGTCGGTGATCGAGATCACATTGGTCGGAATGAACGCCGAAACGTCGTTACCCTGGGTTTCGATCACCGGCAGCGCCGTCAGCGAACCGCCGCCGCGCTCGTCGGAGAGCTTGGCTGCGCGCTCGAGCAGGCGCGAGTGCAGGTAGAACACGTCGCCCGGATAGGCTTCGCGGCCCGGCGGGCGGCGCAGCAGCAGCGACATCTGGCGGTAGGCGACGGCCTGCTTGGAAAGGTCGTCATAGGCGATCAGGGCATGCATGCCGTTATCGCGGAAATACTCGCCCATGGCGCAGCCGGCAAACGGCGCGATGTACTGCATCGGCGCCGGATCGGACGCGGTCGCGGCGATCACGATCGAATACTGCATCGCGCCGCGCTCTTCGAGCGTCTTCACGAACTGCGCAACCGTCGAGCGCTTCTGGCCGATGGCAACGTAGACGCAGTACAGCTTTTCGGCGTCCGGACCGTTGTCGTGGATCGGCTTCTGGTTGAGGAAGGTGTCGAGAATGATCGCTGTCTTGCCGGTCTGGCGGTCGCCGATGACGAGTTCGCGCTGGCCGCGGCCGATCGGGATCAGCGCGTCGATGGCCTTCAGGCCCGTGGACATCGGCTCATGGACCGACTTGCGCGGAATGATGCCCGGCGCCTTCACGTCGACAACGGCGCGGGTATCGGAATTGATCGGACCCTTGCCGTCGATCGGGTTGCCAAGCGCGTCCACGACGCGGCCAAGCAGGCCCGGACCGACCGGAACGTCAACGATGGCGCCGGTCCGCTTGACGATGTCGCCTTCCTTGATCTCACGGTCGGAGCCGAACAGAACGACGCCGACATTGTCGCTTTCGAGATTGAGCGCCATGCCGCGAACGCCGCTGGAAAACTCGACCATCTCGCCGGCCTGGACATTGTCGAGACCGTAGACGCGGGCAATGCCGTCACCAACAGAAAGCACCTGGCCGACTTCCGAGACTTCCGCCTCGTCGCCGAAATTTTTGATCTGCTCTTTCAGAATTGCGGAAATTTCCGCGGCCCGGATATCCATCAGCCAACCTCTTTCAGTGAAAGCTTAAGTTTGGAGAGTTTCGTGCGCAGCGATGTATCGATCTGACGCGACCCCACCTTGACGACCATGCCGCCGAGAAGGGAAGCATCTTCGGTAATGTCGAGCGCGATATCCTTGCCCGTCACATCCTTCAGCGCAGTTACCAGTTCCTGTTGTTGTTCTTTCGACAGGGCATGCGCCACCGTCACTTCGGCCGTCAGTTCGCCCCGATGGACCGCCACCGCGCCACGATAGGCGGCAATCATGCCCGGCAGGACAAACAGACGGCGGTTCTTTGCGACCAGCTTGACGAAGTTGCCGGCATAGCCGCCGATCTTCGCCTTTTTGAGAACGGCACTCACGGCCCTCAGCTGCTCGTCGGCGCTGAAGGCGGGGCTCATGACCAGACGCCGGAAGTCGTCGCTACCCTTGAGCATCTTGTCGATCTGGTCGAGATCGGCGCCGACGGCGTCAATCTTGTCTTCTTCCTTGGCCAGTTCGAACAGCGAAGCGGCATAGCGCTGCGCGACGCTCGAAACAGAATGGGATAGGTCCGCCACAGGCACAGATTCCCTTTTTAAAACCGGCAGAAACGGCGGTTTTGGCCGTCGTTTCCAACCCTTAGAACTTTACAATATCCCCAGAGAAACTGCGGTGATCAAGTCCGCCTTTCCCGATAGTCGGGGTCCGTCTAGCACAGGTAAAAGCTCTCCGCAACACGCTCAAAGCCCCTTTGGAGCATTGGCGCGCGTTTCTTCACGCAATCTCCGAAAACCCCTGAAAAACCGATGTTTTACAGCGGCCGATGCCGCATGTTTCATCCACAAATGCTGGAAAAATCCCCTGGCGCCGCAATTACACTTCCCGAGGGCGGAAATGCCCGGCTACCGAGCCGCGCATCCTCCCGTTCTACACGATGGCGTTACGCCCAGCCGAGGCCGTAAAGCAGCATGAACACCCCGGCCACAGCCTGGCAGGCGAGAAAAATCCCTCCCTTGATCGAGCGGCTCTTGATCGTCGCCATCCACAGCAGCCGGGTGAGAAACCCGAAGATCAGCGCAAGACCGAAGGTGCGGTAGATCATCGGCTGGTCGAAGAGCAACGCCATCAGCGACAACGCCGCATAGGTGCCGCCGATCAGCGAGCGGATATGAATGGTTTCGCCGTTCTCGACCTTGAGGCCCGAAAATCCGGTCAGAGACATCAGTCTCAGCGGCGCCAGAGCCACGATCAGCCCCCAGATCAGGATCACCACCGCCATGAACAGGGCGACCTGCCCCACGAAACTCTCCGGCCAATAGAAACTCATTGCAGACCCCTTCCCAGTTTTAGGGACACGCGCCGCATCCCCTCGCCATTCATTATCTAGAGAAAGCTCTGCGGGTCAATGTCGAGCTGCACCCGCACCGAACCGCGCGGCCTCGGCCCGTTGTCAAGCATGGCCATCAGAAACGACTGCATGTCGTCGGCGCGGGCGCCATGCACCAGCAGCCGAAACCGGTAGCGGCCGCGGATCAGGGCAAGGGCCGCCTCCGCCGGCCCGAGCACCGAGATCGAGCGGCTTTGCGGAGCGGAGGCCCCGAGACCGCGGGCATGGGCCTCCGCCTCGCCACGGGTTTCGGCCGAAACGATGACCGAGGCGAGCCGTCCGAAGGGCGGCAGGCCGCTTTTTTCGCGCTCGCGGATCTCGCGCGCGTAAAACCCCTCCGCCTCGCCGGAAACGATCGCGCGCATCACCGGGTGGGTGGGCTGGTAGGTCTGGATCAGCCCATGGCTCTTGAGCCCGGTGCGCCCTGCCCGGCCGGTCACCTGGGCCAGCAGCTGGAAGGTCCGCTCGGCCGCGCGCGGATCGCCATTGGCAAGGCCGATATCGGCATCGACGACGCCGACGACCGTCATCAGCGGAAAATTATGCCCCTTGGCCACCAGCTGCGTCCCGATGACGATATCGGCCTCGCCGTTTGCCACCGCCTCCAGCTCAAGCCGCAGCCGCTTGACGCCGCCCGAAAGATCGGAGGACAGAACGATGGTACGTTTTTCCGGGAAATGCTGCTCGACTTCCTCGGCAATCCGCTCGACCCCCGGCCCGCAGGCGACGAGATGATCGAGCGTGCCGCATTCGGGGCAGGCCTCCGGCACGGGCTCGGCATGGCCGCAATGGTGGCACATCAACTGCCCGCGAAACCGGTGCTCCACCAGCCAGCTTGAGCAATTGGGGCACTGGAACCGGTGACCGCAGACCCGGCAGAGCGTCAGCGGTGCATAACCCCGGCGGTTGAGGAACAGCAGCGCCTGCTCGCCGCGCCCGACCGCCTTGTCCACCGCCCTCAGCAGCACCGGCGACAGGAAGCCGCCGCGCGCCGGCGGATCGCGCCGCATGTCGATGGTTTTCAGGTCGGGCAGAGCCGCCTCGGCGAACCGACCCGGCAGATGCAGCCGCTCATAGCGACCGGCAAGCGCGTTGACCTGGCTTTCGACCGAGGGCGTCGCCGAGGCCAGCACCGCCGGAATATCGCCGATCCGGGCGCGCACCACGGCCATGTCGCGGGCGTTGTAGAACACCCGGTCCTCCTGTTTGTAGGCGGTATCGTGCTCCTCGTCGACCACGATCAGGCCCAGATCCTCGAATGGCAGAAACAGCGCCGAGCGGGCGCCGGCAACGACGCGGATGCGGCCCTCCGCCGTCTGCCGCCAGACCTTTTCACGCATGCGCGGGGCGAGATCGGAGTGCCATTCGCCGGGCCTTGCGCCGAACCGGGCCTCGAACCGCTCCAGAAACGCCGATGTCAGCGCGATTTCGGGCAGCAGGATCAGCACCTGCCGCCCCTTTCGAAGCGTCTCGGCGATCGCCTCGAAATAGACCTCGGTCTTGCCCGAACCGGTGACGCCGTCGATCAGGGTGACGCTGAAACCCTGCCCGGCGGCGACCTTCAGCCTGTCGGCGGCGGCCTGCTGATCGGCGGACAGTTCGGGCGGGGCGTATCCCGGATCCGGCGCGCCGACGGCGGGCGGCGGCGGCAGCAACACGGTATCGAACACGCCCTGCTTCATCATGGTCTCGACCACGCCGGCGCTGACGCCGGCGGCGCGCGCAAGCCCGAGCCGCGTCCAGCCGGCGCCGTCTCCGGCCAGTTCCAGCACCCGTTGACGCGCCGGCGTCATGCGTTCCGGCGTCGTTCCGGTCAGCGTCAGCCCCTCCACCATCGGCTCGGGCTCAAGCGCCGTCGGCGCGCGGACGGCCATGCGCGCGACGAGGCCCGGCGGCGTCAGCGTATAACCCGCCACCCAGTTGATGAATGTCCGCATTGGCGGGCTGATCGGCGGGCAATCGAAGACATGCTCGATCGGCCTGAGCTTCTTCGGATCGACGGCTCCGGCCTCTTCGCCATCATCCCAGACGATCCCGATCATCTTGCGCGGGCCGACCGGCACCTGCACCACCGAACCGGCCATCACCGCCATGCCATCGGGCACGGCATAGGAATAAGGCCCCGCCACCGGCAGCGGCACCATCACGGGCACGCTGCGCAACACGGCAGGGTTCAAGGGTTTTCCGAAAAGGTCGAGCGAATCTCGGGTCATGGCTGACAAGAGTGCCTGCCGGCGCCTGGAAAGTGAAGCGGCAACACGGCGCGCGGCTCAGGCCGCTCCTTCATTTGCCGCGGCTTCGGCCTTCGGTTCGGCAGGCGGCAGGCAGAAGACGGCATCGGGATCCTTCGCCAGCGCATGCACGGTGTGGTTTTCAAGCGCGGTTGTAACATCGGCGGGATCGCCGTGAAGTTCGTCCGGCATGATCATCTTGCCGATGCTGAAATCGAACCGGTCGCCCTTCTTGTTCAGAAGCTCATGGAACACCGTCATGTCGCGCAGTTCGGTCGACCATTTGGCGAACCAGTAGAACAGGCCCGAATTGCGCGCCTTCAGGTGCACAGGCAGGATCGGCAGATTGTATTTGCGGGCGAAGCCGATGGCGGAATTTTTCCACGGCCGCTCGTTGAGCTTGCCTTCGGCCCAATAGGCAATGCGGCCGGAGGGAAACAGCACCATAGCCTTGCCCTGTTTGATCGCATCATTGGTGACCTGAAGCGTTTCGCGGGCCTTGAGCTTGCTCTTGAATTCCTCGCGCCACTCCACAGGAACGATCATCTCCACGAGACGTGGATTGACGCGTACGGCATCGCGGTTGGCGAAGAACATCATGTCCGGGCGACGCTCCTTCAGAAGATCGAACACCGCAACGCCATCCGCAATTCCGGTCGGATGGTTGGAAACCATGATGAAGCCGCCGGTTTCCGGAATCCGCTCGCCGCGCTGGCAATGGATATCGAGCGTCAGCTTTTCGGAGAGATATTTGAAGACGCCGTAGCCATCCATCGACTGGGTTTCGGTGGCGAACTCGATCGCCTTGCCGTAGCCGAGCAATGCATAAAGGAACGGACGCATCACCGGCCAGAACGGGCTGTGAACGATCTTTTCGCCACGTTCAGCGATCAGTGTATCGACAATGTGGCCCGGACGTCCCTGCGAGACGAGCGCCAATGTCTCGGCAAAATGCGTCAATGCGGAAGATGAATCACGGCGCGCCATATAGAGTCCCGTCAATGGTGGAAGGTCTATATCCCAACTCGATATGATAAGACAATGACACCCTCCTCCGGGCGTTAGCTTTTTTATAACGCAATCTAGTGCAGGATCGACGCCCGACAAGATTTCGTCAAGCACTGACGGCGAGGCGCGAGGCCCGCCGGCCTGCTTAAATGCCTGTGGATGACGGCAAGCGATCGATGGAAACCATTCTGATTCCGGCAGACGACGCCCTGATGGCGCTTCGACGCGACTGGCTTGAAACGCTGGACAGCGAACGCCGTCTCGCCGCCCATACGGTCAATGCCTATGAGCGGGACACGCGGCAGTTTCTGCAGTTTCTGTGCCGCCATGTCGCGCGGCCGGTGCGCTTGTCCGACATCGACGCGCTCCGGCCCGCCGATATCCGCGCCTATCTGGCGTTCCGGCGCAAGGGCGGCGCGGAGGCGCGCACGCTCGGGCGCGACCTTGCCGGCATCCGTTCGTTTCTGCGCTGGCTTGAAAAACGCGGGCTTGCCAATGCCGCCGGCGTGCGCGCGATGCGAGCGCCGAAACAACCGAAATCGCTGCCGAAGCCGCTCAATATCGAAGACGCCGTGGCGCTGTCAGGCATCGACAGCCAGCTTGCGGAGGAACCGTGGATCGCGGCGCGCAATGCCGCCGTGTTCTGCCTGCTTTACGGCTGCGGCCTGCGCATTTCCGAAGCGCTGGGGCTGACGCCCGCCGATTTCTCCTGCGCGCCGGAAAGCCTGCGCATCACCGGCAAGGGCAACAAGACGCGGATCGTGCCGCTGCTGCCGGCAGCCCTTGCGGCAGTCAACGATTATATCCGGCTTTGCCCCTACCACCAGGAACCCGAAAGCCCGCTGTTTCTGGGCGCGCGCGGCAAGAAACTGCAAAGCGCGATCATACAGCGCGAAATGCAGGCGATGCGCGGCGCGCTGGGCTTGTCCGACAAGGCGACGCCGCATGCATTGCGCCACTCTTTCGCGACCCATCTTCTGGCCGCCGGCGGCGATCTGCGCACCATTCAGGAACTGCTCGGCCATGCAAGCCTGTCGACCACCCAGGTCTATACCGGCGTCGATACCGGCCGCCTGCTGGAAATCTACGACCGGGCCCATCCGCGCAAATGATACCAACGGTCATTGAAAATGACCGTTGGTATTCCGTTTGCGAATTCCCAAGTCACCAGGACAATTGGGAAATTCGCAATTCCTTCAAGGCGAGGATGCATCAGCATCTTCGCGCCTTGGTATGAAAGGCCCCGCGGCGATCAGCCGCAGGGCCTCGGACTGCTGACAAAGTCCTTGCCAAGTTCGTCCGTCATGCCGGGCTTGACCCGGCATCCAGGGCCGCTTGTGGTGAATTTCAGACAAGAGCTTTTGCGCGCAAGGACCCGGCACTTGCTGGACCCCGGATCAAGTCCGGGGTGACGGCGGAGAGGGATGCGGCTCCGTGACCGCTTACGCCGTTTGTCAACAAACTGAGCCCCGCAGCACCGTGCCGCAGGGCCTGGTGAAGCTCGTCTCAACCGATCAGTGTTGGTTGTTGGTATAGCTGAAATCGATCAGCCTGGGCGTTCCATCCGGCTGTACCCTGTAGGTCTTGGTCGCATGCCAACCGGGACCGCCGTCGACCTCGGTCGAATACACCTTGCCGGGCGCGGAAATGCGGGCGATCTCGCGATCGGCGGTGGTCTGTTTCGCCCCGTACATCGACGGGTTCAAGGGTGGGGCCGCGAGCGCCACGCCGGAACCGATCATCAAAGTGGCGAGCGAAAGTGCAATGATCTTCTTCATGCTGAGAATCCTCGGTTGTTTCAGCAAGCGGAGGGTAAATCCCTTCTTGCGGCGGACTCACTACTCCAAATTGCAGCTCCCGGAAAATGAATATCCTGTTATTTTAGCACTATTTTCAATATGTTACAGACATTTAACCTGCATTAAACATCAGCCATGGACAGCCGGAAACCTCATTTCGCCGCAATCCTGGAGGGCGCAGGCGTGCCGGCCCGCGCCGCCACGGTCGCCGCCGCCAGGATAAGCCCCATTCCGGTCAATTCGACCGGGGATGGAACCTGTCCGAAAAACGCCACGCCCCAGATCGCGGCGAAAACCAGATAGGCGTTGTCGAACAGGCCGATCACCGGCGCCGGCGCCATGCGATATGCGCCGGCCACCGAAACCGTGATGATCATCAGGAACGCCGCCAGCAGGCCGAGAACCGCCCGGTCGGCGACGCCGAGCTGCGGCCAGACGCCGAAAATGAAACTGCCCTCGATGCCTGCATCCATCAGGGAAAGTGCTGCCAAAAGCCCGCCGCCGGCGCAAACCAGTGCGACATTCAGGTTGAAAGCCATGGCCACCGGTCGCTCATCGCGGCATCGGCTCCAGGTGATGATCGCGCTCAACGCGTAGCAGAACGCCGCAAGCAGCGGCAGGACGACATAGGGTGATGGCATGGCGGCCGCCGGATTGACGGCCAGAAACACGCCGACCGCGCCTGCGATCACCGCGACCAGCCGGCGCAATCCGAGCGGCTCGCCAAGGACGACGCGGGAGATCAGCGCCATCCAGAGCGGCGCGGTGTAAAAGCATGCCGCCGCCAGCGCCAACGGTATTTCCGGCAGCGCCGCATAATAGAAAAACCACATAGCCACCAGGCAGAGGCTCCTGAGCGTTACCCATAACGGACGGTCAGCGCCGAGCCTCCTGCCCCGCGCCCACGCCCACAGGCACAGCAAAAGGCCCGCGCCGAGCGAGCGCATCAGGATCAGCTGGCCGAGGCTGTAATGCGCGCCGGTCAGCTTCACCAAAGCATCGGACAGCGAAAGCAGCAGCACCGCAAAGGTGATCAGGGCGATGCCGGCGAGCTGGCCGGAATTGGGGGCTTTATTGGATGACATGGCGACACAGAAGCAGATTCGCTTCCCGGATGGAAATGAATAGCGGTGATGTTATGCTTCAGCGGGTCTTATGAAATGCGAGACCCGCGACAAGCGGGCTTTGAAAGGGAACAGGGGAAACACCATGACCAGATTATGCCTTGCCGCCGTGCTGATTCTGTCGACCACAACCGCCGCCTTCGCCCATGGCGGCGGCTGCCGCAAGAGTTCGCCGCCCGGCCAGTGCTGCCATATGGAGAAAAGGGTCGGCAAAGTGCACTGCCACTGAGAGGGGAATCTCCGGTCCGTCGACAGAAAACCTCGACCGGCGAAGTCGCGGCTGGGGAATATGCGGCCGGCAACCTACCGGCTTTTGAAAGCCAGCCTTTCGCCCGTTTGTGCGTCGAACAGGTGAAGCTGCGGGAGATCGAAGGCAACGCCGACGACATCTCCGGGCCTGACGTCCGTGCGACCGTTCAGAACCAGATTGAAGTCCTCGGCGCCATCGCCGGCAAGATAGGTGCTGAAGCCGGTGCTTTCCACCGTCGCGACAGAGAACTTCAGCATGGCTTCATCGTCGGCAACGAGACGCAGATGCTCCGGCCGCAGGCCAACGGTGACGGAACGCCCCTCCGGCAAGCCCGTCTCGATGGAAATGGTCTGCTGCCCGCCCAGCTCAAGCGTAAGCGATCGGCCGCCTTGACCAATGCCGGCAGCGACGAAATTCATGGCCGGCGAGCCGATGAAGCCTGCAACGAACCTGTTGACGGGCCGGTCGTACAGCTCAAGCGGCGCGCCCTGCTGCTCGATGACCCCGGCGCGCATGACCACGACATGGTCGGCCATGGTCATCGCCTCGATCTGGTCATGGGTCACATAGACCGATGTCGCGCCCAGCCGGTCGTGCAATGCGCGGATTTCCTTGCGCATCTGCACACGCAGGGCGGCGTCCAGGTTGGAAAGCGGTTCATCGAACAGGAAGGCCTTCGGGTGGCGGATGATCGCCCGGCTCATCGCCACGCGCTGGCGCTGCCCGCCCGAAAGCTCGCGCGGATAGCGGCCCAGAAGCTCCGATAGTCCCGTGGTCTTTGCAACCTCAGCAGCAGCCCTCTTCGCCTCGGCCTTTCCGACGCCGCGAATCCTGAGGCTGTAGGTCAGGTTCTCCTCGACGGTCATATGCGGGTAAAGCGCATAGGACTGGAACACCATCGCGAGATCGCGCTTGCGCGGGGGCACGTTGTTCATCGTCTCGCCGGCGATGATCAGGTCCCCGCTCGATATCTTCTCCAGCCCGGCGAGCGAACGCAGCAGGGTCGACTTGCCGCAGCCGGAGGGACCGACCAGGGCCACGAACATGCCCTTGGGTATGCCAAGGTGAATGTCTTTCAGGGCGTGATAGGCGCCATAATACTTATTCACGCCTTCGAACTGGATATGATAGGTCATTTGAGGGCTCCAGAGGTAAGGCCGGATACGATACGGCGTTGCAGAAGAACGAAGATGGCGAGGATCGGCGTCACATAGATGGTCGAATAGGCCATGATCTTGTTCCACTCGGTGGTGTTCGGACCCATGAAGCTGTTGAGACCGACGCTGGCCGGCTGCAATTCGGCGGCCTGGATCATCGACTTCGAATAGACGAATTCGCCGAAGGCCTGCATGAAGATCAGGATGCCGCTGACGAGGATGCCATTGCGCGCCAGCGGCAGGACGATCCTGAAGAAGGCGCCGATCCGGGAGTTTCCGTCGACCATCGCCGCCTCCTCAAGTTCGATCGGCACACTCATGAAGGTTGCGCGGACGAGTACGACGAAGAACGGCATGCTCTTTGCAGCAATCGCAAGGATTACGGCCAAGCGCGGAAAGTCGAGAAGCCCGACCTGCGAAAACCCGACGAAGATCGGCGTGATCATCAGTGACGCCGGCAGAACCTGCAACAGCAGGATCAGGAACAGGCCGGCGTCGACCCAGCCGCTGCGATAGCGGGCGAGCACATAGGCGCAGCCCACGCCAAGCACCGAGATCAGCACGACGGAGCCGGTGGCGATGACCAGCGAGTTCCAGAGATAGCGCGCCATGTTGCGGCTCGCCCAGACATCGCCATAGGTCGACCACTGGGGATCGGACGGTAGCAGGCGCGGCGGCGTGGCGAACATCGCCGAGCCGGTCTTAAGGCTGGTGACATACATCCAGTACAGCGGAAACAGGTAGATGATCGCCAGAATGACGGCGATGGCGAGCATCAGGCGGTTGCGGGACGTATCGCTCATCCTCTCACCTCATGGCGTGTGGAGCGGACATAGACCAGCGACGCGAACATCACGAACACGATCATGATGACCGAAACCGTCGCGCCCCTGGCGAAATCATACTGGCGGAACGACAGATCCCAGGCCCAGTACTGGGCGACATTGGATGAATTATTGGGGCCGCCGTCGGTTATGGCGGCAAACAGATCGAACTGCTGCAGGGTGAAGATCAGACCGAGCGCGACCACCGCCCCGATCGTCGAACGCATCATCGGCAGAGTGATGGTCCAGAACCGCTGGAAGACGTTGGCGCCGTCAAGCTCGGACGCCTCATAGAGATCCCGCGGGATCGAGGACAGTCCGACCGAAAGCAGGATCATGTTGAACGACGTGCCCAGCCATATATTGGCGAGGATGACCGCCCACAGAGAATAGGACGGGTCCGAACGCCAGTAGATATTGCCGTCCGTTATTCCGGTTGCCGTCAAAAGGAAATTGAGGACGCCGTAATCTCCCGAAAGGATCCAGTTCCAGATTGCGCCGACGACAAGGCCGGGCATCACCCATGACACCAGAAACAGGCCGCGCAACCACGAGGCTCCCGGGAATTGCGTGCCGAAGAACAGGGCAAGCCCGAAACCAAGGATGAACTGGCCGGCAATCGAGGCAACGACGAAGATCGCCGTATTGAGCAGGATACCGAACGTCTCCGGCTGGCTGAAGAGATCGACATAATTCCGGAAACCGACAAACGGCCGCATGATCTGCCCCATGCTGAACATGTCGACTTCCTGAAAGCTCATCAGCACATTGTAGATGAGCGGCAATCCGGACAGCAGGAACAGGAAGGTCAGCGGCACGGCCACCAGCGTGATATCGAAGCCACGACCATCGGTCAGGCTGGAAAGGATGCGTTTCATAGCTCCTCCGGCGTTGCCCTTAAAACCATCCGGCCGCCGGGGGCGGCGCGGATGGTTCTTCGGGAGGCAAGGGGCCGGCGGCTCATCACAAGGATCAGGGCCGCCGGTCAGGCGAAGATTACCGATCCGGAACGGCGGAAATCTTCTGGGCGGCCTGGTCCAGCGCGGCCTGCGGGTCCGTCTGTCCCGTCAGCGTGGCCTGGATGGCGTCCTGGATCGCCTTGGAAATCTTCGGCCATTGCGGATGCGGACCGCGCGGCTTTGCGTATTGCAACTGCTCGACGAAGGTCGCCAGAGCCGCATCCTTCAGGGCGTTGCCCGTGGGCGGGATCGAGATGTCGGACCGGGCCGGGATCTGGCCGTAATTCTCGAACATCGTGTCATCCTGCGAGACGAAATATTCCAGCACCTGGAAGGCTTCCTTCGGATGCTTGGAACTGGAGAATATCGCCCAGTTGTAGTCGCCCATGGCCGATGACCGCTCGGCCCCTTCTTCCGGAACGGGCAGCAGCGCCACGCCCCAGTCGAAATCAGCGTCCGCAAGCATGCGGTCGATTTCCCACGGGCCGGAAATGGCCATCGCGGCATTGCCGGCGTTGAAGGTTGCCGTTGCATTCCACTGGCTGTTGGTCAGGGTATCGGGAGAAGCGAGCTTCTCGTCCATGATCTCCTTCCACGTCGCCAGCGCCTTCACCGCGCCTTCGGTGTTTAGGTGGTCATAAGTGGCGCCGCCCATCTGCGCCCATGGCAGGAACTGGAAGGTGCCCTCCTCGTTTGCCTTGGCCGAGAAGGCGAGACCATAGACGTTGTTTGCCGGATCGGTCAGCGTGCGGGCCGTCTCGACAAGCTCGTCCCAGGTCTTCGGCGGCTGGTCCGGATCGAGCCCGTGTGCGCGGAACATATCCTTGTTGTAATAGAGCGCGATCGTATTGGTGGCCTTCGGCACGGCGTAGTATTTGCCGTCCCAGGTCGCCGATTCCAGCGGGCCGGGGAAGTAGTTGTCGGCATTGATGACATCCGAGGCTGCGATCATGTCGGTGAGATCGAGAAACGCGTCGCGCGAAGCGAACATCGCCGTGTTCGGATTGTCGATCGCGATGATGTCGGGCGCGTTTCCGGTGGCATAGGCGCGCATCGCCTCGCTCACGACGTCATCGAACTGGATCTCGCGATAGTCGACATGAATGCCGTTATCGAGATCGTTGAACTCTTTCACCAGATTGGGCGCCGGCTGGATGTCCTTGTCCAGCGACCAGACGGTGATGGTCGTATCTTCGGCATTGGCGGCCAGAGCACAGGCCGATACGCCGGCAAGCGCGAAGGCGCCTGCCATAAGGGTCTTGCGAATTGACATTTTCTCCTCCTTTTTCTCCTCTCGCGCCATCCGGCTCCCAAAGCCGGGATAAAGGCGGCTATTGCGGATCGACGACGAATTCGCCGCCCCGGCAATTCTTCAGGTGGTTCAGCGCGTGAACCTGCCCCGTCATTTCCAGCTCGTCGCGATAGACCGGATCGTGCCAGCCTTCGATGTCGATCGAGCCGGACCAGCCGGCGAGCCGCAGTTCCGAGATCACATCCGTCCAGTTGCTGTCGCCGAAGCCCGGCGACCGCATTAGGACGAAAGGATGCTTGCCGAAAATGCCGTGCTCGCGGATCACCTCCCAGCGAATGGTGGCGTCCTTGCCATGCACGTGGAATATCTTGGGTGCCCATTTGCGGATCTGGGGCAGCGGATCGATGAGATAGACCATCTGGTGGCAGGGTTCCCATTCGAGCCCGATATTGTCATCCGGCGTCTCGTTGAACATCAGTTCCCAGGCATCGGGGTTGTGGGCAATGTTCCAGTCGCCGGTCTGCCAATTGCCGTCCATCGCGCAATTCTCGAAGGCGATCCGCACGCCCTTGTCGGCAGCCCTTTTGGCAAGCTCGCTCCAGATCTCGCGATAGCGCGGCAGGCTTTCCGTCAGCGGCCTGTTGCGGATGCGGCCGGTGAAGCCAGCCACACAATTCGCGCCGAAATGATGGGCGTTGTCGATGCAGTCCTTCCAGCCCTGAAGGGTGTCAAGATCGATATCGGTCGTTTCAAGGGGATTGCCGAACATGCCGAGCGTCGACATCGTGATGTCGCGATCGCCGATGGCATCGCGGCAGCGCTTGCCGAGTTCGGCAAGGTCCTGGCCCCGGGTCGTCTGCCAGAAGAAGGGCTCGAAGCTCTCAAAGCCCATATCGGCGATCTTGCCGATGCGCTCGGCGGCGGCGCCTTCCGTGGCCTTGATCATGGTTCCGATACGGATCGCTGTTGCGGGATTGGTCACGAATTCATTCCTTTGCTTGCAAATCGACGGGAACACCGGTGCGCGCGCTTTCGATCGCGCCGAAAATCATTGCGAGGCTGTTGATGTTGTCGTCGCTCGCGGTTTCAGGCCTTGCGCCGCTGCGCACCGCGCGGACAAAGTCGACCATGACGCTCGCATGGCCATGCACATGATCCTCGTCCGGCGCCGGCGGCATTTCGAGCGTCCTGAAGCCGGCGAGGAGGCCCGTTTCATCTCCGGACGTGGTGACATCGAAGCCGGCATCACCATCCCAGGTGATCATGCCGCGCGAGCCGACGAGCCGCCAACTGCCTTCCCAACTTGTCGGGCGGCCCTCGGCGCACCACGAACCGCGATAGGTCAGAACCGCATCCCCGGAGAGGCGATAGATGGCGTTCGCCGCCGCGCCATGGGCATACCACGAGCCCGACGGATTGGTTTCGACGCAATAGACCGAGAGCGGCGTCAGGCCGGACACGAAGCGCGCGGCGTCGAGCGTGTGAACGGCCATATCGAGCAGCAGAACATTGTCCATGGCTTCGCGGAAGCCGCCGAAATGGGGGCCCAGAAAGAAGTCGCAATGAACACCTGTGAGATCGCCGATCAGCCCCGCCTCGACCGCGCGCCGCAACCGCCTGATACCCGGAATGAAGCGCCGGTTCTGGACCACGGCGTGGATTTTCCCGGTTTCGGCCGCAAGCCTCGTCAGATCACGCGCTTCCTGCATCGTGGACGCCAGCGGCTTTTCGCTGAGGACATGGCAACCATGGCGCAGGCCGGTCGCGGCAACGGAATGACGCGCGGAGGGAATGACCACATCGAACAGGAGGTCGGCATCGCATTGCCGAAGAACATCGGCGAGGTCCGTCCCAATGACGATGTCGCCGAGATCGAATTCGGTCGCCAGCGCTGCGGCGGTGGCGCGATCCAGATCGACGAGGCCCACCAGTTCGATGGCGTCGCCAAGCTCTTCATTTGTCTGCAGCGCGCGAAGCCAGCCCTTGGCCATAGCTCCGCATCCGCACAGAACGGCTTTCATTTTCACGAATTTCCTCCCTCCGGACGGCAATTTCCTTCTCCGCACCGCCCGTAAACGTTTACGGGACTATGAACGACCTGTTTAATATGTCAATGCAATTTCCGTAATCGTTTACGAAAAATTGCGCGAGGACGGCTTGATGACAGGCATTCGCCAGCTAGCGGATCATCTCAATATCTCCATCGGCACCGTCTCGCGGGCGCTGAACGGCAAGCCCGACGTCAATCCGGACACGCGCCGCCGGGTGCTCGAAGCGGCCGAAAAACTTGGCTATGTCGCCAATCAGGCAGGGCGTTCGCTGCGCAAGGGCAAGACCGGTATTGTCGGCTTCATGATGGAAACCGACCCGGAAGTGAGCCGCTATGGCGACCTGTTCTTCAGCAGCGTCTTCGATGGCGTGCAGAGCGTGTTGTTGCGTCATCAGCTCGACCTCGTGACCCTGCTTTGTTCATCAAGCGAGGAACCGGACGCCTATCTCGACCGTATCGTCGCGCGCGGCTTTGTCGACGCCGTTATCCTGTCCGGTACGCGCCGGCACGACCCGCGATTCGAGCTTCTGGCGCGGCGCAAGATACCCTTCATCCCGCTCGGACGCAGCCTGACCGATGTCGGCCAGCCTTGGATCGACCTCGATTTCGAAGGCATGGCCGAAACGGCAATCAACCGTCTCGTCGCAAGAGGACATCGCCGTATCGGCGTCATCTGGCCGCATGGGGATCACAATCTGGCCTATGTCTTCATCGACCGGATCCGCGATACGCTCGCGCGTCATAACCTGTCCCTGCCCGACCATTATATTTTCAAGGGGCCGCCCAACGAAGACGGCGGCTACCGGATCGCCAGGGATATCAAGACCTGCGAGGAACCACCGACGGCCATCGTGCTCGTCAACGAGGCAATCGTCATGGGGCTCTATCGCGGGCTTTCCGAAGTCGGACTGAAGCCCGGCAAGGACCTCGCTATCATAGGAAGGCACAGCCCCCAGGCGAAGTTCCTGTCGCCGAGCCTCACCTCTTTCGACCTGTCTCTGCGCGACCTCGGCATAGCGCTAGCGGAAACGCTTCTGGGCTCCATGCCCGCCTATCGCCAGTTCTACCCGGATATCGTCGCGCGGCGGATCTGGCCGATGACGCTGGTGGAGGGCGAGAGCGGCTGACGGCGTTCGCTCAGCGCGAAAGCCAGCCGCCATCGACCGCCAGAATATGGCCGTTGACATAGGCGGCGGCGGGTGAGGCGAGGAACAGGGCGGCGCCCGCGATATCCTCCGGCCGGCCCCAGCGCCCGGCGGGAATGCGCTCGAGGATTTGGCGGGAACGCTCCGGATCCTCGCGCAACGCCTTGGTATTGGCCGTGGCGATATAGCCCGGCGCAATCGCGTTGACCGTCACCCCGTGCGGCGCAAGCTCGTTGGCGAGCGCCTTGGTCAAACCGGCAACGCCGTGCTTGGCGGCAGTGTAACCCGGCACGCGAATGCCGCCCTGAAGGGACAGCAGCGACGCGGTCATGATGATCCGTCCCGCGCCCGCCGCCTGCATCCGCCTTGCCGCCGCCTGGGACAGGAACCAGACCGCATCGAGATTGGCCGAAAGCACGGCCCGCCAGTCGCTCTCGGAGTGATCCACCACATCGCCGCGCCGGATCGTGCCGGCATTGTTCACCAGGATCGAGATATCGCCGCCAAGGCCTTCCGCCGCGGTCTCCAGCAGCTTGTCCGCGCCTGCGGCATCGAGCGCGCCGAGATCGGCGGACACGCGAGCAAAGGCGCGGCCGGTAGCGCCGACGAGCCGGGCGGTTTCATCCCCCGGGTTCGAATGCACGGTGATCGCCACATCCGCGCCGGCCTCGGCAAGCGCCACGGCGATCGCCTGGCCGATGCCGCTCGCGCCGCCGGTGACTAGCGCGCGCTGGCCTTCGAGGCTGAACTGGTGTTTAAGATAGGCTTCGATACTCATGGTCGGCTCTCCGGATAATTGATGACATTACGACAGGACCTGCGTGAAAAATTCGAGATCGACGCGCATCCGCTGACGCTCAGCGAACGCGTCGGCATCCAGCACGACGGAATGACGCTGGAGCGGCTGACCTTCGCCACGAAGGACGGCGAGCGCGCGCGCGGTTTCCTGCTTCGCCCGCCGGGCGATGCGCCGGTTCCGGCGATCCTCTACATCCACGCCCATGGCAATGCCTACGATATCGGCGCGGACGAACTTCTTGACGGGCGCAAGGCGCTGCTGTCGCCGCTGGGACCGGAATTCGCGCGCCGGGGTTTCGCGGTGCTGATGATCGAGCTGCCGGCCTTCGGCGCCCGTTCCCGCCCCGGCGAAAGCGCCCGGGCGAAGGCTGCGCTCTGGAACGGCCAGAGCCTTGCCGGTCAGATGCTCGGCGAACAGGCCGCCGCCTTCGACTGGCTGGCATCCCGTCCCGACATCATCGCCGAGAGGATCGCCGTTTTCGGCATTTCCATGGGCGCGACATTCAGCTACTGGCTGGCCGCCGCCGAACCGCGCATCGCGGCCAGCGCGCATCTTTGCGCCTATGCCGATTACGCAGCGCTGATTACCGCCGGCAATATCGATCTTCACGGCATATACCTCACGGTGCCCGGCCTCCTGGGCCTTGCCGGCAACGGCGAAATCGCCGGACTGATCGCGCCGCGACCGCAGCTCATCGGGATCGGCGACCTCGATCCGCTGACGCCGCCCGCAGCCTTCGAGCCTGCCTTCGCCCAGACCCGGCGGGCCTATGAAGAGGCGGACGCCACGGACCGGCTCGTACTCGTGCGCGAGCCGAAGGCGGGTCATGTGGAAACGCCAGCCATGCGCGCTGCGGTATTTACATTTCTCGACCGTCATATCGGCCTCGCCTGATGCGACCGGCATGGCCCGGAAACGGTTCCAATCCGGGCTGAACCGTTTCAGTTCACCCGCTGCTCGTCCGCGCCGAACAGGTGCAGCCGCGCCGGGTCGAAGCGCAGCGAAACGCGCTCCGCCTCGGGGTCGATCTCGCCGCCGCCGAAAACCGCGACGAGCTTCTGCCCGCCGGCGGTCTTCGCATGGACGACGGTTTCCGGCCCGAGCGCCTCGATCAGGGTGACCTCCGCCTCGATCGCATCGTCTCCGCCCGATGAAAAATCATGGGGACGGATGCCCAGCGTCGCGGCATCGCCGGGCTTCAGCCCGGTATTGGCGCAGGCGACCCGCGCCCTGAGCCCGCCCGGCCCCTCGACGCGGACCGCATCGTCATCGACAGCGCTGACGGTGACCGGGAGGAGGTTCATGCGCGGCGCGCCGATGAAGCCGGCAACGAACAGGTTCGCGGGCCTGTGGAACAGATCCAGCGGCTTGCCGATCTGTTCGATCCGGCCCGCGCGCATCACCACGATCCGGTCGGCCAGCGTCATCGCCTCGACCTGATCGTGGGTGACATAGACCATGGTGGTTGTCAGCCGCTCGTGCAGCGCCGAAAGCTCGGCGCGCATGGTGATCCGCAGTTCGGCATCGAGATTGGAGAGCGGTTCGTCGAGCAGGAAGGCCGTCGGATTGCGCACCACCGCCCGGCCGATCGCCACGCGCTGCTTCTGCCCGCCCGAAAGCTGCCCCGGCCGGCGGTCGAGATAGGGTTCGATCTCGAGCATGCGCGTGGCTTCCTGGATGCGCTCCTCGATCTCCGGTTTCGGCATGTGGATATTCTCAAGCCCGAAGGCGAGGTTCTGGCGCACCGTCATATGCGGATAGAGCGCATAGGACTGGAACACCATGGCAAGGCCGCGATCGGCGGCCGATGCCTTTGTGACGTCCTTGCCATCGATGACGATCGCGCCCGAGGTCGGCTTGTCGAGGCCCGCGATCAGCCGCAGCAGCGTCGATTTCCCGCAGCCTGACGGACCCACCAGAACCGTGAACTCGCCGTCCGGGATATCGAGATTGATGTCGTGCAGGATCTTCAGCTTGCCATAAGCCCGATCGACCTTGCTCAGCGTGATCTGTCCCATAATCTCTACCTATTTCAGTCCGGAGCCGGCAATGCCGGAGGTGATGAAGCGTTGCAGGAAGACGAAGACAAGCACGACCGGGATCATGGTCACGACCGTCATCGCCAGAATGTAGTGCCACTGGACGTTCAGCTCGCCGGCATAGGTGTTGAGCCCGACCTGGAGGGTATAGACCTCCTTCGACGACAGCACGACCAGCGGCCAGAGAAAGTCGTTCCAGCGCCAGACCACAGAGAAGATCGCAAGCACCGCAAGCGCGGGTGCGGCCAGCGGCAGCACGATGCGCCAGTAGATCTGCCATTCGGAGGCATTGTCCATCCGCGCTGCGTCGAGAAGCTCGTCGGGGATCGTCAGCATGTACTGGCGCAGCAGGAACACGCCTGTGGGCGTGGCCACCGTCGGCAGGATGACGCCCCACAGCGAGTTGTAGAGCCCGACCGCGCTGACCACGGAATAGAGCGGCACCAGCAGCACCGAAAGCGGCACCATCAGCGTTCCGACGATCAGCATCAGCACCGCGTCGCGTCCCCGGAACTTGTATTTCGACAGCGCGAACGCCGCCATCGAGTTGGTCACCAGCGTGATCAGCGTGGCCATCACGGTCACGAACACGGAATTGCGCAGATAGAGCAGGAAATCATTGCTCTCGAGCGGGGTGACGTAGTTCTCCGTCGCAAAGCCGATCTCGCGCACGGGCGTCCGGTCGGCGATGTTGACCTTGACGATTTCGCCGGGATCGGCCGGGTCCACCATCTGCGCGACGATGCCGATGCGGCGCACTTCGGCCATCACCTTTGTCGAGCCGTCGGGCAAGGTCACATGGTGGAGGTTGAGCGGCTTGTCGTAGCCCTCGACCTCCACCTGCTGGCTGACATAGGGCAGGATGGTGGGCGGGAACTCGGCCAGTTGCGCCGGCGATTTGAACGAGGAAAACACCAGCCACAACGCCGGGCCGAACATGATGATCAGCCCGCCCACCAGCCAGACCCAGGTGACGATATCGGTCCAGTGCCAGCCGCTTCCGCCGCGCCGGCGGAACAGGAACTTCGAAACGGCGTTCATTCGCGCGCTCCCTTGTGTTCATTGCGCCGCCCGAGGCCGAGTTGCGCCAGCGTCAGCACCACCAGCACCAGCCCCATCAGGATCGAGGCGGCGGCGGCAAGGCCCGGATTGCGCAGCAGCGAGGCGAAACCGACCTCGTAGATATACTGGGTCAGATACATGGTGGAGGTGCCCGGACCGCCTCCCGTCAGGACGTAGACCTCGTCGAATATCTGCACGGCGCGGATCAGCGACAGCACGATGACCACCAGCAGGTTCGGCATCAGCAGCGGCAGCGTGAGCCGCCAGAACACCCTTGCGGGTTTGGTGCCATCCATCTCCGCGGCCTCGTAAAGGTCGCGCGGGATCGCCTGAAGACCCGCCAGCAGGATCAGGGTGAAGAAACCCATATGCGCCCAGACCGAAACCGAGACCGCAGCCGTAAAGGCCGGCAGGCGCTCGGTCAGCCAGTCATGGGTATCGGCACCGAAGGAATAGAGAACGTAGTTGAGCAGGCCCTGACGCTGCAGGATCCAGCGCCAGATCAGGCCGACGACGACGGGCGACAGCAGCACGGGGAAGAAGAACACCGCCCGCCAGAATCCCCTGCCCGCGATCTTGCGGTTGAGAATGAGCGCGGTGATCATCGCCGTGAGCGTCATCAGCGACACCTGGAAGAACACGAAGATGGCGGTGTTCTGCGCCGCCTTCCAGAACAGGTCCTCCCGGCACGTGCCCGGATCGAGATAATTGCCGCAATCGAGAAGCCGGCCATATTGTTCGAGGCCGACAAAGGTCCGGTCGGCGAGGAAATACGCCGAGCCGGAGGTCATCGAATAGAAGAAATTCATGACCAGCGGGATCAGCACGAACACGCCGAAAATCGCCATGTTCGGCGCCAGGAAGAACGCCGCCATGCCGCCGGTGCCTGTTGCCCGCTGCCACGCCTTCAGCGGCGGGTTCAAAAGCGCGGCCAGCCACATGACCGGCGCCGTAACCACGGTACCGGCCATGTGCTTTATGTCGGACAGGTTCGCCACTGTCTTGCGCTTGCCTATTGTGCGACCTTGTCGGCGATATCCTGGTCGATGCGCGTCCAGGCCTCGTCGAGGGTCAGTTCACCGGCCATGACCTGGCTGATGCGGGTCACGAGCGCGCCGTAATAGGCGGACGCCCAGCTCCATGCCGGCAACGCGTCTGCCGCGGGCAGCGTCTCGGCGGACGACTTCACAAAGGCATCAAGCGCCGGGCCGACATTCTTGTCGTCGGTGGCCCATTTCATGCCGCCTGCGGCAATCACGCCCTTATGCGCGGGCAGGAACAGGGTGCGCTCGGAGAACTCCTTCACCACCGGAGCGCTGGCCAGATATTCCATGACCTTGGCGACATCCTCGGGGTTCTTGGTGTATTTGATGCCCACCAGAGCCGCGCCGCCCTTCAGGCCGGAGCATCCGACCGTGCCGCAGGGCGAGCCGGTGGCCACCCAGTCGAAGCCGTCGCCGATCTTGGTCGACAGGTTCGCGACCTGCCAGCTTCCCGAATAGTAGAACGGGATCTGGGCATTGATGAAGTCGTCGGCGGCCGCGCGATAGGTGGAGCCGGCGGCGGACACCCAGGTATCCTTCAGCATCAGGCCGTTATTGGTCCAGTCGACGAGCTTGGTCGCGAAGGTCTTGGTTCCCTCGTCCACCGGCGCCGGCATTCCATCGGGGCCGATATAATTGGCGCCATAGGATACGTTCGGCCCGGAAATGCGGTGGCCGGAGCGGTCGATCGCGAAGGCCGCTGCCGTCTGCTGGTTCTTGGCGACTTCGGCCGCGGCATTGACCCAGTCGTCCCAGGTGGCCTTGTCGCCCGGCAGATCGACGCCAGCCTGCTCGAACAGGGTCTTGTTGGCAAAACCGCCGGTCAGCGTCAGCTGCGTCATGAAGCCGGTGATGGCGTCGGAGCCGTCCGGACGCATCCAGTCGGCCTGGGCGCCGAAATTCTCCTCCCAGTAAGCCGGATCGGAAAGGTAGGGCCTGAGATCGAGCCAGTGCTGCGCCAGCGCCTTGAGGTCGGTGACGCGGGCGATATCGGGACCCTGTCCGGCTTCGAGCTGGATCGGGAGCTGCTCCTGGATCACCTTGTAGGCGACGTTGTCGAGCGTGACGTTGATATCCGGGTTATCTTTCATGAACCGGTCGACAAGGTCCTGCATGACCTCGCCCTCGACACCGTCCGAATACCACATGATCCGCACATCGCCCGCGAATGCGGATGTCGAGGCCATGAACCCCGCCGCAACGATGGATAGAATGCTGACTGCATTTCTCATATCATTTCCTCCTCTTCAACGGGCCTTCGCCCTTGCCGATCATCGGCCTCATATTGCCCGCCTTGCGGCGGGCGTCTCCCGTGGGCCTCTCCCTGCCCAGCGGCAAATCCCCGGGCTGAAAGCGCTTCAGAACGTCCGCGCCGCGCCCTCGATCGTCCACTCCGCCGGATCGAGCCTGCGCCCTTCGGCTTCGACAGAGCCGTCGGCCCCGAAGCGAACCATACCGTATTCCGGGTCGTCCACCAGAATATCACCATTGGCCTGATCGACCCAACGCAGTGCTCCAACAGCATCTTCAAGCGCGCTTGCGCTGTCGTGGTCGCCCAGACGCACGATCCATGTGGCCTTGCGACCGGGCGCGCGCAGCTCGTTACCCGCTGTTGGCCCTGTCGTGACAAGCTGAAGGCCCGTATCGACCTTCAGCATAACGCATCCGCCGCCGCTCAACGCCAGCGCCGTATTGCCTTCAATGCGCGCTTCGTCGAATGCGGCCTGCGGGAACCATGCATGGGTGAAATCCGGCTGCTCGTCCGCGCAGTCGAAACGCACCACGGCAAGGCCGCGATACTGGTGCACGCGCGGCAGCGTACCCGAGCCGCCCCAGTAGGACGGCCGTCCATAGCCCGAATGCAGCACCTCGCCCGGATGATTGATCCAGATGGTCGCATCCGGATTGTCGCCGAGGCGCAGATGCAACACCGTCTCCTGATAACCCCATTGGTTCCAGCGATAGGCGACGGCGCTGCCAAGCGCATAGGAGGCGGTCTTGTAATGGTAGAGCCGCGCAAACCTGTCCTGCCCCTGCGCGAAGGTCCATTCATGCCCTTCATTACCGGAAACCGAGGCGACGGCCGCCAGTTCCCCGGGGATATGCAAACCGTGATCGCGCAGGCACAGCGCCAGTTGCGGCAGCGCGTGAAAGCGCATGCCGTAATTGCCCCGCCCCCAGATCATCCGCGCAATACCCGAAAGCTCAAGCGAGCGCGATGCCCGCAATGTGTGCTCATAGGAGCGGCCCTGCGCGCCGGTCATGACGCCGTGATGGGCCGAGCGGGCGACGATTTCGACAAGCCGGATGATGGCCTTGCCCGCGCGGTCTGCAATGTCACCGTCGGGCGCCAGCGCATAGAGCGCGCACAGCCCCTTCAGGTCGATCGGGAAATAGGGCGCGGAATTGAACTCCGCCATCTCCCATTTCTCAAAGTGATCGAGCCAGGCGCGCACCCGCGCGGCCCCGACCGCCGATTGTTCGACGCCCGTCCGCCCAGATCGCACGAACCGGGCCTCGGGCAGCATATGCCCCGCCAGATAGGCCGCCGTATGAAACAGCAGCGCGTGGTTTTCCGAAAAATACCACTGCACGTCATTGCCGGGCTCATCCATCCAGTAGCGATAATTGAGGATGGCGGCATCGACGCGGTCCCGGACTTCGGCGCCGATCTCATCGCCATAGGCGGCGCGGCACCAGATCAGCGGCACGAGAATGAAATCGGCGCAGTCATGGCAATCCTCGATCGCCGGCAGCGCGCTTGCGATCATGGCGTCGGTCGCCGCGCCGGTCATGCCGATGGCGAACCGCGCGAGCGCCCGCACCGTATCGGCCTCGGCGTGGTTTGCGACTTCGCCGAGCGCTTCCTCTATCCGCTCGGTGAGGCTTGCCGGCGCAAGCCCCTGACGCGCCACATGGCAGAGTTCGACGCCGAAAACGCGCGAAACCGCGTAATCGCCGCAGGAAAGCGTCACTTTGAAATGGCGGAAGTCGGCAGGCAGGTCGGCGGTATCGGCAACCGCCAGCCGCAGCGATCCGGCCGCAAGTTCCCGCTCGAAGCTCAGCGGCTTCTCGATCGACATGAAGTCGCCCTCGATCACCACCTTCGCCGTCACATCGACCGGCAGTCCGGTATCGGCAACCAGAGCCACCTCGCCCTCGCCATAGGCCGGCTTTTCGAAATGCATCGAGGCGAGCATGGCTTCCATCGCATCGGCGACCGGAGCCTCGACGGCAATGGGCAAGGCGTGTTCGACCAACGGGCCGGAAACATAATCGAGCTGGAAATAATAGCGCGCGTCGCGCTCGGCCAGATCGTCAAAGAAGATGCCGATCACATTGTCACCGGCCTCAAGCTGGACGGTAAACTCTTCGATCGTCTCGAGATTGCGCCCGTAAGGCGCCATGAAACCGGCCTCGCGGCCATTGACGAACAGCACCGCGCCGCCGCAGGTGCGCAGCGCAAACCGCGCCGCGCCGGCCGATTGCGCGCGGATCGTGGTTTCGGCAAAGGTTGCAAGCTCGGTGGCGCGGAACCAGAAGCCCGAAAGGTCCACGCGCGGCGAGCCGAACGGCAGCCAGACGCGCGCAAGCTTCGGCGTCGTCGCCCCGACCTCGGGCCGCTTGCCTCGTCTTTCGGCGGCAAACAGCGTCCGGCAGGGATATTCGTGCGGAATGAAGTTCTTGTGCTTGGTCAGAAAGAAGAAGGGGTCCATTTCCCCCTGCATCGGCTGGTCGGGCGCATCGTAGCGCGCCTCGTCAGTGGCCGAAAGCCGCCAGTATACCACCGGCTCGCCCGCCTGAAGCGGACGCCTGAGCGTCATATCCGTCTCCATCTGGTTCGACGCCGAATTCATCTGAGCTCCCTGATCGCTACCGGATCGACATCGGTATAAGCCTGATTTTCGCCGGTCATGCCCCACACGAAGGCATAGGGCCCCGTGCCCGCGCCCATATGGATCGACCATGCCGGCGAGATCACGATATCCCCGTTCGCGACGACCAGATGGCGGGTATTGTCCGGACGGCCCATCAAATGGAAGACACGGTCTTCCTCGCCGAGATCGAAATAACAATAGGCCTCCATTCGCCGCTCATGGAGATGCGGCGGCATGGTGTTCCAGATGCTGCCCGGCGCCGGATCGGTAATGCCCATCAGAAGCAGGCAGGACGGCGCGACCTCGGGGTGGATATACATCCGCAATTCACGCTTGTTGGACTTCGCCGCATCGCCCATCACCAGCGGCTTGGATTCTTCCCTTTTGATCAGGCGGTGTGGTATGTCCGCCCCGGCGGGAACAGAATTCATGTAGAACCGTGCCGGATTTTTGGCATCCGCGCTTTCGAGGGTCACGTTCTGCGCGCCGCGTCCGACGTAAAGAATGTCGCGGTTTTCGAGGTCATGGCGCTTGCCATCGACCGTGATCGCGCCCGCGCCGCCGAGATTGGCGATCCCCATCTCGCGCGCGTCGAAAAATGCCTTCGTCCCGACCTCTGCCCCGTCGCCGAAGCCGAGCGCATCGGAGGTCGGAACCGCGCCGCCGACAATCATGCGATCGACATGGGTATAGGCAAAGCGGAGTTCGCCGGCCGTGAAAAGCCCTTCCACCATGAACTCGTCGCGCAGCCGCGCCGTGTTCATGCTGTCGATATCGGCAGGCGAAGCGCCGTAAAGCGTTTTCAGCATGCTTTCCTCATCCTTTCATTGCTGTGATGCAGCCCTTCGGCAAGACACAGGATTGCGAGCGCCTGACCATAGCCTGTCGGCTGCACAGGAATATCACGATAGAACTGGAGATCATGGCCCATGCGGGTGCCGTAGGAAACGTTCGAGACCACGCCGTCAGCGCTGATATTGGCCATGACCGCGTCCAGCGCCTTCAGCCCCGCTGCCCCGCTGCCGGGCGGGCCGAGGCCCTTGCGGGCGGCCTTCATCAGCCCGAAGCCGAAGCCGGCCGTCGCCGAAATCTCCTCATAGGAGGACGGGTCGTCCACCAGCGTGGTCCACGCGCCCGAAGCGGTCTGGAACTTCAGCAACGCCTCGATCTGGGTTTCGAGCACGCCGAGAAGATAGGCCTCCACCGCAGGCGACAGATCGCAGAGTTCGATCAGTTCGAGAATGCCGACCGTGATCCAGGCATTGCCCCGGCCCCAGAGCGCGCCGGCGAAATTGTGCCGGCCGGAAAAGGTCCAGCCGTGATACCAGAGCCCGGATTTCGGATCGGCGAGATAGCGCGCGTGAACCAGAAACTGCCGCTCTGCCTCGTCGACAAAGCGCCGCTCGCCCGACGCCTGCCCGTAGGAGGCCAGAAACAGGGCGACCATGAACAGCGTGTCGTCCCACAATTCATTGTCGTTGATCTTGTCGGAGACATCGTGCTGGAAGCCGCCCTCCGGCGTTCTCGGCATGTCGGAGACCACCCGCTCGGCCCAGTCGCGCAAGACCGCCTCGTAGCGCGGCTGGCGTTCGCGACGCCAGATTTCGCTTAAGGCCAGCATCGGCGCGGTGGTGTTGACATTCATCTTCGGCAGGCCGGCCGCAATCCGGCGGTCGTACCAGCTCTCGAGAATTTTCAGTTGCGCGTCGTCGCCGGTATGCCGCCACAGACGCGCGAGCCCGTAAAGCCCGACGCCCTGCGGCCATTCCCAGCTGTCGAAACTGACGTAGTCGCCCGGCGTGCCGTCGAGATTGGGCTCGTTGAAGCGCCCGTCGTGGCGCAGTCCCGTCATCCCGCGCACCAGCGCCGACAATACATCGGAAATCTGTTCGGCCGTGGTCGGCATGCTTCCTCCCGTTCATTCCTCCGGGACGAACTGTTCCATAGATAAAGCTGTTGCGCAATTTGCAAATTTTTTGCAAACTTGGACCCATCAAGGAGAAATGACCATTCAGGGAAAGCGCGGCAAGCCGAACAGACGGGTTCGGCTGGAGGAAATAGCCCGCAATTGCGGGGTCTCGGTTTCGACCGCCTCACGCGCGCTTTCGGGCACCGGCGGGGTCAAGGACGATTTGCGAGCGCGCATCGTCGAAACGGCGCTCGCGCTCGGCTATGTCAACCCGACATCGGCCGCCGGGCGACGGATCATTCTGGCGACATCCAGCGTCGCGATGATCGACCACCAGCGCAACCAGTTCACCTTTCACGTGCTGGACGGTCTGCAGGAACGCGCTGCCGCGCTCGGCATCGAACTGGTCACCCGCGCGGTTTCGACGCCGGAGGATGAAGCGCTGCTGCTGGCGGAAGGAGAACAGGATGCCTCGGTCGCCGGCTGCCTTTTCCTGACGCTTGATGATGCCCAGGTCCTGACCCGCTCCGAGGGATTTTCCAAACCGATCGTGCTGATCAACGGCGATGACCCGGCCATGCGCCATTCGAGCGTGACGCCCTGCAACCGGTCCGCGGCGCAGCTTGCCGCCGGCCATCTTCTGGATCAGGGCCACAGCCGTATCCTGTTTCTGATGCATCCGGGCCGGCGCACGATCGAGCGCCGTTTCGAAGGCTGGCGCGATGCGATGCGCTCACGCGGCGTCGATGACATTGATGATCTCGTGGTAACGGTCGACGACTGGCTGCCCGAGCTTGCAAGCCGGGCGATCGCCGGACGGCTTGCCGAGCGCGGTCCCGATTTCACCGCCGTGCTGACCGCCGGAGACAGCCTCGCCTACGGCGCGATGCTCGCCATAAAGCAGGCGGGTTACCGGGTGCCGGAGGATTTCTCTGTCGTCGGCATGGACGACCTGCCGCTTTCCGGCTTTTCCGACCCGCCGCTGACGACGATGCATATTCCCATGCGCCACATCGGCTCCGCCGCGCTCAGCCTGCTGCTCGACGATCTCGGCGTCACCCGCCTGCCCGCGCGGCGCGTGGAGCTTGCCTGCTGGCTGGTCGAGCGCGCGTCGACCGCGCCTGTGAGGCTCCCCCGGTAACGCGCGCCCTCACGCTGCCCCCAAGGCCGGTTGATACGCCAGAGGAACGGCTCCGATACTTTTTTCACCGCCGCGAAAATTGTCGGCGCTGAAACGCGTTTTTTTGTTTACGCACGTCCTTCAAAGGGACTAGCGAAAGGACAATCTCAGGCCGGGACGGCCAACAACAAATCGAATTTCATATGGGAGGACATGACATGCAGGCACTGGTTCTGGAGAGAAAGGGCGAACTTTCGCTGCGCGATTTCGACGTACCGGTCGCGCTCGGCGCGAAGGATGTGCGGATCAAGACCCACACGGTCGGCATTTGCGGCTCCGATGTTCACTATTATACCCACGGCAAGATCGGCCATTTCGTCGTTCGCGAACCGATGATCCTCGGCCATGAGGCTTCCGGCACCGTGGTCGAGACCGGATCCGAGGTCACGCACCTGAAAGCGGGAGACCGGGTCTGCATGGAGCCGGGCATCCCCGACGTCACCTCGCGTGCGTCCAAGCTCGGCATCTACAATGTCGATCCCGCCGTGCGGTTCTGGGCGACGCCGCCGATCCATGGCTGCCTGACGCCGGAGGTGATCCACCCGGCCGCCTTCACCTACAAGCTCCCGGATACGGTCAGCTTCGCGGAGGGCGCGATGGTCGAGCCGTTTGCGATCGGCATGCAGGCGGCGCTGCGCGCCCGCATCCGGCCCGGCGATATCGCCGTCGTCACGGGGGCCGGCCCGATCGGCATGATGGTGGCGCTGGCGGCCCTTGCCGGCGGCTGCGCAAAGGTGATTATCGCCGATCTGGCGCAGCCGAAGCTCGATATCATCGGCGCATATGACGGCATCGAGACGGTCAATATCCGCAATCGCCCAGCCGCCGAGGCGGTTTCCGAGGCCACCGATGGCTGGGGCGCCGATGTCGTCTTCGAATGCTCGGGTGCAGCGCCCGCGATCCTTGGCGTGGACAAGCTTGCCCGCCCCGGCGGGGCCGTCGTGCTGGTCGGCATGCCGGTCGAGCCCGTTCCCGTCGATATCGTCGGATTGCAGGCCAGGGAACTCAGGGTCGAGACCGTGTTCCGCTATGCCAATGTCTATGATCGCGCGATCGCCTTGATCGCCTCGGGCAAGGTCGACCTGAAGCCGCTGATCTCGGACACGCTGCCGTTTGCCGACAGCATCGCCGCCTTCGACCGCGCCGTCGAGGCCCGTGAAACCGATGTGAAACTCCAGATCGTCATGCCGGATTGATCCGTCAGTTGCTGGTCCCGCGCTCTCATGGGGCCAGCAACGGCGCGGGAACCTTCCGGGTCCCGAAATGTTGGATTCGCCCCTCAAAACCTGCAAGAAAAGTATAAGGGCCGAATGGTGTTTATCCGCCGATCGCCTGCAGATTGACGATTGACGGGTCATGGCATTGTTGCAGCATTTTCCTTGTTTTAAGTCGTAAAACCGCGAGTTTCTCGTTGCAATGCGGTATCAGACTTCTGCGATGCCAAATCCCTGGCTTCGTTCAGGGACAGCACCCTGTCGATTTCTTCCTTTTTTCAAGCAAAAAAGTATCAGTAAATTTTTTGTGGTGATGTTGAGGCGGACCTCGGGCGCAGCGTAGTGTTTCCTCAACGCCGATGCCGTGGAGGGAGCCACGACAACCGCCGCAAGGCAATCGACGGCGAGGGAGGATAGAGGATGCAGCCGGATCTGGAGCTTGTTCATATTCGCAAGGGTGAATCCTTCGCGGCATGGAAGCATGGCTACCCGTTCCGCACCGTGCGCTGGCACTATCATCCCGAATACGAAATCCATCTGATTGCAGCGACCTCGGGCAAATTCTACATCGGCGACTTCATCGGTGATTTCCAGCCCGGCCAGTTGATCATGACCGGACCGAACCTGCCGCAGAACTGGATCAGCGATGTGGGGACCGACGAAATCGTTCCGGCGCGGTCGCTGATCATCCAGTTTCCCGAAAAGTTCATCGAGGATGCCTGTAAGGCGATGCCGGAAATGCAGGCGATCCGGCCATTGCTGGAGCGCTGTCATCGCGGCCTTCTTTTCGACGACGCCACGAGCCGGATCGTGCGGCCGCTGATGGAACATCTGATCGAGGCGCGCGGCATGCAACGCCTTTCGCTGTTCTGGCAGGTGCTCGACATTCTGGCCGAGGCCCCCGAGCCGGAAGTGCTCGCCAGTCTCAGCTACGAGCTCGACGTTTCCGATAACGATGCCGGCGGGGTCAATCGTGCCATAGCCTATCTGCGGGAACACCTCACGGAGCCGGTCGACGAGAGCGAACTCGCCGACCTCGTGGGACAGAGCGCAAGCGCCTTTTCGCGCGCCTTCAAGCGGCACACCGGCACGACGCTGGTTCGCTACAAGAACCAGTTGCGGATCGATCTCGCCTGCCGGCTTCTTCTTGATTCCGAGGAGATCAAGGTGGCCGAGATCTGCTACGAAGTCGGGTTTTCGAACCTGTCGAACTTCAATCGCCACTTCCTGAAGTTCAAGGGCATGTCGCCCTCGCAGTTCAGGACGACGTTTGCGGCCAACGGGGCTCTGGCCATGGCCGACTGAGCGCAGACCACAATCGAAATTCAGCAATTCGGGCGACATGGTGTTGTCCGGAAACGGGAGGCCTTTGCCTACCCGCACCAATGGGAGGACTTGAAATGAATGTTCTGACGAAGACACTGTCCATTGCAGCCCTTGCCGCGACGACGGCACTGCCGGCGCTCGCCCAGGATGACGGCCTGAAGATCGGCATGACCTTTCAGGAGATGAACAATCCCTATTTCGTATCAATGAAGGAAGCGCTCGATGAAGCGGCCGCCAGCCTTGGCGCCGAGGTGATCGTGACCGATGCCGGGCACGATGTGGCCAAGCAGATTTCCGACGTTGAAGACATGCTGCAGCAGAATATCGACATTCTTCTGCTGAACCCGACCGACAGCGCCGGCGTCGAGGCGGCCGTGAACATGGCCAAGCAGCAGGGCGTGATCGTCGTTGCCGTGGATGCCAATGCCGCAGGCCCCGTCGACACGTTCGTCGGCTCCAAGAACCGCGATGCCGGTTATCAGTCTTGCAAATATCTCGGCGAGGCGCTGGGCGGCTCGGGCGAAGTCGCGATCCTCGACGGTATTCCGGTGATCCCGATCCTCGAGCGTGTCGAAGGCTGCAAGGCCGCCCTTGGTGAATTTGACGGCATCGAACTGGTCGATACGCAGAACGGCCGTCAGGACCGCTCGGTGGCACTTGGCGTGGTCGAGAACATTATCCAGTCGCACCCGAACCTCGCCGGCATCTTCTCCGTCAATGATGGCGGCGCAATGGGCGCGCTGGCGGCCATCCAGGGGTCCGGCAAGGATATCAAGCTGACGTCGGTCGATGGCGCTCCAGAAGCCGTCAAGGCGATCAGCGATGGCACGCCGTTCATCGAGACCACCGCGCAGTTCCCGCGCGACCAGGTTCGCGTCGGTCTTGCCATGGCGCTCGCCCAGAAGTGGGGCGCCCGCGTGGTGCCGAAGGAGGTTCCGATCGACGTCCGTGTTGTCGATTCCGAAAACGCAGCGGATTTCAGCTGGTAACGTCTCCTCCAGGTCGCCCCCGCGTTCTTTTGGGGCCGGGGGCGGCCGTCCATGCTCGGGAAAAGATCATGCTGGAACTGAACGGCATCAAGAAAAGCTTCGGGAGGATCGAGGTCCTGCATGGGGTCGATCTCCATGTCGAGGCGGGTGAAATCCATGCGCTTCTGGGGGAAAACGGAGCCGGAAAGTCGACCCTGATGAAGATCGTCTGCGGCATCTTCCGGCCGAGTGAAGGCACGATCCGCGTTGACGGCAACGAGCGTCATTTCGCCGATTATGACGAGGCGATCGAAGCCGGCATCGGTATCGTCTTCCAGGAATTCAGTCTTGTTCCCTATCTCACAGCCGTCGAAAACATGTTTCTTGCGCGTGAGATCAGCAATCGTTTCGGCCTGCTCGACCGCAGGGCGATGCGGCAACGCGCCCGCGAGATCCTGCGCCGGCTCGATGTCGATCTTCCGCTCGATGTTCCCGTCGGCCGGCTTTCCGTCGCCGAACAGCAGTTTGTCGAAATCGCCAAGGCGCTGTCCCTCAATGCGCGGATACTGGTTCTGGACGAGCCGA
Source organism: Martelella sp. NC20 (assembly GCF_013459645.1). Classification (NCBI taxonomy): domain Bacteria; kingdom Pseudomonadati; phylum Pseudomonadota; class Alphaproteobacteria; order Hyphomicrobiales; family Aurantimonadaceae; genus Martelella; species Martelella soudanensis. The sequence goes on from NZ_CP054861.1 coordinate 5,082,769, forward strand.
CGGCGACGCTGACGCCATCGGAAGTCGAGCATCTGTTCAAGGTCATGCGCGAGTTGCGCAGCCAGGGCGTCGCGGTTGTCTTCATATCCCACCATCTCGAGGAGATTTTCGAGATCTGCGACCGCATCACGGTGCTGCGCGACGGAGAATTCGTCGCCACCTGCCGCGTGGCCAACGTCGATCACGACCGGCTTGTCGAGATGATGGTCGGGCGGCGCATCGAAAACAGCTTTCCGCCCAAGCCTGAGCCAAGACCGAACGCGCCCATGCGGCTTGAGGTCAAGGAGATCCAACTGCGCAAGGGCGGGCCGGTCTCGCAGTTCGAACTGCGCGAGGGCGAAATTCTGGGTTTTGCCGGTCTGGTCGGCTCCGGCCGCACCGAGACGGCGCTGGCCATGCTCGGCGCCCATCCGGCAAGCCGCTGCAAGATGCTGATCGACGGCGTGGAGACGCGCCTCAGTTCGCCGGCCGATGGTCTGGCGCGGGGCATCGGCCTGCTGCCGGAAAGCCGCAAGACGGAGGGGCTGATTACCAGCTTTTCCATTTTGCAGAATGTTTCGCTCAACAATTACCGCAAGTACCGGGCGGCTCGGCTCTTCATCGACATGAAGAAGGAGATGTCCTCCACGCAGACCGCGATGGACCAGGTGCGCGTCAAGGCACAGGGCCCCCGCGCCCGTGTCGATACGCTGTCCGGCGGCAACCAGCAGAAGGTGGTGATCGCCCGCTGGCTCAATCACAATATGAAGGTCCTGATCTTCGACGAGCCGACGCGCGGCATCGATGTCGGCGCCAAGGCCGAAATCTACCAGCTGATGCGCGATTTTTCGGCCAAGGGCTATTCCATCATCATGATCTCGTCGGAGCTTCCGGAAATCGTCGGCATGTCGGACCGCGTCTGCGTCTTCCGCCAGGGCGGCATCGTCGCGACGGTTGCGGGCGAGAGCATCAATTCGGAAGAAATAATGAAGCACGCAACCACCGGGAGGGTTCAAAATGTCGCATGATGCAAATGCCGATGCGGTCGACGCTGACGACAGGGCAAACGACAAAAGCTGGAGCCGGCTGCTTCATTCGCCGCTTGTTCTGCCGCTCGCCGGGCTTGTCGTGGTTTCCATCCTGATGGGGCTCGCCAGCGATAACTTCTTCAGTGTTTCGAACATCTTCAATGTGTTGAGGCAGGTTTCGATCGTCGGCATACTGGCGGTCGGCATGACCTTCGTCATCCTGACCGGCGGCATCGATCTGTCCGTCGGCGCGGTGATGGCGTTTGCCGGAACGATCGCGGCAGGCCTGATGGTCAATATGGGTCTGCCGGGCTGGGTGGGACTTCTGGCCGGGATCGGCGTGGGCATAGGCCTCGGCGTCTTCAACGGCGTGCTCGTCGCCTGGGGAAGGATGCCGGCGATCATCGTGACTCTTGCCACGATGGGCATCGCCCGGGGCCTGGGGCTGATCTATTCCGGAGGCTATCCGATCAGCGGCCTTCCCTCCTGGATCGCATGGTTCGGGATCGGGCGGATCGGCAATGTACCGGTTCCGGTCATCCTGATGTTCATCGTCTACGGGCTTGCCTGGGTCCTGCTTCAGCGTACGCCCTTCGGCCGCCATGTCTACGCCATCGGCGGCAATGAAACCGCGGCAAAGCTCTCGGGCGTGAAGACCCAGTACGTGAAATTTGCCGTCTACGCGATTTCCGGACTGACGGCGGCGCTCGCGGCCGTGGTGCTGACGGGACGGCTGATGTCCGGCCAGCCCAATGCCGGCGTCGGTTTCGAACTCGACGCGATCGCCTCGGTCGTGCTCGGCGGCACCGCGATTGCCGGCGGGCGCGGTCTGGTGCTTGGCACGCTGATCGGCGCGGTGCTTCTCGGCATCCTCAACAACGGCCTGAACCTGATGGGCATCAACCCTTACCTGCAGGACGTGATCAAGGGCTTCATCATCCTGCTCGCCATCTATATCGGCCGCGAGTGGCGCTGAAACGCGTGTAACAAACACACAACAAAAAAACGCAGATTCTAGGAGAAAAGAATGTCTGTATCGCTGGAAGGCAAAATCGCCGTCATTACCGGAGCGGCCTCGGGCATCGGGCTTGCCACAACCGAAAAGCTTCTGGCGGCAGGCGCGACGGTGGTGATGGTCGACCGCAACGCGCAGGCGCTCGACGAGCTCGTCACGCGCCTTGGCCCCAAAGCCGTTCCACAGGTCACCGACCTTCTGGATTTCGACAGCTGCAACGCCATGGTGCCCGAGATCCTGCAGAAGGTCGATCACATCGATATTCTGTATTGCAATGCCGGCACCTATATCGGCGGCGACCTGGTCGATACCGATCCGGCCGCCATCGACCGTATGCTGAACCTCAACGTCAATGCGGTGATGAAGAATGTCCACGCCGTGGTTCCGCACATGACCGGGCGCAAGACCGGCGACATCATCGTCACCTGCTCGATCGCCGGCCATTTCCCGGCCTATTGGGAGCCTGTCTACACCTCGTCGAAATGGGCCGTCACTTGTTTCGTGCAGACCATGCGCCGCCAGATGATCCCGCATGGCGTTCGCGTAGGACAGGTTTCGCCCGGACCCGTGGTCTCCGCCCTTCTGGCCGACTGGCCCGAGGAAAACCTGCGCAAGGCGAAAGAATCCGGTGCGCTAATCGAGCCGGAGGAAGTCGCCGATGCGGTCGAATACATGCTGACCCGCAAGCGCACCGTCACAATCCGTGACATGATCGTGCTTCCGACGGCTTTCGACAGGGTCTGATACCAACGGTCATTGAAAACGGCCGTTGGTATTCCGTTTGCGAATTCCCAAGTCATCAGGACAATTGGGAAATTCGCAATTCCTTCAAGGCGAGGATGCGTCAGCATCTTCGCCTTGCCATGAGAGGGTCGGTCCCGGACCGAGCGCGATCACACCGGAGCGGAGCTGCCTTTCACGCAGATGCGGCCCCGCTCTATCTGTTTGTTTTTAGACGCATCCTCGCCGACATCAGGCAAAGGCGAAATGCGTGAATGGAGGCATTGATGCAATTTTCGGACAAATCCGTCATCATCACCGGCGCGGGCAAGGGGATCGGACGCGCCTGCGCAACGCTGATGGCCAGACGTGGAGCCGAGGTGATCGCGCTCAGCCGCACCATGGCCGACCTCGACAGCCTGAAGGCCGAAACCGGTTGCCGCATCATCGCGGTCGACCTGCAGGACCCGAAGGCTGCCCGCGCCGCCATGGCCGAAGCCGGCACGGCGGATTATCTGATAAACAGCGCCGGGATCAATGTGCTCGAAAGCACGTTCGACATGAGCGAGGCGGGCTATGAGGCCGTGCTGGGGGTCAATCTGCGGGCAGCGCTGATCACCTGCCAGGAATTCGCGAGGGCCCGACGTTTGGCCGGCGGCGGCGGCGCGATCGTGAACATTACGTCTATCGCCGGGCATCGCGGGTTTTCCGAACATCTCTGCTATGCCGCCTCCAAGGCCGGCCTCGAAGGCGCGACGCGGGTGATGGCCAAAGAACTTGGCCCGCACAATATCCGCGTGAATGCGGTTGCCCCGACCATCACGCTGACCGAACTGGCCGTCGAAGCCTGGAGCGATCCCGCAAAAAGCGAACCGATGATGGTGCGCCACCCTCTCGGGCGATTTGCCGAGGCGGACAATATCGCCGCCGGTATCGCGATGCTGCTCTCGGATGATTGCGACATGGTGACCGGCGCCGTCCTGCCAATCGATGGCGGGTTTCTGGCCGTGTAATGGGCGCCACCGGATTTCTTCTTTCAATCCGGGGCGCCTGTCCTCAGAACCTGATTTTCAACGTCGCCCTGAAATTGTGCCTCGGGGTGCCGTCGCCGAACTGGCCGGTATAGCTGATGCCGAGGTTGGCATTGTGCCGGAGCCGCGTCTGCAAGCCCGCCGAAAGCACCGCGTAATTCTCTGCCTGCGACGCACCGCCCAACTCCGTGAACGCATCCCAATCCCGATGGATATAGGCCGCCCCCAGGAACGGCTTGACATGGAAGCTGTCGGTAATCTTGAACCTGTGGCTGATCCTGCCATAAAGCTGGAATACTCCTGCGTTGTAGCTGTCCGTAATCTGCTCCGGAAGCATCGAGAAGACGATGTTGCGCCGGCTCGAAACGTCGTGCCAGGTATAGGCCGCCCCGAAATCGACGCCGAAGCCATCGAAAGCGCTGCCGCCATAGACGCCGAGCGTCAAGTGATCGGACGAGCCATCGGCATTGTTGGACTCATTCTGGTAGTTCAAGTGGCCATAGCCGGCGAGCCCGCCGAAATGCATGGTCGGGGACGCCGCGAAATCGCCGCCGACAAGGAAACCGTTAAACTGGTCGGTGATCGCAGCCACATTGCCGTTGCCGTCGGGCTTCGACCACGAGCCATAGCCCGTCGTCCACAGCCGGATGCCTGAATTGCCCTCCTCGAGCAGGCCCGAAGCGACGTCCATCCGGTCCGCCGTCGCCTCACGGACATGACGGCTGACCGCCGCCATCGCCGCATCGCTCGAAAGCGCATCGAGTGCCGTCACCGCATCATCGCGCTGCCCGGCCATCGCCTTGCCGAAAAGCAAGTCGCCCTCGCCCAGCCCCTTGAAGACCCCGCAATCATCCCGCGTTAAGCCGCCGTTTGCGCAGGATGCCAATATCAAGGCGTTTTCCTTGAGGTCCATCACCAGCATATTCGGGTTGCCGGGAGAGACCGGAAAGCTGATGTCGACGTTGCGAGCTTGCGGGTCGCTACATTCCATATTGCCGTAATTGACGGGGCTCCCGGCCATAATGACCGAATCGGCGTCTTCCCTGGGCACCCCGACCTTGAAGACGACTGTGCCGTAATGAGGCGCGCCGATATCGACAGCGCCGCCCGTAGCCTTATCCCCTGCTCCCGTGTTCATGTATATTTTGTAGTCGGCATTTACCGAAAAGGTCTGCGGCTCGGCAACGGTCCCCCCGCATTGTTGTGCTCCTTGAATCGTATAATTGGCGGCATCCGCGTCCGGACCGGATTTTCCCGCCACGACGGCCGCCGCCCGCGCGCCGTCGACCTCTCCAGGATGGAAGCCGCCGCCAAGGAAGAGGCAGCCCATCACCGCCATGCGGTAAAGAAAGCAACCGACTGTTGCGCGCAATGCATGAGGCCGCATCCTCATCTCGACAACGGAATGATCCCGGAGCTCCGCGGTGGCCATTCAAGTGCTCCCGACAACATGCGGCGGCAGCGAACGCCGCCCGCGCAATCTCAACGCGAACCTTTACTACATGTGTTTTTCCTGACTTCAATGTTATATTTATAAATACATAAAATCAACTTACATGTTCATTTATAAATTCTGGAGAAAAGTAATTATACAAATTTAAACATGTATATATTTTGTTTTTTATTACTTTGCTTCTGACTTTCCTCCTGCGCGGGCACCGAGTTCGGTGAAAAGGGAATTCGGGCTATGAGCACGGGTGACCTTCCCGATTTGCCTTCCGGGGATAATACCAGTATAAGTCCACATCATTTTTTACGACCCACCGGATTAGTCCATGGCCGCAACGGACATAATAGAGCGCGTTCGCACTGCCCTTGCTGACAGCTCGGCCGATATTCCCTTGTACAAGCGGCTGAAGACGGCGCTCGAACAGGTCATCCTTTCCAATGCGCTGCATGCCGGCGAGCGGTTGCCGGGCGAGCGCATTCTGGCCGATGAGCTCGGGCTTTCGCGGGTCACCGTGCGCAAGAGCTTCACGCTGTTGCAGGAGGACGGGCTGCTCAGCCGGCGTCATGGCGCAAGGACGGAAATTGCCTCCAAGGTCGAGAAGACGCTGTCGACGCTGACCAGCTTTTCGGAGGACATCCGCTCGCGCGGCATGGAGCCCGGATGTATCTGGCTTTCCAAGCTTATCAGCCGGCCTTCGCCGACGGAAATGATGGCGCTCGGCATGGGGGGCAGCGAGCATGTCCTGCGCATGCGACGCATCCGCACCGCCGACGGCAAGCCGATTGCCATCGAGATCGCCAGCGTGCCCCAGCGCTACCTGCCGTCGCCCGAACTGGTCGGCAACTCGCTCTATGAGGCGCTGGAGGCGCGGGGCTACCTGCCGCAACGGGCGGTTCAGCGCATGCGCACGCGCGCCGCCTCGCGCGAAGACAGCGAACGGCTTTCGTGCCCACCCGCCGCGCCGCTTCTGGTGACCGAACGCAGATGCTTCCTGGCGCAGGGCGACGTCATCGAATATTGCGAGACGCGCTATCGCGGCGACGTTTACGATTTCGTTTTCGAACTGCAACGATAATACCAGTTATAAACTGGTTGCATTCTGGTCTCTTCTGCGTTGCTATATGCAAAAAGCAGCGGGGATTGCGGTGCAGCCGGACATTCTGAAAAACAGCCTGATCGTTTCATGCCAGCCGGTGCCCGGCGGTCCGATGGACGAGCCGGTTTTCGTGGCGGGTTTTGCCATGGCGGCCGTCGCGGCCGGGGCCACGGCGCTCAGGATCGAGTCCGCCCGCTATGTCCGGGCCGTGCGGCCGAAGGTCGATGTGCCGATCATCGGCATCGTCAAGCGCGACCTTGAAGACAGCCCGGTTCGAATCACGCCGTTTCTCTCCGACGTCGAGGATCTCGCCGCGGCCGGCGCGGATATTATCGCGATCGACGCAACCAGCCGGCCGCGCCCCGTGGCCCTTGCCGATCTGGTCGTCGCCGCCCGCGCCCATGGAAAGCTCACCATGGCGGACTGCTCCTCGCTCGAAGACGCGCGCCACGCGCTTGAGTGCGGCATGGACTTCGTGGGCACAACGCTTTCCGGCTATGTCGGCGGTCCCGAGCCCGAGGACCCGGATATCGCCCTGATCACCGAAATGGCTGCCCTGACCCCCTATGTCATCGCCGAGGGCCGCATCCGCACGCCGCAGCAGGCAGCCGATGCCGCCCGCGCCGGCGCGTTTGCGGTAACGGTCGGCTCCGCCATCACCCGCACGGAACACACCACGGCCTGGTTCCGCGACGCGCTGGCCGACGCCTACCGGGCAGATGACGACCGCGCGGTGCTGGCGATCGATATCGGCGGGACGAAGTCGATGGCGGCCCTGGTCTCCGATGGCAGGCTCATCGAGCGGGTCCAGGCGCCGACGGCTGCCGGCGGCACGCCCGACGGCTGGCTCGCCGCCATCCATGCCGCCACCCGGGACTGGCATGGCCGCTATGGTTCTGTCGGAATTGCGGCCACAGGTCTTGTGGAACAAGGCCTGTGGCAGGCGCTGAACCCGGCCACGCTCGATATTCCGGGCCGCTACCCCCTGAAGCAACAGGCCGAGAGCCTGTTCGGCGCACCGGTCCTTGCCGTCAATGATGCCCAGGCGGCGGCGTGGGGCGAATATCTGGCCACCGGCAAGACGACGGGATCGATCGTGTTTCTGACGATCTCGACGGGCATTGGCGGCGGCGTTGTCAGCAACGGCGCGCTGATGACCGGGCTTGCCGGACATTTCGGGCTGACGCGCAGCGCCTCGGGCGGCGCAGCCCCGCTTGAGGACCGGGTCTCCGGCAAGTTCATCGCGGCCGAAGCCGCTCGTCTGGGCCACGATCAAGACACGCCGGCGGTTTTCCGGGCCGCCGCCAATGGCGAAGAATGGGCCGCCGATATTGTCGATGGCTCGGCAGCCAAGGTCGCCTCGCTCTGCGCTGATATCAAGCTGATGTTCGACCCCGATACCATCGTCATCGGCGGCGGCATCGGGCTGGCCGATGGCTTCCTTGGCCGGGTCACGAAACATTTCGCCGCGCTGCCGCCGCGCCTGAGGCCGGAACTCAAGGCGGCGCGCTGCGGCGCCGAGGCCGGGCTGATCGGCGTCGCCGATCTGGCGCGCGCGGCGGCAGCCAAGGGCAAATGCACCACGTAACGACTGCAGAAACCAAACAAGAGAAGGGAACTCGACATGATCAGGAAAACCACAATAGCAGCCATTGCAGCACTTCTGGCCGGCACCGCGCTGCCGGGCCTTGCCAACGCCAAGGTGACGGTACTCGGCTGGCCGGGCGGCTCGGAAGAAGCCGCCTTGCGGGCGGCGACCGAGGTCTACAACGAAACCGCCGCCGATGACGACAAGGTCGAGCTGATCTTCTTCAGCCGCGACGGTTTTTACGACAAGCTGCAGGCCGATCTCGCGGCCGGCTCCGACGCCTTCGACATCAACCTGATCGCGACCTACTCGATCGGACGCTACGCCCCCTATATGGAGCCGATCGACCTTGGCGACACCGCCGAGAGCGTGTTCGGCAAGGCGGTTCTGGAAACCATGCAGTATGAGGGCAAGCAGTACGGCGTGCCGACCGACCTTTCGCTCCACTTCATGTATTACCGCACGGATCTGATGGACGAACTGCTCGGCGATGACGATGCCAAGGCTGAATATTCGAGGATCGCTGAGGAATATCTCGGCAAGCCGATGGAGCCGAAGCCGGCTGACGAATGGACCTGGGACGACTGGGCGGCAACCGCGCTCTATTTCACCAAATCCGTCAATGGTGACAGCCCGGTGCGCTACGGCACGGTTCTGCAGATGAAGAACCTGCTGTTCAACATGATGGTGTTCCAGTCCCTGCCGCGCTCCTATGGCGCCGACTGGCGCGATGCCGACGGCAACATCACCATCGATTCCGAGGGCTATCGCAAGGGGCTCGAACTCTACAAGACGCTCTACGATGCCGGCGCCACGCCCAAGGATTCGCTGTCCTATGAATATGCCGAAACCAATGCCGCCTTTGCCTCCGGGCAGGTGGCGACGGCCCTGCAATGGAATGCGGCCGCGGCCGAACTGACCGATCCCGAAAAGACCCCGGCCGTGGCCGACGTCACCGGCGTGGTCGCCCCGCCGGCAGGTCCCGAAGGCCGCGCCGATCATATCCACGGTCTCGGCCTCGGCCTGAACAAGAATGCCGCAAACAAGGAAGGCGCGGTGAAATTCCTGCAATGGCTCGCCACGGAAGATGCAGCCCTGCTTTACGCCGAAAACGGCGGCTCACCGGCGCTGATGCCCGATGTGGTGGCAAAAATCGCCGACGAGCGGCCGGATCTGGTGGACCTCGGCAATTTCGCCAGCCAGTATGGCTATGTGATGGATGGCGGCACCTCGGCCAATGCGCTGTCGATCTATGAGGTGCAGGCGCGGGAATTCACCGGTTACTGGTCCGGACAGCAGAGCCTCGACGAAGCGCTCGCAAACACCAAGGCGGAAATGGAAAAACTGCTGAACCAGTAGCAGGGAGACCCATGGCGGCGGTGATCACGCCGCCATGACGGTTCCCGGATTAACGATGAACATCGGCGGTTAACCTTATGCAACTTGTGAAACCGGGCGAAGGTCGGCTGTTTCTGTCCCCGCTTGTCATATTCCTGCTGCTCTTTCTGGGCTTTCCGGCGATCGTCAATCTGGTCTACTCGGTCTCGTCGGTCTCCTTCGAGAACCTGCGCGCGCCGGAACTCAGCGGATTTGGAAACTATCTGGAAGTGCTGAACGACCGGTATTTCTGGCAGGCCTCATGGTTCTCGCTGCGCTTCGGCATCATCACCGCGCTGGCTGAATGCCTGATCGGGCTGTTTCTGGCGATCTTTCTCAGTCCGCTTCTCGGCAAACGGCCCTATCTGATGGCGCCCCTGATGCTGCCGCTGATGGTCGCACCCGCCATGGTCGGCCTGATGTATCGGTTGGTGCTGCATGAGTTCGCGGGGCCCGTCCCCTATTATCTGTGGATGTGGTTCGGCGACAGCCCCGCCTTTCTTGATGCGAACAACGCCTTCAAGACGCTTGTCGTCATCGAAACGCTGCAGTGGACGCCGTTCGCGTTCCTGCTGTTTCACACGGCCTATTCCGCGATACCGACGGATGTGCGCGAAGCCGCTTCGCTCGACGGCGCCCGCGGATGGATGATGCTGACCAGGATCGAGCTTCCGCTGATCATGCCGACGCTGGTGATCGCGTTCTTCATTCGCTTCATCGATGGGTTCCGCGTTTTCGACAACATCTACGCGCTCACCGGAGCCGGAGCGGGCGGTTCGACGACGTCGCTGTCGATCTATATCTATCAGGCATTCTTCAAGCAGGGCGCGATCGGCAAGGCCGTCGCCGCCTCCGTCATTCTGTTCATCGCCTCGCTCATCGTGCTGTACGCCCTGACAGCGCTCGGTGCGCGCAGAAAGGGCCGGTCATGATGAAGACGCTGCGCTGGATCGTGTTCGCCGTCGCCGCGATCGCCATGAACTTCCCGGTGATCGTGACGCTGATCACCTCGTTCAAGAGCGCGCGCGAGATCAGTTCCAATGCCGGCTTCTGGATCAACAGCCCGACGCTTTCCAACTATCTTTCGGTGCTGACGGACACGACCCGTTTCAACATCTGGCTCTATCTCTTCAACTCCACGGTGGCCGCGCTGATCGGCACGGTGCTGGCGATGATCCTGACCTTTCCGGCGGCCTATGCCATCGCCCGGTCTCAGGTCGGCCGGAAAGTCCTGTTTCCCGTGGTCGTCAACCTGCGCGCCGTGCCGCTGATCATCTTCGCGATCCCGCTCTACATGATGTACCAGTGGCTGGGCCTGCTCGACACGCGGATCGGCCTCGGGCTGATCCTGACGATCGTCAATATCCCGCTGGCGCTGGTCATCCTCGTCAACGCCATTTCCGAAGTCCCGGTCGATCTTGATGAAGCCGCCAAGGTCGATGGCGCATCGACGCCGCAGATCCTGCGGCAGGTGATATGGCCGGTGGTCCGTCCCGCCATGCTGACCACCTTCATCTTCGGCTTCATCACCGCCTGGAACGAGTTCCTGTTCGGCCTGATGCTGACCACCAGCAAGGCCGTGCCGATGACGGTGGGCGCCTCGTTCTTCTTTGCCGCCAGCGGCGGTGGCGTCAACTGGGGCACGGCTTCCGCCGTCATGATCATCGGCGCGCTGCCGCCGGCCGTTATCGGGCTTTTGATGTACAAGCAGATTTTCGGCTCGATGACCACCGGCGCCGTCAAGGGCTAGAGCGGCGGGCGAAAAAGTGGAATCCGGTTTTTCGTCAACCCGACGCGTCAAAATAAAGAATCTGGAGCATATGGCGATGCTCCAGGCCCCGTTCATTATCCGCCCGGAACAACCCGAACCGAAAAGTGCAGGAAAGGGTTGCAGTCTATCCGGGTTTTGGTAAAAATTTACCAGAACTGCCAGACCGTTGTGGTTCCGGCTGCCTCGGGGGAGATGATGGTCACAATCCGTGAAATTGCGAAGGCGGTCGGCGTTTCCGCCGGTACGGTTTCCCGCGTGCTGAACTACGATCCCACCCTGTCGGTGAGCGAAGCCAAGCGCAAGGCGATCATCGAAACCGCCGAGGCGCTGGATTACGCAACGCCGCGCAACCGCAATCGCCGCAAGGTCGCGCCGATCCGCCCGCAGCAACCGCGCGCGGACCTTTTGCCCCGCATTGCCACGGTTCACTTCCTGGAGCGCGACGAAGAGCTGATCGACCCGTATTATATCGGGGTAAGGCTGGGCATAGAGAGGCGTTCGCAACACTACCAGAGTGAAATCGTGAAGGTGTTTCACGCCGACCTTTTCAACGAGGGCAGCCTGCTGCAGGGGGTCGCCGGCATCATCGCCGTCGGCAAGCACAGGCCCGAGGAGATTGCCTTTCTCGAAGAGTGTTGCGACCACCTGGTATTCGCCGACTTCCAGCCTTCGGATGAACAATACGACTGTGTTTACAGCGATCTTGCTCTGGCGACCACGAAAATTCTCGATAGCCTTGCCGCTGCCGGCTATCGGCGCATCGCCTTCATCGGCGCGGAGGACAGGATCAGCTTTGGCGATGTTCCCTACAGCGAAACCCGCTGCCGGGCCTATGTGGACTGGCAAAAGGCCCGCGGGACATTCGATCCGGCCCTGATCGCACTCAATAATGACTGCAATGACGGCCAGAATTTGCGGCTCGAAGTCGGCTATGAGCATGCCCGCGACCTGCTCGACCGCACGGAACGCCCGGATGTGATCCTGACCGCGAATGACAATATCGCGATCGGAACCGGCCGGGCTCTGGCCGAAGCGGGACTTTCCGTGCCGGACGACATCGCCATCGCTTCCTTCAACGACATACCGGTCGCCCAGTTCCTCAATCCCGCGCTTTCCACCATGAAGATACCGGGCGAAGCCATCGGCGAATGCGCCGTCGACCTGCTCGTCGAGCGCATCAACGGGCGTGAATATACCAAGCGCGTGATCATCCCCAGCGAGATGATCTGGCGCGACAGTTGCCGCCGGCCGCCAGCCGGATAGAAATATTTACTTAGTTTTTTACTAAATTTTTTATTGCGAAGTTTTCCAATTTGCAGTTAGCTTGTTGAAGGGCGGCAGGGAGAGCCGCCGGGCAATTGTCCAAACGGGAGGAAACCAATGGATAAGCAGAAAGTGCTGGGCCGCATCACGGGTGTGGCGCTGTCGGGGGCGTGTGTATTCGGTGCGACCGCCGCCTTCGCGGGCGAAATTACCATCTGGTGCTGGGACCCCAATTTCAATGTCGCGATCATGAAGGAAGCGGGCGAGATCTATTCGAAGTCGCATCCCGACACGACCTTCAACGTCGTCGATTTCGCCAAGGCCGATGTCGAGCAGAAGCTCCAGACGGCCCTTGCCTCCGGCGCCACCAATGCGCTGCCGGATATCGTGCTGATCGAGGACTACGGCGCGCAGAAATATCTCCAGTCGTTTCCGGGCGCCTTTGCGGCCATGGATGGCGTCGTCGATTATTCAGCCTTCGCACCCTACAAGGTGCAGTTGATGACGGTCGACGGCAAGGTCTACGGCATGCCTTTCGACACCGGCGTCACCGGCATGTATTACCGCCGCGACTATCTGGAGGAAGCCGGTTTCAAGCCCGAGGACATGCAGGACATCACCTGGGACCGGTTCATCGAGATCGGCAAGGATGTCGAGGCCAAGACCGGCCACAAGATGACCACGCTCGACCTCAATGACGGCGGCATGACCCGGATCATGATGCAGTCGGCCGGAAGCTGGTATTTCGACGAAAACGGCGACCTCGACGTTCTCGATAACGCAGCCCTCAAGGCCGCTCTCGAAACCCAGGCCAAGATCGCCAAGGAAGGCCTGATCTATCCGGCGACGGGCTGGTCGGATTACGTCAACGCGTTCACCTCCGGCAATGTCGCCTCGGTCATCACCGGCGTGTGGATCACCGGCACCATCAAGGCGCAGGAAGACCAGTCCGGCAAATGGGGCGTCGCCCCCATCCCGAAACTTGATGGCATCGACGGCGCGATCAATGCCTCCAACCTCGGCGGCTCGAGTTGGTATGTCCTCGAAAGCTCCGATATCAAGGACGAGGCGGTCGATTTCCTCAACGAAATCTACGCCAAGGACACCGGTTTCTACCAGAAGATCCTGGTCGAGCGCGGCGCGGTCGGATCGCTGCTGGCAGCGCGCGAAGGCGAAGCCTATCAGCAGGCCGATCCGTTCTTCGGCGGCGAGAAGGTCTGGCAGAAATTCTCCGATTGGCTGAACCAGATCCCGGCGGTCGATTACGGTATTTTCACCAACGAACTCGACGTCGCGGTCACCTCCAACCTCCAGTCGCTGGTCGACGGCAAGCCGGTCGACGAGGTGCTGAAGGCGATCAACGATCAGGCCAAGTTCCAGATCCAGTAAGGTGTCTGGCCGGGGCGGGTTCGCCTGCCCCGGCCTCGCCATCATGATTGTTGGAGAACCGGCTCGCCCGCCGGCAACTGGGATCCACCATGGCTAATGCAAGACCCGGCAATCTGAAGCGGTTCTACGACGTCAACGGCTGGCTGTTCGTGGCCCCTGCCCTCATTCTCGTCGCCGCCTTCATGTTCTATCCGATCATCCGTTCGCTGGTGCTGTCGTTCTATTCCGGCCGCGGCATGATGATGAATTTCGCCGGTTTCTCGAATATCCAGCGGCTCTGGTACGACGCCGTGTTCTGGCAGGCGCTGACCAACACGCTGACCTTCCTGATCATCCAGGTGCCGATCATGATCGTGCTGGCGCTGATCCTCGCCAATGCGCTCAACAATCCGCGGCTCAGATTCTCCGGCCTGTTCCGCACGGCGATCTTCCTGCCCTGCGTATCCTCGCTGGTCGCCTATTCGATCCTGTTCAAGAGCATGTTCGCCACCGACGGCATCATCAACAGCACGCTGATAGCGATAGGGCTTGCCGACAGTCCGATCGAATGGTTCACCGATCCGTTCTGGGCCAAGGTGCTGGTCATCCTCGCCATCACCTGGCGCTGGACCGGCTACAACATGATCTTCTATCTCGCCGCGCTTCAAAATATCGACAGGTCGATCTACGAGGCCGCCCGCATCGACGGGGTGCCGGCTTACCGGCGGTTCCTGCATATCACCATTCCGATGCTGAAGCCGGTGATCCTGTTCACCACGATCACCTCCACCATCGGCACGCTGCAGCTCTTCGACGAGGTCTACAACCTGACCGAGGGCAAGGGCGGACCGGCGAACGCGACGCTGACGCTGTCGCTCTACATCTACAACCTGACCTTCCGCTTCATGCCCAATTTCGGCTATGCGGCCACGGTCTCCTACGTCATCGTGCTGATCGTCGCGGTGCTCTCCTTCCTGCAATTCTATGCCGCGAGGGAACGCAATTGACGCCCCGCCGCCTCACCCGCCTCGCCACCGGCTCGCTGACATATATCCTGCTGGGGATCGCCGCCTTCATCTCGGTGTTCCCGTTCATCTGGATGGTGATCGGCGCGACCAACACCACCGCCGATATCGTCATCGGCAAGGTCACATTCGGCCATGCGCTGATGACCAATATCGAGGGGTTCCTCGCGCAGGTCGATGTCGTGCGGATCATGTGGAACTCGATCAAGATCGCCGGTCTCGGCACCTTCCTGACGCTCGCGGTCACCTCGCTTGCCGGTTACGGTTTCGAGGTGTTCCGCTCCAAGCTGCGCGACCGGGTCTACGCCATCGTGCTTCTGACGCTGATGGTGCCGTTCGCGGCGATCATGATCCCGCTGTTCATGATGACGGCCAAGGCCGGCTTGATCGACACCCATATCGCCATCATCCTGCCGTTCATCGCCTGGGCCTTCGTGATCTTCTATTTCCGCCAGGCCACCAAGTCCTTCCCCTCCGAACTGCGCGATGCCGCCAAGGTCGACGGGCTGAAGGAATGGCAGATCTTCCTCCACATCTATTTCCCGGTGATGCGCTCGACCTATGCGGCGGCGTTCGTCATCGTGTTCATGCTGTACTGGAACAACTATCTCTGGCCGCTGATCGTGCTGCAGTCGAACGAGACCAAGACGATCACGCTGGTGGTCTCCTCGCTCGCCTCCGCCTATTACCCCGATTACGGCACGGTGATGATCGGCACGATCCTTGCGACCCTGCCCACGCTCCTCATCTTCTTCGCCATGCAGCGCCAGTTCGTCCAGGGCATGCTCGGTTCCGTCAAATAGGTCATACACATGCGTAAAGTTCAGAATTTCAATGCCGGCTGGGTCTTCTCCGAAGGGTTCGATGACGCGGCGACCAGCGCCCTTCGTAATGGCGAGAAGGTGCGCCTGCCGCACACCACCGTCGAACTGCCCTTCAACTATTTCGACGAGACGCTCTATCAGCGCGCCTTCACCTACCAGAAGGTGTTCGCCAATGATTCTGACTTTGCCGGCAAGCGCGTCACCCTCGTCTTCGATGCCGCAATGGCGGATGCGGTGGTCTGGCTCAACGGCACAGAGATCGCCGCGCACAAGGACGGCTATACCCCCTTCGAGGTCGAGATCGGTCCATATCTGAGGGATGGCGACAATCTGCTGACGGTAAAGATCGACGGTTCGGAAAACCCGGAAATCCCGCCCTTCGGCAATGTCATAGACTATCTGACCTTTGCCGGCATCTATCGCGATGTCTGGCTGAAGGTGACGACCCCGGTCGCGATCGACAACGTCAAGATCGAGACGCCCGACGCGCTCGCCGAAACCAAGTCGGTGACCGCCGACGTGTTCCTGACGGATGAGACCGGCGGCAGGCTCAGCGCCACGCTCAGCGATGACGAAGGCAACACGGTAGCCACCACCGAGACCTCCTTTTCGGGAAGAAAGGCGCGTCTTGAACTGTCCGGCCTGAAAGGGCTCAGGCTGTGGGATATCGATGACCCGGCGCTCTATACCCTGACCGTGACGCTCGACACCGAAGCCGGCACGGATGCAGTTTCAAGCCGTTTCGGCTTCCGCACCGCGTCCTTCGCCAGCGACGGCTTCCGCCTCAATGGCAGGCTTCTGAAACTGCGCGGCCTCAACCGCCACCAGAGTTATCCGCATCTCGGCTACGCCATGGGAAGACGCGGGCAGGAAAAGGATGCCGACATCCTCAAATTCGAACTCGCCTGCAACATCGCCCGGACCTCGCACTATCCGCAGTCGAAATATTTCCTCGACCGCTGCGACGAGATCGGCCTTCTGGTTTTCGAGGAAATTCCGGGCTGGCAGCATATCGGCGGCGCGGTCTGGAAGCAGGAATCGGTCGAAAACGTCCGCCGGATGATCACCCGCGACTGGAACCATCCGTCGATCATCATCTGGGGCGTGCGCATCAACGAATCCGCCGACGACCATGATTTCTACGCCGAGACCAACCGGGTTGCCCGCGCGCTTGACGCCACCCGCCAGACCGGCGGCGTGCGCTGCATCGAGAACAGCGAGATGCTGGAAGACGTCTACACCATGAACGACTTCGTCCTCGGCGACGAGGAGCAGCCCGGCCGCAACCACGCAAGGATATCCACCCGCGACCAGAAGCAGGTGACCGGGCTTGCCAAGACGGTGCCCTACATGATCACCGAATATAACGGCCACATGTATCCCACCAAGCGCTTCGATCAGGAGAGCCGCCAGGCCGAGCACGTCACCCGCCACCTGCAGATGATGAACGCCGTCGCCGGCGATCCGACGATTTCGGGCAGCACCGGCTGGTGCATGTTCGACTACAACACCCATCAGGATTTCGGCTCCGGCGACCGCATCTGCTATCACGGCGTGATGGACATGTATCGCGAACCGAAGTTCGCGGCCTATGCCTATGCCTCGCAGGGCGAACCCGAGGACGGGGTTGTGCTTCAGCCGGTCACCTTCTGGGCGCGCGGCGAACGTAATATCGGCGGCGTGCTGCCGCTGATCATCCTGACCAATTGCGACTATATCGAGCTTACCGTCGGCGACAGCGCGCCGAAGCGGGTGGAGCCCGACCGCGCGACATATCCGCACCTCCCTCACCCGCCGGTCATTCTCGACAGCCACAATGTATCCGCCGAAGAGTTCGGGGATTGGGGCCGCCAATGGTTCGACGGTACGCTGACGGGTTATATCGACGGCAAAGCGGTCAAGACGATGAAGCTTTCCGCCAATCCCGTGCCGACGACGCTCGAGATCGTGCCGGATGCGACCGAGTTGAGGGCGGCCGAGAAGGATTGCGTGCGCGTCATCCTGCGCGCCCTCGACCAGTGCGGCAACATCATGCCCTTCTTCGATGAGCCGGTCGTGCTTTCACTTGAAGGACCCGGTCGCATCGTCGGACCGGAGATCACAAGCCTCAGGGGCGGCACCGCAGGCCTCTATGTCGAGGCGGGTGAGGAGACCGGAACGCTGACGCTTTCGGTTCGCTGCGCTCCGTTTGCCGACGACGCCGTCACCTTCACGCTCACCTGAGGTTTGCCATGGCAGATGTTTCCCTCAAAGAAATCCGCAAGTCCTTCGGCGCCATCGAGGTCATCAAGGGCGTCGATCTTGACGTGAGGTCCGGAGAGTTCATCGTCTTCGTCGGCCCCTCCGGCTGCGGCAAGTCGACCCTGTTGCGGATGATCGCGGGGCTGGAGGACATCACCGCCGGTTCGCTTTCGATCGGCGGCAGGGACATGACGGACGAGGATCCGGCCAAGCGCGGCATCGCCATGGTGTTCCAGACCTATGCGCTCTACCCGCATATGACGGTGCGCGAGAACATGGGCTTCGCGCTGCGCTTCGCCGGCATGAACAAGCAGGAGATCGAACGGCGGGTGATGGATGCGGCGAAAATGCTGGAGCTGGAGCCCTATCTCGACCGCAAGCCGAAGGCGCTTTCGGGCGGCCAGCGGCAGCGCGTGGCGATCGGCCGCGCCATCGTTCGCCATCCGGACGTGTTCCTGTTCGATGAGCCGCTGTCTAACCTCGATGCGGAGTTGCGCGTGCACATGCGCGCCGAACTCTCCGCCCTTCACGACCGGCTGAAGACGACCATGATCTATGTGACCCATGATCAGGTGGAGGCAATGACGCTCGCGGACCGGATCGTGGTTCTGCGCGCCGGCAAGGTCGAACAGATCGGAACGCCGCTGGAGCTGTTCAACACCCCGGCCAATCTGTTCGTCGCCGGCTTCATCGGTTCGCCGGCCATGAATTTCCTGCCGGCAAGCGTTATCGATGCCGGTGAGGCCGGGCCGAAGATCAGCCTCCTCGACGCGGAAATGCTCGATCTGGCGATCACCGGCGCGCGGCCTGCTTCCGGCGCGAAGGTGACGCTCGGCGTGCGGCCGCAGCATATCAGGCTCGCGACAGGCGAACAGGCGGGTTTCGAGATCGCCATCACCCTGGTCGAGGCGCTCGGCACGGAAACCGTGGTTTACGGAAAAGCCGGCAATGGCGAGCGGGTCATGGCCGTGCTTGCCGGCCAGCACGGGCTGAAAACCGGCACAACCATCCGTGTCACCTTCGATGTCGCCGATGTCCATATCTTCGACGAATCCGGTCAACGCATCGAGCGTTGATCCCATCTGGAACCCTCGACGCCTGAGCGCTCCTCAGGCCATCGAAAGAGATACTCATTCGACTCCACAGCCAGACTGTATAAGATCGGGTATCCAGGAACTGACCGGGGCGGAGGCGTGGACGAACAAGCGGATATCCAGTCGCCGGAACGCCTTGCCGATCAGGGGCGTTCGGGCGCGCCATTGCGCTTTCAGGCTCCCGATGGCATGGGGCTCGGCGGCTTCATATGGCGCCATGCCGATGGCGAAAGGCCCGTTGTGGTGATATCCGCGGCGACATCGGTTCGATGCCGATACTACGCACGCTTTGCGGATTACCTGTTCGGAAATGGCTTCAACGTCATCACCTACGATTATCGCGGCATCGGAGAATCCCGGCCGCGGTCGCTGCGCGGTTTCGACGCGGACTGGGTGGACTGGGGCGAAAACGATCTCGAAGGCGCGCTTCGCCATGCGGAAACAGCGTTTCCAGGACAGGTGATCCATGTTGTCGCCCATTCGATCGGCGGGTTTGCGATTGGCCTGGCGCCATCGAGCCACAAGATCGGACGCATCCTTACCGTCGGATCGCAGTTCGCCTACTGGCGCGACTATGCCGCCGGCCACCGCCTCCGGATGTATGCGAAGTGGCATATCGTCATGCCGATGGTGACGGCGCTGGCCGGCTACTTCCCGGCCAAGCGCCTCGGCTGGATGGAGGACACGCCGGCCGGCGTCGTCAGCGACTGGAGCGGCATGAAAGCGCGCTTCGAGGAGACCGTGCGTCAGGACCGCATCATCGATGACCAGCGCCAGTCCGAAGAGTTGCGTCAGCGGTTCACCGGGGCGACAGCGCCGATCCTGGCGATCGGCCTCGACGACGATCCCCACGGAACGCCGGCAGCGATCGACCGGCTTCTGGCCTATTTCACCGCCAGTCATCGGCGGCACTGGCGCATCCGCCCCGATGACATCGGCGTCGAGACGATCGGCCATTTCGCGTTTTTCCACGATCGCTTCAAAGACAGTCTGTGGCCGATCGCGCTGGCATGGCTGCGAACCGGCGATGTCCCCGCCGCTACGCCCGGCCGGCTGGCAAGTGAGGCCATGCCTGAGGAAAATCGTCCCTCCTGACCGCTAGAGTTTGTCAGGGAAAAGTGGAATCCGGTTTTCCCGAAAAGACAAACGAAAACAAATAAATCTAGAGTCTGTCTGGTTCGATTTGAACCTGACAGACTCTATTGTCCCCGTTTTGTCTCATACAAATATCGCCGGAACCGCAACGGCGCTGTCTGATCATTCGGCACATCGTGGAAAGCGCGAGGAAAGCCGCGCGAATATCCATGGCTCGCTCTCACGGGTTCAGCAGCCATGGCGGGCGCGAAAGCGGGCCAGTTCCCGCTCGTCCGGCGCCTGCCCGGTATAGATCCTGACATATTCCGCCGCCCGTTCGACGCGCGTGGCGGTATCTTCCGTGACCTGCAGCGAGATATAGCCGATCTGCACCAGATACACCGCGTGGGCACGCACATCCGCCTCTTCTTGCGCAAAGCCGAAGCGGACGAAAAGCGCCTTGATCGCTGAAATCCGCCTGCTGTCGGCACTGGCGACCCGCGCCGTGACATCGGCGGATTGCGCCGCCCAGCCGCGAACGGAGAAATCGAGACGCGGGTCGAATTCCGCCTCCGCGATGAAGACGCTGATCAGGTTGAGAATGCCTTCCGTAAGGGTCTCGGCATAGGCATCGCAGGCTTCGATCAGCGCGCCGGTATTGGTGTCTTCCCAATGTTCCAGAAGCGCGTCCAGAAGCGCCGCACGATCCTTGAAGAACCAGTAGAAGCTGGTGCGCGACAGCGACAGCCGGTGGGCCAGCGCCTGAATCCTGACCGCATCCAGGCCGGTTTCGACAAACGCCTGCCGGGCCGCATCGAGCCATAATGCGCGCGAACCGCGCCAGCCTGCATTCTTTTCCGTGTCAGCATCCATGTGCCGCAGACTAGCCGCAAGGCGGGGCCGATACAAGAAAATAGACGATGATGTAGATTAACTTGACAGTACTGTACAGTTATGTCGAACTTCTCTCAACCAGAGGAGAACGCCATGAACAACGATCCGCTGCTGCAGCCCTACCAGCTCAGGCATCTGCGCCTGAAGAACCGCATCATGATCACCTCGCACGAGCCGGCCTACCCGGAGGACGGCATGCCGAAGGAGCGTTATCGCGCCTATCACGTCGAGCGCGCCCGCGCCGGCGTGGCCCTGACGATGACCGCCGGTTCGGCGTCGGTGGCGCGCGACAGCCCGCCCGTCTTCAACAATATCCTCGCCTGGAAGGACGAGGTGGTCGGCTGGATGAGGCGGCTCGCCGATGAGTGTCACGAGCATGACTGCGCGGTGATGATCCAGCTGACCCATCTTGGCCGCCGCACCCGCTGGGACAAGGCCGACTGGCTGCCGGTGGTCTCCGCCGGCCACGAGCGCGAGGCGGCGCACCGCGCCTTTCCGAAAAAGGCCGAGGACTGGGACATCGCCCGCCTGATCACCGATTATGCCGATGCCGCCGAACGCATGAAAGCGGCCGGCCTGGACGGCATTGAAATCCAGGCCTATGGCCATCTGATGGATCAGTTCTGGTCGCCGCTGACCAATGAACTGGATGCGCCCTATGGCGGCTCGCTCGACAACCGGCTGCGGTTCACCTTCGAGGTGCTCGCCGAAATTCGCAGGCGGGTTGGCCCGGATTTCCTGGTCGGGGTGCGTTACACCGGCGATGAACGGCTGGAGGGCGGTTTCGGCCGCGAGGAAGGCATCGAGATTTCGCGCCGCCTGAAGGACAGCGGGCTGGTCGATTTTCTCAATGTCGTGCGCGGCCATATCGATACCGATGCCGGCCTGACCGACGTTATCCCGGTGCAGGGCATGGCCAGCGCCCCGCATCTCGATTTCGCCGGCGAAATCCGCGCAGCCACGAATTTCCCGACCTTCCATGCCGCCAAGATTCAGGATGTCGCGACCGCCCGCCACGCGATTGCCAGCGGCAAGCTCGATATGGTCGGCATGACCCGCGCGCATATGACCGATCCCCATATCGTTGCCAAGATCATCGCCGGCGAGGAAGAGCGCATCCGGCCCTGTGTCGGGGCAAACTACTGTCTCGACAGGATCTATCAGGGGGGGCTTGCCTTCTGCGTTCACAACGCGGCAACGGGCCGCGAGGAAACCATGCCGCAGACCATTCAGCCGGCGGCCCAAAGGCGCCGCGTCGTGATCGTCGGCGCGGGGCCCGCGGGCATGGAGGCCGCGCGCGTGGCCGCCGAGCGCGGGCACGAAGTGATCGTGCATGAGGCGGCCAACGACCCCGGCGGCCAGATCCGTCTTGCGGCCCGGAGCGAGCGCCGTCGCGAGATGATCTCGATCATCGACTGGCGTTTCGCCGAATGTCGACGGTTGGGCGTCGCCTTGCATTTCAACAGCTTCGCCGATGGCGAAACCGTGCTTTCCGACCGGCCCGATATCGTCATCATCGCCACCGGCGGCCTGCCCCACACCGATGTGACCGGCGCGGGAGAGGACCTCGTGGTTTCCGCCTGGGATATCCTGACCGGCGACGTCAAGCCCGGCAATAACGTGCTGATCTATGATGATGCCGGCGACTATCCGGCGCTTCAGGCGGCCGAGAAGATCGCCGAGACCGGCGCGAAGGTGGAGATCATGACGCGCGACCGGTCCTTTTCGCCGGAGGTGATGGCAATGTCGCTCACGCCGTTCATGCGCGCCCTGCAGAAACGCGATGTCACCTTTACCGTGACCTGGAAGCTGAAGCGCGTCGAACGCGACGGCAACCGGCTTCTGGCCACCATCGACAGCGATTACGGCGGGGTGACGCGCACCCGTTCGGTCGATCAGGTGATCGTCAACCACGGCACCCGTCCGCTCGATGATCTCTATTTCGAACTGAAGCCCGGATCATCCAATCTCGGCGCGGTCGATTACGAGGCGCTGGTGGCTGGGACCCCGCAGGCGGTCAACGCCAACCCGGACGGCGCCTACCGGCTGTTCCGGATCGGAGACGCCGTCTCTGCCCGCAACATCCATGCCGCCATCTATGATGCCCTGCGGCTGGTGAAGGATCTGTAGGGCCCCGGCCACCGTTTGGCGGAACGAACGGAAGATCGATCCGGCCTGCCGGCTCCTGACGGTTCCCGTTCGATGTCCCGAATTCCTCAGGAAAACCCGGCACGGGACAGCGTCTTGCGATATCACATGCCGTAATAGAGCGTCACCGTGTGCCGTGCTTCGGCGAAGAACAGCCAGCGTTCGACCAGCATGCCGGCAAGTTGCAGGGGGACGGCGGCGAGCGCGAAGATCAGCGCTCCCGGAAGCAGCAGCGACAGCGTGAGACAGGCTGCCGGCAGGGCGAAGGCCAGGAGTTGCGCGATCCGGCGCAGCCTTGCGGCATGCTTGCGCGCGACGCGATAGCCCATTTCCTTGAGCAGGTAGTTCTGCTCGCTGTGCGGGGACTGCACCTGCCGGATCGCGCCCTCGCCAAGGCCGAGCGCCTGATTGGCGGTGGGTTGCCCCCTGCCGCTGTCGCGGTAGGCCCAGTAGCCGCGCTTGACCGCCCATCCTGAGAGCGCCAGGACCACCGCCAGCGCGGTAACGAACCGGCTTGCGGGGCCGAAGAGCACGAGCAGAGCGTTGAGCAGCGTCAGACCGGTCATCGCGGCAAAGACGAGGTAGGCGGGCAATGTCCAGGGGCCGTGCCATTCCGCGATCGGCCTGAGCGAGGCGTAGATCATCGCCGTCATGCTGACCGTCGCGACGGAGCCGATCGCGGCAAGCCCGCCGGCGAGCGCGACCCAGCCGCCGCTTTCGTGCAGGATCACCCAGCCGAAGGCCAGCGCGACGGCGGGGATATAGGTCGCAACGGAAGAAACCCCTTCGCGCGAAAGCCATGACGACCGCCACTGGCTGAAGGCCCGCCAGGCGCGCTCGGGGCGGCCGAGATGGGCGCTCGACGCCAGCAGCCCGGCCGAGATCAACCCGAGCGACAGGCCGAAGCCGGAAACGCCAAGCCCGAAATCCGGCGGCAGCAGGCCGAGCGCAGCGGCGATCCCGAGCGCGAACAGCAGGCCATAGCCCGCGCCCGAGGCGGTGGTGAAGAAGATGACGGAAAAGGCGGGATGCATCGGCGTCTACCTCGAAAGCATGCGGTCGACCCAGCCGAGAAACCCGCCTTCAGGCGCGGCATCCTCGAGCGGCAGGGCATCTGTCGCGGTGGCTGCGTCGCGCCGCGGGCGTGGGGGCAGGTAGCGGTTGACCGGGTTGTAGCCGAGCTCCGGCATCAACGCGACGCCGCCGCGCTCCTCGGAAAGCTTCGAGATCGGCGATTCCGGATCGCCGAAATCGCCGAAGTGACGCGCGCCGGTAGGACAGGCGGCGACGCAGGCGGGCACCCGATCCTCCTCGGCGAGGTTTTCGTTGTAGATCCGGTCGACGCATAGCGTGCATTTCTTCATCACGCCGACATCGACGTCGAATTCCCGCGCGCCGTAGGGACAGGCCCAGGAACAGAGCTTGCAGCCGATGCACTTGTCCTCGTCCACCAGCACGATGCCATCCGAGGCGCGTTTGTAGGACGCGCCGGTGGGACAGACGGTGACGCAGGCCGGCGTGTCGCAATGCAGGCATGAGCGCGGGAAATGGATGGTTGCCCCGCCCTTCGGCGTATCCTGCTCATAGGTGTGGACCCGGTTGAAGAACACCCCGTCCACCTTGTCGGCATAGGGATTGAGATCGGTCAGCGGGGCCATGTGCCCGCCCGCATTCCATTCCTTGCACGAGGTGACGCAGGCATTGCAGCCGACACAGGTGTCGAGGTCGATCGCCAGACCGAGCTTGCGGTCGGTCTTTTCGGGAAGACAGGTCATTTCGCGCGCTCCCTTGGTTTATGCGTTGGCTTGAATTCAGCGCCATAGGTCAGCTTGTCAGGACCTTCGGAGAGGCCCGGGGGCAGTTCAACCGGCGGATCGAGCGGGGCGGTTGTGCCCGCTTCTTCGGGCGAGCATTTCACCAGCCTTATGCGCAGATCGAACCAGGCGGCCTGCCCGGTCACCGGATCGGAATTGCTGAACCGGCGGCCCTTGGCATCCGGCGGCAGCAGTTCGGTGATGGCGTGGTTCAGAAGAAAGCCGCGGTTTGCCTCCCCGGCATCCGCATGCAGGCCCCATGTCCGGCGGCGCTTGCCGATGGCGTTCCAGGTCCAGACCGTGTTCGGGTTCACCCCCTCGACCAGCGTGATCTGGCCGCGCACCCTTCCATGCGGGCTTTCGATCCAGACCCAGTCGTCGTCGTCGAGGCCCTGGCTTGCGGCAAGGTCGCGATGCACGAACAGCTTGTTCTGGTTCATCACCTGCCGCAGCCACGCATTCTGCGACCCCCAGGAATGGTACATGAACATCGGCCGCTGCGTCAGCGCGTGGACGGGATAGTCCTCCGTCGAGATCAAGGTCTCCTCAAGCGGCTCTGACCAGAACGGCAGCGGGTCGAAATGGGTGGCGACCCGCTCGCGTTCGCTCTCGGGCGGCTGGACCGGACCGTGGCCCTTCGCCGCCAGACGGAAACGCTGCAGCGGTTCGGAATAGATCTGGAGGATGATCGGCTCGGCCTTGGGCAGGAAGCCGAACTGCACCGCTGTCTCCAGATAGGCCTTGTTGGCCATCTTGTAGAACCGTTCCTCCGGCCTGAACTCATGATGCCAGAAGCCGCCATGCTCGATATAGCGCTCAAGCTGGTTTGCGTTCGGCGCGCCGCGGCCGTGCCGATCGCCGTCCTCGCCGCGCCAGCCGGCGAGCGGGCCGATGCCGGGGCTGCGTTCATGGTTGACGATGTAATCGGCATAGTCGCGGTATTTCGCGCTGCCGTCATCATTGACGAAGCCCGGCAGCCCCAGCCTTGCGCCGAGGTCGATCAGCACCGACTGGAAGCCGCGCACGTCGCGGTCGGGTTCGAGAACCGGATGCCGGATCGCATCGCCCGGCCCGTCCGCATGGCTGATCGGCCGGTCGAGCAGGCTGATGCAGTCGTGGCGTTCCAGATAGGTCGTGTCCGGCAGCACCAGGTCGGCGTAGGACACCGTCTCGGAATGATAGGCGTCGGAATAGATGATGAACGGGATCTTGTAGTCGCCGTTCCCGTCCTTGGCCGTCAGCATCCGCGCCGTCTCGGTGGTGTTCATCGACGAGTTCCACGCCATGTTCGCCATGTAGAGAAACAGCGTGTCGATCGGATAGGGATCGCCGTCATGGGCGTTGCGGATCACCATGTGCATCAGCCCGTGGGCGGAGAACGGCGCCTGCCAGGAATAGGCCTTGTCGATGCGGATCGGGCCGCCGTTTTCGTCAACCAGCAGATCCGCGGGATCGGTAACGAAGCCGAGCGGCGCGCCGGCGAGCGGCGTGTCGGGCTTTCCGCCATCCTTGCCCGCCGGCTTCAGCGGCGGCGGGACCGGTTTCGGATAGGGCGGCTTGTAGCGGAAGCCGCCGGGGACATCGACGGTTCCGAGCAGAACCTGAAGCAGGTGGATGGCGCGACAGGTGTGAAAGCCGTTGGAATGGGCCGAGATGCCGCGCATGGCATGCATCGAGACCGGACGGCCCTTCATCGTCTTGTGCTCGCGCCCCGCCCAGTCCGTCCAGGCGATTGGCAGCTCGATTTCCTCCTCGAAGGCGACCTTCGCGAGTTCCGCCGCGATCCGGCGGATGGTGGCGGCGGGCACGCCGCAGGAATCGGCCACCGCCTCGGGTGCATAGCCCTTCGACAAATAGCGCTCGGCGAGAAGCTGGAAAGCGGGGCTGACGGTTCGGCCAAGCGCCTGAAACGTGCCGCTCATTGCCGGAGAAATGGCCGGATCGCTGGAAATCGCGGTGGTGCGTT
This sequence comes from Martelella sp. NC20, assembly GCF_013459645.1. Lineage (NCBI taxonomy): Bacteria > Pseudomonadati > Pseudomonadota > Alphaproteobacteria > Hyphomicrobiales > Aurantimonadaceae > Martelella > Martelella soudanensis. The sequence continues at coordinate 5,109,535 of NZ_CP054861.1, forward strand.
TGTCGCGTTCCCAGCTCAGGATATTGCCGTCGCCATCGCGCAGGAACAGACCATCGTCGGCAGCACCTGGATCGCGGATCACCAGTTGGTGCAGGTTTGTGTAGCGGATCAGGTAATCGAGATCGACCTTGCCCGCGCGCAACAGCTCATGCACCAGCGCAAGCACGAACAACCCGTCAGTGCCCGGACGGATGCCGATCCATTCGTCGGCGATCGCGTTATAGCCGGTGCGGCAGGGATTGATCCCCACCACCTTGGCGCCGTTGGCCTTGAGCTTGCCAAGGCCGATCTTGATCGGGTTGGAATCGTGATCCTCGGCCACGCCAAACAGCATGAAGTATTTCGAGCGCTCCCAGTCGGGCTCGCCGAATTCCCAGAACGCGCCGCCGATGGAATAAAGGCCCGCAGCGGCCATGTTGACCGAACAGAAACCGCCATGGGCGGCGAAGTTCGGCGTGCCGAACTGCGTTGCCCACCAGCCGGTCAGCGATTGCGACTGGTCGCGGCCGGTGAAGAAGGCCAGCTTCTTCGGGTCTGTGGCGCGGATACGGGCAAGGCGCTCGGTGACGATCCGTAACGCTTCGTCCCACTCGATCTCGCGATACTCGCCCTTGCCGCGCGGACCGGTGCGCAACAGCGGCTTGCGCAGCCGCGCCGGGCTGTAATGCTGCATGATGCCGGCGCTGCCCTTGCCGCACAGAACGCCCTGGTTGACCGGATGGTCCTTGTTGCCGTTGATGTAGCGGATCTTGCCGTCGCGGAGATGCACGTCGATCCCGCAGCGACAGGCGCACATGTAGCAGGTGGTTTTCGCGACCCGATCGCCGATCCGGGGAGAGGTTACGACCCCGTCGCCCTCATCTGGAGCGGGACTGTCATGGAGGGCTTGCTGCGAGGGGGCGGAATTCGCGCCACGGTCATTTCGCGCCATCTGGGGCTCCTTCAAGCGGGGACGGAAAGGGGACGGTCGGAGACGATATGCGCGCCGCCATCAGCGGACACCGATCATCAGGAGCGTGATCACTCCCAGCAGGGCGACAGAGATGCCGGTGATCAGCACTTCCTGCCGTGGCGCAAGGTGATGCGGCAGCGGTCGCCGCCCGAGCCGTCGCGTGCGTCTCGCGCCGGTCAGCATCATCATGATGGAAAGCGCCATGGCGAAGCTGCCGCCGAGAATTGACAACAGGCCCCGCGGCCCGCCTTCCCGCAGCAGCAGAAGCCCACCGAAGATGGCAACGACCAGTGCTGCGCGGACCCAGGACAGGTCCGTCCGCTCGGGCTGCAAGCCGGGGCGACCGGGGATGAGACGTTCGGTCACGGGCCTGCCCTTTCCCGATCACAGGAGGCCACCGCTCAAAAGCGCGGTGATCCCGGCAAGGCCGCCGGTCAGGATGATGAGACCCGACAGGAACCAGATGACGATGCCGCCGGGCAACGGCGCATCGTGGCACATGGCCCGCTGGACGCTGTGCCACCGCCATGTTGCGTAAATGATGGCCGCGAGACCCGCACCGGCCAGCCCGATGGCGAAGAACTTGTCGGGATCGACGCCGGTCAGCGGTTTCGCGAAATGCATCAGCCCCACCGCGCCGGCCAGAAGCGCCAGCGCCGTGCGCACCCAGGCAAGGAAGGTTCTTTCATTGGCGAGCGTGAAACGGTAGTCGGGCTCGTGCTCATCCGTGGTCTGCGGCGGCCCGGTCAGAGCGCTGCCCGCCGAAGGGCTGGAAGCCGTGTCGTCGGCTTGTGGCATCATGCCTTCATGGCTGGTCCTGCGCATTGTCGGGTTCCTCGTCCGGTAGTCCGGTTAAACCATACGTAGAGAAACCGGACGAAACGGTCCAATACGGGGATTGGATACGTTCAATCTGGAATTCCGATGGATTGCGGTATGTGCCCGCACCGCTGCCTTTCCGGGCCCCGCTCCCCGGAGTGGTAAGGCCCGTCGCCGAAAAACCGGACATCGGCCGCGCCGCAAGTCTCCCGGCGCGGGCCATCAAGACGTGTCGACGGCGAGGTTCAATGCTTTTCGGATTGTGTGCCGTTCGCCGGCTCGACGATGCCCAGCTGGTTCAAGAACGCCGCCACGGCGCGGGTCGGGCGACGGGCGGCGAGACGCAGGGCGATGAATGATCGTTCCGGCAATTCAAGAGGAACGTGATGCAGCAATCCCGCCTCCAGGCTGGGCGCCGCAACCGAAGCCGACATCGCCGCTGCCCCGAGCCCGGCTTCAACCGCCGCGCGCACCGCCTCGTTGGACGGCAGTTCCATGGCGATGCGAAACCCCGCCACATCCGCGCCCAGCGCGAGGGCTGCGTGTTCGAAAGCGGAGCGCGTACCCGATCCCGTCTCGCGCCGCACCCAATCGCTTTCCGACATTTTGACGGGGTCGAGCCGCGTCAGTCCGGCCCAGGGATGGTCGGGCGCGACAACGACGATCAGGCGATCGGCGGCGACGGGGTAACAGACCAGTTGCGGATGAACGACCTCGTCCTCGACGAAGCCGAGTTCGACAGCCCCCGTCAGCACCGCATCGGCGACCTGCTGGGTGTTCTCGATCTTCATGCGGAGCGTAATGCCGGGATGCGCCCGGCGAAATGTGGCCAGCCGCGCGGGCAGCCAGTAGCTCGCGATCGTCTGGCTCGCCTCGACCAGCAGCGTCCCGCGCAACAGCGTGCTGAACTCGCTCAGCGCCAGTTCGGCGCGCTCCACCTGCCCCAGGATCGCGCTCGCCTCGGTGAGTAGCGTTCGGCCCGCTTCGGACAGCTCGATCCGTCGCCCGACGCGGTAGAAGAGCTGGGTATCGTAGCGCGCCTCAAGCTGGGCGATCGCGTGACTGGCTGCGGATTGAGCGATGTTGAGCGCCTGCGCGGCCTGCGTGACATGCTGACGCTCGGCCACTTCGACGAAGATGCGCAATTGCTCGAAAGTCATCGCAGGTCCCCCACCTGATCAGAAGGTCAGCTCGATCGCGCAATCTGGCTTCTGTTTTTCGGCACTATAGCTTTCCGGCATCCGCTAGGCAAACAGCGTAAAACGCAGTGAATCCGGATGTTTGGGCCGCCGCTTTCCGCCGCGCGGTTGACCCGCGCGGCCCGTATCCGGCGGATAATCGAGCCGGGCGGACTTGGCGAACCCGGAAAATCGCACCCGGCTGCGCCTTCTTGCTTTCGGCTCGGGCAGGCCATATGACAGGCCGATGGCTCTTCCCGGCAGCGGCCACTCGACCGCTCGGCTCGTGGTAACCGTAAACCATTGCTTTTGAAAGGAATACCCATGCTGAAAGGGATTGATCCGCTTCTCGGACCCGACCTGCTGCACGTCCTTGCCATGATGGGTCATGGCGACGAGATCGTGATCGTGGATGCCAATTTCCCCGCAGCCTCCGTTGGCGAGCAGACCGTCTACGGGTCGGCGCTTACGATCGGGTGCGACGCGCTTCAGGCATTGTCGGCAATCGTTTCGCTGCTGCCGCTCGACGAATTCGAACCCGACCCGGTTCTCACCATGCAGGTCGTGGGCGAACCCGACGCCGTGCCGCCGGTAATCGCGGAGGCCATGCCGACGCTCGATGCGCTTGGCCACAAGCCGGTCGGACTGGAGCGTTTCGCCTTTTACGAGCGCGCCAAAGAGTCGTTCGCCGTGGTCCAGACAAGCGAAATGCGCCCCTACGGCAATTTCATTCTCCGCAAGGGCGTGATCTTTTCGTGACCTTTCGGGGCGCGGCGCAAGCGCTGCGCCCCTGCCCCGATCGCTATCCCGCATTGCGGCCGCCGGAATACCGGCATGGCGGTAACCGGCACCACTTGACTACATATATGGACAAGCCATAGTGACGGGCATGTATCTTGGAATCGACATCGGCACATCCGTCATCAAGGCCGCTCTCTTCGACGAAAACGGACAGCAGCAGGCAGAGGCAAGCGAGCGCATGTCCCTGCTCGACGCGCCGCTTGGCTGGTCGGAACTCGACGGCGAGGCCACCTGGGAAACGGCGGTTCGCGTTATCGGCGATCTTCTTGCGGCCGCTGCCATCGATCCGACTTCGATCAGGGGCATCGGCATTACTGGCGTCATGGTCGGCGTCTGGGCGCTGGATGAACACGACCGGCTTCTGCGCCCGCCGATCCTGTGGAACGATGCCCGCGCACAGGACCTCGTCGCAAGGCTTCAACGTCAAAAGCCGGAGCTGATATCCTCCGTCTTCAGCCATTCCGGCTCGGTGATGCAGCTTGGCTGCACATTGCCGGTGATCGCCTGGCTTGCCGAAAACGAGCCGGACGTGCTGGCCAAGGCCCGCCACATCCTGACCGCCAAGGATTTCATCCGCTACCGGCTGACCGGCGCGGTCGCAACCGATGAATCCGAAGCCGCAATGGCCCCGGGTTCGGCCGTTACCCGCGATTTCCACCCCGATCAGGCAGCCCTCCTCGGCATCGAAGACCATGTCCACCTGCTCTCGCCCGTCGCTCGCGGCGAAACGCTTGCCGGCGCGGTCACCGAAAAGGCCGCCGCGGCGACCGGCCTTGCCGCCGGCACGCCGGTGGCCATCGGCACCGGCGATACCAGCGCCTGTGTTCTTGGGGCCGGCGCCCACAGGCCGGGACAGGCCGTCAGCGTGCTCGGCACCACCTGCCTCAACGGCGTCATCTTCGACCGCGCCGTTTATGAGCCGCGCGACCTCGGGCTGCTGTTCATCGTTCCGGGAAATCGGTGGATGAAATCCATGGTCAATGTCGCGGGCACCACCGTGCTCGACTGGTGCCTCGAAACGCTCTGTCCCGATCTCGCCGCCGGTGAAGCGCCCTATGAGGCGCTGGGCGCGCTGGCGGCACAGAGCCCGCCGGGCGCCAATGGCGTGTGTTTCATTCCTTATCTGTCGGCTGCGGGCGTCATCGCGCCGCGTATCGAACCAAGAGCCCGCGCCGGCTTTCATGGTCTTGCCCCGCATCACCGCCGCGCCGACATGGTGCGCGCCGTCTATGAGGGGCTGGCCTATGCGATCCGTGACTGCTTCGAGGCGATCGGCGGCGTCGAAACCTCGATCCGCCTCGTCGGCGGCGGCGCCCGAAGCCCGTTCTGGTCGCAGCTGATTGCCGATGTCACCGGCGCGCCGGTGGAAGTGCCGGAAGGCACGCAGTTCGGCGCAAAGGGTGCCGCGCTCTGCGCCGCCGTCGCCATCGGCGATTTTGCCACGCTGGACGAGGCCTGCGAAGCGACCTTCAGGCTCAAGGCCCACTATGACCCGTCCGATATCGTAAAACCCGCCTATGACGCGGGATTTGCACGGTTTCAGGCAGGCAGCGAGGCCGCTCTTGGCGTATTAAGGGCGGTTGCCGGATAAGCTATTCGCCATCCGACCGGAAATTCCCGAAGCCGACCATGTAGGTCCATTCCCTGGCAGCAGGGCTGCGGTTGTCCGGTTCGGCGGAGGGGAAGCCGACATTGCGGATCGAGATGTCGAGCGGCACCGGCAGCATGACGATGCGCGACACCTCAAGCGGCGCGCCCGTCTGATCGCGCGCCTCACGCACGGCCAGAAACACCGGCGCGCCTTCGGGAAGCATCAGGAGGGATGCAATCTCGGCATCGGCTGCGACCGGCATGTATTTGTCGTCGGCGACGACCACGGTGCGGCCGAATCTCTCGCGCAAAACCTTATAGAGCGAGCCGGAGAGCGCGGAAAGTTCGAGCCCTTCCAGAACGGCGAGATTGAGGCTGGTGGAAACCACGGCAAGCGGCTTGCCATCGGCCACCGCCAGCCGCTTGTGGCGATAGACCGTGCTACCTTCGGGAAGCCGGAAAAAGCGGCTCTCCGCCTCGCCCGCCGGAACCTCGCCGCTTTCGAGAACCGTATAATCGGGCCTCAGCCCCTGCCCGACCATGCTCTCGGTGATCGAGGCGATCGCGTGATAGCGCTTTTCGACGCCCTTGCGGTTGATGAAGGTGCCCATGCCGTGCTGGCGCACGAGCAGGCCCTCGCGCACTAGGATCTCTAACGCCTGCTGGATCGTCCGGCGGCTGACCTGCCATTGCGCGGCCAGCTTCAGTTCGCCGTCAACCTTGTCGTCGTAGAAACCCGAAACGATCCGGGCTCTCAGCGTTTCGGCAATCTGGATATAGACCGGGCGATGGTCCTTCGCCGCGGGGGCATCTGCGCGCAAGAGGGGGCTCCTGAAAACGGTTCGGATGTCATCGTGTCCGCAATCTCCGAGAAGCCGAAGTCCTCCGCCGCTCAGCTATTGCCGTGAAGCTGCCTAGCATAGAGGACGGCTATCTGCTTTGCCATATTGGCCAGCACAACCTTCAGGATTTTTTCGCCTTTTTCCGCTGTTGCCGCGCGGGCATCGCCCAGGACCGGGCTTTCGGAAAAATCGGTCCAGCGATAGGCAATCGTTGCAAAATCCTCCGGAAACTCCGGATAGTTTTCGATGGCCCTGCCCATATCGACCGCGTCCGGCGCCAGATGCAGCATATAGGACGTCTCGATCTCGCAGGCATGCATGTAGGAAGGATGGGCTTGCCTTTTCTGGCGCACCTCCTCGATCACCGGGCCGGCGCCGGGATAGAAGAAATTCGCCAGCGTGATGCCCTTGTCCCGCAACCGGCGCTGCGCATCGCGAATGGCAACGGCGTTGCCGAGATGCGCGTTGACGACCACCACGGTGCGGATGCCCTTCCCGGCGGCGCTGAGGGCGATCTCGACAATCGTGTTGCTGACCGTCTCGTTGCTGACGCCGAAGGATCCCGCCGCTTCGCCAAGCGACCAGACCTGGCCGAACGGCAGCACCGGTAACCTGAGCACCGGCGTTTCACCGTCGATCGTCCTGACCAGTTCCTCGACGAGCCTTGCCGCCAGAATGTTGTCGGTTCCCGCCGGCAGGTGATCGCCATGGCTTTCCACCGCGCCGATCGGCAGAAGAAGCACCGGCGTTTTTGCCAGCGCCGCTTCCATGTCGCTGTCGTTGAGGCGCGAGATATCGGTTTTATCGTATTCCAAGGGGATGCTCACTGCTTGAAGACAAAGGCGCGCTGCGGATTCTTGACGAAGAACTTTTCAAACAGCGCCTTGCCGTCGAAGCCCGCCTCGCCGGCCTGTTCCATGAAACGCGGCGCCCAGCTTTCCAGAATGTAGCCGAGACCGAGACCGCCCTCGCCATAATTGCGGTACATGGTACGCCGGGCGATATCGCCGCCGACGACGATCTGGTCCTCATGGCCGTGGCTGACGAGATTGAGGATGCAGTCGATCAGCACGCTTTCGGGATGGTACTTGATGCGGCTGATGCCGTCGAAGCACATGAACAGGCCCGTTTCGGCCGCTTTCAGGTGCAGCCAGTGATCCGGGTTGCGGTCGACATGGGCCATGGTCAGCCGCGTCGGGTCGACGCCTTCCTGCTTCAGGATGGCGAGCTGTTCGAGGATCAGCGTGCCGAGTTCGGTGTGGGAATGCAGCGGGCAGCCGGTTTCCTTGTGGGCGTCGAGAACGGCGCGGGTGACCTTGTCCTCGGCCTCCGAGATCGTGTTGTAGCCGGTCCCGAACTTGGCGACGCCGCCCTTGAGGTCGGTGCCATCCATGCCGACGGTCAGTTCGGCCACGACATGGTCGCGGATCTCGGCGCGCGAATGCCCGTCGATCCATTGCTGGAACGTGCCGCCGGTGCCCGCCATCTGGCCCGGCCACATGATCGCCTTGTTGAAGCCGGCGGTGGCGATGATCCTGATGCCGGTGCGGTCGGAGATTTCCTTCAGCGCGGCGGGCTTGCGGCCGTAGTCGATTGCGGTCGCATCATAGACGGCCTGGCCGCCCTCGGCGGTGAACAGCTCGACATCCCTGATCGAGGCCTCGATGTCATCGATCATGAAATCGTCGATCTTCTTTTCCTGCCACAGCGGCGGAATGCAGAACAGGTGATCATGCGAATAGGTGACGCCGAGGTCCTCCGGCGCGATATCGCCGTTGAGTGTCCGAATGAATTCCATGTTCAGCGGTCCTTTTTGAAGTTTGAAAGCGCAAGCGCGAGAATGATGATCGAGCCCTGCAGGACGAAGCGCGCCGCGGGCGGCAGCGACAGGACGTAGAGCAGGCTCTGGAGGAAGAACAGGATCAGGCTGCCGGCGGCGGCCCCCAGCGGCAGGAACACGCCGCCGGTGAACAGCGCGCCGCCGATGACCGCCGCCGCGATCGAATCCACCGTATAGGTATCGGCAATGCCGATCGACGCCATGCCGGTGATCGACGACAGCATGATGCCGCCAAGCGTCGCCATGAAGCTCGCCAGCACGAAGGAAAAGATCACCATGCGGTCGGCGGCGATCCCGTTGCGGCGCGCGGCAGCGGCATTGGCGCCGGAAAGCAGCATTTTTCGGCCGGACAGCGAATAGTGCACGAAGGCAAGCAGGATCAGGCTGGCAATAACCCAGATAACCACCGACCACGGCACAATGCCGAAGAACCAACCTTCCGAGATGACCCGGAAACCTGCCGGTATTGAGCCTCTGGGGCTGCCGCCGGTATAGACGAGGATGGCGCCCGACAGCACCAGCGAGGTTGCGAGCGTGGCGAGAAACGCAGGAATCCGCAGCAGCACCACCAGTACGCCATTGGCAAGGCCGACGAGCAGGCCGAAGAACACCGTGATCGCCAGTGCCGCTGCCATATTGTCCATATCGCCGGCAAAGCTTGCCGCCAGCACGACATTGGCAAGGCCTGCCGTCGCGCCGACGGAGAGGTCGAGCCGGCCCATCATCAGGATCAGCGCCTGACCGAGCGCGATCAGCCCGAGGGGCGCCGCCTGGCGGGCATTGTCCATGATCTGCACCATCGAGACGCGGCCCGAGAACACGAACAGCACGACCAGCAGGATGGCGAGAAGCGCCAGCGCGCGCCATGTCGCGCCGGCCGGTCTGGCATTGGAAAGGTAGGCGGAAAGCGCCATGTCAGTTCTCCTTGCCGCGCATGAAGAACACCAGCGCCACGATGAAGATCAGCCCCTTGGCGATGTTCTGCAGGCTGGTGTCGATGTCGAGCAGGTTGAACATGTTGTTGATGAGCACGAGCGAGAGTGCTGCGAACAACACGCCGACGGCATTGCCGCGACCGCCCTGCAGCGCGACGCCGCCGAGGATCGCCGCCGAAACGGCATCGAGCGTGTAGGATTCGCCGATCAGCGGATCGCCGGAGAGGATGCGGATCGACAGCACGATGCCGGCGGCGGCGGCCAGCACGCCCGACAGGCCGAAGACCATCAGGTCGACCCGGAACGCCGAGATGCCGTTGGAAAAGGCCGCGCGCGGGTCGGAGCCGAAGGCGTAGATCGACCGGCCGAGCCGCGTCCAGTTCATGGCAATCGCGATCACGGCAAAGACGGCGAGCGAGATCACAAGCGGCGCGGAGAACAGGCGCTCTGCGCCGAAAAGCGCTTCATAGAAGGCATAGTCGACCTCGCCGCCCGGAGAGGGCAGCAAGAGCATGGTGATGCCCTTGACGATGGCCGCCGTCGCCAGCGTCATCACCAGCGGGTTGATCCTCAGGAAATTGACGCCGCAGGCCGTGAAGATGCCGCAGGCAAGCCCGGCGAAAAGCGCCAGCGGAACCGAGAACCATCCGATCGATCCCGAAGTCAGCGCCATGATCGCCGTCGCAAGGCTCATGATCGAGCCGACGGAAAGATCGATCCGGCCGGCAAACAGCACCAGCGCCTCGCCCAGCGCCACCAGCCCGAGCGGCAGAAGCCGGGTGGACAGGTTGGTCAGGTTTGAATCACTCAGGAAATTCGGAGAGAGAAAGCCGGTGACCGCGATCAGCAGAACCGCGAGCGCAAGCGCCGGCAGGCTCAAAATCAGGTTGTGGCGAAGCGAACCTTCAAACAAGGGGCACCTCCCCGCCTGCATTCCGCTGTTCGGCCGGCAGGCCGGCTGCATAGCGCATGATCTTCTCCTCGGAGAAGTCGGAGCGGGCGATCTCGCCTGTGACGCGGCCTTCATAGAGCGCCAGTATGCGGTCGGAGAGGCCGATCAGCTCCATCAGATCGGATGAGATGAGGATGACGGAGACGCCCTTTTTCGAAAGCGCACCGACCAGATGATAGATCTCGCTTTTCGACTCGACGTCGACGCCCTTGGTCGGCTCGTAAAGCACCAGAAGCTTCGGCTCATGCGCCAGCCAGCGGGCGAAGACGACCTTCTGCTGGTTGCCGCCGGAGAGTTCGCCGACAGGCTGTTCCATATCGGTCGAGCGGATCGAGAAGCGCTTGCGGGCGTCCTGGACGAATTCGCGCTCATAGCCGAGCGGCAGGAAGCCGGCGCGCGCGCGCTCCGAAATCGCAAACAGGCTCATATTGAGGCGGATCGGCAGCGACAGCGCCAGGCCTTCATGCTTGCGGTCGTCGGGAATGCTGGCAATGCCGGCGTCGATGGCTGCCGCGGGCGATTTGAGATTGACCTCTTCACCATCGATCTCGACCCGGCCGCTTTTGAACGGCGCAAAGCCGCACAGCGCATCCGCCAGCGGCTTCTGCCCCTGCCCTTCGAGACCGGCAATGCCGAGCACCTCGCCGCGACGGACGGAAAAGTCGATTTCCGGGAGGTTCGCATTGGTGCCGCCGGTTACGGAAAAACGGACAGCCAGATCGCCCGGCGCCGGGCGCTTTGGAAAGATGTTTTCCAGTTTGCGGCCAACCATGGCGTGGATCAGGTCGTCCTCGGTAAATTTGCCGCGGGCGGCCGCAAGCGTCAGCGCGCCATCCTTCAGCACCACGACGCGGTCTGCCGCCTCCATGATCTCGCCCATGCGGTGCGAGATGAAGATGATCGAGGTGCCTTCCCGCTTCAGTTCGTTCATCAGCTTCAGCACGGACTGTGCGGCTTCGGCGGAGAGCGATGCCGTCGGCTCGTCTAGGATCAGCAGGTCCGGCCTTGCGGAGATGGCGCGGGCGATCTCGACCAGTTGCCGTTCGGCAGCGCTCAGCCGCCGCCCGAGCCGCTTGCCGTCGAGGCTGAAGCCGAGAGATGCGGAAAGGGTTTCGAAATCGGCGTGAAGCCGTTTCTGCCGGATCAGGCCGAGCGCATTGCGCGGCTCGCGGCGGAAGAAGGTATTTTCGGCAACCGTCAGGTCCGGCATGATCGCCGTTTCCTGGTGCGCGATGGCAACGCCGCTGCCCGCCGCTTCGGCGGGGTTTGCCGGGCTGTAGGCCTTGCCGTTCAGGCGGATCTCGCCGCTGTCAGGGGCAAGGTTGCCGGACAGGATGTTCATGAGGGTGGACTTGCCGGCGCCGTTTTCGCCGACAAGCGCCAGAACTTCCCCCCGGCCAAGCGAGAAAGAAACGTCTTTCAAAACGGCGTTGCGCCCGAAGGACTTCGACAGACCCGTGACCGCTAACAGTGGGGGGAGTTGTGCGGAGGTTTGGCTTGTCACTGTTTCTCTCTCGCTTGCAATACCAGGGACTGGTCCCTGGTATAAGCCCGGTCAATCCTGGAAGGTTGCCCGGACCTGTTCGTCGCTGAGGCGGGTATTGGCCCAGAAGGAGTCGGACAGGTCGTCGCGGGTGAACTCGCCGAGGTTTTCCGAGGTGATCATCGGCACGTCATATACCTTGTTCTTTTCGACCTCTTCGCCCTGAAGCAGGTCGAGCGCGACCAGAAGGGCTTCGGAGCCGAGCCATGTCGGCTTCGAGGGCGCCACGGATTCAAAGCCGTCGGCCTCAAGCGCCGTCCAGCGCTTCAGATAACCGTTATTGTCCTCGCCGGTCATCGGCACCAGCGGACGCTGCGCCGCCTCGAAGGCATCGATCGCGCCGAGCGTCATGCTGCCGCCCTGCGACCAGACGCCGTCGATTTCCGGATTGGCCGCCAGAAGGTTGGAAACCGCGACCTTGGCCTTGGCATAGTCCCAGCCGGCATCGACGACGCTGATGACCTCGATATCGGGGTATTCCTCGAAAACGGCCTTCGCGCCGGTCCAGCGGTCATCGCTGGCGGAAATGCCGGAAATGCCGTTGAGCGCGATGATCCTGCCCTTGCCGTCCAGCTTGTCGGCCAGCCATTCGGCGCCCGCCTTGCCGAAATCGACATCGTCGACGGTAACCAGCGCGTCATAATCATCGCTGCGGATGGTCGAGGCGAGCAGCACAATCCTGATGCCCTTGGCTTCAGCCTTCTTCAGCACCGGGATAACCGCCGTCGGCGAGATCGGCGTGAGGATGACGGCGTCGACGCCGCGCGTGATCATGTCCTCGATGTTGGAGACCTGCTTGTCGGCCTTCAGCTCGGACTCGGTATAGACGACATCGACTTCGTCGCGATGCCGTTCGGCCTCGGCCTCGAACTCCTTCGAGAGCTGAACCGACCAGGAATTGCCGTTGAAATAATTGTCGTAGCCGATGGTGAACTTTTCCTCAGCCATGGCAGGAACCGCCATGCCCGCAAGGACGGAGGCGACGAGAAGCAGTTTCTTCAGTTTCATGTTTTTCCCCTTTTTCGAGAAGCCAAGCATGGCTATGCCTTATTGTTAGCTTGTACACTCATGTAGTCAAGTTGGAATCCGCGAAAGCAGATCGTTTTGCGGCAACACGCCATCCTGCCTGTTATTGCGGCAGACCGTCGACGGCGCGACGCACCCAGTCCAGCCGCTTTTCCGGGATAAGGCCGTAATTGTAGAAGTTGATGCCGTCCGCGCCGGCCTCGATCGCGGCCCGGGCCCGATCGGCGAGGGCCTCGGGCGAGGTCACTTCCGGGTAGAAGACCCGGTAGCCGGCGCCGAGATATTTTTCCGGGCCGAGCGCTTCACGCCCCGCCTTCATCAGGGCTGCGACCTGTTCGGGCTCCATGAAATAGCAGCACAGGATCGCGCCGTCGCAGACCTTGCCGACGGCCTGAAGATCGACGCCGCCCATCCAGCCATCGGCAAGATCGATGAGCACGATCCTGCTTGCAGGATCGGCCTTGGCGCGGATTTCGGCAATCAGGCTGGTGACCGGCTCCGTGCGCCATTCGAGGAATGCACGCAGCGCCGGCCAGGCATTGAAGGCGTCATTGCCCGCCGCCGGGAAGTCCGGAAACTGCCTTTCGGGCACATCGCGCTCGCAAAGTTCGGCAATGAAGCCGCGCACCGTAGCGCGCGCGTCCTCCATCGGCACGCTGGCCAGCCGGCCGCGCGCCATGCAATGGTCGCAGAAGCACAGCGACAGCAGGAAATCATCCTCGGCATTGAGCCCGACGCCGTCCTTCTCATGGTGGAATTCATGGGCAAATCCCATGAAATTGGGGCTTTCGAGCTCGACCATGTCAGGCCGGTAACGCGTCGTCATATCGCGCACGAGGGTGACCACGTAGTCGCGCGCGGCAGGGCTCGACGGGCAGAGGTTATAGTAGTTGGGATTGCCGAACGCGTTGCGCGTCACATGACCGGGATGCAGCATGCCAAGCCGGGTATTATGCAGACACACCGTCCAGCACGACACCTTCATGCCGCTGCCGGCATCGCGCGCAGTCGTGAGCGCTTCCAGCATGTCGCCGCGCTCGGCCACATTGTCGGCCATCAGCGGGCGGATCGACTTGCCTTCCCACAACGCTTCGTCGGGACGGAAATAGACCGTTCCGTCCTGCGGGAAGTAGGCCTTTTGCTTGGGGCTGCGCGGCTGGAGGAACCGGCCGGCGTGATAGGACGAGGCAAGAGAAATGCTGTTCAGCCCCGCCCGCCCGGCAAGATCGAAAAACGTCCGTTCAAGCCCCTGACCCTGCACGTCCCAGGGATAGGTCCACATCGAAAGATGCATCTGAAGCTCCGCATGTTGATCACATGACTGCACATGTAGTCATATAAATCATGCAGGTGTCAAATGTACTTCGACCTGTCAGTTGTGAATTGACGCCAGTCACCGGGTCTGAAGCCGTCCGGTGGTGAGACGACGGCTCTTCAGGTCGTGAACAAGCGTCCCAAGCCGACACGGCGCCGCCGAATTGCCATCCGTGGTTATGCACATATGTGCATAATTTTTTTTAAAACTCTCTAATCCTACAATATTTCATATATATTTCAGATAGTTAAACAAATTATTTGATTGCACTCGCGTGTCATTTTTTGAATTTTCCCTTTGACACCTTTGGAAATTGCTGCAACCGTGCACGTCAGATCGTCGATCCATGGCTGTATCGGTTTCCGCGATGCACGGGAGTGCAATCGGAAAACCCTGCAAATGGCTGGTGACGACCACGGGAGGAGAGACATGAAACAGAATATTCCACCGCTGCGCATGCGGGGTTTGCGCAATGAGTAACGCCGCGGAACCTGTTGGCCGACCAGCCGGGTCGAGCTGGATCACCAGGCTGAAATACCGGACCCGGATCGCCATGCGGGAGCCGACCACGGTGATCGGCCTGCTGATGGCGGTTTTGTTCACCTATCTGATTGTCGTTCCGATCATCTCGATCCTTCTCGACGCCGTGCAGACCCAGTTCGGCGATTCACGACGCACCGGCGCCGCCGTCGGCGAATGGACCAGCTATTACCTGCACAGGACTTTCCTGTCCCCGGTCGCGCGCGACATGTTCTGGGAGCCGCTGAGGAACACGCTCAGCGTTGCCTTCGGCGCAATCGTCGTATCGGTGATCGTCGGCGGCATCCTCGCCTGGCTGATCAGCCGCACCGACATGTTTGCGAGGCGCTGGTTCGCCACGGCGCTGATCGTGCCCTACATGCTTCCCGCCTGGACCTTCGCGCTGGCCTGGAACACGCTTTTCAAGAACCGCACGGTCGGCGGCCAGCAGGGCTGGGTCGAGGCGATGGGTTTCTCGCCGCCGGACTGGCTGGCTTACGGCCAGGTGCCGATTACCGTTATCCTGGCGCTGCACTATACCCCCTTCATCATCCTGCTGTTCGGCAGCGCACTGCGCCGCTTCGACAGCCAGCTCGAGGACAGCGCGCGGATGCTCGGCGCCAGCCGGGGCCGGATCGCATGGTCGATCGTGCTGCCGCTGATGAAACCGGCGCTGATCTCGGCGATCGTGCTGATCTTCGCCAAATGCCTGGGCGAGTTCGGCGTCGCCTATGTGCTGGGCCTGCCGGTCAAGTTCGACGTGCTCGCCACCTCGCTCTACCGCAATCTCGGCTCGCGCCAGACCGGCGTCGCGGGCGTACTCGCCGCTTCGATCATGATCCTCGGCATTATGACGCTTTTGATCGACGCCTATCTGATCCGCGAGGCCCGCAGGTTCGTGACCGTGGGCTCCAAGGGCTCGATGAACCGCCTGTCCCGGCTGCGGGGCATGCGGCTGCCGGCGACCGGTTTCGCCGCCTTTATCTTCCTGATCAGCGTCGGCCTGCCGGTTCTGACGCTGTTCCTGTCCACCGTGATGCACGTCCCGGCGCGTTTCACCTGGGAGAACTTTACGCTCGATTACTGGCTGGGCACCAATCTCGACACGGTCGCGCTGCAGCAGGGCATCCTGCTGACGCCCGAACTGTGGAGCGCGGCCTGGAACACGTTGTGGATCGTCGGCTCGGCGTCGGTCGTGTCCGGGCTCCTGGGCCTGCTCGTCGGCTACGCCGTGGTCCGCACGCCGTTGCGCCCGCTTGGCAGTTTCCTCAGGCAGGTGACGTTCTTCCCCTATCTGGTGCCGGGCATCGCCTTCGCGGCGGCCTATCTGTCGCTGTTCGCCGTCCAGCGCGGCCCGATACCGGCCCTTTACGGAACCATGGCGATCCTGATCCTGGCGCTGATCGCCGACCAGATGCCCTATGCCTCGCGCGCCGGGATCTCGGCGATGATGCAGCTCGGCAAGGAACCCGAGGAGGCGGCGCAGGTCGCGGGATCGAGCTGGTTCCACCGGATGACCCGCATCGTCGTGCCAATCCAGAAGGGATCGCTGGTCACCGGCGTGCTGCTGCCGTTCATCTCGGGCATCAAGGGCCTCAGCCTGTTCGTGGTGCTGGCGGTGCCCTCCACCGACGTGCTGACCACCTATTCGCTGCGGCTCGTCGACTACAACTATACCCAGGCCGCCAATGCGGTGGTCCTGATCGTCGCGGGGCTCGCCTATTTCGGCACGCTCATCGCGCAGAAGCTTACCAAGACAAATCTCGCCGAAGGCCTGGGAGGATAAGGCATGCCGGGAATTACGCTGAAGAACATCAAGAAAAGTTACGGCGCCTACGAGGCGATCCACCAACTGGATCTCGCGGTGGCGGACGGAGAATTCCTGTGCCTGCTGGGCCCGTCGGGGTGCGGCAAGACCACAACGCTCAGGATGATCGCGGGACTGGAGAACCTGTCCAGCGGCGAGCTGGCGGTCGGCGATCGTGTCGTCGACTGCCCCGAGACCGCCACCTTCATCGCGCCTGAAAAACGCGGCATGGGCCTGGTATTCCAGAGCTATGCGCTGTGGCCGCATTTGACCATCGAGCAGAATGTCGAATTCGGCCTCAAGCTCCGCAAGGTCCCCAAGGCCGACCGCCAGAAACGCACCGCCGAGGTGATGGAGGCACTGGGGATCGGCAAATACGGCGAACGCTATCCCTCGCAGCTTTCGGGCGGTCAGCAGCAGCGCGTGGCGTTGGCCAGAATGCTGGCGGTGAACCCGAGCGTTCTGCTTCTCGACGAACCGCTCTCCAACCTCGACGCCCGCCTGCGCCTTGAAATGCGGGCCGAACTGAAGCGGATACACAACCAGTTCTCGACCACCATCGTGTTCGTCACCCACGACCAGTGGGAGGCGATGACGCTCGCCGACACGATCGCGGTGATGAACGAGGGCACGCTGCAACAGCTCGGCACGCCCGACGATATCTACGAGCGACCCGCCAACCGCTTCGTCGCGGAATTCGTGGGTTCGCCGCCGATCAACATCCTCGACTTCGCCCGCAAGGACGAACTGGTCCAGAACGTGATGCGCTTTCTTTCGGTGCGCCACCCGGAGATTTCCGGCATCGGCTCGGTCGGCATCCGTCCCGAGGCGATTTCGCTGGTCGCCGGCAAGGACGATCTGGCCGAGGGCGATTTCGGCGCGCCGGCGCGGGTGGCCGCTATCCTGCCCACCGGCGGAAGCTGGATCATCGAGCTCGAAACCGGCGGCGAGGTGATTTTCATGAACACCCATATCGCGCCGGGCGTGCGCGAGGGAGACCGGATGCATTTCCGCGTCCAGGCGCGCGCGCTGAACGTCTTCGACGGCGACGGCAACCGCATCCACGCGGCGGACGAGGTTCTGGCCGCCGCCGCCGCATGAACCACTGTTTTTCAGGGAGGAGAAACACTTGACCATCAACGACAAAACCACCACCGCGCTCTCGGCGCTGGCCCTCGGGATCGCGCTTGGCGGCGCGGCTCAGGCGCAGGAGAGCGGTTTCGACATCGACGCGCTCGTCGAGGCAGCCCGGGCCGAGCCGCCGATCACCGTCTATGCGGTGACCGGCAAGATCGTCGGCACCGCCGAGGCCTTCACCGCGCTCTACGGCGTCGTGGCCGCCGGCAAGAAGGTGAACGAGGCCGACCAGATCGACCTGATGATCCGCGAATATCAGGCCGGCAACATTGTCGGCGATCTCGGCGTGGCCGCCGATGTCGGCTCGATCATGGGACAGTTGATCCCGGAAGGCATCGTCACAAGCTGGCTGCCGCCGGACCTTGCGGGCAACATCCCCGAAGGACAGCAGGATCCGGTGGTGGTCGTGTCGGACCCGCATGTCTGGACCTATTCCACCGAGGTCTATGACGCCTGCCCCGTCGACAATATCTGGGCGCTGACCGAGCAGGAATGGCACGGCAAGGTCGCCATGCTCGACCCGCTGGTGAAGCCGAACTACGCCGACTGGTTCAACCAGCTCGAGACCCATCACGACGACGCCATGGCGGAAGCCTACGAGGCTCATTTCGGCAAGCCGATCGACCGGTCGGATGAAAGCGCGACCCAGCAATGGGTGCGGATGTATGCCGGGAATGCGCCGCTTCTGGGCGACAGCACCTCGGTCGCCGAGGCCGTGGGCGCCGTCGGGCAGGCGGAGCCGTTCTTCGGGATCATGTCGACCGCGAAGTTCCGGTCCAATACAAGCGGCGAAACCGCGCTCGGCATTTGCGGCGGGATGCAGCCTTTCTCCGGCTGGCTCTATCCGGGGCTCGCCGTGATGGCCGCCGGCACGGACAGCCCGAACGCGGCGAAGCTCTTCGTCCATTACCTGCTCAGCGAAGACGGCATCGCGCCGATGTCGGTCGACGGCAAGGTCTCGTCCAACAGCGCCGTGCCGCCTAACCCGCAAGAGGTGTCGGGCGTCGCAGGGTTCATGGACGAGTTGATGGTCTACGACACCGCGACTGCCGCGGAGGATTTCGACAAGCGCCAGGACTGGCAGGATTTCTGGCGCATTCACTACAGCCGATAACTTCCGGCCCGCGGAGGAGCGGGCCGCAACCACATCTCAACGGGAGGAGAGGAAAGACATGAGACGGACTATTTTAAAAACAACCGGCGCGCTCGCCCTTTGCCTGACGGCGATCGGCGCTCATGCCGAGGAATTCGACCTCGACGTGTTGATCGAGAGCGCGAAGGGCGAGCCGCAGCTTACGGTGTTCGACAGCACCGGCAAGATCGTGACGATGGCGGAAAACTTCTCCGCCAAATACGGCTTGGAGGCGGTGGGCCAGAAGGTCAAGGCCCATGCCCAGCTGGAGATGATGGCGCGCGAGGCGATGGCCGGAAACGTGCAGGGCGACGTCTCGATCATCTCGGACGCGCCGGCGGCGATCACGGAGCTGTTGCCGAACGACTTCGCCGTCAGCTGGGTGCCGCCGGACCTCGCCGACGTGATCGAGGCGCGCTATCAGAACCCGCTGGTCGTGGTCACGATGGCCAATGTCTGGACCTACAACACCGAGCTCTACGATAGCTGCCCCGTCTCGAATGTCTGGGAACTGACCCGGCCGGAATGGCGCGGCAAGGTGGCGATGCAGGACCCGCTGAACAAGTCGGTCTACACCGACTGGTTCAACCAGATGGAATCCCACGGCGACGATGCTCTCGCCGCCGCCTATGAGGACTTTTTCGGCAAGCCGATCGATACGTCCGAACAGAGCGCGACGGAGCAATGGGTCGCCATGCTTGCGGCGAATGCGCCGCTGCTCGGCGGCTCCGACAGCAACGCGGCCGAGGCCGTGGGCGCGCCCGGGCAGAAGGAAGGCTTCATGGGCCTGATGAGCTCGGCGAAATACCGCGACAACGAGGCCTCCGGCTACAAGCTCGGCCTTTGCGGCGAGATCAAGCCGTGGCTGGGCTTCACCAATGTCGGCGTCGGACTGATTGCACCCGGCACGGACAGCCCGAACGCGGCCAGGCTGTTCATCCATTACGCAATGACGGCCGAAGGCATCGCCCCGCAGGCCGAGGATGGCAAGAAATCCGCCAATACCGAGGTCGGCCTGCCTGACGACGAGCCCTCGGGCATCGCCGCCGCCTGGGACCAGTTGCTGACCTACGACCTCACCACCGCGATGGAAGACTACGACACGCGGCAGGACTGGCAGGATTTCTGGCGCCTGAACTACGCCCGATAAACGAACTGGCCGGGCAACCAAAATGCCCGGCCGTCATCAGGGGAGGAGACCCGATATGAACAACATGACGCAGATACAAACGAGCATGACAGCCCTGGCGCTGACGGCCGCACTGGCCGCGCCGGCGCTTGCCCAGGATTTTAATCTCGACGCACTGGTCGAGGCCGCAAAGGGCGAACCGCAGCTGACCGTCTACGACAGCACCGGCAAGATCGTGGAAATGGTCGAGAACTTCGCCGGCAAATACGGGGTCGACGCCATCGGCCAGAAAGTCAAGGCGACCTCGCAGCTTGAAATGGTGATCCGGGAATCGCAGGCCGGCAACGTGCAGGGCGACGTGCTGATGATCACCGACGCGCCGGCAGCGCTTGCCCAGCTTCTTCCCGAGAACTTCGTCTACAGCTATCTGCCGCCGGACATGGCCGATGTGATCCCCGCCAGCTATCAGGACCCGCTGACGGCGACCACCAATGCCAACGTCTTCGCCTATAACACCGAGGTCTACGACACCTGCCCGGTGACCAACATCTGGGCGCTGACCGATCCGGAGTGGAACCGGCGCTTCGCCATGATCGACCCGCTGTCCAAGTCGAGCTACACCGACTGGTTCAGCCAGATGGAAAGTCACCATGACGACGCCGTCCGCGCCGCCTACGAGGCGCATTACGGCAAGCCGCTCGAAACCGAATTCGACAGCGCCACCAAGGCCTGGGTCGCAGCCATTGGCGCAAACGCGCCGCTGGTGACGGAGGGCGACGACAACACCTCCGCCGCCGTCGGCGCGCCCGGCCAGCAGGAGCCGTTCTTCGGGCTGATGTCCTCGGCCAAGTTCCGCGATGTCGCGGACAAAGGCTATGAAATGGCCATCTGCGACACGCTGGAGCCGTGGGTCGGCTGGACCTATTCCAAGCTGGCGCTGATCGCATCGGGCACCGACAGCCCGAACGCGGCCGAGCTGTTCGTGCACTATGTCCTGACCGAGGAAGGCATTGCCCCGCAAATGGTCGACGGCAAGGTGCCGACGAACACCACCATCGCGATGCCCGATGATGAGCCGTCCGGCATCGTAGACCTTTGGGACAACCTGCAGGCCTACGATTCAACGACCGGGCTGGACGATTGGGACAGCCGCCAGGACTGGCAGGATTTCTGGCGCATCCACTACAGCCGCTGACCTCCCAGGCAGCCGCGCCCCGGGCTCTCGATGAGCCCGGGGCACAACAACGAAGGACCCAAGACAATGACCGCCATCGCCGAAACCGCGCTCCCCTCGCCCGCCCGCCTGCGCGAAGTCGCCGAAACCGTGGCGCGGGCCGCGGGTACGCCGCTGACCGCCGTGTTTCGCGCCGACATGACCGTGGACTACAAGGCCGACCTGCATGACCCCGTGACGGTCCACGACAAGCGCACCGAGGCGATGATCCGCGAAAGCCTGCTGGCCGAGGTCCCCGGCTCCGCCATCGTCGGCGAGGAAGGCGGCGAGATTGGCAGCGGCCCGGTCAAATGGTTCGTGGATCCGATCGACGGCACCTCGAATTTTGCCGCCGGCCTCGCCTTCTGGTGCGTCTCGATCGGGGCCGTGGTCGATGGCCGGATCGTCGCCGGCGCGGTCTACGACCCGATGGCCGACAACCTGTTTTCCGCCGATACCGACGGCGCATCGCTGAACGGCGCGGCGCTCATCTGCCCCGAGGTCCGCGACGAGGCGCGCGCGACGCTGATCACCGGCTACCCGGTCCAGCGCGACTTCCGTCTGGAAGGACGCGAGGCGGCATTGGCGGGGCTCGGCGATCTGATCTCCGCGTTCTCGTGCCTGCGCCGTCCCGGCAGCGCTGCCCTCAGCCTCTGCCATGTCGCGGCCGGCTGGGCGGATGCGGCCGCGGGCTTCGGCGTCAACGCCTGGGACGTTACCGCCGCGATCCTGATCCTGGAACGCGCCGGCGGCAACTATCGTCCCCTGACGCTGGGCAAGCAGCCAGACGGAGCGCCGGCGCATCACTGCCCGGGCTATGTCGCGCAGGGCCCCGGTGGTCGTTTTTCAACCCTCGACCGCGTCGCCGACGCCGTGGATTCCCGCCGCCGCGCAAGCGCCATGGCCCCTGCCCTGTGACGATGACCACCTTTACCAAAACACCGGCGCCCGCGCGCCGTCTCTTCAACGGAGCCTCCCCTGCATGAGCCAAGCAGCCACATCCGCAGACAAGCAAATCCTCGATCGCGCCGACCTGTGTCTCTCCCTCGCCCAGAGCGCCGGCCGGATCGCGCTGGACGGTTTCCGCCGCCGCGAATTCGAAGAGATCGCAATGAAGGGATCGCAGGATTTCCTGACCGAGACCGATGCCGCGGTCGAAGCGCATCTGAAAGCGCGCCTTGAAAGCGCCCTGCCCGAGGACGAGTTCCTCGGCGAGGAAACCGGCGGCGCGGTCAGCGGGCGCTCGGTCTGGGTCGTGGACCCGATTGACGGCACCGCCAATTTCGCCCGCGGCATTCCGCATTTCTGCATTTCCATCGCCTATGTCCGCGATGGCATCACCGAGATCGGCGCGATCTTCGCCCCGGCGACAAAGGAGCTGTGGTTTGCTCGGCGCGGCGCGGGTGCGACCTGCAACAGCCGGCCGATCCACGTCGCCGGAACCCGCAGCTTCTCAGCCGCCTGCCTGGAGCTCGGCTGGAGCAACCGCCGCCCGCAGCAGGACTATCTGACGGTCATGAACCGCTTGCTCGATCACGGCGCGAACCTCCGCCGCGCGGCCTCCGGCGCGCTGGGGCTTGCCTATGTTGCCGATGGCCGCTCAGACGGTTATGCAGAATTGCACATGAATGCCTGGGATTGCCTGGCCGGCCTGCTGCTGGTCGAGGAGGCCGGCGGCCGGGTCAGCGACCTGCCGGAGGATGGCCTGGGCCAGGGCGGCCCGGTGCTGGCCGTCGTGCCGGCGCTGGCCTCGGCAGTCAGCGCGGCGACCGGCATTGCGCTGGCCTCCCTGTCGAACGAAACAGACCGCGCAAGGATGATCGCATGAACCACGCCAGCCCGTTGCCCAAATCGCCCCGCTATGACCGCCCCGAAATCAGCCTGATCGAGGAACGGCTGGAGCCGTACGGCATCGCCGTCTATGTCGGCGGACGCGAGGGCATGTCGAACCTGCCGCTGCTGCGCGAACACAACATCACCACCGTCGTGAACTGCGCCGTCAATCTCGACATCAACCTCGTCGACGCCCCCGACCCCTCGATCGAAGAGGGGCACCTGACCTATGGCCACGGCGCCTATCGCTATTACAAGCTCGGCCTTGTCGACGGCGCCGGCAATGCCGAAACCATGATTCTTGCCGGCTATTACCAGCTGCTTGGCGCGCTGTCGCAAATCCTGCCGGACCGCGCCTCCTATCCGCGGCGCGAACGCGGCAATGTGCTGGTGAACTGCCGTGGCGGTCGCAGCCGTTCGGTGGCGCTCGTGGCGCTGCTCCTGCATAAGCAGATGCCCGACCGCTACCCGACGATCGAGGGTGCGCTGGACCACGTCCGCACCCGGCGTGAACTGCGCCCCGACGAATGGTTCGAAGCGCCCAAGCCGATGCTGGTCGAGGCCACGCGCAAGGCCTCCGCCTGGATCGACCGGATCGACCACCGCGACCCCGAACATGCGGACAGGGACGGTCACGCGCAATGATCCGCATCGCCGTCCTGTCCGATCCGCATCTGCATGACGTCCGCTTCGGCAGCGCCGCCGCCGAGGCGCGGTTCGTGCGCTCGCTTTCCGACAGCCTGCACTCCACCCGCGTCTTCAACGAAAGCGAGGCGGCGTTTCGCGCGGCCCTCGACACCGTCGCGGCCGAGGGGATCAGGCTGTGCATCATCGTCGGCGATCTGACGGATGACGGCCAGTCCGCGAACTGGCAGGCGGTCTCGGACTTTCTGGCGGACTATAGCCGTCGCCATAGCATCCGCTTCTTCGCCACGCCCGGAAACCACGACCAGTGGTCGATGACCGGCAAGCCGCTAGCCAAGAATTTCGTCGACCCGGCCGGCAATGTCGCGGCTTTCGCGGGCCAGGGCCTGCCGGGTAGCGACGGCGCGCAATCCTGCCCCGGCATGCGCATGCTCGGCTATGACGAAGCGCTGCCCTATGCCGGAGAGTTCGGCTACCACCCGCACCCTTCCGACCTGCACTGGGAAACCCCCTTCGGCACCACGCCCGATATGGCAGGCCGCAGGTCGCGGGTCACCTCGGACCGGGGCGACAGCGCCCTGATCAGCGACATGTCCTATCTGGTCGAGCCGGTCGAGGGGCTGTGGCTGCTCTCGATCGATGCGAATGTCTATCTGCCGGACGGGGACGGCGGTTTTGTCGATTGCAGCAAGGACGGCTGGAACGCCACGCTGCGGCACAAGCCCTATCTGCTGGACTGGATGCGCGATGTCGCCCGCCGGGCCAGGGCGGAAAACAAGCGGCTGGTCGCGTTCTCGCACTACCCCGTCGCGGATATCTTCTGCGGCCTGACGGCAGAGCTCGAAACCCTGCCTGGCTCGCGCGCCGGCGCAAGGCGGATGCCGACGTCGGATGTCGCCGCCGCCATCGCCGCCACCGGTATTCCACTGCATTTCAGCGGTCACTGGCACGTGGATGCCACAGCGACTGCGGGCGGGCTGGTCAACGTCTCCGTACCCTCGACCGTCGCCTATCCCGCCGGCTGGAAATGTCTCGAGATCGACGCCGACGGCACGCATATCTCGGACCGCGCCCTGCCCGATGCTCCCGGGTTCGATGCCTGGTTCGCCCGCTACGCCGCCGAGGCCGACCGCACGGGACAGGACAGATCGGTTCTGAGCGCCGCGGATTACCGCCAGTTCCTCGACCGGCACTTCCGCGCCATCGTCCTGCAGCGTCGCCTGCCCGAGGACTGGCCGCCACAGTTGCAGGCGATGGCGGAGCGCGCGCGCCTGCCGGAACTCGTCACGCGCCTGTCGCTTCCGCAAGCCGCCCGTCCCGACATTGCCTTCGCCGATATCTTCGTCGACTGGTACCGCCTGCGCGAGGCCGGCGGGGGCGCTGCGGCCGGCGTATCGAGGGAGCGCCGCGCGCTTTACGCCGAGCTTGCGCAAGGCTGCGCCCGGATGGATTACCCGGAGGGCTCCGACGCCGCCATTCTCGCGGTCTTCCTGCGCACGCTCGGACTTCTGCTCAAAGGCTATGACGCGAAACGGGCGGCGCTCGACCGGCTCAAGGAGGCCTATGTCCCGTGCTAGAGCAATTCCAGGAAAAGCGGATACCGGTTTTCCGTCCGGAGGTGCGTGACATTCTAGCCCATGCGCACGGTCTTGCGCCAGACCGGCAGCACCTCGAAGGCGGAATCGCTGCCGATGGTATCCGAGGTCAGGATCTCGGCAATGCGGGCGACCATCTCGTCCATGGGCTGGCGGAACGTGGTCAGCTCATAGCAGGACCAGCGCGCCTGCGGCACGTCATCGAACCCGATCACGCAAAGGTCGCGCGGGATCTCGACGCCGAATATGTTGCGGGCGGCATCGATGAAGCCGAAGGCCAGCAGATCGGTCACGCAGAACACGCCGTCGGGCGGGTTCGACCGCCCCAGAAGAACGCGGGCGGATTCCTGACCGGTTTCATAGCTAGTGGGGCCGACCCGGACAACGTCGATCTCGATCCCCACCTCGGCGGCGGCCTCGGCGAAGGCGCTCTCGCGCGTGGTCATGGACGAGGTCCGCGCCTGCGACGAGACACAGGCCAGCCGCGCGCAGCCCGCCCGCCTAAGCAGCGCCAGCGCTTCGCGGCAGGCCGAGCGATTGTCGATACGGATGCGCTCGGCGCCTTCGGCGTCGTCGTCGCGGTTGACCAGCACCACCCGCTGACCGTTCGAAAGACAGCTCTGCACCAGCTTTGCCGGCGGCGACCCGCTGAGCACCACCGAGGCTTCTGCACGGTAGTGCAGGCTTTGCCTCAACGCCTGGCTGACGCTATCATCGTCGCCGGCGGTATTGATCAACATCGCCACCTTGCCGTGGAGCTGAAGCTGGCGGGTGACCTTGTCGATCATCGCGCTATGGTAAGGCTGCCCGACATCGGCGGCGATCAGACACACGATCTTGGACGGCTCGCCGACCAGTCCACGCGCCAGGAGATTGGCATGATAGCCCAGTTCCTCTGCCGCTTTCATCACCTTGCGCCGCGTGGCGGGCGCCACGCTGCCGGCGCCGGAAAAGGTGCGCGACACGGCCGACCGGGAAACCCCGGCGCGTTCCGCCACCTCGTTGGCGCTGACGTAGGAAACCCTGTCGGCGCGGGGCGTGGTCGATCCAGTCATGCACAGCCTTTGAAAATTGTTGCAACCATGTTCACTCGTGAGACTAATGCCTTGCCCCGCGCCGCTCAAGCAAAAGCTGACGCCGGCATGCCACCGGCAAACCGGAGCGGAGGCGCGGCATGAACTCGACGATCCAGCTCATCGATCTTCTGGGTGCGGGCGCGCTGGTTCTCTGGGCCCTGCGGATGATCAAGTCGGGGATCCTGTCGGGCTTCGGCGCTTCGCTCAGGCAGGGCATCGCCAGGGGCACCGGCAACCGGGTCTTCGCGGCGATCTCGGGCATGTTGGTCACCATCGCGGTGCAATCCTCGACGGCAACCGCGGTGATCGCCGGCTCTTTCGTCTCGCGCAACATCATCGCCCCGCGCATGGCGCAGGCGGTGCTGCTCGGCGCCAATCTGGGCACGGCCCTGACCGCCGCTATCCTGGTGCGTGACCTGCACTGGCTGTCGCCGGCGCTGGTTCTGTGCGGCGTCGTGATCCATGCCCGCAGCCGGCTTGCGCGCGGGCGGGGCATTGGCAAGGCGCTGATCGGGCTTGGCCTGATGCTGCTGGCGCTGGAACTGCTCGGCGGCGCCACGGAGCCGCTTCGGGAGGCGGAGGTGACCGGCGCCATCCTCTCGGCGCTCGATCAGGGGCTGATCTTCGGCCTGCTGCTGTCCGCCGTGCTGGCCTTCGCATCATCCTCGAGCCTCGCCGTCGTGCTGTTTATCTCGATGCTCGCTCAAAGCGGCGGCGTGACGCCTTCGCTGGTGCTGGTGCTGGTGGCGGGCGCCAATCTGGGCGGCGCGATACCGCCCTGCCTGGCCGTCACCGGCGACGGCCCCAAGGCGCGACGCCTTGTGCGCGGCAATCTCGCGGTGCGCGGCGTCGGAGCGCTACTGGTGCTGGCAACCGCCGGCATCGCCGGCCCGTCTCTCGCCGATCTTCTGCCGCCCGACGCGCGCCTCGCCATCGCCGCGCACCTGGCCTTCAACGCGATCCTGCTGGCGCTGTTCCTGCCCCTGCTCGGCCCGCTCGACCGCCTCACCCGTCTGATATGGCCCGATCCCGCCGCCGAACGGGGCGAGGCCTCCTATCTGGACGACGCGGCGCTCGACACCCCCGCCCTTGCCATCGGCGGCGCGGCGCGCGAGGTGCTGCGGATCGGCGACAACGTGGCCCTGATGATGGAGCTGAACCTGCGGTCGCTGCTGGTGGACGACCCTAACGCCGCGCGCGACATCTCCAAGCTCGACGACCGCGTCGACGCCGCCTTGACAGACCTGAAGCTCTATTTTGCCCGCCTCGGCCGCACCGAACTGAGCGACGACGAGAATGCCCGCATGCGCGAGGTTCTGTCCTACGCGATCAACCTGGAACATGTCGGCGATATCATCGACCGCGATCTTTCGGAAATGGCGCGAAAGAAGACCGACCGGCAGGTAAAGTTCTCGGCCGCCGGCGAAGAGGAAATCGGCGAACTCTACCGCCAGACGCTGCTGAACCTCGAACTGGCGCAATCGGTCTTCCTCAGCCGCGACGTGAACCTCGCCCGCCGCCTGACGGCCGAGAAGGTTCATGTCCGCCAGATCGAGGAACGCTCGCAGAAGAAACACATCGAACGCCTGCAGAACGGCCAGCCGGAAACGATGGGCTCGTCGACGCTGCATCTCGATATCCTGCGCGACCTGAAGCGCATCAACGCCCATATCGCGGCGGTATCCTACCCGATCCTTTCCGAGGTCGGGGAGTTGTCGGCCAGCCGCGTGATCTCGCTGCAGAATGCCGGCTGACGACCCTCAGCCGCTTTCGCCGCCGCGCTCCCAGTACCAGGCGACATACATCCGCTTGCGATCGTGTTGTCTGTCCTTCAGCAACGCGCGAATGTCGCGGATATCGCCCCTCTCGCACGCGATCCACATGAAGGTTTCGGGGGGCAGGCTGGCGATCTTGTCCTTGATAGCCGGCAGCAAACCACCCGTCGCGGCATGTTCCGCACGGTGGATCCAGTTGAGGTCGAGGCTGGCGGCGCTTTCGATCGGCTGTTCCTCGTCCTTGTTTTCCACCTCGATGATGGCCGTCAGCCGGGTTCCGGCCGGGGCTTCCTCGGCAATCCGGGCGATGGCGGGAAGCGCCGCCTCGTCGCCCGCCAGAAAGATGTGTCCGGCTTCCGGAACGCCGCCGCCGCCGGGTCCCAGGAACGCCGCCCTGTCACCGGGCCTGGCGTCACGCGCGAAGTCAGCGCCCGGCGTCGCTGTGTCGGGGTTCGGATGCTGCAGGAAATCGACCCAGACTTCGTTGCGCCCGGTGTCGACGAACCGGATCGTATAGACCCGGACCAGAAGCGCATCCTCGCCTTCCGGCCACTTTATCCGACCGTCATCGTCGATAACCGGCCAGACCGGCGGCCTTCCCTTCGGCGGCACCAGAAGCCGGACATGCATCTGGCCGCCGACAAACGGCGTCACGTCGGCGCAGGCGAATTTCACCCGCAGCATATGCGGCGTCACAGGCTCGGCGGAGACGACGCGGACCTCGTGCAGGTTCGCGAGGACGGCGGGCGGGGGCGGATCGGACCATGTCAGCTCGAACGGCGCGTCGCCGGCGAAATAGAACAGGTGTTCGGCCAGCATGGTCCGCGCCAATTGCAGCTTTACGGTGCTTTGCGCGGCAAGGTCGATCCGCAGAAGGCTGCCGTCCAGGGCGAGCTCGGCCTCGCCGACCTCGCTCGTTATCGTTACGCGATCGCCGGTTCTTGCGACCGCCGCATGTTCGGCGAAGTGCTCGGCGGCAATGTCGAGCATACCTGCGGCGTCTTGCGGCATGGCTATGCCGGAAAGCCGGAAATTCTCGGTCATGACTGTCTTCCTTTGATAGCGTCCGGCAGACCCCGGCCACCGTGATGGCGTCCGATCGGCAGCATCATCGGTCTTGCGGAAACCGGATCCGTGACGATCCTGCTTTCGAGCCCGAACACCTCCCTGATATGGTCTTCGGTGAGAACGGCTTCGGGCGTGCCCGCGACATGCAGCCTTCCGGCCTTCATCGCGACCAGATGGTCGGCATAGCGCGCGGCAAGGTTCAGGTCGTGCAGAACCATGACGATGGTGGTTCCGCCGGTCCGGTTGAGGTCGGTCAGAAGGTCCAGCACCTCGACCTGATGGCTGATGTCGAGAAAGGTCGTGGGTTCGTCGAGGAGCAGGATATCGGTCTCCTGCGCCAGCACCATCGCGATCCAGACCCGCTGGCGCTGTCCGCCGGAGAGCTCGTCGACCGGTCGGTCCGCCAGGTCTGCCGTTCCGGTGGTATCGAGGGCCAGCGCCACCGCCGCATCATCCTGCCGGCTCCAGCGCGAGAACATGGTCTTGTGCGGATGCCGGCCCCGGCTGACGAGATCGGCGACCGTGATCCCTTCCGGCGCCAGCGGCGATTGCGGCAGCAGGCCGAGCGCGCGCGCGATCGTCCTCGTCGGGCTGCGATGGATCGCCTTGCCGTCCAGGATCACCTCGCCCGCCACTGGCGTCAGCAGGCGCGAAAGCGTCCTGAGCAGGGTCGACTTGCCGCAGGCATTGGCGCCGACGATCACGGTGATCCGGTTCGGGGGCACGTCGAAGCTGAGGTCTTCGAGGATGGTCCTGTCGCCATAACCGGCGGAAATCCTGCGCGCGCTGAGGGAATGCGGGGTCATAGCGAACCTCTGTTGACCCGGATGATCAGGTAGATGAGATAGGGCGCGCCAAGCGCGCCGGTGACCACGCCAACCGGGTAGCGCGCGGGAAGCAGGAATTGTCCGGCATAGTCCGCGACCAGAACCAGACACGCGCCGACGAGTGCCGACGGCAGCAGCAGCGATCCGTTGTTGCGCATGATCCGGGCCGCGATCGGCCCCGACAGGAACGCCACGAAGGCGATCGGCCCTGTGACCGCGGTCGCGATCGCGATCAGGCCGACCGCAGAGATGGTGATCACAAGCCGGGTGCGCGCGACGCCGACGCCAAGCGCCTCGGCGGTGTCGTCACCAAGCCTCAGCGTTTCGAGGTCGCGGGCACGGCTGAGGAGCAGGCCGCCGAACAGCACGATGCTGATGGCAAGCGGGCCTGCCTGATCGAGCCTTGCACCGTTGATGCTGCCCGTCAGCCAGCGCATCGCCTCCTGCAGGTCCCAGGTCGGCGCCCTGGAGAGAACATAGGCGATGATGCTCTCGAGCATCGAGGAGATGCCGATCCCGACGAGGATCAGGCGCGTTCCGGCAACGCCGTTCTTTGCCGCAAGGCCGTAGACCAAAAGCGCCACGCCGAGCCCGGCGGCGACCGCAAACACCGGAACGACCGGCCCGTCCAGGGCAAGCACCACGATGGCGAAGACGGCCGCAGCACTCGCCCCGGAACTGATGCCGATAATGTCGGGGCTCGCCAGCGGATTGCGCAGCATCAGCTGGAAGGCGACGCCGCCGAGGCCGAAGCTTGCCCCCGCGAGGATCGCAAGCACGGCGCGCGGCAGGCGCAACTGGCCGACGGTGAAGGAAAGGCCCGGCACGTCCTCTCCCATCAGCACGCGGAGGACGGCGCGCGGCGGCGCGAAGGACTGCCCGAGCATCAGCGTCAGCGCGAAAAAAGTCGCGAGCAGGGCGACAAACAGCGCCAGGACAAGGCACCGCCGCCGCGCGCGCCTTGCTCTCGTCGCGCTGACGGTTTCGATGGTCAGGGAGATCGCCGTCACAGTTCACGCACCTGCTGCCGCCTGACGATCCAGATGAAGAACGGCCCGCCGACCAGCGCCGTGACGATGCCGACATCCACTTCGCCGGGTCGCGCGGCGATCCGCCCGACGATGTCGCTCGCAAGCAGGAGGACGGCCCCGCCGAGCGCCGAGAACGGCAGCAGCCAGCGGTGATCGACCCCGACGATCAGGCGGCAGACATGCGGCACCACGAGGCCGACGAAGCCGATCGGCCCGCAGATAGCCGTGGTCGCGCCGCTGAGCAGCACCGCGGCAAGCGCCGCGATGCCACGTCCGAGCGCGACGTTCTCGCCGAGACCGGCCGCCAGTTCATCGCCCAGCGCCATGGCATTGAGCTTGCGGGCCGAGATCAGCGCGAGCACGAGGCCGAGGAGCAGAAACGGCAGAACGGGAACGATGCGCGCGAAGGTCGCGCCGCCGACGCCGCCGATCTGCCAGGCGCGGATGCCGCCGGCGATATCGCCCCGGGGAAGGACGATGGCGATCACCAGCGAGGCGAAGGCGATCGAGGTCGCGGCGCCCGCAAGCGTCAGTTTCAGCGGGGTTGCGCCGCCGCGTCCGAGCGAGCCGACGAGGTAGACGAACATCGCGGTCACGCCCGCTCCGAGGATGGCGGCCCAGATATAGGCGCCGGACGAGCTGATACCGAACCAGGCGACGCCGATCACCACGGCGAGCGACGCCCCCATGTTGACGCCGAACAGGCCGGGATCGGCAAGCGGGTTGCGCGTCATGCCCTGCATCAATGCACCCGAAAGCCCGAGCGCCGCGCCCGCCAGCACGGCAAGCACCGTGCGCGGAATGCGCATCGCCACCACCGCCTCGCCGATCGTGTCGTCATGGCCCGCAAGTGCAGCGATAAAATCGGCGGGCGAAACCAGCCGCGTGCCGATGGCAAGCGATGCCGCGGCCAGCAGCACGAGACCGGCAAGCACCACGACCAGCCATGACAGCCGCCCGTGGTCGCCGATCCCGGGCAGGCGACGGTTCGCCCCGGATGCATGGGAGCCCGGCTTCGTCATTGCGATTTTCGGGCGGCTTCCGCAAGCTTTGCCACATAGTCCTCCAGCACGAAGGAGATCGACAGCGGGGTCGGGTTGGCCGCCGTGCCGAGGGGATCGCGGCCGAGAAGAACCACGGCGCCGTTTTCCACCGCGGGCATGTGCCGGAAAACCGGGTTCTGCCGCATCGCCTCCAGAAGCGTGCCGTCGCCATAGGTGACGATGATGTCGACATCGTCGAAAGCATCGATGCGCTCGACGCTGACCGAGCCGGCAAAGCTGCCGCCCTTCGAGGCTTCGATGACGCTTTCGGGGGTTTCAAGCCCGAGATCGGCAAAGAACTGCACGCGAGTGTCATGCGTCGTGTAGAAATTCACGACGCTCAGGTCGGTGGCATCGAGATGGGTGATGAACATCGCCTTCCTGCCGCTGATCTCCGGATATCGGGCAATTTCGGCCGCAATCTCGGCCTCGATCCGCGCGATCAGCGCCTCGCCCTCGTCCGGCGTGCCGAGGCCGGCGCTGTTGAGGCGGATCATGTCGCGCCAGCTCGTCGACCATGGCGCCTCCGGATAGGCCACGACCGGCGCGATCTGGCTCAGCGTGTCATATTCGCTCCGGGTCAGGCCCGAATAGGCGGCGAGGATGACATCGGGCCTGACGGCGGCGACCGCCTCGAAATCGATGCCGTCTCCCTCGTCGAACAGGGTCGGCGTATCGGCGCCGAGTTCATCGAGTTGGCGGGAGACCCAGGGTAGAAGGCCGTCGCCATCATCATCGCCGAAATTGGCGGCCGCGAAGCCCATCGGCACCACGCCCAGCGCCAGCGGCACCTCATGATTGGCCCAGGCGACGGTTGCGACGCGCTCGGGTTTCTCGGTGATCACGGTCTGCCCGAAGGCATGTTCGATCGTGATCGGTTCGGGGAGGGGCTCGCCTGCACGGGCGACGGCGGTCGTCAAAAGCACGATCGCGGCGATGAGCAGGGGCAAACCAGGCAAGCGCGACATGGCGATCTCTCCGGGTGGCTAAAGTTGATCCTCATTCTCATGTTCAATAAGGAGGGTCAAGCCGGCCGCTGTGGTCTTCCGCCATGGCGGCTGAAGTTGCAGGGGAATCCTACAAAAACGAGGAAATATACAATACTAGACTAAAATAATCAGGTTAATCGCGATCTGAACACGAGAGCAGCCTCGGTCCGATGCCGACCGGTTCGCTGCAACGACTGTCAATCCGCGGGACGCGATTTCTGGAAGCTGAAGATGAACCACGCAAAAAGCAAACACGACGACCGGCACGCAATGATCAGGCAGAGGGCAGCCGTTCTTCTCGGCTGCACCGCACTGGCCGCGAGCCCGATGACCCTTCGGGCGCAGGATCAGGGCGATAGCGCCGGCACGACGGTGCTGGAACCGGTGACCGTCGAAACCAGCGGCATCGGCGCCAGCGACGCGGACTCGATCGTCGCCTTCGGCAATTCCGGCGGCGGCAAGCTGGCGACCGATTTCCTCGATACCGCCGCCTCGGTTTCCGTCATCACCGCCAAGGAGATCCAGCAGCGCGATGCCCGGACCGTCGAACAGGTGCTGGATTACACCGCCGGCGTGACCACCGATTTCTACGGCTCAGACGACCGCTTCGACTATTACAAGATCCGCGGCTTCGACGCCTATACCTATCGTGACGGCCTTCCTCTCGGCGCCCCCTTCGGCGGCGTTCGCGAGGAGCCTTACGCGTTCGAGCGGGTGGAGGTTCTCAAGGGCGCCGATTCGACGATCTTCGGCGTCTCCGATCCGGGCGGAACGGTGAATTTCGTGTCCAAGACGCCACGGGACGAGCGCTTCGGCGAGGCCTATATCACCGGCGGTTCCTATAATCACGCCGAGGTGGGTTTCGACTTCGGCGACAATATCACCGAAGACGACACGCTCTCCTATCGCCTGACCGGCAAGTTCCAGAATTCCGACGCGGAATACGACTATTCCAATGATGACGAGAGCTTCATCATGGGCGGGCTGACCTGGCGCATCGACGATGCCACGACGATGACGCTGATCTACGACTATCTCGATAGCGACGGCACGCCGGGCAGCGGCGGGCATCCGATCGGCTCGGATTTCGACCGCAGCTTCTTCCTCGGCGAACCCGACTACAATTACAACGACGTGACCCGCAACACCGTCACCTGGATGTTCGACCACGATTTCGGCTCGGGGCTGACATTCAGCTCGCGGGCGCGCTATTCGAATTCCGAAACCGGTTTCGGCTATGCCTATGTCTACGAACCGGTCGACAATGGCGACACGATCGCCGACCGCTATTATTTCGGCAATGCCCAGTCCTATGACGATTTCGTCATCGATGCCCATTTCCAGTACGATACGTCGTTCGCGAACATTGAAAGCCGGACGCTCGCCGGTCTGCAATACGAGACCTATTCCGGCACCAACGACAGCTACTGGGCCGCAGCCCCCGGCATCGACTGGACCAATCCGGTCTATTCCGGCGGGCCGGATTACAGCGGACCCTATGCCAGCACCAAGAGCGACCAGAACACGACCTCGGTCTACCTGCAGCAGGAACTGACCTTTTCCGAAAAGCTGATCGCCTCCGTCGGCCTGCGCAATGACTGGCTGGACCTGAAGCAGCTCGATCAGCTCACTGACACCACGACCAGCGGAGATTACAGCGAGTTCACCGGCCGCGCCGGGCTGACCTACCGGATCACCGACGAGGTCTCGACCTATGCAAGCTACGCCCAGTCGGTCGCGCCGCCGACGCTCGGGATCGACCCGGAGCGCGGCGAGCAGTATGAAGTCGGGGTGAAATATGCTCCGCTCGCTTTCCCGGCGCTGTTCAGCGCTTCGGTCTACGACCTGACGAAGACGAACATCACGGTCACCAATCCCGCAACCAACATGCAGGAATCGATCGGCGAGGCGCGGGTTCGCGGCATCGACCTCGAAGCCAAGGCCGAACTGATGAACAATATCAGCCTCACGGCCGCCTATTCCTACATGATGTCGGAAATCGTGGAGAACGGTTCAGGCGGCAATGTCGGCAACGAGCTCAGTTTCGTCCCAAACAATGTCGCCTCGTTGTGGGTAGATTATGAGCTCGAGGGCGAAGGCCGTCGCGGCGACATGACCTTCGGCCTCGGCGCGCGCTACCAGAGCTCCTACTATTTCGGCGAGGACAACCTGATCAAGTCCGATCCCAACATCACCTTCGATGCCGCCTTCAGCTATGACGTCGCGGAACACACGACGCTTCAGGTCAATGCGACCAATCTCTTCAATGAGAAATATGTCGCCTATGGCGGCTACGGCGCCGACTGGTACAATCAGGGCCGCGCGGTCTACGTGACGCTCAGGCAGAGCTGGTGAGGTTTGAACGCTGACAAACACCGTGCGTGGTCGCTGCGTTGCCCCGCTCTCTGCCGTCATCCCGGACTTGATCCGGGATCCAGTAAGCGCAAGTCCTTGCGCGCAAAGACTTTTTTTTTGAGATGCACCACAAACGGCCCTGGATGCCGGGTCAAGCCCGGCATGACGGACGAGCTTGGGAAGCGCTTTCTCAACAAACTGATCGCTGACCCATGCCGTGGGTCAGCGGTTTTTCAAACCAGAGGCCTGCGACCGCCGCCAGGCGGCCGGCGTCTCGCCGGTGATCTGGCGGAACACCCGGGTCAGATGCGCCTGATCGGCAAAGCCGAGCTGCGCCGCGACCTCCGCGACGCTGCCGTTGCCTTGGTCGAGAAGCGCCTGTGCCTTCTCGATGCGTCGCGCAAGCTGCCACTGCAGCGGCGTCCGGCCGGTGGTCTGTTTGAAGGCGGTGGAAAACCAGCTTTCCGACAGGCCGACGGTTTCGGCCATTTCGGCAACGCTCATACGGCCTTCGGCTGT
Organism: Martelella sp. NC20; assembly: GCF_013459645.1. NCBI lineage: Bacteria > Pseudomonadati > Pseudomonadota > Alphaproteobacteria > Hyphomicrobiales > Aurantimonadaceae > Martelella > Martelella soudanensis. The sequence goes on from NZ_CP054861.1 coordinate 5,145,021, forward strand.
CTCGGAAAACCGGGCTGTGAGGCGGTTCATCTGCGCCTTCGTGATCCGGCCGCCGGCCGTGCGCCGTCCGCCCTCTGCCGGAAATTCGAGAAGCGCCGTGGCGACGCTGCCGACCAGGCTTTCGGCATAGAGCGAATGCCGCGTCGGATCGGAGACTTCATCGACGATCAGCCGCGCCAGCGTTTCGATCGGGCCGACATCCTGGATCTCGACCGGCCGTCGCAGCACGGCGCGCGCGGCGGACATGCCGATCGAGGGCGCGATGAAGCGCAACAGCCGGTCTTCATGCAAATGGAGGTCGAGATGGGAGAAACGGTGCCAGGCCGTGAACCGGGTCCACATCGGAAGCCCGGCCGGCACGAAGATCGCCCGCGTCAGCGGCCGGTCATGGGCGCCCAATTCGCCGTTCCTGTTCGACATGCGGATGTGGCGCGACACATCGTTGAAGAAAATCACGATCCTCGGGTCCGGTGACAGATAATAGGCGTTCGCGCCGGGATGGCCCTCCGCATCCCAGTAGACACTGACGAGCCCATCGAGGCCGCGCCATTTGACCGGCGCCACCGGATGGATACCCTCAGTCTGGCAGATCATGGAATGCTGATAGATCAAGACAGAACACCATTTTCCCGGGCGCAGGTCTGGCTTGCGCCCGTCGATGGGGTTGGGTGATCCTGCTCGTCCCGCGCGAGACCAACAGGCTCAGCCATTTAACTGGACTATAAATATCATATTTTTTCCACGCGCAAGCATCGAAACCGCTCCGACCGCCGGGAGGAGCTTCAGGAAAGCCCTGCCCTGTTAGGCGCTTCCGTCCATGCCGAGGCGGGGATCGGATAGTCATCGGGCGAAGGCTCCCGCGGGGCCAGGGTGGGAACAATCCCCTCCGCGCTCAGTCTCTCGAGCTGCTGCCACAGCAGCGTCCGCACCGCGCGCACCGCGGCCGAGTTGGGGCGCTCCGTACTGGTAATGACGAACATCTGCCGCGTCAGGGGCAGATCGGGGATCGGGCGGATGAAGAGCTTGCCCTCGCGCACGCCCTCCAGCATCCCCGCGCGCGGCATGATCGTGTAGGCATAGCCGCAGGCCAGCAGCTTGCGCAGCAGCGACGAACTGTCCTGGCGGGTGCGCAGGTTCAGGTGCAGGCCGCGGTCGAAGGCGACCTGGTCGATGGTCCTGTGCGTAAGGTGCCCCTGGGACGGCAGGACCAGCGGCGCGCGGCAAGCCTCCGCGAACGCGATCGGCCCCGGCTGGTCGAGCGGCATGCCGACCCCGCCGGCAAAGATCATCTCGTCGATATAGGCGAGTTCGGCCCTGACATTGGGCATCGATTTCGCGCCCGGCACGATGCCGACATCGACCTGCCCTTCCCTGATCATCTGGGCGGCCGGATAGCTCATTGCGCGGCGCACGGTTATCTTCACGTCGGGAAACAGCGCTTCTGCGCGTATCATCAGCTCGGGCGCCAGGAGGTTGGCGACGGCGGCCGCGATCACCACGGTCACTTCGCCCGCCGGCACCTGGCTGGCGTGCTTCACATCGAGCCGGGCCTGCTCGAAATCCGCGGAGATTTTCTTGGCGTATTTCAGGAACATCTCGCCCGCCGGGGTCAACTCCATCCCGGTTGTGCGGCGATGAAACAGCGTTGACCCCAATGAATGTTCGAGATTGGCGACAAGCTGGCTCAGCGCCGGTTGCGCGATCCCGAGGCTGCCGGCCGCTTTCGACAGCGAACCGGCATGGGCGATCTCTATGAAAATGTTCAGATTCCGCAATTTCATGAGGAGGTATAATAAAAACATTATACCCGGTGGTCAATCTTTGACTTATTCAGGCTACCGAAACTCCCGTAGGTATACCGGCAAAACAACGCCAATTTAAGCTGGCGCGGGAGGGAAAACATGAAAAAGGCAGAGCTGGTTTCCGGCTTGGTGCTTATGGCATTCGGTATTTTATTATGGCTTGTCCTGGTCCCCTGGCAAATCGCCGAGGCGCCGACGGCGACCATATCGCCGCGCATGATGCCGCTTCTCTGTGCGGCCATTCTGGTGCTTTTGAGCCTGGTGCTGATCGTCCAGTCCTTTCTGGCCCTGCGTCAGGTCCGCGATGACAGCGGGCCGGTCTTCAGTCGGAGCGAAGTCATCGCCACCCTCGGCGTCGTCGCTCTGTTCGCCATCGCCACGCTGCTCTTCGTCTACACCGGGCCGCTGCTGCCGGGGCTGATGATTGTCATCCTGCCGATGCTGGCGCTTGGCGAGCGGCGGATTGCGATGCTCACCCTGCTGCCCGCCGGCCTCATGGGCGGCGCCTGGCTGTTGTTCTACGTCGTGCTGGGGACGAGCTTCCAATGATCGATGCATTCATCACTCCGCTCGCTGCCGGGTTCGCCTCCATCGCCAATTTCTGGACGCTTTTCTACGTCTTCATCGGCGTGGCGGTAGGATACGCGGTCGGCGCCATCCCCGGCCTTGGCAAGGGCACCGCCACCGCCGTCCTGATCCCGGTGACTTTCTATCTGGACCCCGTTGCCGCCATCGGCCTGCTGATCGGCATCGCCAAGGGTTCGACCGCGGGCAGCGCGATCTCCGCCATCCTCATGAACACCCCCGGCGAGCCGTCCTCCGCCGCCACGGCCTTCGACGGCTATCCGCTGGCGCAGCAGGGCAAGGCCGGCAAGGCGTTGAAGATGGGGCTCTATGCCTCGGTGATCGGCGACCTGATCTCGACCCTTTGCCTGATCGCGCTCGCCGCGCCGCTGGCCCAGTTCGCGCTCGAGATCGGGCCGGTCGAACAATTCGCCATCCTGCTGTTCTCGCTGACCTTCATCGGGGCGCTTGCGGGCAAGTCCCTGGTAAAGGGCCTGATCTCCGGCACGCTCGGCCTGCTGGTCGCAACGGTCGGCCTGGAGATCGAAACCGCCGTGCCCAGATTCACCTTCGGTCAGCTCTCGCTGTTCGACGGCTTGGCGCTGATCCCCGTCGCTATCGGCATGATGGCGGTGTCGGAGATGATCCTGCAGATGGCCGACCACCGCGCCCTTGATCGGAAGGTGGCCGAGATCCGCGTCTCGTCCGATCCGGATGACAGCCGGGTGACCGGTCAGGATTGGCGCCGCTGCCTGCCCGTGATCCTGCGCGGCACCGGGATCGGCGTGTTTGTCGGCATCCTGCCGGGTCTTGGCGCCAGCGTCGCATCGTTCATGTCCTATGGCGCCACCGCGCGGATGTCGAAGACCCCGGAGCGCTTCGGCAAGGGCGCGATCGAAGGCGTCGCCGCGTCGGAAAGCGCGGACAACGCTGTGGTGCCCTCCAGCTTCGTGCCGCTTTTCGCGCTCGGCATCCCCGGCTCCGTGATCGCCGCGATCCTGATATCCGCCTTCGTCATTCACGGGATCACCCCCGGTCCGCTGATGTTCGTCGAGGACGCGGAGATCGTCCAGAGCCTCTACGCGGCGATGATCGTGGCGAGCTTCGCCCTGCTGGCGATCGGGCTGATCGGCCAGTCGTTCTTTACCTGGGTGATCCGCTCGCCGATGCGGCTGATCGCACCCGCGGTCCTGTTCTTCTGCGCGATCGGATCGTTCATGCAGGGCGGAGGACTGTTCGGCATCGGGTTGATGCTGCTGTTCGCGGTGCTCGGCGTGCTGGCCAAGAAGCTCGACTATTCCTTCGTCACGTTTCTGATCGGCTTCGTCATCGGGCCGTCGCTGGAACTGACCCTGCGCCAGACGATTCCGCTGCTCGACCGGGATGTCACCAACCTTGCGCAGCATCCAATTGCGGCCGTTTTCATCGGCCTGACCGTCGCGCTCATCGCGATCCTGGCGCTGGCCGAAATCCGGCGCCGCACACGGGCGGCCCTCGAAATATCCGAAGGGTCCGTCGCATTCGATAAAACCGGGAGGAACTCATGACCATACTGAAGAAACTCGCCGCCGCCGCGGCCTTCGCCACGGCGACACTCGTCGCAGGGGCAGCGTTGGCGGAAGACTATCCCTCTAAAGCGATCACCGTGCTGATCGGCTACGAAGCCGGCGGCGGCACCGACACGATCGGCCGGGTCCTGTTCGAGGAGATGAAGGAAACCCTCGGGCAACAGATCATCGTGGTCAACCTGCCGGGCGCGGCCAGCAGCGTCGCGGCGCTCAAGCTGAAGATGGCGAAGCCCGATGGCTACACGCTGATGCTGGCCCCCTCGAGCGCAGTCGCCACCAACCAGATCTGGAACCCGAGCGCCGATTACAAGGTCGGGGATTTCACCATGATCGGTTCGGTCGCGGCCTACCAGCCCGCCTTCGCCGCGCCCATGGATCGCCCCTACGACACGTTCGACGAATTCGTCGCCTTCGCCAAGGAAAACCCCGGCGCCAAGGTTGCGACGATCACGCCGGCCTCGAAGGTGCAGCTGGAACTGGTCGCCAAGAAGGAAGGCCTGGAACTGAACTTCGTCCCGGTGAAGGGCGGCGCCGGCATGATCAGCGGATTGCTCGGCGGCGATTTCGACGTCGCCTATAGCGGCGGCGCGCACCAGAAATATCCCGACGAGATCAAGACCATCGCCTCGACCGGGGAAGAACGCCTGGTGGCCAGCCCCGACATCAAGACGATGAACGAATACGGCTACATGTCCAGCTACGGCTCGAAGCTGGTTCTTGTCGGTCCGGCCGGTCTGCCTGACGACGTCGTTGCCACGCTCGAGAAATCGCTGCTGGAGGCCGGCCGCACCGAAAGCGTCCGCCAGATCATGGCCAACCTCGACTTCCCGCCCGCCGAGAAGGGAGCGGCCGAACTCACGGCAGAAGTCAACGCGGCCTACGAGGCCGAACTCGCACTCAGGGAAGCCGTTGCGGCGCCCAACTGAACACCATACCCGGGGCGCGATGGTCGCGTCCCGGAATTTCCGGGAGTATCATCCGTGTTTGAGCCCCTTAAAGGCCTCCGCGTCATCGACACCAGTCAGGTTCTTGCCGGCCCCTATGCCGGATATCAACTGGCCCTGCTCGGGGCCGACGTCATCAAGATCGAGGTGCCGGGTATCGGCGACTGGACCCGCAAGGGCGGCCAGATTCCCGAACTCAACGAAGCGGGCATGGGGCTTTCCTACATGTCGCAGAATGCCTCCAAGCGCTCGGTGGCGCTGAATATCAAGAGCCCCGAGGGACGCGATATCCTCAAGCGCCTCACCGCGACCGCCGACGTGTTCATCGAGAACATGCGTCCGGGCACAATGGACCGCAACGGGCTTGGCTATCAGGATATGAAGGCCGTCAAACCCGACCTGATCTATTGCTCGATCTCGGCCTTCGGGCAGGACGGCCCCTATAGCCGGCGCGGCGCCTATGACCATGTGATCCAGGGCATGTGCGGCATCATGGGCACGACAGGGACGCTGGAAAGCGGACCGACAAAGGTCGGCGCGCCCTATGTCGACTTCGCCACCGGCCTGAATGCGGCCTATGCCATCTCCGCGGCGCTGCACCAGAGACGGGCGACCGGCGAAGGCGTGCACCTCGACGTCGCCATGCTCGATACGTCGATGATGCTGATGGCCTCGCTGCTGACCAGCCATCTCAGTTCCGGCTGGGCGCCTGAGCCCGCGGGCAATGAAGCCTGGAGCCGGAGCCCGACATCGGGCTGTTTCCAGACATCCGACGGACTGCTGATGCTGGCGGCAAACAATCTCCGCCAGATCGTACCGCTGCTCGAAACGCTCGGCCTGTCCGATCTTGCCGAAAAGGCGCGGATCGACCCGATGGCGGCCAAGGGCGAGTTGAACGGGTTGCGCCCCATACTCGAAGCCACCCTTTTGACCCGCCCCGCGCGCGAATGGGAGGAAGACCTCAACGCCGTCGGCGTACCCGCCGGTCGGGTCCGCAATCTTTCCGAAATGCTGGCGGAAGAGCACGCCGTGGCCCGCCAGTTCACCATGCCGATCGAAGCGATGCCCGGCATGACGGTGCACGTCCCGACGGCGGGCTTCAAGGCCAACGGCGCCGCGATCGCGCCCACGACGCCGCCCCCGCGCCTCGGGGAACATTCGCGCGAAGTGCTGGGCGACCTCGGACTGTCGGAGGACGAGATCGATGCCCTGGTCTCCGCGAATATCGTAGGAACGGCCGACAGGCACGGGACGGGCACGCCCGCCAGCGCCGCCTTTGCCAGAGTATGAGGGCGCGAGCGCCCTCGGACTGCCGACAAGGCCGGAGGTGCATGTCACCGCCGGCCTCTCACATGCTCGAACTTGATCCGGGCATCCATTGCGTTCAAGCCTTTGAGCACGAAGACGCTTTCGCAAGCATACGTCGCGTTGCCCTGGATCCCGGCTCGAGGCCGGGATGACGGGCGAGCTTCTTGAAAGGCTCTGCCTGACCGAAAAGCCCCTCAGAAAAATGCCTGCAGGCCGGTCTGGGCGCGGCCCAGGATCAGGGCATGCACATCATGGGTGCCTTCATAGGTGTTGACGGTTTCGAGGTTGACCATGTGACGGAACACATGGAATTCCTCCGATATGCCGTTGCCGCCATGCATGTCGCGGGCGTTGCGCGCGATATCCAGCGCCTTGCCGCAATTATTGCGCTTGATCAGCGAGATCATCTCCGGCGCGGCATCGCCCTGCTCGAGCAACCGGCCGACCCTGAGCGCTGCCTGAAGGCCCAGCGTAATCTCGGTCTGCATATCCGCCAGCTTCTTCTGATAAAGCTGGGTCTGGGCCAGCGGCCTGCCGAACTGCTTGCGGTCAAGACCATATTGACGCGCCGCATGCCAGCAGAACTCGGCCGCGCCCATCGCACCCCACGCAATACCGTAGCGGGCGCGATTGAGGCAGCCGAAGGGGCCCTTGAGCCCCTCGACATTCGGCAGCAGCGCATCCTCGCCGACCTCGACCCCGTCCATGACGATTTCACCGGTGACGGAAGCGCGCAGGCTGAGCTTGCCGCCGATCTTCGGCGCGCTGAGGCCCTTCAGCCCCTTTTCCAGCACAAATCCCCGGACCTTGCCGCCATGGGCATCCGACTTGGCCCAGACGACGAAAACGTCGGCGATCGGCGCGTTGGAAATCCACATCTTCGCGCCATTCAGCACATAGCCGCCATCTGTCTTGCGCGCGGTGGTCTTCATGCCGCCCGGATCGGAACCGCTGTCAGGCTCGGTCAGACCGAAACAGCCGATCCATTCGCCGGCGGCGAGTTTGGGCAGATATCTGTTGCGCTGTTCCTCGGAGCCATAGGCATAGATCGGATACATGACCAGCGAGGACTGTACGCTCATCATCGAGCGATAGCCCGAATCCACACGCTCGATTTCTCGCGCAATCAGGCCATAGGCAACATAGCCGGCATCCGCGCCGCCATATTGCTCCGGCAAGGTCGCGCCGAGCAGGCCCATCCCGCCCATTTCGGCAAATATCGACGGATCAACGGTCTCATTCGCAAACGCCGCGACCACGCGAGGCTGCAGCTTGTCCTGGGCGAAGGCATTCGCCCCGTCGCGCAACATGCGTTCCTCGTCCGTCAACTGGTCTTCCAGCAGGAACGGATCGTCCCAGATAAATCGGCCGAGTTCCGGCCCGTTCGTATCGCCCATCTTACACCTCGCCCTTTATAGCCTGCGCCCCGTCGCGCAAATGATCGTCCCAGTACATCGGTCCGCCGAGATCGCGGGGGAAACCGTATCCATGCGTCCACACAACGTCGATATCGGAACTGCGCGCCGCAATCCCTTCCTCAAGAATGCGCCGCCCCTCCGCGACCATCGGGCCGTGCGTGCGTTCGATAATCTCGGCATCGGATACGTTCCGCCGCGCAACGCCGCTCTGTTCGGCAATCCCGGCGATGATCGCATCCACCTCCGGGTCGGGCCGGGGCGTGCGGCTGTCGTCGTAAAGATACCAGCCCTTGCCCGCCTTCTGGCCAAACCGCCCAAGTTCGCAAAGCCGGTCAGGCAGCGCGTCGGTCCTGCCCAGCGCCTTGCGGTTTCGCCAGCCGATATCGAGCCCGGCCAGATCCTGCATCTGGCAGGGGCCCATCGGCCAGCCGAAAGCCCGGAAGGCAGCGTCGATCTCGTCCGGCTTCGCACCCTCCAGAAGCAGTTGCGACAATTGCCCGTTGCGGGCCTGCAGCATGCGATTGCCGACAAAGCCGTGGCATACGCCCACCACCACCGGCTGCTTGACGAGGCGTCTGGCGACCTTGAGCGCCGTCGCCACAACGTCAGGCGACGTCTCCGCTGCCCGCACGATTTCCAGCAGGGTCATCACATTGGCCGGCGAAAAGAAATGCAGCCCGAGCACGTCGGAGGGACGCGCAGTCGAGCGCGCGATCTCGTTCACGTCCAGATAGGAGGTATTGGTCGCAAGGATAGCGCCTTGCCGCGCAACGCCATCGAGCTCGGCAAATATGGCTTTCTTGACGGCCATGTCCTCGAAGGCCGCCTCGATGATCAGGTCGGCGGAAGACAGGTCGGCGATATTGGTCGTGCCCGCAATCCGGCCCCTGCGCCTGCCGGCTTCTTCCGCGCTCAGGGAACCGCGCCTGACAGAGCGATCGTAGATCTCCGCCATGCGCTCCATGCCGCGTTGCAAGGCCGCCTCGTCGGTTTCGCGCACGATCACGTCAAACCCGCTATTGGCGAACGCCATCGCGATCCCGGCGCCCATTGTGCCCGCACCGATAACGGCCACGGACTGGACATCGCGCGTCTCGGTCCCTGCGACGTCGCCTGAAGGCTTTGCCGCGGCCCGCTCGGCAAAAAACAGGTGGCGCAGCGCGCCGAACCGGGGGCTCCGGGTCGCGGTCTCGAATATCCGCCGCTCTTCGCGCATCGCATCCTCAAACGACAGCGCCAGCGCATTGCGCACGGATTGCGCCGCAAGCTCGGGCGCGGATGAGCGCGCCTTCTTGCAGAGTTCGGCCGTCAGGGTGTTCAGAACCTCCGGTTCACAAGCCGGCATCCGGTCGCGACGGCGGCTCACGGGCGGCGGGATATCCTCTGCGGCGATCCTGTCGGACAGATACCGTATCGCATTGGCGGTCAGGTCGTCGTCGAAAACCGCGTCCACAAGGCCGATCGCATGTGCCGCTTCCGCGCCCATCATGTCGCCGCTGCCGGCCAGTCTCAGCGTCGCCTCCGCGCCGATGAGATAGGTGGTCCGCACGGTTCCGCCTGCGCCCGGCAACAGGCCCAGCTTCACCTCCGGCAGGCCGAGCCGGGCATTCCGCCTCGCGACCCGGAACGTGCAGCCAAGCGCCAGCTCAAATCCGCCGCCGAGGGCCGTGCCATGAAGTGCCGCGACGCTCGGCTTGCCCAGGGCTTCGAGTTTGTCGATCACGTCGCGCAGCGTTGGCGGCCTGACCTCACCCAGCTCTTCTATATCGGCGCCGGCAACAAATGTGCGCCCGGCGCAGGCCAGGACCACGCCCTTGACCGCGGCATCCCCCGCCACCTCGTCCAGCCGCGCGTCGATCAGCTTGCGCAATGCCTGCGACAGGGCGTTTACCGGCGGGCGATCAATGGTAATGACCGCGATCCCGCCGAATTTTTCAAGATCAACCTTCATGTCACGCAGCCTCCACTGCAAGTTCAATCATGTCCGATGGCTGCTATCAGTTGAGCGCAACGCTGATATTGCTTGCAAGCAACCGTTCCATGCAGCTCCGGCTGTCACCGGAGCAGATCCGCAGCGCGGTCAGGCGACTGAAAATGCGGCCGGTCAGGCTTTCTTCCGTCATGCCGATGCCGCCATGGAGCTGGACGGCGCTCTCCCCGACGAGCTTTGCCGCCCCGTTCATCTTCAGCTTCACAGAATCCAGCGCCAATGCCCGCTCCTCGACAGCCGCGCCGACCATCAAGCTTCCGAAATCGAGCATTGCGCGCGCCGTTTCCAGCTCGATATACATGTCGACCGCAGCATGTTGCAGCGACTGGAAACTGGACAAAGGCTGGCCAAACTGGCGCCGGTCGCGCAGATAGTCCACCGTCAGTTCCAGCAACCGCTCCATGCCGCCCAGCATTTCGGCGGATGTGATCAACTGGCCGAGCGCCGTGGCGTCCGCGATCAGTTGCGCGGCCTCCCCGCCCACAGCCAGCAGCGCCGTTTGCGGCAGGGTCACCCCTTCCAGCGAAATGTCGGCCCCGGCAGCCGGACCTGCCGGCATATAAGGGGTCTTCGTCACAGCCACGGCCTGAAGATCGAGCAGGAACAGCGCCGGGCGTTCATCGAGCATCGCGCTCACGATCACGACGTCTGCGGCGGCCCCTGCCGGCACGACCATCTTGACGCCGCCAAGGATGAACGTGTCGGACACGCGCCGCGCGACAACCGGTACCAGGTCATGAAGCGCCAGCGTCGCGATGCGCGCGCCGCTGGCAAGATCGGCCAGCAAGGCCTTCACCTTCGGCTTATCCGCCAGCCGGCCCAGCAAGGGCATGGCGAGGGCTTCCGACGCCAGAAACGGCGTTGCGATACCGGCCCGTCCAAAGGCGCGCGCAAACACCATCAGCGCCTGCGGGCCCAGTTCGGCACCGCCGGCGCTTTCGGGCAATGCAAGGCCAAGCATGCCGAGCTCGGCCAGTTGCGGCCACAGGTCCGCCGGATCGGCAACTTCCGACAGGATTCCCTGCACGCTGTCCCGCAGCATCCGTTCTTCGTCGGTCAAAGCTTCCATGTGCGCCTCACAGATTCAGAATTGTCTTGGCGATGATATTCTTCTGAACCTCGTTCGAGCCGCCATAGATCGAGACCTTCCTGAAATTCAGATAATTGTTGAGCGCTGTCGCGGCCGCCAGGTCCTCTTCGGCCGCGTGATACGGGTCGGCAACGTCGCCCGGCGCGCGCAAGGCCGCGACACCCTCGAGCTCCATCAGAATTTCCGAAGCGCGCTGCTGAAGTTGCGAGCCGCGCAGCTTGAGGATTGACGATGCCGGGTCCGGCCGGCCAGCGTTCTCGCCGGCCCGCGCCAGAATCTGCATCTGGGCGACTTCGAGCGCCTTCAGCTCGACTTCAAGCCGTATGACGTCCGCGCGGAACAGCGGGTCGTCCCAGACGCCGTTCTCTTCCGCCCTGCGGCGAATGCGCGACACGCGTTCCTTGGACAGGCCTATGCGGGCAATGCCCGAGCGTTCGTTCGCCAGCAGGAACTTGGCATAATCCCAGCCGCGATTTTCCTCGCCGACCAGATTTTCAACCGGCACCCGCACATCGGTAAAGAAGATCTCGTTCACCTCATGCCGGCCATCCATCGTGATGATCGGCCGCAATTCCACGCCAGGGGTGTCCATCTCGATGAGCAGGAACGAGATTCCCCTTTGCTTCTTCGCCTCTAAATCCGTTCTGACCAGACAGAATATCCAGTTGGCGTACTGTCCGTAGGTCGTCCATGTCTTCTGGCCATTGACGATATAATCGTCGCCGTCACGCACGGCCCTTGTCGTCAGCGAAGCAAGGTCCGAGCCCGCATTGGGTTCCGAAAAACCCTGGCACCACCAGTCGTCAAGATTGGCCGCCCGCGCCAGGAATTTCTCCTTCTGCGCCTGATTGCCAAAGGCGGCGATCACCGGCCCGACCATGAAACAGTTGAACTGCAGCGGAAGCGGCACCGCGTTGAATTGCAGCTCCTCGATGTAGAGATAGCGCTGGATCGGCGTCCAGTCCCTGCCGCCCCATGCGAGCGGCCAGTTCGGCACCGCCAGTCCATTAGCGTTTAGAATGCGCTGCGAGGTCACGATATCCTGCTTTGCCAGCGGCTGGCCCGCACTGACCTTGGCGCGAATTTCGGCGGGAATATTATCCTGAAAGAAGGCCCGCATTTCAGCACGAAATTCCTGATCTTCCTTCGCAAGATAACCGCTTGAGGGCCCGGTCTTCCCCATCTGAGCACATCCCCTTCTGGTCGCGACACATTAAATACCGTCTGGCCGGTAATAAAATATGCCATACTCTTTGTCAATCGCCAGGAAGAGCGAACGCCTATCTGGCGGAAATGCCGGCCAGCAATGTCTGCGCGTAGGATTCGGCTATTTCGGTGGCCGTGAGCCGCTCGTCGGGACGATACCATCTGGCCATCCAGTTCAGTATGCCAAGCACGCCTCTGGCAAAGGTCGGCACATCGGGAACCGTGATTGCCCCTGCCGCAACGCCGGCGTCATCCGCCGAGGCCGGGAAGCCAGGTTACCACATCGGGCGCGAGGATCAGGATCAGGACCACGCAGAGCGCGGCGACGGTGAACGGCGCGACGCCGAGAAACACGGATGTCAGCGGCACCGGCCGGCCGAGATTGGCTTCCGGATCCGATGCGATCCGGTGGACGATGAAGCTCAGAATGCCGAGCGGCGGCGTCAACAGCCCGACCTCCGCCATGATGACGAGAAATACCCCGAACCAGAGCGGATCCACCCCGAGCGCGCCAAGGGGGCCGAGCAGAACCGGAATGGTGAGAAGCATCATGGCGAGCGTATCCATGAACATGCCAAGCACCAGATAGACCAGGATCAGGATCAGGAGCAGGCCTTCGCGGCTCAGCCCCAGATCCACCATGGCGGAAGCGAGCGCGTTCGGCACCTGACTCAGCGCCGTGGCGCGGGTGAGCACGGAAACGCCGAGGATCAGAAGGAAGATCGAGGCGGAACTGACCAGCGTTCCCGCAAGCGATTCCTTCAGCGACAGTGCGATCGCCCGCCAGCCAAGCCCCTGACGAAGCTGATGGATAACGCCGAATAACAGCGCCGCCAGCATGCCGAAGACGCCGGATTCGGTCGCAGTGAACACGCCGCTGAAAAGACCGCCGATCACGATGAGGACGACGAGGATGATCGGCAGACTGCCCAGAAGGGATTCGATCCGCATGCGCCAGGTCACGGTGCTCATGTCGATCCGCGGCGCAAGCGAGGGCCAGATCGTTGCCTGACCGATGATCAGGAACGCGAAGGCGAGCGTCAGCATCAGGCCCGGCACGACGCCCGCGAGTAGCTGCTGGCCGACCGGCACCTGGGCGGCGCCGGCATAGATCACCAGAAGCAGGCTCGGCGGTATGATCTGGCCAAGCGTCCCGGCCGCAGCAACGCTGCCGACCGCGATCTTCGGATCATAGCCCGATTTCAGCATTTCCGGGATCGAGACGCGGCCGACCGCATGGGTGATCCCGATGGTGCTGCCGCTCGAGGCGGCGAGCGCCGCGCCGGCGAAATTGGTGGCGACCGCAAGGCCGCCCGGCAGCCAGCCGAGCCAGCGGCGCGCCGATTCGAAGGCATTCGCCGTCAGCCCCGAGCGCCAGAGGATCATGCCCATCAGCACGAACATCGGGATGACGCTGTAGGACCAGGAGGCGGATGAATCGAAGGCGACATTCCTGAGGGTCGAGGCCACAACCCGCATGCCGCTCATCGACCAGAGACCGAGAAGCGAAGCGCCGAGCATGGCGATGCCGACCGGCACGCCCATCAGCAGGAGAACGATGCTGAGCACGATCACCAGTACGCCGACGGCATGGTTCGACGGATCCAGAAACAGCATCGCGCCGGCGGCGGCAATCGCGACAGCCAGGCCGATCGCAAAAAAGACGACGCCACCCCGCCCGGGCGCCGGGCGCGTCATGGGGTTTTCCTCAAGAAGCGGTTTGGGCATGGTCTATCCAAGATCGGCGTCGTTGCTATACTCATGGACACGCGGCAGATGCCCCGTGAAATAGCGCCAGGCCGTCGCCACCGTCTGCAGCGTCATCAGGCCGACGCCCGCAAAGGCAACGAATTTGAAGGGCCAGATCAGAACCGGCGGCGTGCCGGCGGTGGTCTGACCGATATGCTCGGCCTTCAGCGCGCCCTGAAAAGTGTAGACCGTCAGCGCCAGAAGGATGCCGGCGGCAATCAGTCCGAAGACGCCCTCGACATACCGGCGCATGCGCGGGGGAAGGACGTCGAGCAGTACCGTCACCTTGATGTGTTCCTGCTCGCGCTCGGTGAAGGCGAAGGCCAGCAGCACCAGCGTCGGCATCCACCAGTTCGCCGTCATTTCGAGCGTGCCCTGGAACGGCGCGCTGAAGAAGGTGCGGCCGACGACATCGACGAAGACGTTGACGACGAGCATCACCACGGCGGCGGCGGCCAGGATGCCGGCAAGCCCGCTCATGCGGTCGATCAACCGGATGATGGCGGGAAGCCGCGATGCTTCCGGCGGGTCGATTGCGGACATGGCGCTCCTGCCCTTTCTGACGCTTGAGGAACGGGACGGCCGCCCGGACGAGGCCGGGCGACAGAAATTACTGCACAAGCTTCGGGGTCACCTCGGCATTGAACTTCGCATAGAAATCCGCGAGGTCAACATCGCGAAGTCCGGCAAAGGCCCTGGCAATCGCCTCGGGCGTCCTCTCGGTCACGGGATAGCCCTCGTCCTCGAGCACTTTGGTCCAGTCGGCGATCCGGTCGAGATAGGTCTGAACCACCTGTTCCGGGTTGTCGACGCTCGACGGCGCCGATTGCGGCAGCGCCATCACCGCGGCCTCGCGCTGGGCCCTTGCAATGGGCTCGAGTTCGGAGACGTCATTGGTATGGATTTCCTTGCCGGCGGCGATCAAGTCGCCCGCCTCGGCCTCGATCTCGAGATAGCCCTTCCAGATGTCGTAGGCGGCCTTGACGTTCTGTTCGGTGATGAAGTTCTGAAGCTCCACCGGGAAATCGTTCCAGACATCGAGATTGATGACCCAGGTCGAGGACTGCAACTGCGCCATCGTCACCGGCACATATTCCGGGGCGACATCCTTCAGGATCAGACCGTTCACATACTGGTTCGGGTTGATCACCATGCATTCGAACACGCCGCGCTGAAGCCCTTCATAGGCCTCGTTCCAGGCAATGGCGACCGGGCTCATGCCAAGCGCCACGACCGTGTCGGACCAGACCGCGCCGATTGCGCGGGCGCGCTTGCCCTTTGCCTCCTCCAGCGAGGAGATCGGCGTGTTGCAGAGCAGATTGTAGGCGGGCGTCGAGGTGCCCTGCAGCACCTTCACATTGTGCGCCGCATATTCCTCCGTCAGCGCAGGCAGCGTCAGCACCGTCTCGAGCGCCGCGGCGCCGCCGGCGGCGACATCGTGCACGGTCGAACCCGACAGCGCGCCGCCAAGGCCGAACAGCCAGGAGCCGACCGGCAGGTCCTGCGGATAATAGGACGCAATGATCAGGCCGATATCGGCCACCCCGTCGCCCACGCCGGAAAGCGTGTTGGTCGCATTCAGAAGCGAGGACGACCAGTAGTTCTCAAAGGTGATTTTGCCCTTGGTATAGGCGGTGATCGCCTCTTCCCACGCAACCATCGCCTTGCCGAAATTGGCGTTCTGGTCGCCGGAAAAATCGGCGAGCTTCAGAACCTGCGGCTCAAGCTTGTCCAGCCATGCATCGTCGGCAGAGGCGAGCGATGCTGTCGTGACGAAAAGGCCTGCCGCGAGCGCCGCCAGAGACAGCCTCGCCTTGATTCCAGTTTGCTTCATGCTCTCCTCCCGCATGTGAATACAGCCCCTCCGACACTGCCGGCAGGAGCGCGCCCGGAACCCCAACTCCCGGCACCATTCCCCTCTAACATATCCTACGATATGGAACAATATCAAAGCATGCAGGATATGTTTTTGTTGCCATCGGAAAGGCATGAACCGACGATTTACCTAAATTAATCATTATTTTTCAGATATATAAGATTACGTCACGTCCGTTCCTTTCGACAGACATTCCTCGAAAATGGACGCATCGACGACAAGCGCAATTGCATTTCATCCTACAATATGGGAGATACGGTACATCACCGCGCCCTTTCCACTGCGGCGCGCGCGATGCTATAGCCGACAGAGGAAACAGCCACCCAACGGAAGAAAACGGATGAGCGAACCGAAACAGGAAGGCACGCAGGCAATCCGCCGCGCCGCCGCGGTATTGCGCCGGGTTGCGGCCGACGCCGACAATGGCACAAACCTGCGCGAGGTCTGCGAGGCGACCGACCTCTCCCGCTCGACCGCCCATCGGATCATGAAATGCCTGATGGAAGAGCAGTTGCTCGATTACAACGAGAACACGCGGCGCTACACGGTGGGCAATCTCGTCTTCGAACTGGGCCTCGCCACCACATCGCGACAGACCGAGGTGATGAAATGGCGCGCCCTCATCGATGAACTCGCCCGCCGCTGCGGCGCCACGTCCTATCTGCTGGCGCGCAGCGGCTATGAAAGCGTCTGCCTCTACAAGGCGGAAGGCTCCTCGGTGCTGCGCGCCATCCCCGTCGAGGTCGGCCAGCGCCGACCGCTCGGCGTCGGGGCGGCGGCAACCGCGCTCCTCGCCGACACGAGCGAGGCCGAGACGGAGCGCATCCTCGCCGCCATCGCCCCGCATCTTGCCGCGCATTCGCGGCTCGATACCGCACAGATCCGCCACAACATCGCCGAGGGTCGCAAGACCGGCTTCACCGAAAGCCGCGATTTCGTTGCCGACAATGTCTATGGCCTCGGCATGGTACTGCCGACCGGGCAGCACCCGGCCATGCTGGCGATGAGCATCGCCACCCACACCTCGCTCGCCACGCCGCAAAACATTGCAGCCTGGAAGCGCCATTTCGATGATCTGCGACAGCAGGCAAGCGCGGGGTAACCCCGAACAAGCCGCCGCTCACCAAACTCCCCCAGAATGCGAGCCAATCGTAATCTCATATTGTGGGACGCAATAGTCTCATTTCTTTCGTGATTTGTGCTGACTTCATTGACATTCGGCTTTCTCCTTGTGATCAATCGTCAATGGGAAAAAAGTTCATCCCGTATTTTGGGATACTCGCGGTCAGCTTTCCCCGCCCGGCCATATGGAGGATAAACATGAAAATTCTGGTCCCGGTGAAACGGGTTTGCGCCGAACGACTGGCAGGTCGGCCAGACCGGCAAGGTGGTCGCCCCCGATCTCTACATGGCCTGCGGCATATCCGGCGCGATCCAGCATCTGGCCGGCATGAAGGACAGCAAGGTGATCGTCGCGATCAACAAGGACGAGGAAGCCCCGATCTTCCAGGTCGCCGATTACGGCATTGTCGGCGACCTGTTCGTGGTTCTGCCGGAGCATGAAAAGGCGCTTTGAACAGCAACCATCGGGAGGGAGGCCCACCATGGCAAAACGCATGAAAGTCCAGGAACGTCTCGCCGGGGCGCTGGCGAAGGCTGGCCTCGGTCCGCTCTTCGGCGTCACCGGCGACGCCAATGTCTATCTGATCGACGCCTTCGTCAGCGGCCATGGCGGCCGCTTCGTCGCGGCAGCCAACGAAGCGGGCGCGGCGCTGATGGCGCTGGGTCATGCCTCGGTTTCGGGCCGGGTCGGCCTTGCGACCGTGACCCACGGGCCCGCGCTCACCAACACCCTGACGGCGCTGGCCGAAGGCGTGAAAGCCGGAACGCCGATGGTGCTTCTCGCCGGCGATACCCGCCACGGCGAACGCGAGAACCTGCAGAACATCGCCCAGCGCGACCTCATCCTCGCGACCGGCGCCGGGTTTGAGACGATCCACCGGCCCGAGACCGCCGTCGACGATCTTGCCCGCGCGATCCGCCGCGCCGGCGCCGAGCGCCGCCCGGTCGCTTTCAACATGCCCGTCGATCTTCTCTCAAGCGAGGTCGAGGACGACGCCTGCGAGCTTCGGATCGCCTTGTCCCGCCCCGAAATCACGCCCTCCGGCGATGATCTCGACAATGCCATCGGCATGATCGCCGCCGCCCGCCGGCCGATCATACTCGCCGGGCGCGATGCCATCGACGATGCCGCCCGCGACGCCCTGATCCGGCTTGCCGACCGCATCGAGGCGCCGCTTGCAACGACGCTCCGGGCCAAGGGGCTTTTCTCCGGCCATCCCTACCATCTCGGCATCATGGGCACGCTCAGCACGCCACAGGCGACCGAGGCGCTGATTTCGAGCGATTGCATCATCGCCTTCGGCGCCGGCCTCAATTTCCACACAACTGCCGAGGGCAGTCTCGTCGAAGGCAAGCGGGTGATCCAGATCGCGCGCCAGGAAGCCGGGATCGGTCGCGGTCACACCCCGAGCGTCGGCCTCGTCGGCGGCATCGCCGAAACCGCCGGGCGCATGCTTTACTGGCTGGACGAGGCCGAAATCGCGGGCTCCGGTTTCCGCACCGCCCTTCCCGCCGGCTCGCTCGCGCAACAGCCCGGCCCGACGCGTATTTCATCCCCCGGCGACCTCGACTATGTCGACGCCCTGACCCGGCTTGACGCCCTGTTGCCTGAAAACCGGATGCTCGTTACCGATGCAGGCCGCCACATGGTCAAGGCCATGCAATATCTCGATGTCGAGCATCCCCGGCTCTATGTCCAGACGGCTTCCTTCGGCTCGATCGGCCTCGGCATGGCCGAGGCGATCGGCGCGGCGGAAGCGGAGCCGGATCGGCCGGTTGTGCTGACCGTCGGCGATGGCGGTTTCATGCTCGGCGGGCTCACCGAATTCAACACCGCCGTGCGCCACGGCACCGACCTGATCGTCCTTCTCATGAACGACAATTGCTACGGCGCCGAATATGCGATCCTGCGCGACAAGCAGATGGATACCGCGCTCAGCCGGTTCGACTGGCCCGCCTTCGCGCCGATTGCCGAGGCGCTTGGCGGGCGCGGCGTCACCATCGAAGGCCCCGACGATTTCGGCCGCGCCGCCGAGGCGATCGCCAGCCGCGACCGGCCGCTGCTGATCGAGCTCCGCCTCGATCCGGCGAAGATGCCGTTCTGGTGACGGGCCTCAGCGCCCGCAGAATTCCCCAACCGCCGCCTCGTATTCGGCAACCAGCCGGTCGCAGAGTTCGGCAGCGGGGAGAATATCCGAGATCCCGCCGACGCCCTGACCGGCAGACCAGACCGCCTTCCACGCTCTTGACTCATTCTTCATGTCGAGCTCGGCATGGGCGGGAAGATGATCGGGGTCGAGCCCCGCCGCAACGATGCTGGGCTTGAGGAAATTGGCATTCACCCCGGAAATATTGGGGGTATAGACGATATCGGCGGCGGCGGCGGAAACGATCATGTCCTTGTAGGCCGCAGGCACCATCGCCTCGCGCGTGGCGATGAAGCGGGTGCCGAGATAGGCCATGTCGGCACCCATCATCCGCGCCGCGGCGATATCCCGGCCCGTGCCGAGCGCGCCGGCAAGGATCACCGTGCCCTTGAAGAAGGAACGGATCTCGCCCAGAAGCGCGAACGGGCTCAGCGCGCCGGCATGGCCGCCCGCTCCGGCGCTAACGGCGATCAGCCCGTCGACGCCCGCCTCCGCCGCCTTTTCCGCGTGGCGCCGGCTGATGACATCGTGGAACACCAGCCCGCCATAGGAATGCACCGCATCGACGACATCCTTCACCGCGCCGAGCGAAGTGATCACCAGCGGCACCTTGTGGGCGACGACCGCGGCGAGATCGGCCTCAAGGCGCGGATTGGTGCGATGGACGATCAGGTTGACGCCATAGGGCGCCGCGCCGGAAACGCCCTCAAGACGGGCCTCGATCTCGCCGAGCCAGTCGACAAAACCTTGCGTCGAGCGCTGGTTCAGCGCCGGAAACGTGCCCACAAGCCCCGACCGGCAGACCTCGACCACGAGATCCGGACCCGATGTCAGAAACATCGGCGCGGAAATGACCGGCAGGCGCAGCCTGCCCTGAAATGCGATCGGCAGTGCCATGCCCTATTCCTTTTCATGAGGCCGGCTGCGCGGGGCAAGACCCACGACCAGCTGGCCGACAACGGCTTTCGCCACGATATCCGCCGGCACCGGCCCTTTAGGGTCGTACCATTTGGCAATGCCGTTCAACGCGCCGGTCAGCGTGAAAGTCACGAGCCGCGGATCGCCGGGCGCGATCGAGCCGTCGGCCATACCCTCGGCCACCACGCCACGGATAAACTGATCGATCTCGCGCTTCAGCGCGCGGAATTTCCTGCCGCTTTCCGCCGATAGTTCGTGATCGGAGGTGCGCGAGACGCATATGCCGAAATCCTGCGTCATCGTCAGAGCATAGCCCTCCATCAGCGCGACCAGCCGCGAGAGCCCCGACCCCTTTTCGCCGGCAACGGCCTCGGTCGCGCGCCGGATAGCGCCCAAACCTCGTTCGACGCACTCGAACAGGATGTCATCCTTGGTCGGAAAGTAGTGATAGATCGTCGGCTTGGTGACGTTGAGCCGGGCCGCGACCTCATCCAGCGAGGTGGCATGGAAGCCGACCTCGTTGAACAGGGCGACCGCCGTTTCAAGCACGGCGTCGCGCTTCTCGCTGCGTCCGCGCTTTCGTTCCTCCGCCCCGGGCCAGGGCGATTTTGCCGTCGCCTGCGCCATCAGCCACCTCCTGCAGCACATCATTGAGAGCCGGCGCGATATGAGACCGATTCCCGCTTGATTTTTCTCTTGAGTAGAAACTATACTCATGAGTAAAGAACTGTCAATTCCGGAGACGAAGGAGGCGCATCCATGGAGACTGATCACGTCGGCATCGCTATACTTTCAGCCGCCCGCACGCCGATCGGCAGCTTTCAGGGTGCGCTGTCGGGCGAAAGCGCAACCGCGCTTGGCGCCGCCGCCATCCGCGAGGCCACCCGCCGCGCGGGCATCGCGACGGAGGAGGTCGAGGAGGCCTATATGGGCTGCGTGCTGCCGGCCGGCCTCGGCCAGGCGCCGGCGCGACAGGCGGCGCTCGGCGCCGGCCTGCCGCTTTCCGTGCCGTCGACCACCGTCAGCAAGGTCTGCGGTTCGGGGATGAAGGCGATCATGCTGGCGGCCGACGGCATCAAGGCCGGATCGACGACGATCGCCGTCGCCGGCGGCATGGAGAGCATGAGCAATGCCCCCTATCTGCTCGACAAGGCGCGCGGCGGCTACCGCGCCGGCCACGGCCGCCTCTACGACCACATGTTCCTCGACGGACTTGAGGACGCCTATGATCGCGGCCGCGCGATGGGCGGTTTTGCCGAGGAAACCGCCACCCATTACGGCTTTACCCGGGAAGAGCAGGATGCCTATGCGCTCGCCTCGCTTGAGCGCGCCCGCGCGGCCCTCGCCGAAGGCCGGTTCGTAAGCGAGATCGTCGCCATCGGCGCGGTCGCGGAGGACGAGCAGCCCGCGCGCGCCAGGCCGGAGAAGATCCCGCTCCTGAAACCCGCCTTCCGCGAAAACGGCACGGTGACGGCGGCGAATTCCTCCTCGATTTCCGATGGCGCGGCGGCGCTCGTGCTTGCAAGCCGGACGGCTGCCGAAACCCGCGGACTTTCGCCGCTGGCGCTGATCCGCGGCGCCGCAAGCCATGCCCAGGCGCCGGCCTGGTTCACCACCGCACCGGTCTTCGCCATCCGCAAGCTCCTCGACAAGGTGGGCTGGACGAAGGCCGATGTCGATCTCTTCGAGATCAACGAGGCGTTCGCGGTGGTCGCCATGGCGGCAATGCGCGAACTCGATCTGCCCCACGACAGGGTCAACATCCATGGCGGGGCCTGCGCGCTCGGCCATCCGATCGGCTGTTCCGGCGCACGGATCGTGGTGACGCTGATTTCGGCTCTGAAACGTCACGGCCTGAAACGCGGCGTCGCGGCGCTGTGTATCGGCGGCGGCGAAGCGACCGCGCTCGCCATCGAAATCGCCTGAACGGCGCAAGGAGACACAATGCTGCTTTCGGCTGAACATCTGATGGTCCAGGACATGGCGCGGCGCTTCGCCGAGGAGCGGCTGAAGCCCTTCTCCGCCGAATGGGACCGCACGAAGACCTTCCCGCGCGACCGCATCGCGGAGATGGGGCAACTCGGCTTCATGGGCATGCTGGTGCCCGAGGAAATGGGCGGATCGCTGACCGATCTCATCGCCTATGCCGTGGCGCTGGAGGAGATCGCCGCCGGAAATGGCGCGCTTTCGACGGTCATGAGCGTCCACAACTCCGTCGGCTGCGGCCCGATCCTGAAATTCGGCAGCGATGCCCAGAAAGAGCGTTTCCTGAAGCCGATGGCGCGGGGCGAATTGCTCGGCGCCTTCTGCCTGACCGAGCCCCATGCCGGCTCGGATGCCGCGGCGCTGAAGTGCCGTGCCCGGCGGGTGGGCGAGCGCTACGTCCTTTCCGGCACCAAGCAGTTCATCACGTCGGGCAAGAATGCCGATATCGCGATCGTGTTCGCCGTCACTGATCCGGACGCCGGAAAACGCGGAATTTCCGCCTTCATCGTCCCGACCGACACGCCCGGCTACCGCGTCGCACGGATCGAGGAGAAGCTCGGCCAGAACCTTTCCGACACCGCCCAGATCGCCTTTGACGATCTCGAACTCGATGCCTCTCTGCGCCTGGGCGACGAGGGCGAGGGCTATCGCATCGCCCTTGCCAATCTCGAAGGCGGGCGCATCGGCATCGCCGCGCAATCGGTCGGCATGGCGCGGGCAGCGCTTGAGGCAGCACTTGCCTATGCCGGCGAGCGGACAAGCTTCGGCAAGCCGCTTCACGCCCATGGCGTGATCGCCGCAAGGCTTGCCGACATGGCAACAGAGATCGAAGCGGCGCGGCAACTCGTGCACCATGCGGCCGCACTGCGCGGGGCGGGCGAGCCGGCGCTGAAAGCCGCCTCCATGGCCAAGCTCTTCGCCTCGGAAATGGCCGAGCGGGTCGCCTCGGAGGCGCTGCAGATCCACGGCGGCTATGGCTATGTCACCGATTTTCCGGTCGAGCGGATCTATCGCGACGTTCGCGTCTGCCGGATCTACGAGGGCACCAGCGACATCCAGCGCATGGTCATCGCCCGCGAGATCATCAGCGGGCGATGACCCGGAAGAAAAAGGAAGAGTGCCATGACCGGAGAGCCTCCCGTTCTCACCGTCTTCGATCCCTCGACCGGCATCGCCCGCATCACCTTCAACCGGCCGGAAAAGCTGAATGCCATCGACCAGAAGACGGCGGAGGCCTTCCGCGACGCCGCCGAATGGGCAGCCACCCGCGCGGGGCTGCGGCTCATTCTCCTGGATGCGACCGGCCGCGCATTCGTTGCCGGCGGCGACATAGAAACCTTTGCCGATCCCCGATCGGCGCCAGCCGCGATCGACCGGCTGCTCGCGGCGATGAATGCCGGGCTTCTGACGCTGAGAAAAGCGCCGGCGCCGCTTGTCACCGCGGTTCAGGGCATGGCCGCCGGCGCGGGCTTTGCGCTCGCGCTTTCCGGGGATCTGGTTTTCGCGGCGCGGTCCGCCCGCTTTGCCGTTGCCTATACCCGCCTCGGCGGTACGCCCGATTGCGGCCTCACCCATGCGCTTTCACGCCGCATCGGCCCGGCCCGGACGGTGGAAATGCTGATCAACGATGCCACCCTCGATGCGCCGGCCGCTGCCGCCATGGGCCTCGTCACCGAAGTGCTCGACGATGACGGCTTTGCCGCGGCGGTCGCAGCGCGCGCCAGCCGCCTTGCTGGCGGCCCGACGCGGGCTTTTGTCGCCGCCCGCGACCTGCTCGACCGGGAACGCTCCTTCGAAGAGCAGATCACGCGTGAGCGGCAGGCCTTTATCGCGGCCGCCGGCAGCGCCGATTTCGCGGAAGGCGTTGCAGCCTTTCGCGCACGCCGCGCCCCGCGCTTCGAGGGACAATGAGATTTCAGGATGGATTCAATGGAGGTAAAACCGATGACCGAGGCTTATATCGCGGGCTATGTACGCAGCCCGTTCACATTCGCGCGCAAGGGCGCGCTGGCCGGCGTCCGGCCGGAAGCGCTCGGCGCTCATGTGATCCGCGCGCTTCTGGAGCGCACCGGCGCACCCGGCGACGAAATCGAGGACGTGATCTGGGGCTGCGCCTTTCCCGAGGGCGAGCAGGGGCTGAATATCGGCCGCGTTACCGGCCTTGAGGCCGGGCTGCCGGTGACCACCTGCGGCATGACCGTCAACCGCTGGTGCGGCTCCTCGATCCAGGCGGTGCAGATCGCCTCCGGCATGCTGATGATGGGCGCGGGCGATGCCTTCATTGCCGGCGGCACGGAATGCATGTCGCGCGTGCCGATGATGGGCTTCAATCTCCTGCCGCCGCCAGGCTGGAGCAAGGATGCGGTCGATGACTTTGTCAGCGTCGGGCTGACGGCCGAGCGCGTTGCCCGCGAATGCCATGTGAGCCGCGCGGAACAGGACCTCTTTGGCTATCAGAGCCACCAGAAGGCGCTTGCCGCAAGACGCGCCGGACGTCTCGAAAGCGAGATCGTGCCCTTTGCCACGGCCGACGGTCTCGTTTCGGACGACGGCTGCGTGCGCGACACCCCGCTTGAAAAGATGGCCGAACTGAAGCCGGTGTTTGTCGCAGGCGGCTCGGTGACGGCGGCCACATCCTCGCCGACGACCGACGGCTCGGCTGCCGTTCTGGTCTGCGGCGAGGCCTTCCTGAAACGCCATGGACTTTCCCCGCTCGCCCGGGTCGCGGGCTTTGCCGTCTCCGGTTGCGAACCGGGGGTGATGGGGCTCGGGCCGATCGGCGCGTCACAAAAGGCGATGGCGCGCGCCGGACGGACGATCGCCGATATCGGCGTCATCGAGATGAACGAGGCCTTCGCCTCCCAGGCCGAGGCCTCGCGCCGGGCGCTCGACATCAACCCGGAAAAGCTCAACCGCGATGGCGGGGCGATCGCGCTCGGCCATCCGCTCGGCGCGACCGGGGCAAGGCTCGTCGGCAAATGCGCCACGCTCCTGAAGCGTGACGGCGAACGCTACGGCCTGGCCACCCAGTGCATCGGCGGCGGTATGGGCATCGCCATGGTGCTGGAGGCAGCATGATGAACACGACCCGGAAAGCAGCCCTCGGCGCGCTTGAAAGCGGTGTCCGGCGCGCGGCGGTGATCGGCGCCGGCACGATGGGGAGCGGCATCGCCGCGCAATTCGCCAATGCCGGCATCCCTGTCGACCTCCTCGACATCGCCGGTCCCGATGGCGGCCCAGGCCCGGCCCAAGCCGGGATCGCCCGCCAGACAAAGGCCGGCGGCTTCATGGGCGAGGCCGCCGTGACACGCGTCGCCCCCGGCACGATCGAGCATGATCTCGACCGCGTCGCCGGGGCTGACTGGATCATCGAGGCGATTGTCGAGAACCTCGACGTCAAGCGCGATCTCAACGCCCGCATCGACCGCGCCCGCAAGCCCGGGAGCATCGTCTCCTCCAACACCTCGACCATTCCCCATGCCGCACTGACGGCGGGTATGCCCGATGGGTTCCGGCGCGATTTCGTCATCAGCCATTTCTTCAATCCGCCGCGCAGCATGCCGCTGATGGAACTGGTGATCTGCGAGGAGACCGCGCCCGAAATCGCCGCGACGGTGCGCCGCGCCGCCCGCGACGGGCTCGGCAAGACGGTGATCGACTGCCGCGATGCGCCCGGTTTCATCGCCAATCGCATCGGCTGCTACTGGCTCGCGGTGGCGCTTCTGGAGGCCGAGCGCATGGGCCTGACGGTCGAGGAGGCCGATGCCGTTCACGCCGCACTCGGCATGCCGCGCACCGGCGTCTTCGGGCTGATGGACCTTATCGGCATCGACCTCATTCCAGCCGTCTGGGGCAGCCTGATGGCCGCCCTTCCCGCCGATGACGACCTGAAGCATTTCGATCTTCCGGAATGGGAACGCGCCCGCGAGATGATCGCAGCAGGCCATCTCGGCCGCAAGAGCGGCGCCGGCTTCTACCGCAAGGACAAGGATGGCGCCCGTTTCGCCCTCGATCTCGTTTCGGGCGAGTACCGGCCGCAGCAGACGCCGGAACCGCCGCCGGGCGCTGGCAATATTGCGGCGCTGATTGAAAGCGAGAGCCGGCTCGGACGTTACGCGGCGGCTGTGCTCGCCCGCGTCGTCGCCTATGCCGGCGCACATGGCCGCGCCATCGCCCATGATCCGGCCGATGTCGATACCGCCATGGTGCTCGGCTATTCCTGGCGCGAGGGACCCTTCGCGCTTGCAAGCCGGGCCGGCCTGCCGCTGATCCGGAGGAACATCGCGGATCTCGGACTTGCCGTTCCCGCACTTCTCGAGGACGACCGACTGCCCGAGGCGAAAACGGCGGCCCCCGCGTTTCTTTCGGGTGCGAACCTGCTCGCCGGCAATGACGATGCCTCGCTGCACATCATGAAGGACGGGCTAGCCGTCTTCGAGATCCACCGCAAGATGAACGCGATTTCGCCCGGTGTGCAGGACATGCTCGAAGCCGCGATCGGCAAGGCCGGCAGCGACTACCGGGCGCTGGTGCTGGCCAGCCGCTCGCCGCGCGCCTTTTCCGCCGGCGCCGATCTCGGCTATTTCGTCACGGCGATCGAGGCGGGCGATTTTGCCGGCATTTCCAGCTTCATCCGTCGCGGCCAGCAGCTCTTTCTGGCGCTGAAATATGCGCCCGCGCCGGTGGTGGCCGCCGTGCAGGGCGTGGCGCTTGGCGGCGGCTGCGAACTTGCGCTCCACGCCGATGCGATCGTCGCCCATGCCGAAGCGCGCTTCGGCCTGCCCGAGGCCAATCTCGGCCTCCTGCCCGGCTGGGGCGGCTGCACACAGGCGCTGCTGCGCGCTCAGGAGCGGGCACGACCGGCGGGTCCGCTTGCCAGCGCCGCCCACGCCTTCAATCTCGTGCTCGGCGCCTTCGTTTCCGGTTCCGCGCCGGAGGCAGCCGAAAAACTGCTGCTCCGGCCGGATGATGCCATCGTGATGCATCGCGACGCCGTGTTCGATGCCGCCCGGCAGAAGGCGCTTGAGCTCGCCGAGGCCTACGCGCCGCCGCCGCAGGCGCTCCTCACCGTCACCGGCCATTCCGGCTTTCTCGGGCTGACGACGGCAATGCGCGGCAATCTCGCCGCCGGCCGCAGCACGGGAACCGATCTGCGCATCGCCGAGGCAATCGCCGATGTGATGACCGGCGGACCGGAGGCCGACCAATCGCGCGCGATCAGCGAAGACGAGATGATGCAGCGCGAATGCGAAGCGCTGACGATGCTGATCCAAACACCGGAAACGGCCGCGCGCATGGCCCATTTCCTGAAAACCGGCAAGCCGCTCAGGAACTGACGAGGGCGGGCCACAAAAAACGCCCGCCCCTCACGCTCGGCCATGCACGGGCCGGTTCCAAGTCCCGACTGCGGCCCGGTGCAGACCTGGGCAAGCCCACCCACCCACAATCTCCGCCCTTGAGGGGGAGATTGGAAGTCCTCACTCCGCCTCCTCCCCCCGTCTGCCCGAATGGCTGAAACCGGGATCGACGAAGGTGCGCTCGGCGGTGAGCGCCGCCTCGCTCAGGAACCGGGTCGAAGACCAGCCACCATCGACGGCGAGCACCTGGCCGTTGATGAAGCGCGAGCGTCTCGAGGACAGAAACAGGATCGCCTCGGCGACATCCTCCGCCCGGCCCATGCTGGGAGCGGGCGTCATGTCGATGTTCATCCGGCGGAAGCCCTCATCCTCCAGGCGGTGCAGGGTCATCGGCGTCGGGATCACCCCCGGCGCCACGGCATTGCTGCGGATGCCGGAGGCGCCGTACTGGCAGGCGAGGTGGCGGGTCAGCGCGTCGATGCCGCCCTTCGCCGCCGAATAGGCGCCGCCGCGAAGCCCGCCGACCAGCGCATAGGTGGAACTGACATTGACGATCGTGGCCTCGTCGCCGAAATGCCTCAAGGCCTCGCGGCAAAGCCGGAAGGGCGCGCGCAGCATCAGGCCCAGAAAGGCGTCGAGTGTCTCGTCATCGGTCTCGTGCACAGGTTTCGGGCTGCCGATGCCGGCATTGTTGACGAGATGATCGAGACGGCCGAAGCGCTCGATCGCGCAGGCGACGGCCCGGCGCGGTCCGTCGTCTTCGGTCACGTCGACGGCAAGTGTTGCAAGCTCCGCGCCGAGGACGGCGCTATCGGCCTCCATCCGGCGAAGTTTTTCGGGATCGCGCGCCACCGCGACGACGGCGATGCCGGCGCCGAGAAAGGCCCGCGCGGTGGCAAGGCCGATGCCGCTCGAAGCGCCGGTGATCAATGCAACGGTCATGGTGTTACCTCCCGGCTTGGCGCGCGCGGCGCCATCGGCGCGGGCTCGGCCAGCATGTCGCGCGGCGAAAGCAGAAGCCGCAACAGATGCGCCTGCTTGAGAAAACGATGCACGGACGCCTCCGCCGAAAAGCCGATGCCGCCGTGAAGCTGGATCGCGGTCCGGGCATTGGCAAGGGCAGCGTCCGGGGCGATCAGGCAAAGCGCCGCGAGTTGAAAGCCCGCATCCGCGCGCCCGTCGCGGAGGGAAATTGCCGCCATGTCGAGCGTCGCGGACAGGGTTTCAGCGGCGATCGCCATATTGGCCGCGTGATGCTTGACCGCCTGGAACGCGCCGATCGGCTTGCCGAACTGGCGGTGCGTGCCGGCATAGGCGACCGCAAGATCGCGCGTCGCCTCGGCAATGCCCAGAAGTTCGGCCGAAACCAGCAAATCGGCGAAGGCGCGGATGTCGGCATCCGCGGTTTCGGCAACCGTGTCCGCCGCCCCGGCTTCAACCGTGCTCAGGGCCACCGTCCCGCCAAGCCCCGTTTCAGTGCTTCCCGCGAGACCGGCAACCGCGACGAGACGGAGTCGGTTGCCATCGAAGACCACCGCATGTCTGGCACCGGCGGGTTCGACCAGACGCAGGGCGCCGCCGGCGGCGACCGCGACGGCCGCCATCTGCGCGCCGGACGCAAATTCCGTGGCCAGTTCGTCAAGCCCCGCCCGCGCGGCAATCCGGACGGCGAGCGTGGTCGCAAGCGCATGGGTCGAGACGAGATGCCGACCGAAGAGAACATGAAGCAGCGCATCCTCGACGAGAGTAAACCCCGCGCCGCCGAATTCCTCGTCGAGCGACAGGGCGAAGGCGCCGAAGCCGGCAATTTCCGCCAGTGGGTCCGGTGCATCGGCCGCAAGCAGCGCGGCGGCGGCATCGAGGATCTGTCGCTGATCGGCGTTGAGATTGAGATCGCAGGCCATATCGCTCACTCCCGGGGCAGGCCGAGAATGCGCTCGGCAATGATGTTGCGCTGGATTTCGGCCGTTCCGCCGGCAATCGTCTCGCTGTAGCTTTCGAGATAGTCATGGCTCCAGCGGCTGTGGCCAAGTCCGTCAGGGCCCAGCACGTCCATCGCCGCGCGGTGGATCGCCTGCGACAGTTCGCCGAAACGAAGCCGCACCAGCGAGCCGTCGAAGGGACCAGACGGTTCGCGCAGCAGCGAACGCCAGGTCATGGCCCGAAGCGCCGCCGCTTCGGCCCGAAGCCTGCCGAGGCGCTCGGCGATCGCCGAGCCGGGTGAAGGCCGCGCCATCGCGATCAGGTCCTCGATCTTCACCGAAAGTTCGAATTGCAGGCCCATGGCGGCAGTCCGGCGCTCGAAGCCGAGCGTGGTCATCGCCACGCGCCAGCCGTCATGCAGCCCGCCGACGACGTTTTCGAGCGGAATGCGGACATCATCATAGAAGACCTCGGCGAAATGGGTCGCCCCCGCCATGTTCTCGATCGGCCGCACGGTGATGCCCGACGTCTTCATGTCGCAGATCACCCAGGAAAGTCCCTTGTGCCGTTTCGAACCCGGCTCGGTGCGCACCAGCAATTCCTGATAGTCGGCGATATCGGCGAAACTCGACCAGATCTTGGCGCCGTTGACCACGAGCTCGTCGCCGTCGATGACAGCGCTGGTGGAAAGGGAGGCGAGATCGGAGCCGGCATTGGGCTCAGAAAAGCCCTGACACCAGATCGACTGCCCGGCGAGGATCCGGGGCAGATGGAAGGCCTTCTGCGCATCCGAGCCGCGGGCGATCAGCGTCGGTCCCGCATGGTTGAGCGCAACGAAGGTGCAATCAAGCGCGGAGGGCGCGCGGGCGCGGACATATTCCTCGTACCAGATCAGCAGCCGCTCGGGCGCAAGCCCCCGACCGCCATAGTCTTCCGGCCAGGCGATGCCGGCAAAGCCGCCGGCATGGCAGCGCGCCATCCAGGCGGCGGCAAAGTCGCGCGCCGCCATTCCGTCAGCGGGGGCGTTTTCCTGCGGCACGTTTTCGG
Source organism: Martelella sp. NC20 (assembly GCF_013459645.1). Lineage (NCBI taxonomy): Bacteria > Pseudomonadati > Pseudomonadota > Alphaproteobacteria > Hyphomicrobiales > Aurantimonadaceae > Martelella > Martelella soudanensis. Next base: position 5,175,036 of record NZ_CP054861.1, read on the forward strand.
CAAGCCATTGCCGCGCCTGCTGCCGGAAGGCCTCATCCTCAAGCGAGAATTCAAGCTCCATCGTCTCAATCCCTCCCCGAACGCCGCCATCGATCGCGGAATGACCCTACCTCCTGAGAGGAGCCATCCGCTCGGAAATCGCCAGCTGATCGACTTATTTCACTATTGTTCCACTATGTGGCCACTCTTTGCCGTAAATCATTTGCCCCAACTTTATGTCATAGACAAATGAAAATCCACATAGAACCCGAATTAAATTGGGTTCTTGACAAGGTTGCCCGCGCAGTTCAGTTATTTCGATGAAAAGAGAATACGAAAATCATCCCATAATGTGGAGGATACTGGGCCATGGATTTCGAATGGACGGACGGGGAACGGGCGTTTCGCGCGCGGGTCCGCGAATTCCTCGACCGCGAGCTGCCACCGGGATGGGACGCAATCCGCCGTCACGGGCCGGGTTCGCGTGAACAGACCGCGTTCAGTCTGGAATTCTGCCCGAAACTCGCCGCCGCCGGCCTGCTGGTGCCGCACTGGCCGCGCGAATGGGGCGGCGCGGGGCTCAGCACCTGGGAACACTTCATACTCGGCGAGGAAATGTGGGCGGCCGGAGAGCCGCGCGGCGGCCAGTACATGAACGTCAACTGGATCGGCCCGACGCTGATGCGCTTTGGCAGCGACGAGCAGAAGCGCCGCTTCATTCCGCCGATGGCGGCGGGCACGGCGATCTGGTGTCAGGGCTTTTCCGAGCCCAATGCCGGCTCCGATCTCGCCGCTCTTTCGACGCGGGCCGTTCGCGACGGCGACGATTATATCATCAACGGGTCGAAGATCTGGACCTCCTATGCCGGCATGGCCGAGCATTGCTTTCTTCTGGCGCGCACGGCCGGCAAGGCCGGCGACAAGCAGGGCATCTCGATCGTGCTGGTGCCGATGGCAAGCCCCGGCATCGAGGTTCGGGCAATTCCGAGCCTGATCGGCCATGGCGATATCCACGAGGTGTTCTTCACCGATGTGCGCGTGCCGGTCACCGCCCGGCTTGCCGGGGAAGGCGAGGCCTGGTCCGTGATCGGCTATTCGCTCGCCAACGAGCGCGTCGGCATTCCGCGCTATGAACTCTCCGGGCGGGTGCTCAATTCCATGGTCGAGGCACTGAAGCAGCGCGGCGATTTCTCCGGCGCACCGGTGCGCGCCCGCGCGGCGGCAGCGACCGGGGCCTGCGAGGCCGCGCGGTTGCTGGTCTACCGGGTCGTTGACCGGATCGCCCGCGGCATCGATCCCGGCGCGATGGCCAATATTGCCCGCTCCGCCGTCATTCGGGCCGATCACGCCGTTGCCGATTTCGGCCTTGATTACCTACCGGACGCCTATTCCGGCGATGCGAGCCCGGAGTTCCTCGCCCATCACGAGCGCGCCATCGTCACCGGCATTGCCGCCGGCGCCAGCGAAATCCAGCTCGGCCTGATCGCGCGCCGACACCTCGATCTGCCGCGGGAGGTAAGCTGATGCTGTTCGAGCCGAATGACGACCAGCAGGCTTTCCTCGCGATGCTGGAAAAGATGATGACCGCGCCGGAAGCCGGTTTCCGAGCCGGCGCGGACTGGGCCCGTTTCGAATGGTCTGCAAGCTTCGACCGATTGCTCGAGGAGCAGGGCTTTTATGACTGCGCGCCGGAGGAAACCCTCGGTCCGGCGGCGGCGGCAACCCTGATCGGCCGGCTCGCCCGGCTGCCGGTCACGGTGGAAGCGGCGGCCTCCGCCCTCATCCGGCCGCTTGTCGGCGCCGAGCTTCCCCGGCCGATCGCCGTGATCGAGGGCGCGGCCGACCGGCCGACGCGCTTCCTGCCGGTGGCGAAGACCGTCATCCGGATCGACGATGACGGCGTCAGCTCCGCGCCGGTCTCGCCCGCCTCATGCCAAGAAGTTGCGAGCCTGTTTGCCTATCCGATGAGCGTTCTTTCCGGTGAATATCTCGACTGGAACCCGATCGACATCGACCCCGAGGTCGTGCGCACCCGCTGGCGCGTCGCGGTAGCCGCCGAGCTTGCCGGCGTGCTTGCCGGCGGGTTCCAGGCAGTCCTTGCCCATGTCCGCGAGCGCCGGCAGTTCGGACGCCCGCTCGGCGCCTTCCAGTCGATCCAGCATCGGCTCGCCGAGGCCGTCATCTCGATTGAAGCTGGCGAACTGATGGTGCAGAAGGCGGCGCAGACCGGCGATCCCGCAATGGCCGCATTGTCGCTCGGCTATATCCAGGAGGCCTCCGGCCGCATTGCCGGCGATCTGCACCAGTTCATGGGCGCCATGGGTCTGACGCTCGAACATCCTTTGCACCGCTGGACATATCGCGCCAAGCTCTTAAAGTCCGCTCTTGGCGGCGCGGGGGAGAATCAGACAATGGCAGCCGACCGCCTGTGGGGGAATTGATGCACGGCCTGCCCGAATTCGAGACGATCCTGCTTCAGCGGCGCGACCGGCTGCTGACGATCACCTTCAACCGGCCGGAGGTGCTGAACGCCTTTGGCCCGACCATGCATGGCGAACTCGTTGATGTTCTCGACTTCGCCGACCGGGACGAGGGCTCCGACGTCATCGTCCTGACCGGCGCCGGCCGGGCCTTTTCCGCTGGCGGCGATCTTTCGCGCATGGAGGAAATCATCGCCGATCCGGCCGCCTTCGACCAGGAAGTGGCCGACGCGAAGAGGATCATCTTTCGCCTGCTCGACATCGAAAAGCCGGTGATCGCCAGGGTCAACGGACCGGCCGTCGGTCTCGGCGCGACGCTGGCGCTTTTCTGCGACGTCATCTTTGCCGCCGAGACGGCGCGGATCGGCGATCCGCATGTGAGCGTCGGGCTTGTCGCCGGCGATGGCGGCGCGGTGATCTGGCCGCAACTCGTCGGTTTTGCCCGCGCCAAGGAATATCTCCTGACCGGCGACCTTGTTTGCGCGCGCGAGGCCGAGCGGATCGGCCTCATCAACCATGTGGTCGCCGATGCGGAACTCGATCAGACGGTCGATGCCTTTGTCGACCGGCTTCTCGCCGGCGCGATCCAGGCGCGGCGGCGGACGAAGGCGGTGATCAATCTCGAACTGAAGCGGATCGCCCATATGGCGATGGATACGGGCCTTGCCTACGAGGCGCTTTCGGTGCACTCAAACGAGCACCGCGCCGCTGTTCAGGCGATGAAGGAGCGGATCGCGCGGAAGCAGAAGTCATGACCACGCTTGAAAACCGACTGGAGGCGCTGCGCGCGGCCGGCCGCACCAGCATGGCGCACGGCCCCGGCCTCGGCGCGATCGCGCTTGAAAAGACGGCAGCGGACCCGGAGCGGATCGTCGTCATCGAGGGCGGACGGGCGGTCAGCCGCGCCGAAATGCTTCAGGCGGCGCTGAATCTCGGCGGCGCGCTTACCGCGCGCGGCCTTCAGCCCGGCGCCGCGATCGGCTTCCAGTTGCCGAACTGGTGGGAGGCCTGCGTCATCAACCTCGCGGCATCGCTTTTCGGTTACCGGATCGTGCCGCTTCTGACGATCTACCGCTCGGCCGAGCTTTCGACCATGCTGCCGCTTTGCGGCGTCGAGGCGCTGTTCGTGCCCGAAACCTTTCGCGGCAAGGATTTTCCGGCGCTGATCGCGGATTTGCCGGCGCCGCCGCGCCTCGTGATCACGCTGCGTGACGGCGCGAAAGGCGAACTGAGCTTCGACCGGCTGATCCGCCATGCGCCCGGCACGCCGGCCCTTGCCGAAAACGACGACATCAAGATGATCCTCTTCACCTCGGGCACGACCGGCGGGCCGAAGGGCGTATTGCACAGCCATGCCTCTATCGATGCGGTGATCCGCATGGCAGCCGGGTTCTGGGGGATCGGGGCCGATGACCGGCTCTATGTCCCCTCGCCGATCGCCCATATCGGCGGCTCGATCTATGCCTTCGAATTTCCCTGGATCACCGATTGCGCCGCCGTGCTCGCCGAAAGCTGGGACCCGGACCGCGCCGTCGCCGACATCGAAGCGCACGGCGCGACCTTCATGGCCGGGGCGACGCCATTTCTGCGCGGCCTGATCGAAGCTTCCGGGCGGGCCGGCACCCGCCTTCCCGGTCTGAGGCGTTTCATATGCGGCGGCGCCCAGGTGCCGCCCGAACTGATCCTCGAGGGGCTCGCGCATTTTCCCGATACCGTGGTCTCGCGCGCCTACGGCTCGTCCGAAGTGCCGCTGGTCTGTCCCGGTATCACCACCCGGGAGGATGCGGCCGCCCATGCCGGAACCGATGGGTATTGCGAGGCGGAACTGCGCATTCTGGGAGCAGACGGAGACCCCGTCGCGAACGGGCAAAGCGGCGAGATTGCAGTCCGTTCGCCACGCATGTTCCTCGGCTATCTCGACGCCCGCGACGACGAAGGGGCGTTCATCGCCGACGGTTTCTTCATGATGGGCGACCTCGGACGGCGGCTCGAAGGCGGTTATCTCGAAATTACCGGCCGCAGCAAGGATATCATCATCCGCAAGGGCGAGAACCTCTCACCGCTCGAGATCGAGAACGCGCTCGCCCGCCATCTCGCCATCCGCCAGTCGGCGGTGGTCGGCATCCCCGATCCCGAGCGCGGCGAACTGGTCGTCGCCTTCGTCATCCTGCGTGATGGCGCGGGCTTCGATTTCGCCGAGATGACGGCGCATCTCGATCGCCTCGGACTTGCCCGGCAGAAGTTTCCCGAACGGCTGGAAACGGTCGAAACACTGCCGCTCAATACGATCGGCAAGGTCGTCAAGACGGAATTGCGCCGATGGGCGATTGAACGAAACGCCGCGCCGGCGCCCTTGCGCGCCACAAACGGCCGAAATTGAGGAGGAAAACATGGACCTGAATAATCTTCACGCTATCATCACCGGCGGCGGCTCCGGGCTCGGCGCGGCCACCGCCCGGGCGCTTGCCGCGCGGGGCGCCAATGTCACGCTCGTCGATTTCAACATCGAGGCCGCGCGCGCCGTCGCAGAGGAAATCGGCGGGCTTGCGCTGCGCTGCGACGTCGCCTCGTCAGACGAAGCGGAAGCAGCGTTTGCGGCCGCCGAGGCGAAGAACGGCAAGGCGCGTGTCCTTGTCAATTGCGCCGGGATCGCGCCCGCGAAAAAGATATTGTCCAAAGCCGGCGTCATGCCGCTCGTGGAATTCCGGCGCGCCGTTGAGGTCAATCTGATCGGCAGTTTCAACATGTTGCGGCTTTTCGCCGAGGCCGCCGCGACGCTCGATCCGCTCGATACCGGCGAGCGCGGGGTTGCGATCAACACCGCCTCGATCGCGGGCTTCGAGGGCCAGATCGGCCAGACCGCCTATGCCGCCTCCAAGGGCGGGATCATCGCGCTGACGCTGCCGGCCGCCCGCGAACTTGCGCCGCTCGGCATCCGCGTCATGGCGATCGCTCCCGGCATTTTCGAGACCGCGATGCTGAAGGGCCTGCCCGAAGCCGCGCAACAGAGCCTCGGCGCCTCCGTGCCCTTCCCGTCCAGGCTCGGCCAGCCGGCCGAATATGCCCGCCTCGTGCTGTCGATCCTCGACAATCCGATGCTGAACGGCGAAACGATCCGTCTCGACGGCGCCCTGCGCATGGCGCCCAAATAACGGCCCTGCCCGGGTCAGGGGCCATGGCAACCGGCCTATCCAAATTTCGAAAACTGGCTCTTTTCAGTAGGCCGGATATTCGCGAGACAAATGTCAAAACGCAAGAGGCCTTCAATGTCGAAATCCGCCCTGATCCTGCGCCGCGAGGCCCGGCCCCATGGCCCGTCGCTGAAGCGCGCCGGCGGGTCCATGCTCCGGGCCTGGCTGCAAGGTCTGCCTGCATGACCGCGATCACCCTTCTGACCGGGCGCGCCCGGCCGCTGGCGGAAAGCGGCGCGCTAAGCGGCATTGTGAAACAACCGGCGGACAGACCGCTTCGGCTTGGTCCCGAAGGGTTCGAGGGCGACGAACAGGCGGACCGGCGCGTCCATGGCGGCGTCGAGAAGGCGGTGCATCATTATCCGCTGGATCATTACACGCTATGGCGCGAGGAGTTGGGGGATCTGCCGGCGCTGGGCGCACCCGGCGGATTTGGCGAGAACATCTCGGCCTCCGGTCTGACCGAGATCAACGTCGCCGTCGGCGACATCTTCCGGCTAGGCACGGCGCTGGTGCAGATCTCCCAGGGACGGCAGCCCTGCTGGAAGCTCAACCACCGTTTCGCCGTGCCGGACATGGCCCGCCGTGTGCAGCAGACCGGCCGGACGGGCTGGTATTATCGGGTGCTGGAACACGGCATCGTGACGACGGGGGACCGGCTCGAGCGTGTCGACCGCACGGCCCCGGACTGGACCCTGCACCGGCTCTGGCATGCGCTTTATGTCGACCGGCTGAACCTGAATGAACTCAAGGGCATTGCAGCGCTTGACGTGCTGGCTGAAGGCTGGCGGAAATATGCGGTGCGGCGGCTTGAAAGCGGCCGCGTCGAAGACTGGCGCAACAGACTGGACGGCACAGCATGAACCCACCGCCTTTCGTGATCTCGATCCAGAGCCAGGTCGTGTTCGGCCATGTCGGCAATTCCGCGGCGCTGTTTCCCATGCAGGCGGCGGGGCTGGAGGTAGCGGCGATCCCGACCGTGATCTTTTCCAACACGCCCGACTATCCGACGCTGCGCGGCCGGGCGCTTCCGCCCGAATTTTTCTCCGATCTGCTGCAAGGCGCGCGCGAACGCGGCCTGCCGGAGCGGGCGGATTTCATTCTGACGGGCTATATCGGCTCTCTCGACGTGGCGCTGATGGTGGCGGATTTCGTGGCCGAGGCCAAGGCCGTCAACCCACGCCTCGTCTATCTTTGCGACCCGGTGATGGGCGACACCGGCCCCGGGCTTTACGTGCCGGAAGCCATTGCCGACGTCATGCGCGACCGCCTGCTGCCGATGGCCGACATCGCAACCCCGAACCCGTTCGAACTCGCCTGGCTGACCGGGCGGAAGATCGCGAACCTGAACGACCTCGAAGCGGCCAGAACCTACCTCCGCATCGCGCCCAACGCACATCTGATCGCGACGGGCTGCGCGCTGGAAGACACCCCTGCCGGTCATATCGAGAGCGTCATTCTCGGCGATGACGGCCCAAGCCGGCACCCGGTGGAGCATCTGCCGGTCGCGCTGCCCGGAACCGGCGATCTCTTTGCAGCGCTGATTGTCGCAGGGCTGGCGCGCAGGTTGACCCTGCCGCGCGCCGTGGAGATCGCCCAGCGCCTCACCGCGCGCGCGCTCACCCATGCCAGCGCGCTTGGCGCCGGCGAAGTGGTTCTCAGCGAGCCCGAATTCCGCCGCGCCCTTCTGACGCTCGCATGACGAACGCGGCTTCCGCGAAGCCGGCGGCATGAGAAATGCTGCGGACCCGTTGAGATGATTTCATTTTCCGGCCTCCCGCAAGGGCCTATGATCCTCACGCGAAGAACACGGTTGGCCGGGGTGAGAGCCTGGCCTCTCCAGATACGGCGGCACAATGACCTCATTCATCACGCTTCCGGGCATTGGCGGCTCCGGCGAAACCCACTGGCAAAGCCATTGGGAAGCCGCGGACCCTTGCTTCGCCCGGTTCCGTCCGTCCGACTGGGATAAGCCCGTTCTTGCCGACTGGCGCCTTGCGCTGGAACGACAGATCGACAGCGCGCGATCACCGCCTGTTCTGGTCGCGCACAGCCTCGCCTGCCTGCTCGTCGCTCATGCGGCCGAGCAGATCGCGGGCCGCATCAGCGGCGCTTTTCTCGTTGCCGTACCAGATCCCGGCTCCGCGGCATTCCCGGCGGCAGCGGCCGGCTTCGCAAACCCGCCCCGGCGGCCGCTTCCGTTTCCAGCGCTGATCATTGCAAGCGCCAATGATCCCTATGCCGCGCCGGACCATGTCAGGACGCGCGCGAAGGAATGGAAAGCCGGTCTCGTGGAGGTCGGCGCCTGCGGCCACATCAACGGCGCAAGCGGCCTTGGCGCATGGGCTCAGGGGCGCATGCTCATGGATGCCTTCTGCGCCGGACTGAGGTGCTGACATCAAGACTTTGCCAAATATGTTCCCTCCAATATCATCGTCGCTCGTCATGCCTCCGCTCGCCGCCCATCCTCACGAAAGATGAAGCTGCGGGGCGCGGCGATGGAACAGGATTTGGAGACGCGGATTTTGGAAAGTCACCGGATCGAGCCGAACCGGCTCACAGTGCCCTTGAATGCGCTGCGCGCCTTCGAGGTTGCCGCGCGCCATATGTCCATCAAGGACGCGGCCGAAGAAATCGGCGTGACGCCGTCGGCCGTCAGCCATCAGCTTCGCATCCTCGAGGATATGCTGGGGGTCGAGCTGATGCGCCGCGTCGGCGCGCGCCTTGAGCTGACGGAAACCGGACGGCAGCTGTCCCCGGACCTGACCATCGGTTTCACGCGGATCATCGAGGCGGTCGGAGCCTTGAAGAAGGAGCGCAAGCTTGGCCCGCTGCGCCTGTCCATGCTGCCGACATTCGCGGTCCACTGGCTGTCGCCGCGAATGGCCTCCTATCCGTTTGCGCGATCCGGCTTCGAACTGCTGATATCCACGACCCAGACCGCCGTCGATCTGGGCGCCGGCGTCGCGGATGCCGCCGTGCGTCACGGTTCCGGGCAATGGGCGGGCGTCCTCTGCGAACGCCTGTTCGATGAACACCTGACCCTGCTTGGTCGTCCGGCCGACTGGCAAGGGCGGGACCAAGCCGATATCCGCAAGGCCATCTCCGAAACCAACCTGTTTCTTTCCCAGCACCGGCGCGGCGATTTCCAGCGGTGGAACGAGACCCTGCCCGGCGGTCCCGTCAAGCCGGGCGCAATCACAATCGTCGACTCCTCCGGTCTCGGCCTCAAGGCGGCGATCGACGGCGCCGGCTTCGCATTCGCGGGCGTCGAGATTGCGGCCTGCGATATCGCCGCCGCCAGGCTCTCCCCGATCATGAAGCATCAGGTTCCGGCAAATGGCGGCTATTATCTGTGCTATCCGCCCGCCCTTGAGCGCGACCGCCGCATCAGAAACCTCCGGACCTGGATGCTGGCTGAGGCGGCAGGCGGAACGTCATGAAACCAGAAGGCGTTTGAGGCGCTCCGGTCTTGCCCGGAAACGCACTCCGTCAGCGCCCGAAAAGCCCTGTGATACGCGCCCTGGCAAGCGCATGGCTGTTGATCATGTATCCCGCCATCGCACCCGACGACATGGCGTCCAGCGGCAGGCTGTCGACATCGAGCGCATAGACGGTGATGACGTAGCGATGCGGCGCAGCGCCGGCCGGCGGACAGGGACCGCCGTAACCGGCCATGCCGAAATCCGTCCTTGTGGCGAACGCCTTTCCCGGCCGCGCCCCTTCGGCCAGCGCCGTCACATCGGCAGGAATATTGACCAGCACCCAGTGCCACCAGCCGCTTCCGGTTGGCGCATCCGGATCGAACATGGTCACGGCAAAGCTTTTGGTTTCCGGAGGCGCATCGTTCCATTCAAGCGCCGGTGAGACGTTCTGTCCAAGACATCCCGATCCGCGCAGCGCATGGCGAAGCGGAACAGCACCGCCATCGTCAAAAGATGAGCTTGTCAGCTCCATCGCCAAGGCGGATGCGGGCAGCACGGCAATGGCCGCGAGAACGATGAACGCCCGGCTGCCGTCGGAACGCAGGGTTTTCCTGTTTCGGAGCGAATTCATTCCTCTCCCTCCCAGTATCCGACGGCCGCATTTTTCTTCACCGTCAGTTCCAGACGTCGGGCCGTTTTTTCGCCGCCCGGCGCGGAACCTGCGAACACCGCCACCTTGCCGCTGTCGGGATATTCCAGAACATCGGGCTCGTTCATCGTGCTGATCGCCAGGTAACGAAGCGGTTCAGCGCCTTCAGCCCGCAATTGATGGGCCGTTTCGACCCCGCCGGCGGGACAGACGACCACATCGCCGGCGCTCACGCCATGTTCCTCCCCGCCATATCGCAGCACGCCGGCCCCGGACAGGATCACAAAGAGCTCGTCATTGGCGTGATGGCAGTGAAAGGGCCAGGCCTTCTTGCCCGGAGGAAGCTCGACATAGCGCGCGCCGAGCCGCTTTGCGCCAAGCGGCGCCGCCACGGCGGCCAGACGCGCCTCATAGGTTTCACCATGGGATTGTGTCTGGAGCGACAGCGCCCGCAGACTGACGATTGGATGCATTGGTCATACCTGCCTGATTCCGGATGATCCGATAAAAGGCACCGGTCAGCGACCAACGCAATTGAGCGCTTCTCATGCCGGGAGGAAGGATGCTCATTCGACAATCCCCACCGCCCGCGTTGAAGCAGGCGATGGAATAGAGCGTCGGGCGAAAAAGTGGAATCCGGTTTTTCGCTAACCCGACGCGTCAAGACAGGCGACACCGACCAGGAATGGCCGCTGCCGCGGCATGCACGGTTTTCAGCCGAGCGAAATGGTGATTTCCTCGACGTCGGCCTTGGCAGCGCCGCGATAGGCTGTGACTTCGATCTCGACCTTGAAGTCCGGCGCGCCGAGCGGCGAGCAGGTGACGGTGCGCTGTGGGTCGATGCCGCGGAAGCGCTCGCCGACATATTCCATCACCGCCTTGGCGTCCTCGACATAGGGGATGAAGATCTTCGACTGGACGACATCTTCAAGGCAGGAATCAACCGCCTTCAGCGCGCCCTCGATATTGTCGAAGCACTGGCGGGCCTGCTCGACCGGATCGGTCGACATTTCGCGGGTCTTGTAGTTGCGGCCGGCGGTGTTGGAGACGAAGATCCAGTCGTCGACGCAGACAATGCGCGAATAGCTTTCCTTGGTTTCGAAGATGGAGCCGGATTTGACTTTGGTGATCTTGACCATGGTTTTTCCTGTTCTGGGTTGAAAGGGTCAAAGGGAGAGTGTCCGCAGGCGCGAGCGCCTGCGATCAGGATGGAAATCGGATGAAAGGCCGGCCGCGACCGGCTGCCGCTACTGCTTGTAGACGCGCTCGGCGGTCGCGGCGCTGATGCGTCCCTCGGCAAGGTCGCGCCGGACGGCTGCCGGGTCGCGTGCCGCCGGATCGCCATAGCCGCCGCCGCCGGGGGTCACGATCGAGACGATCTGGCCCGGTTTCAGGTCGACCATGCCGGAAAAATCGGTGCGGCCGTCGCCGAAGTCGAGCACGGTGCCACGCGCCGAGGTGCCGCCATCGAGGCCCCAGGGCTCGGAAGCGACGCGGGAACCCTCGACGGTGAACCGGCAGGCTTTTTCCGCGCGATAGACCCGGCGCACGCCCATACCGCCGCGATAGGTGCCGGCGCCGGCGGAATCATCCACCAGTTCGTAGCGCAGCAGCGTCAGCGGATATTCGAGCTCCAGCGATTCCACGGGAAGATTCGAGGTGTTGGTGAGGCTGACATGGATGCCCGAGAGGCCGTCGGAGGACGGTCGCGCGCCGCCGCCGCCGCCGATGGTTTCGAGATAGACCCAGATCGAGCCGTCCGCATGGGTGCCGTTGAAGATCGCGCCGGTGCAGCAGCCGTTGCCGGCCGCCATGACCTTGCCGGGCAGCGCCTTGGCAAGCGCGCCGTAGACGAGGTCGCAGACCCGCTGGGCGGCGGCGATACGGCCGTCGACGGCGGCAGGATGCTCGCAGTTGAGGATCGAGCCCTTGGGTGCCGTCACCGTCAGCGGACGGGCGAGCCCGGCATTGGGCAGGATCGTCGGATCGACGACCGATTTCACCGCGAAATAACTTGCCGCCAGCAGCGAGGTATAGATCAGGTTCAGCCCGGCACGAAGCTGCGGCGGGCCATCGAAGGCGAGCGTCATCTCGTCGCCGGCAATGGTGATCTCGACGGAAAGCCGGATCCGGTCGCCGCGTTGATTGCTGTCGAACTGGTCGGAGAAGCTGTAGCTGCCGTCAGGAATGGCGGCAATGCCGGCGCGCATCTTGCGCTCGGCATAGTCCTGCAGCGCCTCGCCGGCGGCCAGCACCTTGTCCGTGCCGTATTTGCCACACAGATCCTGCATGCGCCGGACCGCGAGCCGGTTGGCCGACATCTGGGCGCGCAGGTCGGACAGGCGCTCGCGCGGGACCTGGCAGTTGAGCAGGAACATCTCCTGCAGGTCCTCGTTCAGCACGCCTTCGCGATAGAGCCGGACCGGCGGAATGCGCAGGCCTTCCTGGTAAATATGTTCGTGTCCGCGATCGGCAAAATCGGAATGGTGGGCGGTGTTGACCGCCCAAGCCACCAGCGTTTCATCAACGAAGATCGGCTCGGCGAGCACGATATCCGGCAGGTGAGTTGCACCGCCGGCATAGGCGTCATTGGCCATGAACACATCGCCGGGCTTGATATCATCCATCCTGAAGCGGCCGTGGATCGCGCCGATCACGCCGAGGAAGGAGCCGAGATGCATCGGGATGTGCTCGGCCTGGCAGAGCGTGTTGCCGTGACGGTCGAAGAGCGCTGTCGAGCAGTCGCGGCGTTCCTTGATGTTGGTGGAATAGGAGGCGCGCACCAACGCCTCGCCCATCTCCTCGACGATGGACTGCAGGGCCGAGCCGATGACTTCTACTGTGATAGGATCGATTGCGGTCATCGTTCAAACCTCCAGGATGAGATTGAGATAGGGATCGACCGTGCCGGTCATGTCGGGCAGCAGCACGGTGGTCGTATCCATCTGCTCGACGATCGCCGGACCGGTGATGACGTTGCCGGCCTTCATGAGACCGCGTTCATAGACCGGGCAGGTGACGAAGCCGCCGGCCTCCGACATCCACACATCGCGTTCGCCGATCTTCGCGCCCGAGGCATCGGGGCCGTGATCGTCCTGTTTCTGGAATTCGGCCTTGTCGACAATGCCGGCCGCCTCGATGCGCAGGGTGACAAGCTGGATCGGCTCGCCCTCGGCGATGAAGCCGAAACGCTGGCGGTGTGCCGCCTCGAAGCCCTTTTCGAGCGCCGTGAAGGTCTCCGTCGTGATCGGCCCCGCCGGAACCGCGACCGAGAGTTCGTAGTTCTGCCCGGCATAGCGCATGTCCACCGTGCGGGTGATGACGCGACGATCCTCGGCGATGTTTTCGGCCGCGAACCAGACATCGGCCTGTTCGGCAAGCGTTGTGAAACCTTCTTCCACGGCGGGAAGTGCCGCCTCGGACAGTTCCATCAGCCTCGACAGCGCGAAATCGGAGCGCAGATCGGTGAGCAGCAGGCCGAGCGCGCAAAGGGTTCCCGGCGTCAGCGGCACGATCACTTTCTTCATGTCCAGCTCGCGGGCAAGGCGGGCGGCATGCAGCGGACCGGCGCCGCCGAAGGCCATCAGCGCATAATCGCGCGGATCATGGCCGCGCTGGACCGAAATCACCCGGATCGCCTTGGCCATGTTGGCAGTGACGACCGAGATGATCCCCTGCGCGGTCTCCATCACGCCGACGCCGAGCCTGTCGGCGAGCCGCTGGATTGCGGCGAGCGCCAGATCGTGCCGCACCTTCATGCGGCCGCCGAGAATTTCGACCGGGTTCAGGGTCTGGAGCACGATATTGGCGTCGGTCACCGTCGGCTCCTCATTGCCGAGCCCGTAGCAGACCGGCCCCGGATGGGCGCCGGCCGAACGCGGGCCGACCTTCAGGAGGCCGCCGGTATCGACATGGGCGATCGAGCCGCCGCCGGCGCCGACCGTGTGGATATCGAGCATCGGCGCCTTGATCGGATAGCCATGGACATCGGCCTCGCCGGTGAGCTGGCAGACGCCGTTTTGCAACAGCGCCACATCGGACGAGGTGCCGCCGACATCGAAGGTGATGATATTGTCGAAACCGGCCATACGGCCGATCGCCTGGGCGCCGACGACGCCGGTCGAGGGACCGGACAGCACGGTGCGCACCGGCAGGCTGCTCGCCTGATCGAAACCGATAACGCCGCCATTCGACTGGGTGAGTTGCGGCGCGACCCTGAGGCCGATTTCTGAGAGCCTGTCCTTGAGGCGGCGGATATAGCGCTGCATCACCGGGCCGAGATAGGCATTGACGACGGTGGTGGACAACCGCTCGTATTCGCGGAATTCCGGGGCGACGGCATGGGAGGCGGAGACGAACACGTCCGGCAGTTCCTCGGCCGCAATTTCAAGCGCGCGCTGTTCATGCGCGGTGTTGAGAAAGCCATAGAGGAAGCAGATCGCCAGCGCCTTGATGTCCTCGGCGGCGAGCGCGCGGAAGGCTTCGCGCAGCGCCTGCTCGTCCAGCGGCACGGCGACGCTGCCATCGGCCTTCAGCCGCTCGGGTACTTCCCGGCGCAGGTCGCGGGTGACGAGCTGCTCCGGCTTTTCGGCGAACATATCGTAGAGGTTCGGGCGCTTCTGGCGGCCGATCTCGAGCAGGTCGCGGAAGCCGTCGGAGACGACGAGGCCGGTTTTCACGCCGCGCAGTTCGATCAGCGCATTGGTGGCGACCGTGGTGCCGTGGCCGAGGAAGGCAAGGTCCCCGGCCTTCGCGCCGACCTTTTCCAGCCCCTCGACCACGCCTTGCGCGATGGCGCGCGACGGATCGTCCGGGGTGGACGAGACCTTCCAGATCTCGATTGCTCCGGTTTCATCATTGAAGAGGCAGACATCGGTGAATGTTCCGCCGGAATCGACGCCGATTCTCCAGGCCATATCGTGTTCCCTTGTTCTGACGCGCGTTGCGAACGAAAAAGTCTGCAACTTTTTCTGCCCGCGCTCTGCGCCGTTGCGCCGCTCTTCAGGCGGCCTTGGCGGTCTTCGAAAAGCGTTCATACCGGAAAGGCGCCGGATCAACGCAGGGTTTTTCATTGCGGACGAGTTCGGCCATCAGGCGGCCCGCGCCCGGCCCGCTGCCGAAGCCGTGGCCGGAAAAGCCCGATGACAGATAGAGCCCCGGCACGGCCGCAATCGGACCGATCACCGGAATGGCATCCGGCGTCGCATCGATCATGCCGGCCCAGCTATCGGTCAGGCGGGCATCGGCGAAGGCCGGGAAGGCGCGCGCGAGGTTCGCCAGCGCATTGCGGTTGAACGGTGCGTGCGGCACCGGATCGAGCATGCGGATCGCCTCGAAGGGCGTGACCTGATCGAGCGACCAGCGCCGCGGCATCTTCAGCTCACTCACCGTCTGGCCGTTGACGCGCAGCTTCAGCTCCCGCCAGCTTGTCAGCAATGTCGGCAGGAAATCGAAGAACAGGCGGAAGCTGTCGGGCGTGATCGGCGCGACATTGGCATTGCGCTGGGCGATGGTATAGCCGCCGTCGAGACGCTTGCGGAACGAGAAATCGCCGCCGCCGACCGGCATGTCCGGCACGGCGCCATCGCTTTCGATCCGCGCGGCCGTGCCGAGCAGCTTCAGCTGCGGAAAGTCGAGCCCGAGATTGCCGAGGAAAAGCCGCGACCAGGCCCCGGCCGCCACGACGACGCTGGACGTCGCGATCGTGCCGTTTTCCGTCACCACGCCGCTGATGCGTCCTCCGGACCGCTCGGACCCGCGTACCGCGCAATTCTCGATGATCCTCGCGCCAAGCCTGACGGCGGCTGCGGCCATCTGCGGCACGGCCTGCCCGGGTTCGGCCCGGCCGTCATTGGCGGTATAAAGACCAAGCTTGTAAGGCGAGGTGATCCCCGGAAGCAGTGCCTGAAGGCCGCTCGCATCGAGAAGCCGCGACAGCATTCCAGCCTCGCGGGCGTATTTCTCCCAGGCGGTAAATTCGGCGATCTCCGCCTTCGTGCGGCACACATAGGTGATGCCGGTCTCACGAAAACCGGTCTCGATACCGAAGCGACGGTCGACATCGCGCCAGAGGTTGAGGCTTTCGATGGTCAGCGGCAGTTCGGCGGGGTCACGCCCCATCTGCCGCACCCAGCCCCAGTTGCGCGAACTCTGCTCGGCAGCAACCGTCCCCTTCTCGCACAGCACGACATTAACACCGGCCTCGGCCAGGAACAGGGCGGTCGTCACCCCGGCGATGCCGCCGCCGATCACGACGACATCCGCGCTTTCAGGCAGGGGGGCCGAAAAGCCCGGACGTTGCAAATTCGGAACCGGCATGACGACGTCTCCTCAGAGCATGTCTTCGAGGCGGCAGTTGACCAGCATTTCCGCCATCGCCGCGTTGTTGGGAAGCTCGATTGCGGTGCGAACCAGTTCGGCCATGGTCTCCGGCTGGATCATGTCGTCGGGCTTGACCTTGCTGGTGTAGGAACTCATTTCGGTGCGCACGAAGCTCGGGCAGATGGCGGTGGCGCGCACGCCCTTTTCCCAGGCGACGTGACGCGTCGTGTGGGTCAGGCCCATCACCGCGAATTTGGTCATGTTGTAGCCGACAAAGCCGTTGCGGACGCGCTTGCCGGACATCGAGACGATATTGACGATCCGGCCGCGGCCGGTCTCCTCCAGATACGGCAGGCACAGCCGCGTTAGCCTGAGTGGCGCCTTGACGTTGACGGCCCAGAGCCGGTCCAGCGCTTCCTCATTGTCATCGGTGAGCAGAACCTGCTCGCCGCTGCCGGCATTGTTGACGAGGCCATCGATGCGCCCGAACCGGGCAACCGTCTCGTCAACCCACTGCCTGGCCGTCTCCGGCTCAAAGGCATCGAAACGGTGATAGCTTAATGTATCCCCGGGCGCGCCGTGCTCGGCCTCGAGCGTCGCGACATCGCGCGCTCCGAGGGACAGCCGGTAACCATGCTGGAGAAGGTCCCGGACGATCGCCGCGCCGATGCCGCGATTGGCGCCGGATATCATGATGACCGGTGCGCTCTGTGGTGAAGTGTGCATTTATCAAATTCTCTTGCAACGTTATCTGAAAATCGATCGCCGTTTTATGCGTCTATGTGACGTTTTATGATCGATATGCCGTCAAATGACAACCGATAATCGACGTATGCGCCGCAAACTTTTCAAAACACGCAGGAATTGACGCAATATCCAGCGCAACTTAGCAAAAAAGATGACCTTTTGTGCGTTTTTAATTGACAGTTTTTGGCGAGACTGCTTTCCTTGACAAATCCGAAGAACGAACACGTCTCGGTGCCCGGCCGCAAATCGGGCGGGCGCAAAGCCTTCGAAAGGGGAACCGAATGACCATTACAAGACGCGTGCTGATGCGCAATGCCACTATCGCCGGCGCTGTCTGCGCCCTTGGCAACCGTGCCTTTGCCGCTTCCACCGTCCGCTGGGATATGGCGGACGAGTACAATGCCGACGCCCTCTCGGGCAAGGCATCAAAGTACTTTCTGAGCGAGTTGCAGAAGAAGGTCGGCGACCAGATCGCCATTACCTATCAGGGCGGCGGTGCGCTCGGCTACAAATCGGCGGACCAGTTCGATGCCGTGCAGGACGGCGCCGTCCAGACTGCGGTGACGCTGATGACCCAGCTCGGCGGCATCGATCCGCTGTTCAACCTCTCCTCCCTGCCCTTCATCGCGAAGACGCCGAAGGAAGCCTATCTTCTCTGGCAGGCCGCCCGGCCGGAATACGAAAAAATCTTCGCCGACAACAATATGGTGCTGCTCTGGGCGATGCCGAACCCGCCGTCCGGCATCTTTGCCGATCGGGCGATCGCATCGCTGGAAGCGCTCAACGGCCTGCGCATCCGCACCTATGACGTCAACGGCACGCAGACGCTGATGAAGGCCGGCGCGGCACCGCTGCAGATCGCCTGGTCCGATCTCATCCCCCAGCTTTCGACCGGCGCGATCGACGCCGTCCTGACCTCCGCCGACGGCGGCGTGCAATTGTCCCTCTGGGATTATCTCAGCGATTTCACCGAGATGAACTACGCCATGGGCCTGTTCATGTGCCATGTGAACAGGGACGCGTTCGACGCCCTGCCGAAGGACGTCCAGGAGGCCATGCTCGGCCTTACCGAAAGCTGCGACGCCTATAACTGGCAGATCATGACCGACAGCATCGAGGCCTCCTACAAGATCCTGCGCGACCACGGCATGACGGTGACCACCGCCAACGATGTACCGGATGCCGTCTTCGAAGCGCTCAACACCGCCGGCGCGGCGGTGCGCGAGGACTGGGTGGCGAAGACCGGATCGCGCGGCGCCGACGTGCTGGCAAAGTTTGATGCGCTGAAGGCAGGCTGATATCTCTCCGGCAGCCCGCCTTCTTGATAAGGGTGGGCTGCATGAAGCTTTCATTCAGCGGGCATGCAGCGCACGATCTGCCGCTGCCTTTCCGTTCCGGAGACGACAATGGCGCTTGAAGAACCGCATTCACACCACATGACCGAGGCGACCGACGATCCGAAATGGCTGCGGCTGATCGCTCATGCCTCGACGATGCTCAACCGGGCCGCGGCCCTCGTCGCCGCCTGCATCCTGGTGTTCATGACCGCATTCACGCTTCTGGAAATCTGCCTGAGGCTGTTTTCGAAATCGACCTTCATGGCCGACTCGCTGGTCGGCAACGGCGTCGCCGCCGTCGGCTTCCTCTCCGCCGCCTGGGCGCTGGAGGAAGGCTTCATGATCCGGGTGAAGGTCATAACCGATCGTGTCGGCCCCAGAATGGCCTGGCTGTGCGAATTCTTCACGCTGGCTACCGTCGAGGCGCTGATGCTGTTCATGGCCTATTATCAGTGGAAATCCGTCTTCAAGAACTGGAGCCGGGGCACTGTCTCCGAATCCTACCTCCCCATTCCCATGTGGATCCCCGAAAGCTTTTTCCTGATCGGCCTTTGCCTGATGGCGTTCCAGGTTTTCGTGCGGCTCCTCCGGCTTCTGGCCGTCGGTCACGCCGACGAACGCGCGCTGACGCTTTAGCGCATTTCCGGTGAAAACGGGATCACCGGAATGCTCTATCTGTTTGTTTTGACGCATTTTCGCGGACGTCAGGTGGCTCCACCTGACTGCGAAATGCTCCAGGACAGGAAGGAAAACCATGTCCGTCTCTATGTCCGTCCTTACGCTGCTGCTTCTGCTGGTGGTCTTTCTCGGCGCCGGCACGTGGATCTTCGCCGGTCTGATGCTGGTCGGCGCGGGCGCGATGTATTTCGCGCTCGATTTCAACTGGGTCCGGATCGGCTCGATCGCCACCAAAGTGGTGTCTTCCTCGGCCGTGTCGTGGGAGCTTGCCGCTATCCCGATTTTCATCTGGATGGGCGACATCATCTTCCGCACGGATATTTCGAACCGCCTGTTCCGCGGCCTCTCGCCGCTGGTCTCCCGCATACCCGGAGGCCTGCTGCATACCAATGTCATCGGCTGCACCATCTTCGCCGCGATCTCGGGCTCCTCGACCGCGACCACCGCGACGGTCGGCAAGATCACTATTCCCGAACTCAAGGCGCGCGGCTATGACGTCGCGCTCGCCTCCGGCTCGCTTGCCGGCGCGGGCAGCTTCGGCCTGCTCATTCCGCCCTCCATCGCAATGATCGTCTATGGCGTGCTGGCGCAGGTCTCGATCGCCAAGCTGTTCGCGGCCGGTCTGCTGCCCGGCCTGATGATGGCGACGCTCTACTCCGGCTATATCGCAATTGTATCGCTCATCCGGCCTTCCGTGGCCCCGCCCCATGGCGAACCGGTATCTTGGAACGTCATCTGGAGAGGCCTTCTGGATCTCGTCCCCATCCTGGTGCTGATGACGATCGTGCTCGGGGCGATCTACTCCGGCGTCGCCACGCCCTCCGAAGCGGCGGCGGTGGGGGTTTTCGGCGCGATCGTGATCACCCTCGTCACCCGCCAGTTCTCCTGGCAATTGATGGCCGACAGCCTGAAGAGCACGATCCGGGTCTCCTCGATGATCCTGATGCTGATCGCGGCATCGGCGTTCCTGTCCTCGGCCATCGCCTACATGCACCTGCCGTCGATGATCACCGAAAGCATCGCCGCCATGAACCTTTCGCCCTACGGCGTGCTGCTGATCCTCGCGGTTCTCTACATCATCCTCGGCATGTTCCTCGACGGCACCTCGATGACCGTGATGACCGTTCCGATCGCGGTTCCGCTGATCGTGCATGCGGGCTTCGATCCGCTCTGGTTCGGCATCTATCTCGTGATCATGATCGAGATGAGCGCGCTCACGCCGCCGGTCGGCCTGAACCTGTTCATCCTTCAGGCGCTGACCGGGGAGACCATCGGCAAGACCGTGCGCGCCGCCTTGCCGTTCTTCCTGCTGTTGTGTATCGGTACAGCCCTGCTTGCGGTTTTCCCGCAGATTGTGCTTTGGTTGCCCAACGCCCTGTGATGGCAAGCTGCGCGCGCCCCCCATACGACCCGAAGGCCGGACATTGAACGAAGAGAGCAACAGCGAAGAACTCCTGCCCGCCGAGCGGCGTCAGCAACTGGTGGACTGGTTCAAGAGCAACCAGGCCGGCACCAGCCAGGATCTGGCGCGCATGTTCGGCATCTCCGTGTCGACGATCCGGCGCGACCTTGATCTGCTGGCCTCGGAAGGCCTGGTCAAGCGCACCCATGGCGGCGCCGTCAGCATCCGCTCGCGCGCGACCTACGAGCCTTCGACGGATCTCGCGCGCCGCACGGCGCTTGAGGAAAAGCAGGGGATCGTGCGCGAGGCCATGCGCTTCATCGAACCCGACCAGGCGCTGCTGATTGATACGGGCGCTGTCATCTGTCACCTGCTGGCGGAAGAAATCGCCGGTCTCGATATTCCGCTGACCATCATCACCAACGATCTCCATGTCGCCAAGGTGCTGACCTACAAGCCGAACATCAAGCTGATCGTCCCCGGCGGCGGCTGCAGGTTCGGTTCGTTCAGCCTTCTCGGCGAACCCGGCCTGAGCTTTCTCGCAGATATACGCTGCGACCTGTTCTTCATGTCGGCGGCCGCGATCGACGAGCAATGCGTGTCGGAGACCCTGCTCGAACTGGTGCAATTGAAGCGTGCCATGATCGCGGCGGCCAACAGGGTCATCCTGATGGCCGATTCCAGCCGCTTCATGGAGCGCGCCCTGCACAAGACCGCCCCGATCGACGCGATCGACACCATCATCACCGATGAGGGCCTCGGCCGCGACCAGATCGACAAATTCCCCTCCCCCGGCCCCGAATTCATCACCGCGGAAATGGGGTGAGCATATCCGTCGGGCTCCCGCCGAGGCAAAACGCACGCGCGGGCCGGAGAAGGCCGCTGTTTCAGCCCGAAGCCGGCTGCTTATCCGGAACCGGGCCCGAAGACCCGCGCGCGATGATCTGGCAGGGAACAGTAAACAGGTGACCGACCCGCATGCCTGAAACAGCGCGGTGAACGTGCTTGCCTGGGTCGACAATATCGAAGCCCTCGACGCTTCCATCATGTCGGAAATCAAATCGCCGCGGTTCCGGAAGGCAAGAGCAAGGTGACGCGTTCGGGACAGAGCGCGAGATAACAGCGCTCGCACAGAGAGTTCGGCCGATCGACGGAAGCCTTCCCGACAAAGATCGCTGTCGCCTCGCTCCCCGGCAAATGAACCCCGCAACATTTCGTAACATAACGTAGCACCCCCTGCCTGCCTGCTCTGGCAGAGGTCATGGCGGGGCCGGATGATCCGGCTCCGGGTTCTCAGACAGAGATCGGCCATGACAGACAGAAACACCATTTCTTCCTCCGGCAAGCAGCAGGGCCGGCGGCGGGCGCTGTTGCGCTCCCTTGTCCTGCTGCTCGCGATGGCGCCCGTTTCCCTCGCTTCGGCGCAGGATATCAAGCGCGTCACGGTCGTCTCGGCGCGTGAAGGCGCGGTTGTCGGCACGGTTGCGGCAACCGGCACGGTCGTCGCCCGGGAAGAGGTGCCGGTCCATGCCGAGGTCGACGGGGGAATCATCCGCGCCGTTCTCGTCGATGCGGGCGAGTACGCTGAAGCCGGCATGCCGCTTGCGGAAATCGACACGGCCGATGCCGAACTGGCGCTCGACAGGAACACCGTCGAACTGCGCCGGGCCCGGATGATGATCGCTCAGGAAACGGCGCGGCTGGAAAAGGCCCGGGTCAGCGAGGCCGAGGCCGGAAAGGAACTGGAGCGCAGCCGGTCTCTGACGGCCGAGGGCGCGTCGTCCGAACGCATGTTCAGCGAGCATGAAAACGAACATGCCCGCGCCGCCGTCGATCTGGAGATCGCAGGTCAGACACTTCAGGTCGCGCACGCCGAACTGGAGCTGATCGAACACAACCGCGCATAGATCGAGCGCACGATCGAGACGAGCACGGTCAAGGCGCCGACCGCAGGCCTCGTGCTGTCGCGCAACGCCCGCACCGGCCTTGCCGTCGAAACAGGCGGGGAGCCGCTCTTCGTTCTGGCCGAAGACGGCGCGCTCGAACTGGAGGTCGAAGTCGCCGAGGCAGACCTACCGCTGGTGCGCGAAGGACAGCCGGCGATCTTCCATCTCTCCGGGCACGCCGCTCCACTCACGGGCACTGTGCGGCATCGCGCGGCGCGGATCGATGCGGCAAGCCGCATGGGGCGCGTGCGCATCGCGCTTGAAGACCCGGCGGGCCTTGTGGTCGGCGCCTTCGTCAGCGGGCGGATCGAGGTGTTCGCCCGGCGTTCGGTTCTGGTGCCGGCGACGGCTGTCCGCTTTACCGGCGACGGCGCCACTATAACCACTGTGGAGGACGGCATTGTCTCGAAACGAAGCGTTGAGATCGGGCAGGTCAGAGGAGACCTTGTCGAAGTCATCGACGGCCTCGCCCCCGGCGTCCTCATCGTGCTGAAGGCGGGCAGTTTTCTGAAACCGGGAGAGCCCGCAACGCCGGCGCATCTTCAATATAGGCTGCCCTTTGAAAACGGCGTCGCCTCCGATCGCCCCGTGTCCGCGCCAACGACGATCTCGAGGGCTGACTGAGATGAATATGAGTATTTCCGCCTGGGCGATCCGCTCGCCGCTGGCTTCGGTCCTGCTTTTCATCGTGCTGATGGCCGCCGGAATCTATGGCTTCATGCGCCTGCCGGTGACCTACTTCCCGACGATCGACACGCCGGTGGTCAGCATCACCGTCGAACAGTCCGGTGTTGCGCCGGAAGAACTCGAAACCGAAGTCACAAAGCCGATTGAAAATACACTGGCCTCTCTCGCCAATGTCGAACAGATATCTTCGACCATAACCAATGGCCAGTCCGTCACCGAAGTCGATTTCGTGCTCGGCACGGTCGATATCGACCGCGCTGTTTCTGAAGTGCGCGGCGCGATTTCCCGGATCCGCTCCGACCTGCCGGCCGATATCGACGAACCGATCATCGAGCGCATCGAGGAAGAAGCCCAGCCGGTCGCCATCTATGCGGTGTCGAGCACGGACATGTCGCTCGAAGAGGTCTCCTGGTTCATTGACGATACGCTGGCGCGCGAGTTGCAATCCGTGCCGGGCCTGGCCGGCATCAGCCGTATCGGCGGGGTCGACCGCGAGATCCGGGTCTCGCTCGACCCGGATCGGCTTCGCGCCTACGGGCTGACGGCCGACACGGTGACGCAAAGCCTCGCGGCCAATCATCTCGATGTTTCAGGCGGGCGCAGCTCTTTTGGCGCCCGCGAGCAGGTGCTGAGCACGCATGCGCGCGTGAGCGATGTTTCAGAGCTTGCGGCGATCGGCATTCCGCGCGGAAACGGCCGGCAGATCACGCTCGGAAACCTCGGCGAGATCCGCGATGTCTATGCTGAGCCGCAAAGCTTCACGCTGCTCGGCGGCGGCGAGGTCGTCGGGTTCTCGGTTGAGCGCACCAAAGGCGCAAGCGAAATCGGCGTTGCCGATGGCGTTGCCCTGCGCATCGGCGAAATCGCCACAGAGAACCCCGGCATGTCCATCGAACGGGTCGACGATGGCGTGCGCTACACCCGCGGGAATTATAACTCCGCGATGCAGACCCTGATCGAGGGGGCGGCTCTCGCCGTCGCGGTCATCTTCCTGTTCCTGCGGGACTGGCGGGCGACCATCATTGCCGCTATGGCCCTGCCGCTTTCGGTGGTCCCGACATTCTTTGTCATCGACCTGCTCGGGTTCTCGCTCAACATCCTGACGCTGCTGGCGATCACCCTGGTCACCGGCATTCTCGTGGACGACGCGATCGTGGCGATCGAGAACATCGCGCGCCATCGCAGCATGGGCAAGCCGGCCTATCAGGCAGCACTCGAGGCCTCCGACGAGATCGGCCTTGCCATTGTCGCGATCTCCGCCACCATCATCGCCGTTTTTCTGCCGGTCGGCCTGATGAGCGGCGAGGTCGGGCTGTATTTCCGTGAATTCGGACTGACGGTCGCCATCGCGGTTTTCTTCTCGCTGCTGGTCGCGCGGCTGATCACGCCGATCATGGCGGCTTATTTCCTGACGGGCAAGGTATCGGCCGAGAGCGAGCGCGGAGCAATGGCCGCAGCCTATCAGCGTTTCCTCGGCGCGGTTCTCAGATACCGGTGGTTGACCGTTGCCATTGCGGTCGCGCTTTTCGGGATCTCGGTGATGCAGCTCGGCGCGATACCGACGTCATTCGTTCCGGAGGAAGATACCGGAAAACTGACGCTCACGCTCGAACTGCCGCCGGGCGCGTCTCTCGACGAAACCCGCGCCGTAGCCGAAGATGCAAGCCGACGTTTCGCCCATGTCGACAATGTCGAGACGATTTTCATCCAGGGCGGTTCCAGCGCCACCGGCGACCGGGACGTTCGCTTTGCTTACGTCATGCTCGATCTGGGACCGGCGACTGAACGCAACACACCGGTTTCCGCCATCGAGGAAACGTTGAAGATCGAGCTTTCGGCTATCGCCGACATCCGCTTCCAGTTTCTGAATGCCCGGGGCGGCCGCGATGTGTCCTTCGCCATCCTGAGCAATGACGGCGATGCCGCGCAGATGGCGGCCGCCGATATTCTCGCGGCAATGGAAGCCGATCCGGCCTTCGTCAATCCAGGCTCGGAAGCGACCGCCATGCGGCCGGAACTGCGCATGCAGGTGCTGTCCGACAAGGCTGCCTCGCTCGGCATATCGACGGCCGCGATCGCGGAGACCATTCGTATCTCGACGGTCGGAGACAGCAGCGGAAACCTGCCGCAATTCGCCGATAATGGCCGTCTCATCCCCATCCGGGTTCAGCTCGACGGACGCGTCCGCGACGATATCGAAAGCTTCAGCCTGATCGGCGTTCCCACCGCCGGCGGCGGGCAGGTTCCGCTCTCCAGCATCGTTCGTTTCGAATATGGCGAGACGCTATCTTCCATCGAGCGGCTCGACCGCGAACGCCGCGTCAATATCGGGGCCGATGTCGCCGGGGGCCTGACCTCGGGTGAAGGGTTTGCAACGCTTGAGAGCCTGCCTGTGGTGCGGGGATTGCCGCCAACGGTGCGGATTTCGGCAACCGGCGATTCCGATTCTGAAGGCGAAGTTCTGTCGAGCTTCGGTGTCGCCATGGGTGCGGGCGTGATGCTTGTGATGGTCGTTCTGGTTCTGCTGTTCGGCAGTTTTCTGGCGCCCTTTACCATCCTTGCCTCGCTGCCGCTGTCGATCAGCGGTGTCGTGGCGGCGCTGATGCTCACGGGAAGTTCGCTGTCCCTGCCCGCCGTGATCGGTATTCTGATGCTGATGGGGATCGTCACCAAGAACGCGATCATGCTGGTCGATTTCGCCATCGAGAAGGAACGGGCCGGCCATCCCCGCCTGGAAGCGACGATGGAAGCCTGCGCGGAACGGGTGCGGCCGATCATCATGACCACGCTGGCGATGGTCGCCGGCATGGCGCCCTCGGCGCTGGCCCTTGGCGAGGGGGGCGGGTTCCGGGCGCCGATGGCCATCACGGTCATCGGCGGACTGATCGCATCCACCGTGCTTTCGCTTGTGGTCGTCCCGGCGCTGCACCTTATCACCTCCGGACTGGGCGACCGGCTGGACGGCCTGTTTTCACGCAGACCGGAGCTCGTCCAACCGCCGGCCGCCGGCTGAACGGCGGCTGGACAATGGCCGCAAAACGCACAAACCTGACTAGAAGGGCCGCCCCGGTGCGGCCCGCCGGCCCTTTCCGGCCGGTTCAGGGAGAAAGACTTGAACAGCTACAGATCCGGAGACATTCTGATTGTCGAGGACGATGCCGAAATCGCCGATCTTCTGGCCGAGACCATCCGTCAGAACGGCATGCATGCCACGCATGTCAGGGACGGGCAGGCCATGCACGCGATCCTCAGGCGACAGAGTTTCGACCTCATCATTCTCGATGTCATGCTGCCGGGCGAAGACGGCATCAGCCTGTGCCGGAGCATTCGCGCCGGCAACACGATACCGATCATCCTGCTGACCGCGCTTGGCGAGGAGGTCGACCGTATCGTCGGACTGGAGGTCGGCGCGGACGACTACATCACCAAGCCGTTCAGCCCGCGTGAGGTGATCGCCCGCATCCGCAGCCTGCTCAGGCGCGCGGGCTACGGCGTCAAGGCCAGCCACGCGCCGACCGCGCTGCGTTTCGAGGGCTGGCGCCTCGATCCGATGCGCCGCCAGCTTCACGATCCAAGCCATGCCCGGGTGTCGCTGACGACGACCGAGTTCGATATCCTGATTGCCTTCTGCCAGAATCCCGGCCGCGTCATCTCGCGCGAGGAACTGCTGATGCTCACCCATTCAGGGCTTGCCGGGCCGATCGAGCGCAGTATCGATGTCCATATCAGCCGGTTGCGGCAGAAGATCGAGAAGGACCCGAAAGAACCGCAGCTTCTTCAGACCGTGCGTCTGGGCGGATACGTGTTCACCGCCGCGGTGGAACGCGAATGAGGCGGCTCAGACGGTTTATGCCGACCACGATCAGGGCACAGATGGTGCTGCTCGTGGTGGTGGCGATCGCTGTCGTGGTCAATGCCGGCGCGTTGCTGGAACGTCTGGAGGACAGGGATTACAGCACCGACAGCGATGCCGTGGTGGCGCAGGCCGAACTGCTCGCGGCGCTGATGTCCGAAACCCCGCCTGACGGGCGACGAGCGCTGCTTGAAAACGCCAGGCGCACGGGGATGGATGTCTTTATGGCCGACGGCCGGCAGTTCGAAACGCTGGAGGAGGCCGAGCAGTCCGCCGGCTTCGTCAGCCTGATGCTCTCCTTGCTGTTTCAGGCCAGATACGACGACAGTCTGGCGTCCGGAACCAGCATCATCCTCTATGAGGACCGGCCGGCCCTTCTCGTGTCGATCACGCAAAGCGAGGCGCTCGTCTACATTCCGCGATCGGCGGGTTTCGATCTCACCTCGCGCTACACCTATTATTTCCTGTCATTCGTCACCTTTGTCGCGCTGTTTTCCATCTTCGGCGTTCGGGCCATCACCGCGCCGATCCGCGCTCTTTCACGCGAACTGGCCTCGACGAAGGCTTTTCTGGACAAGGACTTGCCGCTGAAGGAGCAGGGAAGCCGCGAAATCGTCGATCTGATCCGGGCCTTGAACGACCTCAAATTCCGCATCCAGGCGATGATGGCGGGCCAGAATCGGATGCTGCGCGCCGTCAGCCACGATCTCAGAACCCCGCTGACGCGCATCCGCCTGCGCAGCGAGCGGATCGAGGATCCCGGTTTGCGCGACAAGATCGTTTCGGACGTCGCCAAGGTCGACATGCTGATCAACGCGACGCTGGACTATATCCGCAACGACAGGGATACCGAACAACCGGAACGCACCGACCTCGCCAGCATGCTGGAGACAATCGTCGCGGACTATTCCGATCTCGGTTCCGACATCGCCTATGACGGACCGCCGCGTCTGGTCTGGACCGTCAAGCCGCACGCCTTCCAGCGCGCCATCGTCAATCTCTGCGACAACGGACTGAAATTCGGCACCCATGTCACCGTCGTGCTGAGGGAAAGCGGGGCCGGCGCGCAAATCGAAATCCGCGACAATGGTCCGGGCGTCCCCGAAGCCATGCGCGGTCGCCTTCTCGAACCCTTCTTCAAGCTCGACGATGCGCGCGGCGCGGACCATTTCCCGACCGGCTTCGGCCTCGGCCTGTCGATCGTCGACGACATTATCCGCGACCACGGCGGCACGGTGTCGTTTCACGACAACGTGCCGCACGGGCTCGTCGTCGTGTTGAGTTTCTCCACCGACACTCCCGCGTAATCAGAACCGGTAGCCGAGCGACAGCGTGACCTGCGGCTGCCATTCACGCTCCACGATCGGACTGTCGGCGGCATCGCCGACAAGCAGACCGACGCCGGCACCGGCCTGCAAAAACCAGTTCTCATCAAAGGCATAGGTCGCCGAAATATCGAAGTCGACGCGCTGCAGGCCGGCCCCGGCCTTGTATTGCGGCAGGCCCGAAGCCGCCGCCTGGGCGGCATCGATGCTGAAATAGCTGTCCATATAGTTCTCGTCGGCAATCGTCGCTTCCAGGCTGGTCGCGACAACCAGTTTCTCGCCCATATGCCAGCCGTAATTCGCACCGATCTTGCCGGTGAGCCCCTCGCTGCCGCCAATGGTCTTGTCGATGACGCCGTAGAACTCGAAGGCATCCCACTGGTAGCCGACCTTGATCCCTGCGGTCACGCCGAAATCGACATCACCGAGGCCCCTGAGCAGATCGCCGTCACCTTCAGAACGGCCGGATTCGTAACCAAACCGGGCGTCGACATAAAAGCCGCCATCCTTGTAGAGCGTGACATCCAGGCCGCCGGGATCGAACTGAAGCCAGTCGGCATAGCCGATCGACACGATCGGGATCGGGCTGATCTCCATTTTCTCGCCGCCCTCATAGGCCGGCTCGAAGCTCGCCCCGCCGCCGACAATCACTTCCCACCGGGACGCAAACGCCTCTTTTTCCAGCGGCTGCGGCCCCGAAATGGCCGGCGGCGGATCATCACGAACGACGAAATCCGCTGCAAGGCCTCGATGTGCAACAGCGCCCACGGAAACGAACCCCGTAAATCCGACTGCCGCAGCAGCGAAATGATTTAGTTTTACCATCTGCAATGAAAGCTCCGATGAAACACGAACGCACCGGAGAACCCGGCGCAACCTGGGAGGACGGTTTCATCTTGCGCCGGCAACAAGCAGCCGTGTGTTTTCTTTCATTGCCAAAGATTACGGGATAGCCACATGTGTGGCAGTGCCGGGGCCTCATCAAGGCAGAGCTGAAACAGGCGTCGCGGGACCGGCATAAACGCGAATATGGCAACGGCCGCGACAGGAGGCGTTTGTCCATGAGATCGGCGGCATCGGCATCGTCGGCACCGCCCAGTCCTGGCGGGACCTTCGGCAACTCGCCGACATGGCCCTCGGTCGTTGGGGGCGCATCGATGCACTGCTGAACTGCCCCTGGTCCGAAGCGTTCGGCTTCAACGCCCTTCCCGGTACGGCAATCCACGGGGCCTGCCTGATGTCGATGATCCGCACCATGCGCATCGTCGCACCGATCATGAGAAAGCAGAAATCCGGGGCGATCGTGAACATAGCCCCGCCGCCCATGCCCGACTTCATGGCATCGGGCGAAGACGCGTTCACCGACAGTCTCATGGCCCTGACCGCGCGTTTTTCGGCCGGCAATGCGGCTCACAACATCCGGATGAACAATGTCTTCCCCGGCTGGCTTGACTACCTGCCCGAAGACGAGACCATTCGCGGTGCGATCCCGCTGGGCCGCTATGGCGAAATCGATGAAGTCGCCGCAACCGTCGCTTCCCTGCTTTCCGACGGCGCCGGCTACATTACCGGCCAGAACATCCATGTCGACGGCGGTATTTCCCTGCCGGCACAAGGCGCGCCAGAACCCGACCGCCAAATGGATCGCCAGTTTCGCGGTTCTTCAGAGGCGTTTTGCCCGATGTTCTAAAGTTCGTATCTGGCCAGTATCGCCTCGATCGCCCGGTCCTGTTCCGGATCCGGCGAAAGCGCGGGCTGGCGGGAAAGACCGACTGAGGGGTCGCGCAGGTAGAGCGCGCGCTTCACCAGGGCCGGCGGATAGCCGAGCTTGTAAAGATCGGTGCGGAAGGCGGCGTAGGTCTCCTGCGCCCTGGCCGCCCCCTCCTCGTCGCCGGCGTTGACGCACGAAACGATCCTGGCCAGCACGTCAGGCATGACATTGCCAAGGCCGGAAATGCAGCCTCTAGCGCCATTGCTCAGCGCCCAGTGCACCAACTGGTCGGGTCCGGAATAGACGTCGAACCCGTCAACCGACCGACCAACCTCCATATAGGCCTCAAGCGTGTCCCGCGCGCCGCCCGAATCCTTGATCCCCGCAATATTGCCGTGAGCGGCCAGCCTGCGGGCGGTCTCGGGCTCGATATGGTTCTGGGTGCGCGCCGGAATGTCGTAAAGATAGATCGGCGTCGCCACCGCGTCGGCGACCGTGGTGAAATGGCGTTCGAGGCCATCCTGGGTGCAGGCGATGAAGAACGGCGTGATGACGGCGATGCCGTCGACGCCGATGCGGTCGAATTCGCGCGCGAGCTTCACCGTCTCGAAGGTCGCGGGCATGCCGGCATTGACGATGACGCGGGCGCGGCCGGCGACCTCATCGACCACCTCGCCGCAAAGCCGCACCTTCTCGTCAAAGGTCAGGGCGGAGAAATCGCCATTCGTGCCGGCGCACATGATGTTGTTGCCAGCAGAAACCTGCCGGCGCACCTGCGCGCGCGTCGCCTCGTAATTGATGGTTTCGTCATCGTTGAAACAGGTTACCAGCGCGACGAACGCTTCCTTCTTGCCGGTCATTCTTCCTCCTCAGCCGCGCGCGGCGGCGCCCATTCTTGCGGCGTAATCGAGTGCCGCGAGCATATTGACATGGTTGGCCCTGCCCGTGCCGGCGATGTCGAACGCCGTGCCGTGATCGACCGAGCAGCGATCGATCGGCAGGCCAAGCGAGACGTTGACAGCGGTATCGAAGGCGACGAGCTTGATCGGGATATGGCCCTGGTCGTGATACTGGGCGATGACCAGATCGAAAGCGCCGTTATAGGCGCGATGATAGACGGTGTCGGCCGAGATCGGCCCTTCCACGGCGATGCCCTCGGCCCGTGCCGCGGCAACGGCGGGCGCGATCGCCTCGTCATCCTCGCGGCCAAAAAGCCCGTTCTCGCCGCAATGCGGGTTGATGCCCGCCACCGCGATGCGCGGCGCGGCAAGCCCCATGCGCTTCATGTGCCTGTCGCCGGTGCGGATGGTCTCGAGGACACGCTCCGTCGTCGCCCGCCCGATCGCATCCCTGAGCGACACATGGGTCGAAACATGCACGACATTCAGCCGCTCGGAGGCAAGCAGCATCCATGACGATTTCGACCCCGTCAGATGCGCCAGCATGCCGGTATGGCCATCATAATGATGCCCCGCCGCGTTGAGCGCTTCCTTGTTGATCGGCGCCGTGACGATGCAGGCGGCCGCGCCGCCCATGGTCAGTTCCACAGCGCGGGCGATATAGCGGTAGGAAGCCTCGCCGCAGGCCGGGCTCAGGACGCCGAATGTCTCCGGCAATCCGTCGACGGCAACGTGGTCGACGCGGATACCATCTCCCTCGTCATCCGGGGCAAGAACCGGCAGGTCGACGCCGCAAACCGCAGCGGCGCGGGCGACCGTCGACCGGTCCCCGATGACGCGGACCTGCCGGCGCAAGGCGGCATCGCGGGCGGCGAGCGCCCTCACGGTCACCTCCGCGCCCACGCCGGAAGGATCCCCCATGGTGATGACGATTGACTGTTTCATGAAGGCCTCCCGATAACGACGCGTCATTCAGCTATTAACTTATAGGTAAACAGGTTTCAATAACCGAGGCATAAATTAATCTGATACGTTGTTTTTCCTTGAAATTTATCCTCTTTTTATCGCAAGATCGAGACGTAATAATAATGACAACTTTTGGAGACATCCGTGCCGCCAAGCGTTCTGATCATAGCCGATGACCTGACCGGCGCGCTTGATTCGAGCGTGGCCTTTGCGGGACCGGGGCGATCCGTGCTGGTGGCGCGCAATCCCAATGCCATTCCCGAGCTTTTGAGCCGCGCGCCGGACGTTCTCGCCATCAATACGGCAAGCCGGGAATGCGGCGCAGACGAAGCGGCGAAGCGCGTGGCGGCAGCCCTCGCCCACCTGCCCGTGGCCGATATTCCGATGATCATGAAAAAAGTCGACTCGCGGCTCAAGGGAAATATCGCTGCCGAAATGGCCGTGCTTCAGGCCATGCCTGGCGCGCGTCGCATCATCGCGGCCCCGGCGATCCCGGCAATGGGCCGCCGCGTGACGGGCGGCATGCTGAGCGGCGACGGCGTTTCCGGGCCGATCGACGTGGCGTCCCGCATCGGGGTTCCGGTAGAGATACCGGATGCCGAAAGCGACCGCGATATGAACGAGCTTGTCGCTTCTGCCGGACCCGGCGTGCTGTGGGTTGGCGCACGCGGTCTCGCCTTTGCGCTGGCGCGCGCCCCCCGGCATCCCGAACCACGGCCGTTCCGGCTTCATTCACCGCTGATGATCGTCAACGGGTCGCGCGATCCGATCACGGTGGCGCAGGTCGAGCGCCTGCGGGCGCTGACGCTGCTGCTCGACGCGCCCGACGGCGCGGTTCCGGCGACGCCCGGGGCTGAACTGCCGCTCGTCCTGTCGATCAGCGACGGCGGCGGCGGCCTTGCCGGCGACGCTGCCGGCGCCCGCTTCTGCGACGGCGTCAGCCGCCTGCTGCGCGCGCTCAGGCCGGAAGCGCTGCTGGTCGCCGGCGGCGAGAGCTGCAACGGCATTCTCGACCGCCTCGATATCCGGAGTTTACAAGTGATCGCCGAGTTGCGGCCCGGAATCCCGGTCAGTCACGCAAAGGCGCCTTGGGGAAATTTACAACTCGTGACAAAATCGGGCGGTTTTGGTACGCCGTCGCTTCTCGCCGAGCTCTTTGCCGAAGCGATGGCGGATAGCGTCGATGACGAAGAGGACATGCGATGACCGACAATCTGAACCAGGAAGCGGATCGCGGCACCCCGCAACGGCGCACCTCGCTGTCAGACAAGGTCTATGAGGCGCTGCGCGGGCGGATCATGCGCGGCGATTACGGCGCCAATGAAAAACTGCCGGCGGAAAAGGAACTTTCGATCAAGTTCGGGGTCTCGCGTCCGGTGCTGCGCGTGGCGCTCGAACGGTTGCGGGACGAAAGGCTGATCTATTCGCGCCAGGGCGCCGGCAATTTCGTGCGGATCAAGCGCGAGACGGCGCTTGGCTACACCCCGGTCGAAACCATCGCCGATATCCAGCGCTGCTACGAGTTCCGCCTGACCGTCGAAACCGACGCCGCCGCCCTTGCGGCGCTGAGGCGCAATGATGCCGTTCTGGCCGAAATGGAGAGGGCGCTGCATCTTCTCGCGGATGCGACCGGCCAGCAGCTTCACCGCGAGGACGCCGATTTCGCGTTTCACCAGTCGGTCGCCCAGGCCACCAACAACCAGTATTACGGGGAGACGCTGAAGGCGCTCCGCGACCACATCTATGTCGGCATGAAGCTGCATGGCGAGACGCTGATGTCCGATGGCGCCTGGGCGCTGGAGGAGGTGCTGGCCGAGCACAAGGCGATCTACACCGCCATCATGGAGCGCGCGCCGGACGCCGCCCGCGCCGCCATGCGCGCCCATATCGAGCATTCGCGCGAACGGCTGTTCGGCGGCGGCCTGTTCGATCTTTCACTCTGAAAACCGGCTGGCGGCAGCGGGCAGCCTCCAACCCGGCAATGCTAGAGTCTGTCAGGTTCAAATCGAACCAGACAGACTCTAGATTTATTTGTTTTCGTTTGTCTTTTCGGGAAAACCGGATTCCACTTTTCCCTGACAAACTCTAGAACGCCGCCCGATAGATCGCATGGACGTCATCGACCGACATGTCGCGCGGATTGTTGTCCATCAGCCTGCGGATGGCGTGGGCTTCCTCCGCCCACAGCCGCAGATCCGCCGCGTCGGCGCCATGGGCGCCAAGCCGCATCTCGACGCCGAGGCGCGCGCAGAATTGATGGGCGGCGCGGTGCACCATCTCCGGCGTTTCCGCCGCAAGGCCGAGCGCGCCCATGATCTCGCCGGTCTTCTCCGCCGCCACGGGCTGGTTGAAGGCCAGCACATGGGGAAAGATGATGGCGTTTGCGAGCCCGTGCGGCAGGCCGAGCCGGGTGCCGAGCGGATAGGCGAGCGCATGGCCCGCCGCCGTGTTGACCGGCCCGAGGCAGATGCCGCCGTAATAGGAGGCCAGCATCATGCCCGCGCGGGCCTCGGCGCTCGATGTCTCGATACAGGCGCAGGTGATCGCCCTCCTCGGCGAACTTCGCGACCGGCTCGGCATCGCCTTCATCTTCATCGCCCACGATCTTCCGGTCGTGCGCGACTTCGCCGACCGGGTGCTGGTGATGCAGCGCGGCGAGATCGTCGAACAGGGCACCGTCCGCCAGATTTTCGAGCACCCGCAGGAACTCTACACCCAACGCCTTCTCGCCGCCGGACTCGATCCCGACCCGGATGTCCAGGCAGGACACCGGGAGGCGAGACTGGCGCTGGAGAGAGCGGGGCTGGAACGCGCCTGACGATCATGGTGGCGTAAGGCCACGAACCAGACCGCTTCCCCGTGTTCAAAGAACGATTTCGTCGAAGACCCGGCGGCAGTCCATCTCATATTCCAGACCGACGATCGGTGGGCGGTTATAGTGCAAGGTAAGGCCGTTGCGGTGGACGCCGCGCGGCGCGAGCTCCGTCTCGATCAGCGGATGGATGTCGTGGACGGAATAGATCTGGGCCGCCGTCGTATCCGGCCATTTGCCATCGAAAAAGCTCATCCGGCGCTCCATCTCATCAAGCACGAAGGCGGCCTTCTCGCGCATGGCATCTGCGCTCGTCTCGCCCGGGCGGATGATGTGGTCGCGATAGTTGCCCGCGCCTTCCGGCACTTCGCCAGATCCGGCAATTGCGAAGGTTTTCGGTGCGTCGTCGTCCTTGACCGTATAGCAGAAGGCATGAAAGCCGGGCTCTTCCGGCGCGCCGATCTCCGGGCAGATATTGGAACGCGCCACCGGATTGTCGTCGCCTTCCATGATGTTCCAGGCGCGCAGCGTTTCCGCGTAAAGGGCATTGAAGGCGGCGAACCCATCCTCACTGAACTGGCCGGGCGACCGCATCTCGCAGGCGCAGAATGCTTCCAGCGGCCGGCCGCGTTCACGAAGATGCGCGGCGATGCGTTCAAAACCCGCCTCCATCGGCACCACATCGAAGAAGCGGGCGCGAATGATGCGATAGCCGTCAAGGGCGCTGACGCCGGCCGAATACTGCAGCACGCCGGGAATGTAGCGATAGCCGCCGGCCGCCATGGTTGTTGTCTTCATGATCAAATCCTTTCTGTCTGATGATTTCGGCGGTCCGGATCTCAGGAGCCGACCGAAAGAAAGCCGTCCATGCGCCGCAGGGCGGCGATGATGCTGTAGGCCGTGATCGCGCTGCTCTTCGGATTGCCCGCGTCCGGCAGGTTCTCCGACGCCACGCGGAGCGTGCCGCCCTTCGAGCGGATCGTGAGCTCGTGAATATTCGTGCCGATGCCGGGATCTGCCCAGATCTCGACCGATGTCGCATCGGCGCCAAGCCCGGCGAGCGCGACGGTTGCCGCCACATTGATGTTCCTGGGAAAGGCAGCGATCGACTGACGGGCTGAGCCGGAAAACACCCGCACGGGTGCATCGATCGTCTCTGTTGCCAGCATTCCCCCGTCGCTCGCGACCGCCTCCCCGAAGGAACCCGGCGGCTTGCGCGTCTTCAGCGTCACGGCCTCAAGGCCGATCTCGCGGGCGGCCCGCAGGCCGTCGATGCCGGCAACCGCCCCGGAAGGCGCCAGGATCCGCAATCCCGCTGCGCGCGCCTGATCGAGAAAACCCTCGATGATCAGCAATTGCCCGACGCTTGCCACAACGAAGGTCTTGCCGTCATGTTTCAGCATCGCCCCGCCCAGCACCGCGAAGGCCGATGGCGGCAGACACTCGACCACAATGTCGGCTGCATCGGGCAGGGCGGCGAGCGGCAGGAGCTCGGGAATGTTCCGAAATGTCGCTAGCCGTGCCGCGGCAGACCCGGCGTCGCGGGCAGAAACAGCCGTGAGTTCAAGCCCCTCTATCCCCTGATCGAGCGCCGCGGCAACCCGCAAGCCGATCGACCCGAGCCCGGCCACCGCCACTTTCCGGCTATCAGCCATAATTGACCACGAGCAGTTTGATGTCGGTCATGCTGTCCATGGCATAGCGGGTGCCCTCCCGCCCGAGGCCGGAATCCTTCCAGCCGCCAAACGGCATGGTATCGATCCGGTAGATCGGCACGTCATTGATCATCAGCGCGCCGACATCCCAGTCCTCCAGCGCCCGGAAGGCAGCCTTCATGTCATTGGTGAAGAACCCGCCCTGCAGGCCGAAACGGGAGTCGGCGGCACGGCGGACGCCTTCTTCCGCGTCCTTCACCTTCGTCAGCGTCAGCACCGGGCCGAAGATCTCGTCCGCCTCCACCTTCATGTCCGGTTTCGTGTCCGTCAGCACGGTCGGCATGACGACGGCCTTGTCGCGGGTGCCGCCGGTCAGAACGCGCGCGCCCTGTTCGACCGCTTCCTTTATCCAGCTTTCGATGCGCATCGCCGAGCGCTCATCGATGACCGGGCCGACATCCACGCCCTCTTCCATCGGATTGCCGACCTTGCAGGCCTCGACGCGGCTGACCAGTTCCTTCTCGAAAGCGTCATAGACCTTTTCATGGACGAAAATGCGCTGGACGCCGATGCAATACTGGCCGCCATAGACCACCCCGCCGCGCACGCAGCGCGCCGCCGCGAAGGCGACGTCGGCGTCATCGGAGACGACAACCGCGCCATTGCCGCCAAGCTCGAGCGAGACCTTCTTCTTGCCGCTCAGCGATTTGATATGCCAGCCGACCGGAACGCTGCCGGTAAAGGTGACCATTGCAATGCGTTCGTCGCGCACGAGCTTTTCGGCAAGCGGCACGTCGCAATGGATCACGCTCAGCGCCTCTTGCGGCAGGCCCGCCTCATAGAGAACCTCTGCCAGAAGCCTGCTGGTCAGCGGCGTTTGCGGCGCTGGCTTGAGGATCACGGAATTGCCGACCGCAAAGGCCGGCGCCAGCTTGTGCAGCACCAGGTTCAGCGGAAAGTTGAACGGCGTGATCGCGAGGATCGGCCCGATCGGAAACCTGCGGGCGATGCCGACGCGCCGGCCGAGCCCGTTCAGCGTCGCCAGATCGGCGCTCGAAAGATCGAGCGGACTGCCATCGGCGGATGCCGTCTGATATTCGAACACGGCGCCGTCGATATCCAGCGGCACTTCCTCGCCGCCGAAGGCGCGGGCCTCGCGCGCCGCGCCGCGCAGGTTCAGAAGCGACCGGGATATCTCGCCGCGCGCGTCATAGAGCGGCTTTCCCGCTTCCGCCGCGATAAGGCGGACGAACTCGTCCTTGCGCGCCTCGATCAGCGCGGCCGTGCGATCCAGAATATCGGCGCGCACGAAGCGCGGCAGTTTGCGCATCACGTCGAAGCCCTTTTGGGCCGTCAGGATGGCTTGCTCGATATCGGCATCCTGCGAAACCGGCATATGGCCGACAAGGCTGCCGTCATAGGGCGAGAGGATGGCGTCCTGCCGGACAGCGGTGTTTTGAGAGGCATTCATCGGATTTGCTTTCTGTCTTTCTCGGTGTCAGGCCGCGCCGATATAGGCTTCCCGCACGGCGGGCTCCTGACGGAGTTCTTCTGAAGGGGCTGCAAAGGAGATCCGTCCGCGATCGATCACATAGCCGCGATGGGCAAGGTCGAGCGCGGTCATCACGTCCTGCTCGACAAGCAGGATGGCGACGCCGGATTTGTTGATCTCGATGAGGGACTCGCTCAAAAGCTCGACCGCGCGCGGCGCGAGACCGAGCGAAAGCTCGTCGATCATCAGGAGTTTCGGGCGGCTCATGATCCCGCGGCCGATCGCGCACATCTGCTGCTCGCCGCCCGAAAGCGTCGAGGCGTCCTGATGTGCCCGTTCGGCAAGGCGCGGGAACATGGTCATGACGCGGTCGAGGTCGTCGTGAACCGCGCCATCCGTCTTCCGGAGATAGGCCCCCATCATCAGATTGTCCTTCACCGACATGGTGCGAAACAGCC
This sequence comes from Martelella sp. NC20, assembly GCF_013459645.1. NCBI lineage: Bacteria > Pseudomonadati > Pseudomonadota > Alphaproteobacteria > Hyphomicrobiales > Aurantimonadaceae > Martelella > Martelella soudanensis. The sequence goes on from NZ_CP054861.1 coordinate 5,213,049, forward strand.
GGCGGCCTTCGGGCACATGCGCGATCCCGCCCGCCAGCACCTGCCGCGAGCCGGCCCCCGCCAGTTCCTGGCCCTCGATCAAAATACTGCCCGCCGTGGGCTGCAGAAGGCCGGAGACGGTGCGCAACAGGGTCGTCTTTCCCGCACCGTTGGAGCCGATCAGGCAGACGATCTCGCCGGCATTGACCACAAGATCGATGCCCCAGAGAACCCGGATTTCGCCATAGCCGGCCTCAAGCCTGCTGATCTGGAAGAGTGGTTCAGACATCGGCCGTCTCCCCGGCATTTGCCTTTGCATAGCGATTGCCGAGATAGGCCTCGATCACCTTGTCGTTCTGCGTGATCTCGTCCGGACGCCCCTCCGCGATCTTGGCGCCGTGATGCAGCACCACGATGCGGGTGCAGAGCGTCATCACCACCTTCATCAGATGCTCGATCAGGATGATGGTGACCCCGCGCCCGGCGATCGCCCGGATCATCTCGAGCGCGGTTTCGATCTCCGCCGGGTTGAGACCGGCATTGACCTCGTCGAGCAGCAGAACCTTCGGCTTCATGGCGAGGCTCTTGGCGAGTTCCAGCCGCTTGCGCCCGGCAAGGGTCAGTTCGCTTGCAGGCGTATCGCGAAGCTGTTTCAGCCCGAGGAATTCGATCGCCTCGTCGGCGGCGCGCATCGCCTCGCTTGTCGACGATGCGCCCGCCGCGAAGACCGCGGGCGCCATCACGTTTTCGAGCACCGTCATCTCGGGAAATGGCTGGACCACCTGATAGGTGCGCGCCACGCCGAGCCGGCTGATCTGGTAGGGCTTCATTCCATCGATACGGCGGCCGTCATAGGTCACGCTGCCGCTTGAGGGCTTGAAGACGCCGGTCACCAGGTTGACGACCGTGGTCTTGCCCGCGCCGTTGGGACCGATCAGGCCGACGATTTCACCCGGCTCCACCGAAAGATTGACCTCGTTTACGGCCGTCAGCCCGCCGAAACGCTGGGTCAGGCCCTTGAGTTCAAGAATACTCATGGCTTGGTCTCCGCTTTGCTTTTCGTGCGCTTGCGCAGCCTGCGCATGACCGCGCCGACGACGCCGTTGGGCAGGTAGAAGATCAGCCCGACAATCAGGATGCCGAGAACGGCGGCATGGATGGACAGGAAATTGCGCCAGACCACTTCCTCGATCACCAGGAAGATGCCGGAACCGATCACCGGGCCGAGAAGCGTGCCGGGGCCGCCAAGCATGGTCATCACGATCGGGCGGATCGTGGTCATCACCGAGTAGACGTCCGGCGGCTCGATATAAAACACCCAGGAGGCATAGAGCGCGCCGGCCGAACCGACGAACAGGGCGGACAGGACGAAGGCGATGATCTTGTAGAGCGTGGTGTTGATGCCGACCATCGAGGAGGCATCCTCGTTCTGGCGGATACAGCGCAGCGCAAAGCCAATGCGCCCGGCCGAAACATACCAGCTCATCAGGAAGGTGAGCACCGCAAGGGCGAGCATCGCCCAGAAGAACAGCCGCGCCTGGGCGCTGACCGACATGCGGATAATCGGCAGGTTGAGGCCCATGCCGCCGCCCGTCAGGCTGGTCCATGAAGTGGTGATCTCAAGCAGCACTTCGGCAAGCACCAGACTGGCGATTGCGAAATAATGGCCTTTCAGGTGCAGAATGGCAGCGCCCATGACGGCGGCGAACGCGGCGGCCATCAGACCCGCCGCGGCCCAGGCAAGCGGCATGGCAAGGCCAAGCCCCTGCAGGATGGCGCCGGTATAGGCGCCGAGACCGAAGAAGGCGGCCGTTGCGAACGAGGGATAGCCGGCATAACCGCCGATGATGTTCCACGACTGGGAAAGCACGGCATACATGGCGAACATCGTGCCGAGGCGCAGAATGTAATTGTCTCCGAACACCGGCAGAAAGGCGATGATGGCGAAGAAGCAGAGGCCGATCAGCGGATGTTTCATTCATACCCCCTGCGGCCCATGATGCCGGTCGGCTTGAAGATCAAAAGCAGGATGAGCAGGACGAAGGCGATCGTCAGTCCGTGTTGGGGACCGATGAACAGCGCGCCGAAGCTCTGGATGAGGCCGAGCGCAAGCCCGCCGACAATGGCGCCGGCGATGCTGCCAAGCCCGCCGAGAACGCAGACGATGAAGGCGATCGAAAGATATTCGGAACTTGCAAGCGGCGAGATCGGGAAGACGAGGCTCAAAAGGCTGCCGGCCGCCCCTGCCATCAGCGCGCCGATGCCGAAGGTGATCGCGTATATCTTCTTGACGTCGACGCCCATAAGGGCTGCGGCCTCGCGGTCCATGCGCACGGCGACGATGGCGTGGCCGATCTTGGAGCGGACCAGCAGCAGATAAAGCAGGCCGGTCAGCACGCCGGCAAGCAGCATCGCCACCAGCCGGTCGAGCGGCAGGACCAGTCCTGCGATCACCTTGCTGCCGAGCGGATTGGCCAGCTGCACCGAGCGGTAGTCGGCGCTGAAGGCCAGAAGCATGCCGTTGTTGAGCAGAAGATCGAGCCCGAATGTCAGCACCAGCGTGGTCAGGACCGGCGCGCCGACGACCCGGTTGATCAGCCCGAGCTGCACCACATAGCCGAGTGCGAACAGCAGCGCGCCGGCGATGACCACCGAAACGAACGGATGAATGCCGAGATGGACATAGGCGAAGTAGGCGATGTAGGAGCCGAGAACCACGAACGAGCCGTGCAGCACGTTGATGACGTTCAGGACGCCCCACACCAGTGAGAAGCCGACCGAGATACAGGCATAGAGCCCGCCCAGCACCAGCCCGTTGAGGAGGATCTGTGCATATAGCATTGGATGTTTTCCGCTGTTTGAGCGGCCGGCCCCCGCGGCCGGCCGCTAACGCGCTGAAGAACGTCTGTCCCGACTATTCGATGCCGCCGAAACGCATATCGGCCTGCTTGATGGCCTCGGGATAGATCGTCCTGGCCGTGCCGTCCTGAATCTGGAAGACCGGCGGCTCAAGCGAATCGATCTGTCCGTTCTCGCCGAAATGAACCGGACCGTAGAAGGTCATGGCATCCATGGAGGCGAGCGCGTCGCGCACGGCGGTCGGCTCGATCGTGCCGGCTTCCTCGATGGCCAGTTGCAGGACAGCGCCGGCAGCGGCGGCGGAGGCTTCCGCGTAATCGGGCGTGGCGTCGTATTTCGTCTCGAAGGCGGTCACGAAGTCCGCTGTCGTTCCGAAAATGTCCTTGCCGTCATAGGCCACGGCCGGGTGCCACCATGCGGCGCTCGAGACATTGTTCGAATGGTCGCCGGTGGCGTCGATGAACTCCTGATAGGCCGGGCCCGCCAGCATCGTCAGAGCCTTTGGCTCGATGCCGAGATCGGCCATCTGGCGACGGATGAGGATGAGGTCGTTGATATAGCCCGTGGCGAAGATCCAGTCCGGCTTGGAGCGCATCATCAGCGTCATGGCGGAGGCATGATCCATCGTGCCGATGGCGTATTCGTCGAAGGAAATGACCTCGATGCCGTTCCCGGCCGCCGACTTTTCCATTTCCTTGGCGATGGACAGCGGGAAAAGGTCGTTTCGGGCGTAGATCGCGACGGTCGAGATGTCCTCGCCGGAATCCGCCACGATCCTGGCAAGCGGGTCGGTCAGCGTATTGTTGGGCGTGAATGTGCCGAACAGATATTCATAGCCCTGGTCGTAAACCTCGACGGACGAAGCCGTCGCGGCAACCATCGGGATCTGGTAGCGCTCGGCGACGGAGCTGGCCGCCTTGGCAGCACCCGAACCGAACGGCGCGAACAGGAAATTCACCTCGTCGGCGGTGATCAGCCGTTCCGCGGTCTGGACCGCGCGCGGGGTCTGGCTTTCATAGTCGACATAGACGATCTCGACATCATAGGTGGTGTCGCCGGCCGTGATGCCGCCGGCGGCGTTGACGGTCTCCGCCCACAGGTCATAGCCGCGCTGCTGTTTCAGCCCCTCCGGCGAAAGCGGCCCGGTCAGGGGCAGCGGCGCGCCAACCCGGATCGTTTCGTTGGCAAGTGCCGGCTGGGCCAGCAACAATGTGGTGCCGGCGAGCGCAAGCAGCCACGGCGTCGTGAATTTCGTCATTTCGGAACCCCTCAGTTCTCGTTGTTCTTGAAGCATGAGGGATTTGGCAATCCCCCTGCATCAACAGCCTAAGGGACAAAGCGCGCTTCACGGAAGAAGTAATTCAGCCACACCGCGTTGCATTTCACGCAACGCCAACGAATTCGTCGGCGACCTGGCGGATATAGTCGACCAGCCGGCGCGCCGCCGGACTGAGTTCAACCTCGGCGCGTTTGCATACCTCGGTCGTCGAAAGCGTCAGCACGGTGGACTTGACCGGAACGCCGATCAGTTCTCCCGACGCCAGTTCCCGCTCGAACGAGAAGGCGGGCAGAAAAACAATGCCCATGTCCTGAAGGGCAAACTGGCGCATCATGTCGATGGAATTCGTTTCCAGCCTGATATTCAGAGCAAGCTGTTCGCTCTTGACCACGTGGTCGACAAGCTGGCGGATACCGAAGGACCTGTCGGGCAGGCCAACCGGTTGATCGCGCGCCTCGCCAAGGGTGAGTTCCTGTTTTCCCGCCAGCGGGTGATGACGCGACATCACCGCCATCACCGGCTGGCGCAGGCTGAGGAGCGTATCGATATCCGCCCGCGGGAAGGGCTGGAAGGAAATACCGATATCGCAGCGATCCTCGGCCACCGCCCGCATGACGCCGTCCGTGCCCGCCACCATCACCTGATAGGTGATATTGGGATGGTGCCGTCCGAACCGGGCAAGCGCGCGCGGCAGAAGTCCGCCGATCATGCCTTCGACCGTGTAGACGATGACATGGCCGCTTTCGAGGTTCTTCAGCGCGTCGATTTCCGCGCGCAGCCGTTGCAGTTCCTTGTTGCGGCCCTTCACATAACGCAGGATCAGCTCTCCGGCGGGCGTGAGCCTGACGCCCTGGGACTGGCGAACCAGCAGTTCGACCCCATAGGTATATTCCAGTTTCTGGATCTGCCGGCTGACCGAGGACGGAGAGATATGAAGCTGTTCGGATGCCTTCCGGATCGAACCGAGCTCCGCGACAGTCTCGAATTGAAAGAAGGCTGTTTCCATATCCCGTTCCGTTTGCGTTGAATGAAAACAAGCCGCTTTTCATTTCGCGACCGCGCCGGCGAGCCCGAACCGTGTTCCCGCCAATGGGCAGGCACCCCGGAGCCAGCTTCGCTGGATGCACCGCAAGCCACGATATGAGGCCGGGCGGCGTTTTGCAATTGGAGGCAGGACCGGCATCGGCTCTCTATGGCTGTGCCGGCTTCGGCAAGGCCGCGATGATCGGCATCATCAGGGAGAAGAGTTCCGCCTGCGAGGATATCCCGCAGCGCTGGTAGAGCTGCCTTCGAAAGACCTTGACCGTGTGGGTGCTGAGCCCGAGCCTTGCCGCGATGGACAGCGAGGAGTGCCCCTTCAGGATCAGGAAGGCAACCTCGGTCTGACGCGGCGTCAGCGCGATACCATGCCCGTCCCGCATGCCCTGCCAGAGCGCGCCGAGCACATCCTCATCCGTCGGCGCGCTGCCGGCGGCGCGGATCTCCGCCCAGTTCTGCGCCGAAAGGGCGTTGACGACCGGCGCGATCTGCCGCCCGCGGGAAAGCTCGGCGGCGGAAAACCGCCGCCCCGAACTGGCATCGCGCCCGAGGCAGATATGGAACGAAACATCGCCTGTCGTCGTGGCGACAAAGGCGACCTCGTCCACCAGCGTCGTCGCCCGGTAATAGGCGAGGTAATAGTCCGACCGGCTGAACTGGTCGGGCGCGATATCGCTCAACCGGTAGAGGCCGTCCGGCGCGCGCCTGGCGTGGAGCGCGTAAAACGGATCGAGAAGATAGGAGCCGGCGCGGTAGACCGTGTCGAAACCGGCATGCACCGATTTCTCCTTGGCCTGGGCGTAAAGCCCCGTCGGCGGCCGGCCGTCGGCATAGGCAAGAATGGTGATGTTGTCGAAGGCGAGGGCAAGGCGCAACCACGCCGCAAGCAAGGGTGCGAACCGATCGCTGTGAACGGCCGCAATGGTTTCACCCAGCATGGCCTCGACCTGACCCGGTGCGCCGCGCATGTTACCCCTCTGGAGTTATATACTCCTCTTATAGCCGCGATTAGCATCAAATTTCAATATCGGGTGGTATGAAGGCGACCAGCCCCGCCGCCCGAAGAAAACATTGCGGAACAGTGGAGACCAGCATGACATTCGACCTTCCGGCGAGCACCGGCGACATTCTCAAAAGCGACGACCATCTGGTTCAGTCGTTTGCCGATCTCAATGCGCTGAAGCAGGAGGGCGCGCGCACCGCCATCGTCAGCGCCAGGGGCACGATGGTGACCGACAGCGACGGCAATCAGCTGATCGACGGCATCGGCGGGCTGTGGTGCGTAAACGTCGGCCACGGACGGCGCGAGATCATCGACGCCATCCGCACCCAGCTTGAGACGCTCGATTTCTATTCGACCTTCTACACCTTCACCCATCCGGCAGCCGCCGCCCTTGCCAGGAAACTCAGCGCGCTTGCCCCCGGCAATCTCAACAAGGTCTATTTCGGCAATTCGGGCTCGGTCGCCAATGATTCCGCCGTGCGCATCCTGCAGCATTACAACCGGCGTCTCGGCCGGCCGGAAAAGCGCATGGTGCTGAGCCGCAACGGCGCCTATCACGGCTCGACCTTCCTCGCCATCGCCATGACCACGCCGGAATACAGCAAGGGCTGGGACAAGGCCGAAAACATCGTGCACCATCTGAAAAAGCCGCATTACTGGCGCGAGGGCGACGGCATGAGCGAGGCGGAATTCCTCGACGCGCTGATGGAGGACATGCGCGCCGCAATCGAGCGGATCGGCGCGGAGAACATCGCCTGCTTCATCGCCGAGCCGATCATGGGCGCGGGCGGCGTCATCGTGCCGCCTCCGGGCTACCACCGCCGCGCCGAGGATATCTGCCGGGCCTATGACATCAAGTTCGTCGCCGACGAGGTGGTGACGGCCTTCGGCCGGCTCGGTCATTTCTTCGCATCGCAAGACGTTTTCGGCACCACGCCCGATATCATCACCACCGCCAAGGGGCTGACATCCGGCTACCAGCCGCTTTCGGCGACCATCATGAGCGACGAGATCCACGAGGTGATTTCCGGACCGGACGGCGTTTTCCTGCACGGCATGACCTATTCCGGCCATCCGGCGGCCTCAGCCGCCGCCCTTGCCAATATCGCGCTGATGGAAAGCGAGAAGATCCCCGAACGCGTGCGCACCACCGGCAAGCTGTTCGAGAAGACGCTGAAGGGGCTGGAGGACATCGAGATCGTCGGCGAGGTGCGCGGCAGCCACTTCATGGCCGGCATCGAATTCGTCAGCGACAAGGAAACCAGGGCGCTCTTCCCCGAGGCGATGAATATCGGCATGAAGGTCGCGCGCCGGGCGCAAAGGAAGGGGCTGGTCGCCCGCCCGCTCGGCCATATCCTCATCCTCTCGCCGACGCTCATCCTCTCGGAAGCCGAGATCGCCCGCATCGGCGCGATCCTGCGCGAAAGCATTCTGGAAGTGATGGCCGAGGTGCGAGGCTGATCGTCTGCCCTGAATTCAGAAAATCCTAAGTCCCGGGAAGAAAGACTTTAATCGACTTTAACCCCGGGACGAACCAACATCCCCTCGAAAATTCTGGGCCCGCTATAAATTCCGGGGATGCTGTATGGACAATCAGGAATTCGATTTCATCATCGTCGGCTCGGGTTCGGCCGGCTGTGTGCTGGCCAACCGGCTTTCGGCCGACAGCCGCAACCGCGTCCTGATCGTCGAGGGCGGCGGCTCCGAAAATGCCGTCAATGTTTCGGTTCCCGCCGGCATCCTGTCGCTCTACGGCAATCCCAGATATGACTATGCCTATGTCGGCGTGCCGCAGAAGGACATGAACAACCGTCGCATTCCGGTCAATCGCGGCAAGGCGCTCGGCGGGTCCTCCACCATCAACTCCATGGTGTTCATCCGCGGCGCCTGCTCGGATTATGACGAATGGGCCGAACGGGGCTGCGCCGGCTGGCGCTGGGACGATGTATTACCGGTTTTCAAGTCCCTCGAGCACAACATGAACGGCCAGTCGCCCGACTGGCACGGAGCTGACGGCGAACTCTTCGTCAACCGCGCCCGCGATCCCAATATCGTCTCGAAAATGTTCATCGCCGCCGGACGCGCCGTCGGCCTTTCGGAGAACACGGACTTCAACGACGGCACGATGGAAGGCGTCGGCATCTATGACGTTACCCAGAAGGACGGCAAGCGCTGGTCGTCCTATCGCGCCTTCCTGAAGCCTGTGGAAAACCGGCCGAACCTCACCGTCATGACCGGCGTCGAAACCCGCCGCGTGGTGATGGACGGCAGACGGATCACCGGCATCGAAATCGCCGGAGCGGATGGCGTGAAAGTGCTGACGGCGAGCCGCGAGGTGATCTTGTCGGCCGGTTCGATCGGTTCACCGGCAATCCTGATGCGCTCCGGCATCGGTCCGGCAGCGATGCTGAAGGAGGCGGGCGTCGACGTCGTTCACGACCTACCGGGCGTCGGCCAGAACCTGCGCGACCATATCGACGGCATGATCACCACGCGTTCGCATTCCACCAGGACGCTCGGCCTTTCCCTCGCCAATCTTCCGGCGATGATCGCCGCGCCGTTCCAGTATTTCCTTGCCCGGAAAGGAATGCTGACCACCAATTACGTGGAAGCGGGCGGTTTTGCGAGAACCAGATATGCCGGCAAGGAACCGGACATCCAGTTCCACTTCGTCCCCGGTTATCGCAGCCACCGCGGCAAGCTGATCGAATACGGCCATGGTTATGCCATCCACACCTGCGTCCTGCGGCCGAAATCGGTCGGCGAGCTGCGTCTTGCCGGCAGCGGCGCGGTCGAGATCGATCACCGCTTCTTCTCCGATCCCCAGGATCTCGAAACGCTGGTCGAAGGCATCAAGGTCGCCCGCGCCATCATGGCCGATCCGGTGTTCGAGCCCATTCGCGGCAAGGAGATGCTGCCCGGTCCCGGCGTCGTCAGCGATGACGATATCCGCGCCTATCTGAGGGCCGAGGCGCTGACGGTCTACCACCCCGTCGGCACGGCGAAGATGGGCACCGATGCCATGGCGGTTTGCGACCCGCAAAACCTGAAGGTCAACGGGGTCGATGGGCTGCGCGTCGCCGACGCCTCAATCATGCCGACGCTGATCGGCGGCAATACCAATGTGCCGACGATGATGATCGGCGAGCGCTGCGCCCGCATGGTGCTTTCCGCCTGACCGCGAACGGACGGGAGAACCGAGCATGCAGGACAGGCCGTTTGCGAGGAACAGGGCGGAGAGCCTGCGCATTTCCGGCTCATCTTCCATGTCCCAGTAGTTCCCCCATGGCGGATGGCCGGGATGCGCCGGAAACAGAAATAACCTCATGCAAAAGACTTTTGAAAATTGCCGGAAAGGACTGGTAAATGTCGGTTGAAAAAACAGAAGTGCTCGTTGTCGGCGCCGGTCAGGCCGGTATCGCCATGAGCGAGCACCTCGCCAAGGGCGGGATATCGCATCTTGTACTGGAGCGCGACCGGATCGCCGAACGCTGGCGTACGGCGCGATGGGATTCGCTGGTGGCCAACGGACCGGCATGGCATGACCGGTTCCCGGGCCTTGGCTTTGAGGATTTTGACCCGGACAGCTTCGTGCCCAAGGACGATATCGCCGACTATTTCGTCGACTATGTGCAGAAGATCGGCGCGCCGGTGCGCTGTGGCGTCGAGGTCAAGGCGGTCCGGCGCAATCAGGGCCGCCCGGGCTTTCGCGCCGAAACCAGCGAAGGCGTGATCGAGGCCGACTACGTGGTCGCGGCGACCGGCGCGTTCCAGACGCCGATCATCCCGCCGGTCATTCCCGACAAGGCCGGCGTCACCCAGATCCATTCCGCCGCCTACCGGCATCCGGGTAAGCTTGAGGACGGCGCTGTCCTCATCGTCGGGGCCGGATCGTCGGGCGTCCAGATCGCCGAGGAGCTTCTGGAAAGCGGCCGCAAGGTCTTCCTCTCGGTCGGCCCGCATGATCGCCCGCCGCGCCGCTATCGCGGCCGCGATTTCGTGTGGTGGCTCGGCGTGCTCAACAAATGGGACATGGAGGCGGTTCCGGGCGTCGAGCATACGACGATCGCCGTCAGCGGCGCACATGGCGGCAACACGGTCGATTTCCGCGAGCTGGCCGAACGCGGCATCGTGCTGCTTGGCCGCACCGAGGCCTATGAAGATGGCAGGCTGCGCTTTGCCGCCGATCTGAAGACGAATATCGAGGCGGGCGACGCCAACTACCTCTCGCTGCTGCAAGAGGCGGATGCCTATGTGACGCGCAATGGCCTCGACCTGCCGGAAGAGCCGGAAGCCCACGTGATCGGTCCCGACCCGGACTGCATGTCCAACCCGCTTGACACCCTCGACCTTGCCGGGGCCGGCATCACCACCGTCATCTGGGCGACGGGTTTCGGCGTCGATTACAGCTGGCTCAAGGTCGATGCGCTGGATGAAAACGGCAGGCCCGCCCATCATCGCGGCATTTCCGCCGAACCCGGCATCTATTTCCTTGGCCTGCCCTGGCAGACGCGGCGCGGCTCGTCCTTCATCTGGGGCGTATGGTACGACGCGAAATATCTGGCGGACCATATCGACAAGCAGCGCGGCTATCTTGCCTATGAAGGGCCGGAGACCGCGAAAGCCGAAACCGTTTAGAGCGTCGGGCGAAAAAGTGGTTACCGGTTTTTCGTTAACCCGACGCATCAAAATAGAGAATCTGGAGCATCAGGCGATGCCAACCAATCGCCCGATGCTCCAGCCTAAATCTTCAAGCGATGGAGCGCCTCATGGCCCATACCCGTATCCGCAAGTTCAATACCAGGGACACCTATCCCGAGCAGAAGCTCGACAATGACCTCTGCCAGGCCGTTGTCGCGCGCGGCGCCACGATTTTCCTGCGCGGCCAGTGCCCGCAGGACCTCGACACCGCCGAAAACATCAACAGCCATGACCCGGTGGAGCAGACCCACAAGGTGATGCAGAATATCCGCCAGTTGATTGAAGAAGCGGGCGGCAGCATGGACCATCTGTGCAAGGTCGTGGTCTATCTCACCGATGTGCGCAACCGCGAGGCGGTCTACCGCACCATGGGCGAATATATCAAGGGCGTTCACCCGGTATCGACCGGCGTGGTCGTCACAGCCCTTGCCCGGCCCGACTGGCTGGTCGAGATCGATGCCACCGCCGTTATCCCGGACTAGAGCCTTTCAGGAGACACCATGACCTTTTCCATCGTTGCCCGCTGCCGCAAGACAGGCCAGTTCGGCATGGCCATTTCATCGTCATCGCCCGCCGTTGCCGCGCGCTGCGCCTTTGCGCGGGCGGGCACTGGCGCTGCGGCCACGCAGAATGTGACCAATCCGGCGCTCGGTCCCGCCATGCTCGACGTTCTGGCTGCGGGCGGGAGCGCGCAGGCGGCGGTGGAAGAGGCCGTTTCCCGGGACGGTTTCCCCGCATACCGGCAGCTGATCGCGATCGGCAGCGAGGGACCGCCCGCCATTCACTCCGGGCCGAACGCGCTTGGCGTCTGGTCGTCTGCCACGGGCGAGCACTGCGCGGCCGGAGGCAATCTTCTGGCCGATGAAGGCGTTCCGGCGAAAATGGTCGCCGCTTTCGAAGCGTCAGAGGGCTCGCTTGCCGAACGGCTGATTGCCGCGATGAAAGCGGGACTTGCGGCAGGCGGCGAGGCCGGGCCGGTGCATTCCGCCGGGCTTCTGGTCGTTGACAAACAGGCATGGCCCTATATCGAGCTGCGTTGCGACTGGCTTGCCGACGCCTGCCCGATCGAGAATATCGCCGCCGCATTGGCGGTCTATGCGCCGCAGGCCGACGACTATGTGACGCGGGCCCTGAACCCGACTGCGGCCCCTTCCTATGGCGTTCCCGGAGACGAATGATGCAGAGCCTTGAATATTACACCGAAAAAGCCGCCGCACTTGCCCTGCGCAACCAGTGCTGGATTGACGGAAAATATGTGGCCGCTGCCTCCGGCGCGCGCTTTGACTGCATCAATCCCGCCACCGGCGCGGTGCTGACCGATGTCGCGCGCGGCGGGGCCGAGGATATCGACCGCGCCGTCAGGTCCGCGCGCGCGGCCTTCGGTGACCGCCGCTGGTCGGGCAAAACGCCGGCAGAACGGAAAGAGGTGCTGCTGAAACTCGCTGCCCTCCTGCGCGAAAATCTCGAGGAATTCGCCCTGCTCGACACGCTCGACATGGGCAAGCCGATCACCGAAACGGTGACCGGCGACGTTCCCGGTTCCGCGCATTTCTTCCAGTGGCACGCCGAGGCGATCGACAAGCTCTACGATGAGATCGCCCCCACCGGCGGGCGCGATCTGGCGCTGATCCGGCGTGTACCGCTCGGCGTCATCGGCGCGGTCGTGCCGTGGAATTTCCCGCTCGACATGGCGACCTGGAAGCTTGCCCCGGCGCTTGCCGCCGGCAATTCCGTGGTGCTGAAACCCGCCGAGCAATCGCCGCTTTCAGCGCTTCGGCTTGGCGAACTGGCGGCAGAAGCCGGACTTCCCGATGGCGTCCTGAACGTAGTTCCCGGCTTTGGCGAGGATGCTGGCCAGGCGCTCGGGCGTCACCCGGATGTCGACTGCCTCGTCTTTACCGGCTCGACCACGGTCGGCAAGCTGTTCCAGCGCTATGCCGGCGAAAGCAACATGAAACAGGTGTGGCTGGAGACCGGCGGCAAGAGCCCCAACCTCATCTTCCCCGATGCCGATCTCGATGCCGCCGCCGACATGGCCGCGTTCGGCATTTTCTACAATCAGGGCGAAGTCTGCTCGGCCAATTCGCGCATGCTCGTCCATGAAAGCATTGCCGGGGAGATGCTGGAGCGGATGAAGACCCGCGCCGAGGCGATCAGGGTCGGCAACCCGCTGTCGCCGGACACGACGATGGGCGCGATGGTCGATGCCCATCACGCCGACCGTGTCGAAGGCTTCCTGAAGGCGGGGCGCGAAATCGCCCGGCTGGTAACCGGCGGCGAGCGGCTCACCATCGGCTCTTCAGACGCCTTCATTGCGCCGACGATCTTCGCCGACGTGCCATTGGACGCGAAGGTTGCCGCAGAGGAAATTTTCGGCCCGGTTCTCTCGGTCCAGACCTTCCGCGACGAGGACGAGGCCCTGACGATCGCCAACAACACGATCTACGGCCTTGCCGCCTCCGTCTGGACAAAAGACATTTCCCGCGCCATCTCGATGTCGGACCGGCTGCATGCCGGCACGGTCTCGGTCAACACGGTCGATGCGCTTTCGGCGATGACGCCGTTTGGCGGCATGAAACAGTCCGGCTTCGGGCGCGACCTGTCGCTGCATTCCTTCGACAAGTATTCCGCGCTGAAGACCGTCTGGATCAAGTATTGACAATTATGGGAGCGTAAGCGCTATTGGCTAAGGGAGGGGCGAACCTGAACCGCAGCCGGATTAGAGATGGCCTTACGCTTCACGCTCCGTCAACTGGAGTATTTTCTTGCCGTCGGTGAGTGCGGTTCGATCGCGCTTGCCGCCGAGCGCATCAACGTGTCCTCGCCGTCGATATCGGCGGCGATTTCGCAGCTTGAGGCTGAATTCGGCCTGAAGCTGTTCGTGCGCCGCCATGCCCACGGGCTGTCGCTGACCCAGGGCGGCACGCGCTTCATGGAACAGGTGCGCGCGCTGCTTGGCCAGGCCGCCGGCCTCAATGCGCTCGCCAACGAGATCACCGGCAATGTGCGCGGTCCGCTCCATATCGGCTGTCTGCTGACCTTCGCCCAGATCGTGCTTCCGCAGATCAGGCGCAGCTTCGTCGATCTTTACCCCGAGGTGCATATCCGCCAGTTCGAGCGCGATCAGGCCGAGCTTTTCGACGCGCTGCGCGCCGCCCGGATCGATCTGGCGCTGACCTATGACCTCAATATACCCTCCGACCTGAATTTTCTGCCGCTCATCGAGCTGCCGCCCTACGCGCTGATCAACGAGACGCATGATCTGGCCCACCGCGAAAGCGTGGCGCCGTCCGAGCTTGCCGAATATCCGATGGTGCTGCTCGACCTGCCGATGAGCGCTGAATATTTCCTGTCCTTTTTCAGCGCGGCCGGCGTGGCTCCGCAGATTTCCGAGCGCACCCGCGACATGGCGGTGATGCGCTCGCTGGTGGCCAACGGCTTCGGTTACTCGCTGGCCAATATCCGTCCCCTGACCGATCTGGCGCCCGATGGCCGCAGGCTGCGCTTCGTACCGCTCACCGGACCTGTCCGGGCGCTGAAACTCGGCCTGCTGATGTCGGAGGGCTGGGAGCAGTCGCTGACGACCAGAGCTTTTGTCGAGCACGCGCGCAGCCGCATCACCGATATGGGCGCTCCGGGCATGCATGTCCGGCCCAACGGGCTCAGGCGGGATTTCTAGAAGAGCCTGGCCGGAGATGCCTCGATTTCGGGCCTCCAATGCCTAAGTCAGAGGCTTTTGCTTACCCCTTATGCAATTAGGCACAGCCTAATCCGGGGTTTCACAAGCCGTAATTTACTTCAAGCTGCGTTCCGCCAAATTGACGTCACTGCAATTGTCAATCTGGCTGCACGCGTTGCTTTTCCCGGCTTTATCGCCACGGGAAGAGAGGCCTGCGGCGGAAGTTCGGAGCTGCTTGATGGAGCGAGGCAGAGCTGTAGAAGTGTTTGAGGTGTCGAAGCATTTCGGCAACTATCAGGCGCTCGACCGCGTCAGCTTCACCATTCGCGAGAATGAATTCTTCACGCTGCTTGGCCCGTCGGGCTGCGGCAAGACCACGCTGTTGCGCATAATCGCCGGTTTCGAAACGCCGACTTCCGGCGATGTCGCCCTGATGGGCGAGGTCATCGACGCGCTTCCCGCGCACAAGCGCCGCGTCAACACCGTGTTTCAGAGCTACGCCCTGTTTCCGCACATGACGCTGGCGCAGAACATCGCCTTCGGCCTTGAGAACCTAGGCTGGGAGAAGACGCGGCGGCAGCGGCGGGTGGAGGAGATGCTGTCGCTGGTGCATATGGAGAAATTCGCCTCCCGCCGCCCGGCCCAGCTTTCCGGCGGCCAGCGCCAGCGCATTGCCCTGGCCCGCGCGCTTGCGCCGGAACCGCAGGTGCTGCTGCTCGACGAGCCGCTTTCGGCCCTTGACCTGAAGCTGCGGCAGGCCATGCGCGACGAGTTGCGCAGCCTTCAGCGCAAGACCGGCATCACCTTCATCTTCGTGACCCATGATCAGGAAGAAGCGCTCGACATGTCCGACCGCATCTGCGTGATGGGGGACGGCCGGGTGCAGCAGATCGGTACGCCCGACGAGGTCTACGAGGAACCGGAAAATGCGTTCGTCGCCGATTTCGTCGGCGAAACCAATTTCATGCAGTGCGAGGTGCTGAGCGTCGATGGCAGCCATGCCCGCGTCAGGACGCCGTTCGGCATCGAGCTTACCGCGCCGCAAAAGGGCGTCGTCTCCAAAGGTAGCGCGACCATGTCGCTCAGGCCGGAGAAGATCGGCATGGAAAACCAGGCCGTCGGCGAAGCCCTCACCGGCACCGTCAGCGCCCGAAACTATATGGGCGGCTATACTCATTATACGGTCGAGACCGGCGGCGTCTCCCTTCGCGTCTTCCGGCGCAATGCCGTTTCCCACGCCGAACGCTATGCGATCGGCCAGACGGTCCGCATCGGTTTCAACGGCGACAGCATCCGGATACTGGGCCGATGAGGAAAGGCGCCGTCTTCGGGCTCCTGCCCGCCTGGCTGGTGATGGGGCTGACGCTGATCGTTCCGGTCGGCATCGTGATCGCCGTCAGCCTTGCCGAGCGCGGCGCCTATGGTGGGTTCACCTGGGGCTTTTCCTTCGACGCCTATCGCCAGATCCTGTTTACCGAGGGCTGGTCGGGCGAGCTCGAATTCGACCCGAAATATCTGGTCATCATCGGCCGGACCGTGCTTCTGGCGGCGGCGACCATGCTGATCTGCATGGCGATCGCGCTTCCCGTCGCCTACGTGATCTCGCTCTGCAAGCCGAAAACCAAGACGCTGCTGCTCTATCTGGTGACCCTGCCCTTCTGGGTCTCGATGATCGTGCGCGTCTATGCCTGGCAGATCATTCTCGGCAATAACGGCATCATCGAAAAGGTCTGGCAGTTCTTCGGCGGCGGTGATCTCGACACGCTGCTGTTTACCCCCGGCGCGATGCTGACGGGCATGGTCTACAGCTATATCCCGCTGATGGTGCTGCCGGTCTATGCCACGGTGGAAAAGCTCGACGGCGCGCTTCTGGAGGCAAGCCACGACCTCTACGCCGATCGCTGGGTCACGGCGCGCCGCATCATTCTGCCGCTCATCTGGCCGGGTCTTGCCGCCGGCGCGATCCTCGTCTTCGTGCCCGCGCTCGGCACGGTTCTGGAGCCGATGATCCTCGGCGGCGGCAAACAGATGATGATGGGCACGCTGATCCAGACCCAGTTCGGCGGCGGGCGCAACTGGCCCTTCGGCTCGGCCGTCGCGGTCGTGCTGATGGCGATGGCGGCCATCGTCCTGACCATCAATGCCCAGCGCGCGCGCAGAAACGCGATGAAGGTGCTGTCATGAGCGAGACCGCCAATATCCGACATTATCCGGGGGGCCGGCTGTTTACCGCCGTCTTCTTCCTCTGGCTCTATCTGCCGATCGCCGTTGTCATCTGGTATTCCTTCAATGAGAACCGCATCGTCTCGGTGTGGACCGGGTTTTCGACCAAATGGTATGCGAGCGCGCTCGAAAACCGGGCGCTGCTTTCTTCCGTCGAGGTGTCGCTGACGGTTGCCGTGATCGCCACGCTCTGCTCCACGCTGATCGCCCTTGCCGCGGCTCTGGTTCTGACGCGGACGCCGGGGCTGAGGTTCGCCCGGCTGTCCGAAACCATCGTCAACCTGCCGCTGCTTCTGCCGGAAATCGTTGTCTCGGTCGCCGTGCTCATCCTGTTTTCGCAGCTCGGCATCTCCGATGGCATGGTCAAGCTCGCCATCGCCCATACGACATTCTGCACGCCATTCGCCTTTCTGCCCATCCGCGCAAGGCTTCAGGGCATGAGCCCGGATTATGACGAGGCGGCGCGCGATCTCTATGCCACGCCGATGACGGCGTTTCGCCGCGTCACCCTGCCCTTGATCGCACCGGGGCTGTTTGCCGGCATGATGCTCGCCTTCGTCATGTCGATGGACGATTTCATCACCTCGAACATGCTGAACTCGGGCGGCGCGACGACGCTTCCGGTCTACATTTTCGGGCTCGTAAAACAGGGTACGACGCCGGAGCTCAACGCGATCTCGACCCTCATCATTCTCGTCTCGCTGGTTCTGGCAACCCTGGCGCTTGTCGCAAGCGCCCGCGCCATGCGGCGGGAATAGCCACATCAAAAGGTCTGGTGGGCATCGCCCGCCGCAAGAAGCGCAAAAGCGCCAACAAACAAGGTAAACGAAGGAGAGTGAACATGAAGAAGCATCTGCTGGCGACAGCCATCATTTCCGTCGCCGTTGCCACCCCCGCTCTGGCGGACGGCACGCTCAACATCTACGCTTGGTCGGATTCCATCTCGCCCGAGGTCATCGAGGCCTTCTCGAATGAAACCGGCATCACCGTCAATGTCGACGCCTTCAACTCCAACGAAGATGTCCTGACCAAGCTGCAGGCGGGCGCCTCGGGCTATGACCTCGTCACGCCGTCGCAGCATTTCGTGAAGATCATGGTCGACCAGGACCTTCTGGAAGATATCGACGCGAAGGACATGGCGGCCTATGGCCAGGTCGATGACCGCTGGAAAGGCGAATGGTGGGACCCGGAAAGCCGCTACTCCATCCCGCTTGCCTATGGAACGGCCGGCTACGCCGTCAACCGCGACCTTTACACGGGGCCGATCGACAGCTGGTCCTATTATTTCGAGCCGCCGGAAGAGCTGAAGGGCAAGATCGCCTCGCTTTCCTATCCGGACGAGGTCGTGGGCGCCGCCCAACTCTATCTCGACATTCCCTTCTGCTCGGAAGACAAGGCCGAAATGAAGAAGGTCTACGACCTGCTTCAGGCGCAGAAGCCGTTCGTCGCCGCCTATTCCTCCGACAATATCGAAAACCGTCTCGGCTCCGGCGAGGTCGCCATGCATTTCTGGTGGGACGGCAATGAGGGCCGCGCCCGCCGCGATGGCGCCAATCTCGAATATGCCATGCCGAAGGAAGGCCTCGTCGGCTGGCTCGACAGCTTCGTCGTGCCGAAGGGTGCGGAGAACGTCGATAACGCCAAGGCGTTCATCGATTATATCTCGGCCGTCGAGAACGCCACGATCCAGTACAATTACTACGGCCATTCCGCGCCCGTCGCGCTGGATGAGAGCAAGGCCGAGTTCACGCCCGAAAACGCGCCGGAACTGTTCCCGACCGTTCCGGTGAAATTCTCCGAGGCCTGCAACCCGCAGGCACAGGATCTTGTCACCAAGGTCTGGACTGACCTGCTGCAGTAATCCAATGTGACTTTGAGGGCGGGCCCGGTCTTTCCACGCGGGGACCGGGCCCGCCCCCTGTTTTCGATGAGGCCACCATGACGATCGACCGCGTCAGTGAAATCCTGGAAAAGCTCGTCGCCTTTCAGACCATATCGTCCGCCTCCAACCTCGACCTTGTCGACTGGGTCCAGACGTTACTGACACAGGCCGGTTTCAGCGTTGCCCGGCTCCCTTCCGCCTGCGGAGCGAAGGCAGGCCTTCTGGCGCGGTTCGGCGGCGGCGCGGGCGGGGTGCTGCTGTCTGCCCATACCGACGTGGTGCCGGTGGAGGGGCAGGCCTGGAGCCGCGATCCGTTCAAACTGGCGCGCCTCGATGACCGGCTTTACGGTCGCGGCGCCACGGACATGAAGGGGTTTGTCGCCTGCGTTCTGGCACATGGCGAAAGCCTGCGCGCGCATGCGCCGGATCGCCCGGTGATGATCGCCCTCAGCTTTGACGAGGAGGTCGGCTGCCGGGGCATTCCCCAGATGATCGACCGGATCATTCCGTTTCTGGGCCGGCCGGATCTCTGCATTGTCGGCGAACCGACGCTGATGCGGCCCGCCATCGGCCACAAGGGCAAGGCGAGCTACCATGCCGTATGCCGCGGCACGCCGGGCCACAGCGCCATGGCGCCGAAGTTTCAAAACGCGCTTCATCTTGCCGCCGACCTGATCATGGCGCTCAGGGCCGAGCAGGCGCGTCTCATTGCGGACGGCGCGCGCGATGGCGATTGCGAACCGCCCTTTTCCACGGTTCACGCCGGCATCATGCAGGGCGGCAAGGCGCTCAACATCGTCCCCGACAGGGCCGATGTCGATTTCGAGATCCGCCACCTTGCCGCTGAGCGCCCCGCCGACATTCTGGAGAACATTCGCGCCGGCCTGCCGGATGGCATCGAGATCATCGAGACCGGCGCCTATCCCGGCCTCGATACCGATCCGAAGGATCCCGCGCTCCGCCCGGTCATGGATGTGCTCGCCGCCCCGCTCAAGCTCGCCTTCGGCACGGAAGCCGGATTTTTCTCACGCCTCGGCATTCCCACCATCGTCTGCGGGCCGGGTACGATGGATGACGGCCACCAACCCGACGAATCCATCGCCATCGACCAACTGGTCGCCTGCCTCGGCTTTCTGAAGCGCGTCACGTCGTCGTAGGTTCTCTCACCGGAAGCAACACCGGTAGCCGCTTTCCCCGGATGCGCTTCAGAAATTGCCGGCGGAAAGCGCGGAGATTTCCTGGGCGGCCCGCATCAGCATCGGCAGATGGACCAGTTTCAGCTTTTCGGGCGGCAGGTTGCGGGCATTGCCGCCAACGCTCAGCGTGTAGATATCGCCGGTCATCGGCGCGCGCAGGACAACGCCGATGGCGTTGTGGCCGGGAACCCATTCCCCGAAGGAATCCGAATAGCCGTTGCCCGCCATGCGCGACAATGCCGCCTCGAGCGCCGGGCGTTTCTCCTTCTCCCAAGCGGAGCGATGGAGATCGGAAAGCTGCCTGAAGGCCTCCGTCCGCTCGTCTTCGCCCACGGCGAAAAGATAGGCCCGGCCGGGCGCGCTTTCGGCCAGCGGAATGCGGGAGCCGACATTGAGATTGAGCGCCACCGCCGTCGGGCGGCGCACCAGTTCCACGAACATCATATCGAGACCGTCGCGCACCGACAGCGCCACGACGCAATCCCCTTCCGCCGCCATCTGGTCCATATGGGAACGCACGAGCTCGCCGAAGCCGAACCGGCCGATCGCCGCATAACCGAGCGTCAGCACCTGGTTGGAGACGGCATATTTGCCGTATTCCGGCATGTAGCGCAGATAGCCGAGCTTGGTGAGCGTGCCGAGCAGCCGCGAGACCGTGGTCTTGTGCAGCCCCGTGCGTTCTGCAAGCGCCTGCGTACCCAGAACCTTGTCGTCCGCCCGGAAGGCTCTGAGAATCGAAAGACCGCGCGCCAGCGAACTGACGAACGGCCGTTCCTCGTTCAGGGCGGCGGCCCCGATATCCTGCCGTGGGCGGCCGCGCCGCCGGACAGGCTGATCATTTGTATCGTTGTCCTCGCTCATGAACCTTGTTTAGAGCCCTTCAGGTTGAAATGGAAGCGTTCTGCGGCAAGGAATTTGCGCCAGAACCAAGGGCTTTGGCGCCGGGCATAGCCGTCGCTATGTCCAAGCCGAAGACCGCCGGTAATGGCGCAAATTCCTTGCCGCCCTGCGGGTTCGCCCAAACCGGCCCTCCACTTTGTCGAAGCCCTTCGCTATGGCTATGCCGCGCGGGCTTCTTCGCGTGGAAGAACCGGTTTGGGCAAACAGAACTGCGTCCATTTCAGCCTGAAGGGCTCTAACCCATCCCGCGCCCGTTTGTCATTGGGTTTGACGGGCGCGGGAAGGACAAAATTCCTATTTGAGGGCGGATGGATCCGGCAGGTCGTCGTAATCGGAGCAATCGCGGTGGCTTGCCGCCGGATCGACCTTGACGTCGATCACGACCGGACCGCCGCGTCTGTGGCCTTCCCTGATCGCATCTCCGATCTGATCGGCTTCCGTTACCGTAATCCCCGAGCCGCCGAGGCCCTCGGCGACCTTGGCGAAGTCGTGATCGCCGAAATTGACGCCGATCGCCTTGTTGCCGAGATTGTCGCGCACCATGCCGAGGCCGGCATTGTTGGCGACCACATAGACGACATCGAGATTGTTCTCGGCGGCCGTCGCGATCGCATCCATGGTCATGACGAAACCGCCATCGCCGATCACGCCGGTGACGCGTTTTTCCGGGCACGTGATCTTGGCGCCGGTGGCCGCCGGCGTCGACCAGCCCATGCCGCCAATGCCGCCGGGGGCGACAAGCTGATGCGGCGTTCTGAGCGGCAGCGACGAGGTCGCCCAGATGCGGTTGGTGCCGGCGTCGAGGGTCAAGAGGTCGTCGGGCGTCAGGAAGCCGTCGAGCCCGCGCATGATATCGGCGTAGTGCACCGTTCCGGGGCGGGTCTTGTAGTGTGGCAGGTCGCCATAGCCGTTATCCGCCTTGATCTTGCCGATGAAGTCCTTGCGCCCTTCCGCCTGCCGCTGGTCGACGCCTGTGGCATCGAGCAGATAGCGGATCACGTCGGCGGCATCCGCCGTCACCGCCATGTCGACCGGCAGGACCCAGCCGGCGTTCAGCGGATCGAGATCGACCTGGATGATCGTCTGCTCGCCCGGACGCATCATCTTCTCGTCGCGGAAACGGGTATATTCCGGACCGAGGCTGCAGCCGAGCACGAGGATGACATCGGCGGCCTGAACCATGCGGTTGGCCGATTTCGCCGCCCAGTTGCCCATCATGCCGACGGCGACCGGCGTGGTCTCGTCAATGACGCCCTTGCCGTGATAGCTGGAGGCGACCGCGATCCCCTCGCGATTGGCGAACCGCGACAGCATCTCGCCGGAGCGACTCATATAGACGCCATTGCCGGCGATGATGACGGGACGTTCGGCGGCCTTCAGGGTCTCGGCGATCTTGTGCAGCGCATCGCCGTCCGGCTTCATCGGGGTCGAGCGCAGATAGCCCTCGGTCGGATAGAGTTTGGCGCGCGGATTTTCCGGCACCTCCTCGCGGATGATGTTGGTGCGCATCACCACCGCCGCCGGTCCCTGGCGCGGGGTGATGGCATGCTTGACCGCAAGCTGGGTGCCGTAGATCGCTTCCGCCGGCGTGGTCGCATAGGTGGCGTATTTGGTCATGGTCTTCATCACCGCGAAGGCGTCGCCGGCGCCGTAATCGCCGGTCATGGTCTGGTAGACGCCATACTGGGCGAAGCCGTCATAGCAGGACGTGTCGGTGAGCACGACCATCGGCGACGAGGAGAAATACGCCTCCAGAATCCCGAAAGCGCCGGTCGAGGTCGAAAACGGCCCCTGCGCCATCAACAGGCCCGGGCGGCCGGTGAGCTTGCCCGCGACCTGCGCCATCACCGACGCCGATTGCTCGGAGCGCGCCAGCACCAGTTCGAACTCGTCCTTGCGATCGAAAAACGCCGGCAGCGACCATGTGATCCCGAGGCCCGGCAGCGTGAAGCCGCGCGTGATGCCGGCCTCGATAAATGTTTTGATGACGCCTTCATTGGTTTTCATCGATTTCCTCCATTTTGAGGGGAGGATAATCAATCGTATTAATTCTGCCAAGCGCAATTTTGTATTGTTATGTGGATTTATTGATGGCACTGCCCTTCTTGCCAAGTTCGTCCGTCATGCCGGGCTCGACCCGGCATCCAGGGCAGCTTGTGATGAATTTCAGACAAGAGTCTTTGCGCAAGGACCCGGCGCTTGCTGGACCCCGGATCAAGTCCGGGGTGACGGTGGAGAGGGATGCGGCTCCGTGACCTGTTACGCGATTTATCAACAAAAAAAGGGGGCGGATTGCTCCGCCCCTCCTGAACTTTCTCGGAATGGACCGTCCCCGAGGTCCTACTTCCAGTCGCGGATATCCACGAAATGGCCCTCGATGGCGGCAGCGGCGGCCATGGCGGGGGAAACCAGATGGGTGCGGCCCTTGTAGCCCTGACGGCCCTCGAAATTGCGGTTCGAGGTCGAGGCGCAGCGCTCCTCCGGCTTCAGCCGGTCGTCGTTCATCGCCAGACACATGGAACAGCCCGGCTCGCGCCATTCGAAACCGGCATCGAGGAAGACCTTGTCGAGGCCTTCCGCTTCCGCCTGTTCCTTGACGAGCCCGGAGCCCGGCACGATCATGGCGTTGACGGTGCTTGCTACCTTGCGGCCCTTGGCGACGGCGGCGGCGGCGCGCAGATCCTCGATCCGGCCATTGGTGCAGGAGCCGATGAAGACGCGGTCAACGGCGACATCGGTCATCTTCGTGCCAGGCGCAAGGCCCATATATTTCAGCGCCCGCCACTTGGAGGTGCGCTTGTTCTCGTCCGCGATATCGTCCGGATTCGGCACTTCGCCGGTGATGGCGACGACATCCTCGGGCGACGAGCCCCAGGACACGATCGGCGGCAGGTTGGCGGCATCGAGCGTGACGACGCGGTCATAGACCGCGCCCTCATCGGTCGTCAGCGAACGCCAGTATTCCACGGCCTTGTCCCAGGCCTCGCCTTGCGGCGCGCGCGGGCGGCCCTTGATATATTCGAAGGTCTTTTCGTCCGGCGCGATCAGGCCGGCGCGGGCGCCGCCCTCGATGGTCATGTTGCAGACCGTCATGCGGCCTTCCATCGAAAGGTCGCGGATCGCCTCGCCGGCGAATTCGATCACGTGACCGGTGCCGCCGGCGGTGCCGATCTCGCCGATGATGGCGAGGATGATGTCCTTGGCGGTGACGCCTTCCGGCGCCTTGCCGTCGACGCGCACCAGCATGTTCCTGGCCTTCGACTGGATCAGCGTCTGGGTGGCGAGCACGTGCTCGACCTCCGAGGTGCCGATGCCATGCGCCAGCGCGCCGAAGGCGCCATGCGTCGAGGTATGGCTGTCGCCGCAGACGATCGTCATGCCCGGCAGCGTGAAGCCCTGCTCGGGGCCGACAATGTGGACGATGCCCTGGCGCTTGTCCTTCTCGGAATAGTATTCGACGCCGAAATCGAGTGCGTTCTGGGCAAGGGCTGCCACCTGAATGCGGCTTTCCTCGTTCTTGATGCCGTTGACCCGGTCCGGCGTGGTCGGCACGTTGTGGTCGACGACGGCGAGCGTCTTCACCGGCGCGTGGACCTTGCGCCCGGCCAGACGCAGACCTTCGAACGCCTGCGGACTGGTGACTTCATGCACCAGGTGGCGGTCGATGTAGAGGAGACAGGTGCCGTCGTCC
Organism: Martelella sp. NC20; assembly: GCF_013459645.1. Classification (NCBI taxonomy): domain Bacteria; kingdom Pseudomonadati; phylum Pseudomonadota; class Alphaproteobacteria; order Hyphomicrobiales; family Aurantimonadaceae; genus Martelella; species Martelella soudanensis. The sequence goes on from NZ_CP054861.1 coordinate 5,237,479, forward strand.
TGGCTGTCCACCAGATGGTCGTCCCAGATCTTGTCGTAAATTGTGCGAGCCTTGCTCATGATTTCATGACCCATATGTCGAAGAAAAAAGGAAAATACGGCGCGAAGCCGACGTCAAGCTGGAGGCGATCAGCTAAGTCGGGCGTTGAGCGCGCCGGAAATCATCGCAAAGAACCGTCCCGGCAGGCGTTTCCTGTCCTGCAGAACGAAGGGCCTTGGAGATACGGCCTGATTGCAATGTTCAATGGTCCTCATGGACCGGGTTATTACCAGCTTTCGGCAATGACGGCAATCTCTTCCGAGAATGGTTCGAAACTGGCCGGACGCGTCATGCCGGACGGGAAGGCCCCGGGCCGGCATCGCGCGAAAACCCGGCCCTGCGCCGCATCCTGCGCTCCACGCCGCGCAGGATCAGCGACAGGCCGATCGTCAGCAGCAGATAGATATAGGCGACGATCGAATAGGTTTCGAAGAAACGGAACGAACTTGCCGCGTAAACCTTGCCCATCTGGGTGATATCGGCAACGCCGAGCACGGAGACCAGCGAGGAATCCTTCACCATCGACACGAAGTCATTGGAAAGCGGCGGGAAGATGGTGCGGATCGCCTGCGGAAAGATGATCAGCCGGAACCGCTGGAACCGGCCGAGGCCCAGCGCCTGCGCCGCCTCGATCTGCCCCTCGTCGACCGCCTGGATGCCGGCCCGGAAGATTTCCGCGATGAAGGCCGCGTAGCCGATGGTAAGCGCAATGATCGCCCGCCACATCAGCGAGAAATCCCGCACCACGATCCTGTCCATGATACCGGCGTCGATCAGCGGCGTCATCGCGAGATTGGCGAAGGCGACCATGGCCGGCGCGCCGACGAAGGCAACGTAGAAAAGCAGCACCAGGATCGGTATGCCACGGACGATCTCGACATAGAAACGCGCGGCCTGACGCAGCGCCACATGGCCTGAAAGCCCCATCAGCGCGATCGCCATGCCGATGACCGTTGCCAGCGCGAAGGCGACCAGCGTCACGAACACCGTGACCCAAATGCCTTTGGCGACAACGGCGAATACCTGGGCGTAAAGCCCGTTGACGGCGATCGCTATGCCCGCGGCGCCCGCGAGCGCCAGAAAGGCGTAGAGCCACCACGGCCGCTCGCCCGCATTGCCGGCGGGCAGTTTCTGGAAGCTCATGCCCCGCCCAACGGCTTACTGGCCCATGGCGTAGTCGACGAACCATTTCTGGTTCAGCGCGTCGAGCGTGCCGTCGGCGGCCATCGCCGTGATCGCGGCATTGAACGGCGCCACGAGATCCGAGCCGGGCGGGAAGATGAAGCCGAAATCCTCGGCGCCGAGCGGCCCGCCGATCAGCTTCAGAGCGCCGTTCGAAACCCTGACATAGCCGTTTGCCGCCGTGCTGTCGGTCAGCGCCAGGTCGACATCGCCTACTCTGAGCGCCTGGATCGCCGCCCCGATGGTCTCGTAGAGCTTGATGCGCGGGTTCTGTTCGTCGCCGTCCAGCACTTCGTAGACGGCGGTATAAAACGGCGTGGTGCCGGGTTGCGAGCCGATCAGGCCGTCATCCAGGGCCGCGAAACTCTCCGCATCGGAGAACCGGTCCTCATCGCCGCGCGCCAGCATCAGCATTTCGGAATGCATGTAGGGCTCGGAGAAATCGACCATCTGCTTGCGGTCGTCGCGGATGGTGATGCCGTTCATGGCCATATCGTACTGGTCGTCATGGATCGCCTGGATCATCGCATCCCAGCTTGTCGTGGTGTATTCGATATCCAGATTGAGGCGTTCGGCGATCTCGGCGACGGCGTCATATTCCCAGCCGATCGCCTCCCCCGTCGCGGGATCGATGAATTGCAGCGGCGGATAGGTATTTTCGGAAACGACGGTCACGGTCCGCCCACCGAGATCGGGCAGTTCGGCGGCAAGTAACGGGCTTGCAAACGCGCCCAGCGAAACCAGAACCGCGGCACAAAGGGCGCGTCTCGAAAACATGATCTAACTCCTTGCAGCAGATGATTGCCGCAAGGTGTCATATCCCGGCAGGAAAACGCAAGTCTGTCTCTGTCCGAAACCGCATGAAGGCCATCAGTGCGGGAGCCCGCTTCGCTTCGGGACCTCGCCCGAAGGCGGATAACTGAGCGGTTCCGGGTCGTCGTCGCTCAGAAACTCGAACACGTCGCGCGTCAGCATTCTGGGGTGGAGGACGGGTGTGGCGATGGTTCCCAGTATCCGGGTTGCGTCAGCCACTTTGACGCGTCGCATGAACATTTCTGCTCCATTTCGCCGATCGTCCTTGGCGACAACCGGCTTATCGTTTCAAGGATGCCGTAGATAGGAAGCGATTTCGACTTTTTCTTGTCAAACCCAACTTTCGCAACCCGGAAATGCAAAAAGAGCCGCGCTGAGGCGGCTCTTTGATATTCGAATGCCTCGATAAAAGCCTATGCTTCGTTCGCCTTTGCGGCGGCGGCAGCTTCCTTCTCGGCCTTTGCAGCGGCACGCGCTGTGGCAGCGATTTCGCGGGCCTCGTCGTTCAGACGGCGCGAGCGCACGGACGTGTTTTCGGCGATACGGGCCGACTTGCCGCGACGGTCGCGCAGGTAGTAGAGCTTGGCGCGACGAACCTTGCCGCGGCGGATAACTTCAACGCCTTCAACCTGCGGCGAGTAAACCGGGAATACGCGCTCGACGCCTTCGCCGTAGGAAATCTTGCGAACGGTGAAGTTCTCGTGGATGCCGCCGCCGGAACGGGCGATGCACACGCCTTCGAAGGCCTGCACACGGGTGCGGGTGCCTTCCGTCACGCGGACGTCGACGCGCACGGTATCGCCGGCTTCGAACGGGGGAAGTTTGCGCAGTTCATTGATGCGCGCGGTTTCTTCAGCTTCGATCTGCTCGATGATGTTCATCGGTCTTACCTCTTGTCAGTCTTGCTTCAACAGCCAGAGCGCCCGACAATCATCCTTTGGTCAAAGCCTCCGGATTGGCCTCGAAGGGCCGGAGCGTTACGCGGTTCTTCATTTGGGTAACCGGAAACACCGGTCAGGGCGGGCCTATAGACGTTTTTTTCGTCCCTGTCACCCCTTTTGGATAAAATCAGGCGTGAGACGGTTCGACCTCGACGGTCAGATGCGAAAGGCCGGGAACGGCGCTGAGCTTTTCGCGGTAGTAGGCGACCGGGCGCATCTCCTCGGCGGCAACGGAGACGATCGCGGCGCGGTGACCCGGCCCGAGTTGCCAGAGATGCAGATCCTGCACCTGCGCGCCCTCCGCCTCGACGATCCGGCGGATTTCGGGGCCGAGGTCGTCTTCAGCGGCGTTGTAGTCGACAAGCACCGCGCCGGTATCGCGCATCAGCGTCCACGACCAGCGGGCGATGACGACGGCGCCGACAATGCCGATGACGGGATCGAGGAACGACCACCCGAGCAACCGGCCAAACGCCAGCGCCGCGATCGCCAGCACCGAGGTCAGCGCATCGGCGAGCACGTGGAGATAGGCCGCGCGCAAATTGTGATCGTGCGCGCCGTGAACATGCCCATGGGAATGGTGGGAGTGGTCCTCATGCAGGAGCAGGGCGCAGACCAGGTTCACGGCGAGACCGACGGAAGCGACTATGATGGCGTCGGTGAAGTTGATGCTGACCGGATTTTGCAGCCGCATCAGGCTTTCCCAGCCGATCAGAAGCGCGATCAGCGCCAGAACCGTCGCGCTGCCGAAGGCGGCGAGATCGCCGACCTTGCCGGTGCCGAAGGAAAAACGCGGGTTTTCGGCATTGCGGCGGGCATAAAGATAGGCGAACGCCGCAATCAGCATTGCCGCCGCATGGGTCGACATGTGCCATCCATCCGCCGTCAGTGCCATCGAGCCGAACAGCGATCCGCAAACGATCTCGACCACCATCATCGTGGCGGTGATCGCGATCACCAGCCATGTGCGCTTTTCGTTGCGGGTGTGGTTGTCGCCGAGAAAGACGTGATCATGCGCGCCGGAAAGCGCCGGGCCGTGATGATGGGGATGCGTGTGGTCGTGGTTCATTTCAAATACCGCCTGATGACCGCGATGAGCTCCTCCGCGCCAGCCGCGCTCGCCTCGTTGCCGGGCGCAAGAGGGGCGACGACATGTTCGCGCATATGGTCCTCGATCAGTTCCAGCGTCAGCCCGTTGGCCGCGCCGCGCACCGAGGCGACCAGGTTCAGGATATCGGCACACGGCGCGCCAGCCTCGAGCTGACGCTCCACCGCCTCGATCTGCCCCTTCAGGCGCCGGACCCGGGCGAGAAGCCTGCCCTTGTTTTCATGTGTATGCGACATAGGATAGGAGGGTACCCTATAGGCGGGCACAACACAATAGCAGGTTACAATCGGGCAGCAGCAGACGGGCAAGGCTGACGCCGGTCCCCGACGTGCCGGGCGGCAATGCGGCGGCTTTACGACTTCCGATCGAGCAGGTCGGGCCTTCGCGCGCGGGTGAGCGCCAGCGCCTGTTCATGACGCCAGCGGTCGATCGCGGCATGATTGCCGGAGGTCAGCACGTCGGGAATGCCCTCGCCTTCCCATTCGGCCGGGCGGGTATAATGGGGATGTTCCAGAAGGCCGTTCTCGAAGCTTTCATGGGCGCCGGAAAGGGCATTGCCCATCACTCCCGGCAGAACCCTGACGACAGCATCGAGAAGCGTCAGCGCCGCCGGTTCGCCGCCGGAGAGAATATAATCGCCGATCGAGATTTCCTCCAGATCGCGCCCGTCGATCACCCGCTGGTCGACGCCTTCGAAGCGGCCGCAGACGATGACGACGCCGGGGCCTTCCGCCAGTTCCCGCACCCGCTTTTGCGTGAGCGGCCGTCCGCGCGGGCTCATCAGCAGCCGGGGCCGGGCGTCAGCGCCGGAAACGGCGTCGATCGCCTTGCCCAGAATATCGGCGCGCAGCACCATGCCCGCGCCGCCGCCGGCCGGGGTATCGTCGACGCTTCTGTGTTTGTCATCGGCAAAGTCGCGGATATTGACGGCATCGAGCGACCAGTCGCCGCGCTCGGCCGCGCGGCCTGCGAGCGAATGGCCGAGATGCCCCGGAAACATTTCGGGATAAAGCGTCAGCACCGTCGCCTTGAAGCTCATGGCGCGGCCTTCACGCGCCGCCGGCGCCGGGAAAATCCGGATTGCCGTCATCGTCTTCATCGATCAGTCCGGCTGCGACCGGGTCGATCAGGATGCGACCGTCCTCGAAATCCACCTCCAGCACCGCGTTCTCGTTGAACGGGATCAGCACCGGACGCCGGCCGGGGCCTTTCAGTTCAAGAAGATCGCCGGCGCCGAAATCGAACACCGCGCTGACGGCGCCGTAGCTGTTGCCGGCATCATCGAACACATCGAGGCCTTCCAGGTCGGCATAGAAATACTCGTCTTCATCCAGTTCGTCATCGGGCAGGTTTTCGCGATCGATGAACAGGTCGAGGCCGCGCAGCGCCTCGGCGGCGGTGCGGTCATTGACCCCGCGAAACCGGATCACCACCATGTTGTTCTTGCCCGGCCGGACCTCGAGTATCTCGAAACTGCGTCCATCCTCGGCATGAAGATGGCCGTAGTCGCCAACGGCGAGCGGATTGGCGCTGAAGCAGCGCACCCGCACATCGCCGCGCAATCCCTGCGCCGCGCCGATGCTCGCCATCAATACCGGGTCTTTCAGCTTCACCATGGTCGAAAATTCCACCTTTGAGTTTTATCTATTCCGTTTCGGGCCAAAGGAAAAGGGCCGGACGCGAGCGCCCGGCCTTACTTGTTGAAACGCACCAGATTGCTCGCCCGTCGCAGCGATCCTCAAGCCCCACCGCCCACAATCTCCCCCCTTTGAGGGGGAGATGTCGCGAAAGCGACAGAGGGGGGTAACGGGCATAAGCCGCCAACGACGCCGTGCTCTCGGAAAGGGTTCACCCCTCTCTGCCCCTGTCGGGGCATCTCTCCCTCAAGGGGAGAGATTAATTGGAGCACAATCGCGACCGCTCGCGGACAACCCGCCAGCCTTATTCCGAAGCTTCGGCGGTTGCCTCGGCAGCGGCTGCGGCTGCTTCTTCGGCTTTCTGCTTCTTCTCGGCGGCGCGTTCCTCGGCCTTCTTGCCGGGCTTTGCCTTGTTCGGGTTGTTGCGGACCTTGCGCTCGACAATGCCGGCTTCGGCGAGGAAGCGCATAACGCGGTCGGTCGGCTGCGCGCCGGTGCCGAGCCAGTACTTCACGCGCTCTTCATCGAACGTGACGCGTTCTTCGTTGTCCTTCGGCAGCATCGGGTTCCAGTGACCGAGCTTCTCGATGAAGCGGCCATCGCGCGGGGAGCGCTCGTCGGCGGCAACGATGTGGTAGTAAGGACGCTTCTTGGAACCGCCGCGGGCGAGACGAAGTTTGATTGCCATTTTTATGTTTCTCCTTGATGGATATCGGCCGGTCTCCGGCCTTTTTACTGTTCGATGCCGCTGTGTTCGGCGGCGATCTGCTCATGGTGCCGGATGACTTCCTTTATGATGAAATTCAGGAATGTCTCGGCAAAGTCGGGGTCGAGGTCGGCGCTGTTCGCCAGAGCCCGCAGCCTCGAAATCTGTTGTTCCTCGCGCGCCGGGTCGGCGGGGGGAAGATCGTAGTCGGCCTTGAGGTGGCCCACCGCCTTGGTGCAGCGGAACCGCTCGGCCAGAATATGCACCAGCGCGGCGTCGAGATTATCGATCGACTGGCGATATTGCGTGAGCTGACGTGTGATACCATTATCTGTCATAGGTCTTCGCTAACCTCGCTATACCGCAGCTCTTGCTTTATTTTTTTCCACTCATCTTTCATAAATAAATTAGAAACAACTATAAATCTACTATGTAAATCTTGGAATTTTTCATGGGAATCTTCCAAATCAATACTTTCTCGATTAGCAATACAGTTATTTGATAGCTCCGTCATATCGTGCATAATATTTCGAATTTCAGTAGCTCGTTCGCCGTTATCGGTGAGTTTAAGATGTATGTAATTAAACTCGAATTGAGCACTTTCCTTATATGGAACCGACGATTTTATAGACATCATCAAGTTAGCTGTCTTTTGGCTAAAATTAGCCATATGAAGCCGGAGATCGTCCAACCAAGCTTGCCTCATTTTGGCAATCTCCACAGCATTCGTATGGTGACTTTGGCGACGAAAAGACACTTCTGCCGACTGCAAGATTACTTTATTGCTCCGCCTGGCATTTCGCGCACCGATAGCAAGACCAGCAAGCGTAATTGTTGCGCTGACAACTCCGTTTAAAACCAATGCGGCCGCGCCGATAAAGGCCACCTGCAAGCTTGTGTCAAGAGAAGTGAACCATTCGCTAAAAGGCACGTCACTCATCTGAGTTATTTACCTTTCTTCCCTTTGCCGAAGCCGCCGAAGCCGCCAAGCCCCGGAAGCTTGGGACCACCCAGGCCAGGAAGTCCGCCGCCGAGACTGCCGGCCTGCTTCTGCAACTCGGCAAGCTGGTTGGCGTCGAGCTTGGAAAGGTCGGGCATGCCGCCACCCATTCCACCCATTCCACCCATGCCACCGGGCATTCCGCCGCCGCCGAGCATGCCCATCATCTGCTTCATCTTGCCTTTGCCCTTGCCGCCCATGGCTTTCATCATGTCGGCCATCTGGCGGTGCATCTTCAGAAGCTTGTTGATATCGGCGGCGGAGGTGCCGGAACCGGCGGCAATGCGCTTCTTGCGCGAATTCTTCAGGACATCGGGATGGGCGCGCTCATATCTGGTCATCGACGAGATGATCGCGAGCTGGCGCCTGAACACGCTGTCGTCCATGCCGGCGGCCGCCAGCTTGTCCTTCATGCCGCCCATGCCGGGCATCATGCCCATAATGCCGCCCATGCCGCCCATGTTCTGCATCTGCTTCAACTGCTCGGACATGTCATCGAGGTCGAACTTGCCCTTGGCCATCTTCTCGGCCATGGCGCGGGCCTTGTCTGCATCGATGGTCTCGGCGGCCTTTTCCACCAGCGAGACGATATCGCCCATGCCGAGAATGCGGTCTGCAATGCGCTTCGGGTGAAACTCCTCAAGCGCATCCATCTTCTCGCCGGTACCGATCAGCTTGATCGGCTTGCCGGTGACCGCGCGCATCGAAAGGGCCGCACCGCCGCGCCCGTCGCCATCCATGCGGGTCAGCACCAGGCCGGTGATGCCCACGCGACTATCAAAATTCCGGGCGAGATTGACGGCGTCCTGACCCGTCAGGCTGTCGGCGACCAGCAGGATTTCATGCGGGTTCGAGACCTTACGGATCTCGGCCATCTCGACCATCAGCGGCTCGTCGATATGGGTGCGGCCGGCGGTATCGAGAATGACGACGTCATGGCCGCCGAGTTTCGCGGCCTGCACCGCGCGCTTGGCGATCGCGACCGGGTCCTGCCCCTTGATCACGGGCAGCGTGTCGACCTTCACCTGTTCGCCGATCTGCTTCAACTGCTCCTGCGCCGCGGGCCGCCGGGTGTCGAGCGAGGCCATCAGCACACGTTTGCGGTCGCGGTTGGTCAGCCTTGCTGCGATCTTGCCGGTGGTGGTGGTCTTGCCCGAACCCTGCAGGCCGACCATCATGATCACGACCGGCGACGGGGCGTTGAGATCGATGGTGACGCCCTCGGCGCCCAGCATCTCGACCAGTTCGTCGTGGACGATCTTGACGACCATCTGGCCGGGCTTGATCGATTTCACAACGTCGGCGCCAACGGCCTTTTCCTTCACCTTCGCGGTGAAGTCGCGCACCACTTCGAGCGCGACGTCGGCCTCCAGCAGGGCGCGCCGAACCTCGCGCAGCGCAGCCGCTACATCGGCTTCGGAAAGCGCGCCGCGGCCGGTCAATCCCTTGAGGACGGAACCAAGGCGGTCCTGGAGGTTTTCAAACATTGCCCATTCCCTTTTCGTTTCGGCTTTTGGTCATGCCGAAACGTTGGCACAGCAGCCGGCAAAAACAAGACGCAAAGCAAAAATCCATCCGAGGGCGCATCGCGCTGTCGGATGTTGACCTCCGGGCTCTCTTTATACCTTTGCGGGCCCCGGTCGGCGGCTGAACGTCTTGCTGTCAGCTGATTGAGGCCGGATAAACAGCAAGATTGCGGCAAAGTCAAGCCTGCCCGCCGAACGCCCCATGGAACTTTACCCGTTCCAACAGCATATAACGCTATCGACACTGTATCCGGGCGCTCCCGGCGAAGGAAGGTCAAGCTCCATATGATACCGGCCAGAACCGTTTTGCAGACAAAGAACCGCTATTACACCGGTCCGAAAAGCGATCATTTCGACGGCAAGCTGTTCTTCAATCCAGACGGCATGAATCCGCCCGGCTTCCGCGAAGTCATCAAATGGCAGATCAGCAACAAGAAATCGCTCTGGCCGAAACAGGTCGAGTGCGCGTTCACGCCGGCAAAACCGGATCGGCGCGTTGCCGGCGGCGACATGCGGGTCACCATGATCGGCCATGCCAGCCTGCTGATCCAGGTCGCCGGCATCAATATCCTGACCGACCCGATCTATACCGAGCGGGCAAGCCCGTTCGAGGTCGCCGGCCCCAAACGGGTGTGCGCGCCCGGCGTGCCGTTTGATGATCTGCCGCCGATCGATGTCGTGCTGGTCACGCATAACCACTATGACCATTTGAGCCTGCCAACGCTCACCCGGCTTCACAAAGCCCACAGACCGCGCATCGTCACGCCGCTCGGCAATGACACGATCATCCGCACCAAGGTGCCCGATGCCGATATCGCCGTGCTCGACTGGGGCGCGCAGGCGCCGCTTCCCGGCGGGCTCAACGTCTTCGCCGAGCCCTGCCACCACTGGTCGGCGCGCGGGGTGACCGACCGGCGCATGGCGCTCTGGGCCGCCTTTGTGGTCGAAACGCCCGCCGGGCTGATCTATCATGTCGGCGATACCGGCTTTCACGAGGGCCGCAACTACAAGGCGGCGGCGGAAAGATACGGCAGCTTCCGGCTCGCCAACCTGCCGATCGGGGCCTATGAGCCGCGGTTCTTCATGAAGAACGAGCATCAGGATCCGGTCGAGGCCGTGGCCGGCTTTGAGCTCTGCAACGCCGCCTATGCCTGCGGCCACCATTTCGGCACGTTCCAGCTCACCGACGAGGGACGGGACGATCCAGTCGATCTCCTGAAATCCGCGCTCGCCGATGCCGGCATTGCCGGTGAGCGGTTCCGGCCGCTTGAGCCCGGCGAGGCTTTCGATGTGCCCGCCCCCGCCTGACGTCAGGCTTTCAGCCGCGCCAGTCGCTTCGGTTCGCTCAGATACTTCGCCGCGTCACGGCCAACCCAGCGCCTGGTCCCGTCATCCGACGTCGCCAGGCTTTCCGCGAGGGCAAGGGCCGCCCGATGGCAGGTCGTGTTTCGCATGCCGATATTGCGCAGCGCCCAGTTGACGGCCTTCTTGACGAAATTGCGATCATCGCCGGCATGGACTTCGATCAGCGGCAGAAGGGCCATGAAGCTCTCGTCCGGATCCGTCTTGCAGTGGACGGCCGCGCCCGCGATCATGGCGAAGGCCGTCCGGCGCACGAATTCCCGGTCGTCGGCCGCAAACCGTGCAATCAGCGCCGGATCGAACCGCGCCTCCACGAACAGGTCGGCGGCCATGTCGACCATTTCCCAGGAGGTGAAATCGGCGGCAAGGCCGAACATCTCATCCGACGTCAGCCTTTCGGGCTCGAATGTCAGCAGCGCCAGAAGCTTGGCCTCGCGCACCGGGCTCTGCCAGAGCGCGAAGGCCCGCGCGTGGTCGGCGCCAATGGTGCGGGCAATCTGGCGCAGCGCCGGATTGGAAAGCCCGATGGCGCTTTCCGTCCGGATGCCGACGCGGTCCATGCCCGAAATCAGCGCCGGATCGGCACTGGCCTCAAGCGCGGCCACGACCGCATCCGCCGAGGAAGACTTTGACAGCATGCGAGGCCCTCCAGAGCCGGTATCCGCCCCCTCACCTGCCGGCGAGCGAGGCTTCGGTGGACGAGGCGCCTTCGCGTTTTTTCAGGGCATGCTCGCGCCAGATCGTGAAGAAACCGGCGCCGACCACGATCACGGCGCCGGTCAGCATGTTCACGGTCAGCGTCTCGTGGAACAACAGCACGCCGAAAAGCAGGCCGTAGACGAGTTGCAGATAGACAAATGTCTGCACCGTGACCGCCTCGGTGATCGCCAGCGCCCGGATGAGGCAGTAGTGACCGGCGATCCCGGAAAAGCAGAGCGCCGTCAACCAGAACCAGTCGACCGGCACCGGGTTTTCCCAGAAGAACGGCCCGATCAGGCTGGTCACCGCCATGCCGACGACGCCGGTATAGAACAGGCTGACATCGGCGCTGTCATAGCGGCCGGCAAGCCGCGTGAACAGCGAATAGAGCGCAAAGACGCAACAGCTCGCCACCGGGATAAGCGTCGCCGGCGAGAACCGCTCGCCCAGCGGATCGATGATGATCAGCACCCCGACAAGCCCGCTGATGATCGCCAGCCAGCGCCGCCAGCCAACCCTTTCCCCGAGAATCGGCACCGAAAGCAGCGCGACAACGAGGGGGGCGGCCATGAAGATCGCCTGGCTTTGCGCCAGCCCGACAATCGAGAACGAAAAGATCGCGAACAGGATCTGCGTGATCAGCAGCAGGCTTCGCCCGATCTGGAGCCCGAGATGCTCGGTCCTGATCGCGGCTGCGAAACCGCCCGGCCGGCGCGCCGCAAACACAACCACGAACGCCGCGAACGCCCAGAAGCGCACCATGGCGATGAAAAACGGCGAATAGAGCGGCCCGAGATGGCGCGTGATCGCATCCTGGGCGGAAAAGATCGTGACCGCCGCGACGGCAAGCAGAATGCCCGAGACCTTCATGCCGGCACTCCGGCGTCATGACGGACGTCCCGGGCCGGGGTCGTCTGGTTCATCGACTCAATATCATGAGTGGGCATCGGGTCTGGACTTTCGAAGGCGGCGCGGCCGGGGTTATCGGGGTTTGCGCATTGCCGGGGCAGGCTGGATCATGGGCGAACCTAATCATGAAACGCCCCCTTGGCAAAGGCCGCCAACCCGCCTTGCGGTTCCCCGCAGCGGATTTTCCCGGTTTTGCCCGGCGGGACTGGTGACGGCGCGGGCATTTGCCCATATAAGATCGCGATAATGACAGGAGTGCCAGGCATGGACGACCGCGAACACTGGGACGACCGCGAACACTGGGCGCCTCTGATGCGCATGAACGGGCTTGGCAACAAGATCCTGGTGATCGACCTGCGCGGGCGGGCCGACAAGGTGACCCCACAGGCCGCCATCCGCCTCAACGCCCATCCCGACACCGCCTTCGACCAGATCATGGCGCTTTACGACCCGCGCGATGACGCCCCGGACGGCTGGATCGACATCCTCAACTCCGACGGCTCGATGGCGCAGGCCTGCGGCAACGGTACGCGCTGTGTGGTCGACTACCTCTTCGACATGGATGGCCGCAGCCATTTCGATTTCCGCACGATCGCCGGCGCGCTCGTCGCCGACCGTTTCGGGGATGGCCGGATTTCGGTGGATATGGGGCCGCCCGAATTCGCCTGGGAAAAAATTCCCATGGCCGGGTCGCCGGGCGACACCAGGCATATCGCGCTCTCGGAACCCTACGAGCCAGATCCCGCGTTGCAGCGCTTTTCCGCAGTATCCATGGGCAATCCGCATGCGGTGTTCTTCGTGCCGCGCGATGTCGACAGCTATGATATTCTCGCCTTCGGTCCGCGCTACGAGCACCATCCGATGTTTCCCGAGCGCGCCAATATCTCGCTGGCGCAGGTCACCTCGCCGTCCTCGCTGTCGCTGAAGACCTTCGAGCGCGGCGCCGGCCTGACGCTTGCCTGCGGCTCCGCCGCCTGTGCGGCCGCCGTTGCCGCCGCGCGCACCGGCCGCACCGGCCGCAAGGTCTCCGTCTACGTGCCGGCGGGCGCGCTGGAGATCGACTGGCGGGAAGACGACGGCAACGTGATCATGACCGGTCCGGCCGAGCACGAGTGGACCGGCCGGGTCGATCCGGCGACGGGCGAGTGGGCGCGGGCTTGAGCCGAGCACCTTTCAATCCGAGCCAGTTTGCGCCATATAGCGGGCAAACCGGAACCCGAGAATTATGACCGTCCGTACCCTGACATTCGGCTGCAGGCTGAACACCTATGAAAGCGAAGTCATGCTCAAGGCCGCCACCGAGGCGGGGCTCGAGGATGCGATCCTGGTCAATACCTGCGCGGTGACCGGCGAGGCCGTGCGGCAGGCGCGCCAGGCGATCCGGCGGGCGCGGCGGGAAAACCCGGCCGCCCGCATCGTCGTCACCGGTTGCGCCGCGCAGACCGAGAAGGAGGTCTTCGCCGCCATGCCGGAGGTCGACGCCGTGCTCGGCAATGCCGAAAAGCTCGAGGCCCGGCATTATCGCGACCTGCCCGACTTCGGGGTTTCGGCAGAGGAAAAACTGCTGGTCAACGACATCATGAGCGTTCGGGACACCGCGCCGCAAATGGTCGAGAGCATTGACGGCCATGTGCGCGCCTTCCTGCAGGTGCAGAACGGCTGCGACCACCGCTGCACCTTCTGCATCATCCCCTATGGCCGCGGCAATTCGCGTTCCGTGCCGATGGGCGCGGTGATCGATCAGGCCCGCAAGCTTGCAGAGCAAGGCTACCGCGAGATGGTGCTGACCGGCGTCGACGCCACCTCCTATGGCGCGGATCTTCCCGGCAACCCGACGCTCGGCCTGCTGGCAAAGACGCTGCTGAAGCAGGTGCCGGAAATCGCCCGCCTCAGGCTGTCCTCGATCGACAGTATCGAGGTCGACCGGCACCTGCTCGATCTTCTGGCCGACGAGCCGCGTTTCATGCCGCATCTGCATCTCTCGCTCCAGCATGGCGACGACCTGATCCTGAAGCGGATGAAGCGGCGGCATCTGTCCGCGGACGCGCTCGCCTTCATGGCAAAGGCGCGGGAGCTGCGTCCCGGCATCGCCTTCGGGGCGGATTTCATCGCCGGTTTCCCGACCGAAACCGAGACGCATTTCGAAAATCTCGTGCGCTTTGCCGAGACGGCCGATATCGCCCAGCTTCACGTGTTTCCCTACAGCCCCCGCCCCGGCACCCCCGCCGCCCGCATGCCGCAGCTCGACCGGGCGCTGGTGAAGGAACGGGCGCGGCGGCTGCGCGAGGCCGGCGCGGCGCTGAGAGAGCGGCATCTGGACAATATGACCGGCAGCACGGAGATGGTGCTCACCGAACGCGGCGAAAACGGCCATACCGAGAATTTCGCGCCGGTCGCGACCCCCGGCCTCGAACCCGGCCGGTTCGTGACCGCCCGCATCACCGGCCATGACGGCAAGCGGCTGATCGCGGATTTCAGCCCCGTCTGAAACGGCTTTTGGCCGCCAGCGCGTTGACAAGCCTCCGCCGCAGCAAGGATATAGGGGGAAATACGGGCGCCCCGGTTTGAAACGGCCCGAAACAGGAAAAGATTCCCATGGCCCTTGGCTTCATGAAAAACGTCTTCACCTTCGGCAGGAAACAGGCCGCCGGAGACCTGAAGCCGGAAGACGCGATTTCACTGGGCGAAGCGGAAGCGATCGCCGCCGGTGAGGAGGAAGCGGCCGTACCGGCTGCGGACCCGGTGGAAGAAGCGCCCAGCCCGCCGGAAACGCTTGCTGAGGCCCGAAGCGCCGATCCGTGGGAAGACGACAGCATTGTCGGCGGTGTCGTTGGTCCGGGCAGCAAGCCTGCGCGAGAGGCGGAGGAGGAGGCGTTGCCGACCGCCGAAGCGGCACAGGAGCCTGAGCAACAATCTGCTGCAGCCGATGAGCCGATCGAAGCAGCCCCGCCAGAGCCAACCGACGAGCCCGTGGCGCAAAGCCCCACAGCGCCCGAAAAAGCTGCGGAGGCACCCGAACAGCCCGCGACCCGCAATCAGGGTTTCGAGATCGTCACCGGCCGGAAGGCCGAGGCCCCGGCCGCAGCACCCGTCAAACGGCAGACCTGGTTCCAGCGCCTGCGCGCCGGGCTGTTCCGCACCTCGCAACAGCTTTCCGGCCAGATCGCCGCGCTGTTCACCAAGCGCAAGCTCGACGAGGAAGCGCTGGAGGAGCTGGAAGACCTGCTGATCCAGGCAGATCTCGGCGTCGAGACCGCGATGCGGATCACCGACACGCTGTCTTCGGAACGCTACGGGCGCGATGTCAGCGGCAACGACGTCGTGCGCATCATGGCCGGCGAAATCACCAAGGTGCTGACCCCGGTGGCCAAGCCGCTGGCGCTCGATCTCTCGGTGAAGCCGCATGTCATCCTCGTCGTCGGCGTCAACGGCACCGGCAAGACCACGACGATCGGCAAGCTCGCCGCCAAGCTCACCCGCGCCGGACTGAAGGTGACGCTCGGGGCCGGCGACACGTTTCGCGCGGCGGCGATCGAGCAGTTGAAAATCTGGTCGGAGCGCACCGGCGCCGAATTCGTCGCCACCAAACTGGGCGCGGACGCGGCGGGCCTTGCCTATGACGCCTTCAAGCGCGGCCAGGAAAACGGCTCCGACGTCGTGATCATCGACACCGCCGGCAGGCTTCAGAACAAGGCCGAGCTGATGGACGAACTGGCCAAGATCGTGCGCGTGCTCGGCAAGCTCGATCCCGACGCCCCGCACACCGTGCTGCAGACGCTCGATGCCACCACCGGGCAGAACGCCTTGAACCAGGTCGAAATCTTCCGCAATATCGCCGGCGTGTCCGGGCTGGTGATGACCAAGCTCGACGGCACCGCGCGCGGCGGCATTCTGGTGGCGATCGCCGCCAAGCACAAATTGCCGGTCTATTTCATCGGCGTCGGCGAGGGGATCGACGACCTCGAACCCTTCGAAGCCGCCGAATTCGCCGAGGCGATTGCAGGACGACAGGTGGAAGAGCAGGGTTGACGATCAGGCTACCTGCCGCTTTGGTAGCGGATTGGCATCTTTGCCGAGCGGCTTGCTCCCAATATTCTCTCCCGCCTGCGGGAGAGATACCCCCGACAGGGGGAGTGAGGGTGATGCAGCATTTCATCCCGATAGGGCGCTCGCGGGGATAGACTCGCCCCTCACTGTCGCTGTCGCGACATCTCTCCCCTCCGGGGTGAGAAGACTTGGTGGCTGTGCGGTGAAACCAAATACAATGGCCGTGCCTTTGAGCAGGAGATTGCTCAATGCTTCCACCCGAAATGCCGTTTTTGCGCCTCACATACCCAAATTTGCCGCTTTTGGGGTTGATGAGGCGCGGCCGACAGGCCAATTACCAGATCACACCTAAAAAACCGGCGGGACGATGACCGACACCACGAAAAAACTGACCACGGCGCAAAAGGAAGACCCGTTTCTGAAGCTTGCCTTCGAACTCGGCCCGCTGCTGATCTTCTTCTTCGCCAATTTCCGCGGCGAATGGCTGATGAACACTTTTCCCTCGCTCTCCGTGTTCGGGACGCCGCTGCTGGTGGCGACCGCGCTGTTCATGGCGGCGACCGTGATCTCGCTGGTCGGCTCGCGCATCGTGCTTGGCAGCATACCGCTGATGCCGCTGGTCTCGGGCGCGGTGGTGATGGTGTTCGGCGCCCTGTCGCTCTGGCTGCAGGACGAGACCTTCATCAAGATGAAACCGACCATCGTCAACGGGTTGTTCGCCGCCGTGCTGCTTGGCGGCCTGGTTTTCGGCCGCTCGCTGCTCGGCTACGTGTTCCATTCCGCCTTCAGCCTCGACGACGAAGGCTGGCGCAAGCTCACCTTTCGCTGGGGTCTGTTCTTCGTGTTTCTGGCGGTCCTCAACGAAGTGGTCTGGCGCAATTTTTCCGCCGATTTCTGGGTGAATTTCAAGGTATGGGGCACAATGCCGATCACCATCGCCTTCACGCTTTTCCAGATGCCGCTGATCAACCGGCACACCGTGAACCCGGCGGATGAGGAAGTGGAGGAAGGCTGAGGCCTCGCCTCTCGAGGCTCAGTTCATCAGCCGCGACGCCGGGCCGATGCTCCGGTTGATCACCGGCAGGATTTCCTTTTCGTATGACGTCTGGTCGATCGGGCCGATCTTCTTGAAGATGATGGTGCCGTCGGCGCCGACCACGAAGGTTTCGGGAATGCCGTAGACGCCCCAGTCGATCGCCTCCGCGCCGTTCTCGTCAACGCCGATCGCGGCGTAAGGGTTGCCCAGCTCATTTAAGAATTTGAGCGCGTTCGCCGGCTTGTCCTTGTAATTGATGCCGACGAGGTTGATCGCCGGGTCCTTCGACAGTTCCAGAAGATAGGGATGCTCGGCGCGGCAGGGGATGCACCACGAGGCGAAGACGTTCACAAGCGTGAACTTTCCCGCAATCGCGGCATCGTCAAGTGCGGCGCGGTTGCTGCCGGCAAGCGCGGGCAGATCGATCGCCGGCGCCTTCTTGCCGATCAGCACGGAGGGGATTTGCGAGGGGTCGTGACCCGACACGAACTGCCAGCCGAACACGCCGAAAAGCCCGGCGACCACGATCAGCGGAATTGCCGCGACCAGATATCGGCGCGTTTTGCGCTCTTCGCCTTTGCCCTCCCCGCTCATGGGCGGACCCGGGCGCTGCGGCGGGCAGCGCCCGCCTTTTCAAGCGCTGCAAGCTCGCGCCGTCTGGCGCGGCCGTCGAGCGACAGCCAGAGCACCAGCCCGGCAAATACCAGCGCGGTCGCGCCATAGGCGGCGTAGATATAGAATGCGTGGCTCACTTGCTCATCCTCGGCGCTTCCACCCGGCTGGCCGCGACCCGGCGCATCGCGGCAACGCGGCGTCGCAGTATCTCGTTGCGCATGGCGGCAAGATGCATGGTGAAGAAGGCGAAAGTGTAGGCCACCGCCATCACGGCCAGCGGCCACAGGAACACCGGATCGATCGTCGGTCCGTCAAGCCGGATCACGCTTGCCGGCTGGTGCAGCGTGTTCCACCAGTCGACGGAGAACTTGATGATCGGGATGTTGACGACGCCGATCAGGATCAGGATCGCGGCAAGGCGCGCCGCGCGGGCCGGCTCGTCGACCGCGCGATGCAGCGCGATGATGCCGAGATACATCAGGAACAGGATGAACACCGAGGTCAGGCGCGCATCCCAAACCCACCATGCGCCCCACATCGGCTTGCCCCAGAGCGAGCCCGTCAGAAGCGCCAGAAAGGTGAAGGCGGCGCCGATCGGCGCTGCGGCCTTGTGGGCGACGTCGGCGAGCGGATGGCGCCATACCAGCGTCCCCAATGCGGCGGCGGCCATCACCACATAACACATCATCGAAAGCCAGGCCGCCGGCACATGGATATACATGATCCGCACCGTATCGCCCTGCTGGTAATCGGGCTCAGACGTGAAGGAAAGCCAGAGGCCGACGGCAAAAAGCACGGCTGTGACGGCGATCATGACCGGCATGACGCGCCTGACGAGGCCCAGAAACCGGGTCGGGTTTGCCAGTCCCGAAATCAGCCCGCTCTTTGCCGTCGTCTCGTTCATCATCGTCACCGCTTCCTCGTCAGCATGGTTTCGCTCAATCATCCGCCTGACGCAAGGCCAGGCTTGCCGCAACCGGGCCGACAACCGCAAAAAACAGCGTGAGCGCGACAAGCAGCAGGAAGGGTGGCAGGAACGGATCGATAGCGGAGGTCACCGCATAGGTCGCGCCGACGCCGAAGATCAGCACCGGGATCGCCAACGGCAGGATCAGGATCGGCACCAGCAGCCCGCCGCGCGGCAGCGAAACCGCGATGGCCGCGCCCGCCGCGCCGATAAAGGTGATCGCCGGCGAGCCGAACAGCAGCGTGACAAACGCCCCGCCGAGCCCCGCCGGGCCGATATTCATCAACAGCCCCATCGCCGGCGACACGACAACCAGCGGCAGGACATAGCCCGTCCAGTGCGCCAGGCATTTGACCAGCACGATCAACACCAGCGGTTCATCGCGCATTTTCAGAAGGTCGAGCGAGCCGTCGTCGCGCTCGGCGCGGAACATCCGGTCGAGGCCGATCAGGGTCGACAGCAGAACCGCGATCCAGACCATGGCGGGACCTATCCGCGCAAGCAGCGCCAGATCGGGACCGACCCCGAACGGCACGACCGCGATCACCGAAAGGAAGAACAAAAGGCCGACCAGCGCGCCGCCGCCGGCCCGGACAGATAGCAACACATCCCTGCGGTAAAGCGCCCACATCGCTCAGCCCTCCGCATCCATGAACGGATCGGCGACGAGCCGCACCGGACCGGAAAAGCGCATCTCCCGGGCATTGGCGAGATCGAGGGGTTCATGGGTCGCCGCGATCACGATCCCGCCCGCTGCAACATGCGCATTCATCAGCGCTGAGAACAGGGCCTTCGCGGCGCTGTCGAGGGCCGCGGTCGGCTCGTCGAGCAGCCACACCGGCCGATAGCTGCACAACAGGCGCGCAAAGGCGATCCGCCGCTTCTGACCCGCCGACAGAAAGCCGAAGGGAAGGTCAAGCACCTCGTAGAGACCCACGGCATCGGCGGCATCATCCACCGCCATGCCATGGCCATCGCCGAAATCTCCCATCAGCGTCTTCCAGAACACGAGGTTCTCGCGCGCGGTCATCTCGGGTTTCATGGCGTTCTGATGAGCGAGATAATGGGCGGCAAAGGCAAGCGGCAAAGGCGCTGCACCCTCGCCGGAAAAGAACGAGGCCTTGCCTTCTGCCCCGCCGACCAGCCCCAGCATGGCCCTGAGCGCCGTCGACTTTCCCGCACCGTTGGGCCCGGTCAGAATCAGGCTTTCACCAGCGGACAGCGACAGCGAAAGGCCGCTGAAGATCAGCATGTCGCCCCGGCTCACGGTCAGATCGTCCGCCCTGACGGCAATTGTCATGATGTCTTTAACCCTTGGAGCCGTCTCAGCCGTCCAAACGGCAAATTTAAAAAAAATTCAAATTTCAACACATGTTGATCTGGCACCTTTCTTAGAAATTATCTATAAGATGCGCAACCACGTCAGCGACCGGCGTGAATCACATCCTTGCGCCGAACCTGGGGCATTTTGCCCCACGTGCGGACAGCGGAAATGGTCGTACCCGCATCCTGATGTCGTTAGTACATAGGCGTTCGCACGGCTGGTCCAGGCCAATCAGAATGAGCGGGGTTCTATCCGTGGCTAAATCACTCGACAGTTTCCAATGTCGTTCCACACTTGATGTGAACGGAAAAGAGTATGTTTACTTCAGCCTGCCAAAGGCCGAGGCAAACGGGCTCGAAGGCGTATCGAAGCTTCCGTTCTCCATGAAGGTGCTTCTGGAAAACCTGCTTCGCAACGAAGACGGCCGTTCGGTCAAGAAGGACGACATCCTCGCCGTCGCCAAATGGCTTTCCGACAAGGGCACCGCCGGCGCCGAGATCGCCTATCGTCCCGCCCGCGTGCTGATGCAGGACTTCACCGGCGTTCCCGCCGTCGTCGACCTTGCCGCCATGCGTGACGGCATCGTCAATCTCGGCGGCGATCCCGAAAAGATCAACCCGCTGGTGCCCGTCGACCTCGTCATCGACCACTCGGTGATCGTCGACGAATTCGGCACGCCGCAGGCCTTCGCCCACAATGTCGAATATGAATACAAGCGCAACGGCGAACGCTACCGCTTCCTGAAATGGGGCCAGCAGGCGTTCAAGAACTTCCGCGTCGTTCCCCCCGGCACCGGCATCTGTCACCAGGTCAACCTCGAATATCTCGGCCAGACCGTCTGGACCAAGGAAGAGGATGGTTCCGAAATCGCCTATCCCGACACCTGTGTCGGCACCGACAGCCACACCACGATGATCAACGGTCTCGGCGTTCTCGGCTGGGGCGTCGGCGGCATCGAGGCGGAAGCGGCGATGCTCGGCCAGCCGGTTTCGATGCTGCTGCCGGAAGTCATCGGCTTCAAGCTCACCGGCCAGCTCAGGGAAGGCGTCACCGCCACCGACCTCGTGCTCACCGTCGTGCAGATGCTGCGCAAGAAGGGCGTCGTCTCGAAGTTCGTCGAGTTCTACGGCCACGGCCTCGACAGCATGACGCTCGCCGACCGCGCCACGATCGGCAATATGGGTCCGGAATACGGCGCCACCTGCGGCTTCTTCCCCGTCGACGTCGAAACGCTGCGCTACCTTAACATGTCGGGCCGCACCAAGGATCGCATCGCGCTCGTCGAAGCCTATACCAAGGCGCAGGGCATGTTCCGCGACAATGACGGCGAAGACCTGGTCTTCACCGACACGCTGGAACTCGACCTCGGCGACGTCGTCCCGTCGATGGCGGGCCCAAAGCGTCCGGAAGGCCGCGTCGCACTGGAAAACATCGGCTCCGGCTTCGCCGAAGCGCTGGTCGACATGTACAAGAAGGACGCTTCCGAACTCGACAAGCGTTATCCCGTCGAAGGCACCGATTATGATCTCGGCCATGGCGACGTCGCGATTGCCGCGATCACGTCCTGCACCAACACCTCGAACCCCTCGGTCCTGATCGCCGCCGGGCTTCTCGCCCGCAACGCCGTCGCCAAGGGGCTGAAGACCAAGCCTTGGGTGAAGACCTCGCTCGCACCCGGAAGCCAAGTCGTTGCCGAATATCTCGAAAAGGCCGGCCTGCAGAAGGATCTCGACGCGCTCGGCTTCAACCTGGTGGGCTTCGGCTGCACCACCTGCATCGGCAATTCCGGCCCGCTTCCGGCCCCTGTGTCCAAGTCCATCAACGACAAGGGCCTGATCGCCGCCGGCGTTCTCTCCGGCAACCGCAACTTCGAGGGCCGGATCTCGCCGGACGTTCAGGCCAACTACCTCGCCTCCCCGCCGCTGGTTGTCGCCCATGCGCTCGCCGGCACGGTCAGGAAGGACCTGACCACGGAACCGCTCGGCGAAGACCAGAACGGCAACCCGGTCTATCTGAAGGACATCTGGCCGTCCTCGAAGGAAGTGCAGGAGACGATCGAGAAATACGTCACCCGCGAACTCTACGAGACCAAATACGCCGACGTCTTCAAGGGCGATGAGAACTGGCAGGCCGTCAAGATTCCCGATGGCCAGACCTATGCCTGGGACGACAATTCTACCTATGTCCAGAACCCGCCCTATTTCGTCGGCATGGGCAAGAACCCGGGCGCTGTCTCCGACATCAAGGATGCGCGCATTCTCGGCCTGTTCGGCGACAAGATCACGACCGACCACATTTCCCCGGCCGGTTCGATCAAGGCCCAGTCGCCGGCCGGTGAATATCTCATCGACCATGGCGTCGGCGTCGCCGACTTCAACCAGTACGGCACCCGCCGGGGCAACCATGAAGTGATGATGCGCGGCACTTTCGCCAATATCCGCATCCGCAACCACATGCTCGGCCCGAACGGCAAGGAAGGTGGCTACACCATCCACTATCCGTCCAAGGAAGAAATGTCGATCTTCGACGCGGCCATGGAATACAAGCGTGAAGGCGTTCCGCTGGTGATCTTCGCTGGCGGCGAATACGGCAACGGCTCCTCGCGTGACTGGGCGGCCAAGGGCACCAACCTTCTGGGCGTTCGCGCCGTGATCGCCGAGAGCTACGAGCGTATCCACCGCTCCAACCTCGTCGGCATGGGCGTCATCCCGTTCACCCTGGAAGACGGCGCAAGCTGGGAAAGCATCGGCCTGAAGGGCGACGAGACCGTCTCGATCGAGGGCCTTGCCGACATCAAGCCGCGCGAGAAGAAAATTGCCAAGGTGACCTTTGCCGATGGCACGGTGAAGGACATCCCGATCCTCTGCCGCATCGACACGCTCGATGAACTCACCTACGTCAACAATGGCGGCATCCTGCAGACGGTGCTGCGCGATCTGGCGGCGTAGGGCCTGTTTGCCTGACGGTTGAGAATCATGAGCCGGGCGGCGCGAACCGCCCGGCTCAGACTGCTGACAAAGCACCAGGCTTTGACCATCATGTGTCATCGGCCCTTCGTTCTTGTGTCATGCTCGGACTCGATCCGAGCATCCAGGCGGTTTAAGTCGCTGAATTTGCAAAGATCTATAACGAGCCCTTGCCGGGCGGCCTGGATCCTCGGGTCAAGCCCGAGGATGACCCGGAATGTGGGGGGACGTCTGTCAGCGAACCGCCCGGTTTTTTTATGGTCAGACGGCCTCGGCGTACCAGACCGCGCCGGCATTCAGAAAGCATGCCTTGTCGAACAGGCCGAGATCGAGCGCGTTTGGCAGGCGCAGGTCGGCAAATGTGGGGAATGCCCGGTCTGCCGCCTCGAAACGACGATCGACCTGCGCGATGAACACGAAGACATGGCCGTGGCGGCGGGCATGGGCCCGCAATGCCCGTATCTGCGCCTCAAGCGGCGGATTCTCGCGACGCTGGTCGAGCAGTTGCAGGTAATCGATGACCGCAAGCGTGCCGGCGGGTGCGCCGGCAAGTCTCGTCGTCACGTAATCCGCCGAAATCCTGTCGCTGTCGTCGAAGGTGAAGCGATCTCTGAACGACGCGACGTCTGCGCCGAGCGCCTCGAAACGGCTGACCATATCAAGATCGGTATATTCCAGCGAAAAGAAGAAAGCCCGATGGCCGGCGCGCATTGCGGCGAGCGCGAGTTCGAGCGCGAGCAAGGTCTTGCCCTGACCGGGACGGGCCGCCGACAACAGCAGATCGCCCGGCGCGAGTTTATGATGGATGTCGGCGGCGGACCGGACGGCCGGAACCGCGGCGGCCAGCGCGCTCCAGCTTGTAAAGCCTTCCTGGATCGCCAGTCGGTCCAGCGCGGCATTGAGTGGTATATCTTCGGCGCGCGCCAGCTTTTTGGCGCGGTGTTTCAGCCGGTAGACGGGTCGGGAGAGTTTCATGGTTCAAACCTTCCATCCCGGACGACAATGCAATCCCTCCTTATGCGATGGCCCGGACAGACGGTTTCATCGTTGAAGCTCCGCACGGCAGGTGCTTTCCCGAATGGAGGGAGGCGGCGCGAGCAGCGCCGGAATCAGAGGATAGCCGAAAATCGCGCACGATGAAACGGTCCCCTGACGGTCATATCCGCACCTCTGTCCATCACGGAGAGAACACAGGGCCTCACGGAAAGACCGCCGCCTTTTCACCCCATCGTGACTTTCGATTGATTTCGGAAGAAGCTAGATTGCCCGGGCCCGGGACCAGGGACCGCGCATTCAACAGAGGTTCAGTGCATTGCTGAAACATACGATCATATTGGGCGCTCTGGCTGCCGCTTTCGCGTTTTCGGGCGCCGGCGCCGGCGAGATCAGAAGCCCGCTCGGCGTGGTGGAACTGTTCACCTCGCAGGGCTGCTCGTCCTGCCCGCCTGCCGACAAGGCCGTAGCCGGGCTTGCCGATGAAGGCGATGTGATCGTGCTCAGCTACCATGTCGATTACTGGAACTATCTCGGCTGGACCGACACGATGAGCAGCCCGGAAAACACCCAACGCCAGTATGATTACAGCGCCGCCATGGGTCGCTCCGGCGTCTATACGCCGCAGGCCGTGGTCAACGGCCGCGCGGAGATGGTCGGCGCCAGCGCCGAAAAGCTGCGCCAAACGCTCGCCGGCCTTCAGTCCGATGGAGAGGGGATGAACGTGCCGGTCAGCATCAGCAAGTCCGGCGACGAGGTGATCATCGATATCGGAAGCGGCAAGGGCAAGGCCGATGTGCTGGTGGTCTATTTCAAGAGCCGTGAGCAGGTGGCGATCAAGGACGGCGAGAACGAAGGCCGGACCATCGACTACCGCAATATCGTCACCGACGTGCAGACGGTGGGCATGTGGCACGGCAAGGCCACCAAGGTTACGCTACCGGCCCGCGTGCTCGAACCGCGCGAGAGCGATGGCTGCGCCATCCTGCTGCAGACAACCGATGGGAACGGCAATCCCGGCGCGATTCTCGGCGCGACGATGGTGACCGCCAACTAAGCGGCCGGGAACAGACCCGGAAAAGCTTCCATTCCGGCACTTTCCGGTCCGCAGAACGCGAAAATTAACAACTTCTTTACCATGTTGCGCGAATCCTGCCGTCAAGACTTTTGATGCGGTCTTGCGCGCCGGGGGACGTCCGTTTGCGTAGAGCCGCCAACATTTTGGGGCAGCGGAATGGCGCAGGCGCGGATGGCACAGGAGAGGGCAGAGGCAAGACCCGGTCTCGACGCGCTCAGCCAGACGATCGAAGGCCTTGAGGCGCGCCTGAGCGAGATGATGGAAGCGCGCGCCGCAGGCGCTGCTCCCCGCGGCCCTGCCAGAGCGACCGACTATCGCGACCGCCTCCCCCGCGATCGCCGCCTGCCGGTCGAGCCCGTGAACGCGCGTCTCGATTCCGAACTTCGCGACATCGCCCGCACGCTGAAGGATCTCCGCCAGTCCGTGCGCGACGATTTCACCGCCAGCCTCAGGGATGAGCTGGCCGGCCTGCACACCATGCTCTCCCATATCGAACGCCAGACCGATACCCGGGACATTGACGATGACGCCCGCAGTGAACTGCTCCGGATTTCCGAGGGCGTCGACTGGCTCCTGAGCAACGCGGCCGCCGATGACGACAGCCGGCTGATGGCCGAATTCGATCATCTGCAATCGCTGTTGCGCGGCCTTGCCGATGCCAAGAGCGTTGCCCGGCTGGAAAGCCGGTTCGACACTCTCGAACGCCAGATCGCGCCCTTCGACCCGGCCCGGCTCGATCTCGAACTGACGGCCTTGGCGCGCGGGCTCGACGATGTGCGCCACTGGCTCGAGACCAATGACAGCGGCCACAGCCTTCAGGACATCGAAGCCCGGATGGCCGGCCTTGCCGAGGCAATGGAGGTGCTGTGCGCCCGCATTCCGACCTCCGACGACCGGCTCGACGGCCAGATGCATGCGATCGAGCGCCGCATCGACGATATCGACCGCAATCTGGAGCGGATCGGCCGCCGCCAGAGCGAGACCCCGCGCGACCCGGCGGTGGAGCGGCTTGAGGCCCGTCTTGGCGAGCTTTCAAACGCCGTTGCCGCCGTCGACTGGCAGATGCGCGACCAGAGCGCCACGCAGGCGACGCTCATGGAAAACCTCGACGCGGTCGCGCGCCGCATCGAGAGCCACAACAGCGCCGATGCGCATACCAAGCTCGAAGCCCGCATCGAAACGCTGACAAATGCCGTCGATCGGATCGGTGCCGAGCGCAACACGCTCGGCAAGGCCGTCGCCACGCTCTCCGACAAGGTCGGCGATATCGACCTTGCAGGCGTCGAGCGCAGGATCACAGCCCAGATCTCCGCCCAGATCTCCGCAATGCCGGTCGCCGGCGCGGATCCGGAACTGCGCCGGAAGATCGAGGCCAGGCTTGCGGCTGAAACCGGGATTGCCGAACGTCTCGACGCGCTGGACCTCGCCGGCCTCGAGGAAAGGCTGTCCCGCAAAATAGCGGCGGTAGAGCAGAGCGGCGCCGAATCCCGCCTGTCCGCGCAGTTGACCGCGCTTGCCAACCGGCTGGAGGAAAGCCGCCGCGACAGCAGCGGTCCCGAACTGCAGAAGCTCGAGCGCCAGATTGCCGAGCTGACCACGCTGATGAACAGACCGGAGCCGAAACTGCCGATCGGCGAGCTTGAGGAGCGGATCGGCGCCCGCATCGAAGCGCTGTCGGCAAGCAATGACGACATGGTCATCGAAGCCGCCCAGCATGCCGCCGAAGAAGCGCTGAAAACCTTCGAGGCCAGCAGAAAGGGCGAAGCCGATGAACATATCGAAATCATCAAGGGTCTCGCTGCCGATCTGAAGGCGCTGCGGATGCCGGCGAACGCCGATCAGGACAAGGCAAGCGCCGGCCTTCAGGAGACATTGAAGACGATCGCGAACCGCCTTGACGCCATGCCCGACGCCGGGGCCCCGCAGGCGGCCCCGAAAGCGCGTCCGCCGGTTCAGCCGACGGCCCCGCTTGGCCCGTCCCCTTTCGAAACCCGTTTCAGGGCGATGCCCCCGCGCGAAAATCCGGAGGAAGACGACAGCCGGGACGTACTGGATATCCTGTCGCGGGTACGCTCCGGCCAGAGGGAAAACCGGCAGGCCGCCCATGGTCCCGTGCTTCCCGTGCATGATCGGCCGGGAGAGGAAAGCCGCAAACGCGTTCTCTCCAAGCCCGCCGGCGTCAGGAGCGAGGGTCTTGGCCCGCGCGCGCCGCGCGCCGACCTGATCGCCGCAGCGCGCCGCGCGGTCCACACGGCGGCATCGGAAGTAGGAGAAACGGGCCCGGACGAAGCCTCGGAGCCGCCGAAGGACAGGTTCTCCCGCCGCCCGGTCTATCTTGCCGCAGGCGCCATCCTGCTTGCGATCATGTCCTATCCGCTCCTGACCGGCATGGGCCGCGACCGCGATGCCATTCTCCAGGCAACGCAATCGCTGGAAGCCAGCGCGCTCAGGAGAGAAACGCCGGCGCCGGCCAGGGTCAGCACTGCCGCGCCCGCGCGCGCGCCGGCCACGATCGATCTCACCATGACACCCGTGGTGAAGAGCAATTTCGCTCCTGAAGCGCCCGAAGAAGTCGCCAGCGCGCCGGTCCGCGCCTTCAGCATGATCGAAACCGACAACGATCTGATCACCGGCAGCATCGAGCCCGATGCGCCCGAGCCGACAGACGGTCTGCCGAGCCTTGCCGAGACCGCGCCATCGGCGGCGGAAAAGCTCAAAAAAGCGGCCATCGCGCTCGAAAACAAACAGGAAAAGCCGGTCGAGACCGCCGCTGTTACCACCAGGGAGGTTCTCGACGCGCTGAACGCGCCGGCGAAGCAGGGTCCCGAGGCCGCGGAATTGTCTGTCGAGACCATGCCGGCAGCATCGACCGATACGCCGCGGGCAAGCGCTGCGCCGCGGGCCGCAACGGACGGGTTCCGCGCGATCACCGCCGATCTGCCGCCCGGACTTGAAACCAGGGCGCTCGCCGATGCGGCAAAGGCCGGCAATCCTGCGGCGCTCTACGAGATCGGCCTTCGCTATCTCGATGGCCTCGGCTTCGACCAGGATTTCGCAAAGGCTGCTTTCTGGTTCGATCTGGCGGCCGAGCGCGGCTCCGCCCCCGGCGCCTTCCAGCTTGGAAGTCTCTACGAGAAGGGCACCGGGCTCGGCGAGGACGCAGGCAAGGCGGTGGCGCTTTATCGCGAAGCCGCCGACAAGGGCAATGTCAGCGCCATGCACAATCTCGCCGTCATGCTCGCCAACGGCGCGGGCGACGCCAGGCCCGATTTCACGGAGGCGGCAAAATGGTTCCAGAAGGCCGCCGACCACGGCGTTGCCGACAGCCAGTTCAACCTCGCCATCCTGCATGCCCGCGGCGCAGGCACCGAAGCCGATCTCTTGCAGTCGTATAAATGGTTCGCCGTCGCCGCGATGGAGGGCGATGCCGAGGCCGCCAAACGCCGCGACGAGGTGGCGGAAGCGCTCGGCGATGCCGATCTGCGCCGCGCCAGGAAACTCGCCGATGAGTGGAAGGCCGAGGCGCCCGACGAAACCGCCAACCGCCTGACGAGCCCCAGGGAGTGGGTTCCGGACGATCTCGTCGCCGCCGCCACGACGGTCGACAAGGAAGCGGTGGTTCGCGATATCCAGACGATCCTCAACAACAACGGCTATGATGCCGGCCCTGCCGACGGCCTGCTGGGCGCCAAGACCGATGCCGCCATCAGGGCCTTTCAACAGGCAAACGGCTTTGCCGCCGATGGCGCGATCACGCCGGAACTGGTAAAGGAATTGCTGGCCCGCAACAGCGCCTGAAAAGAAATGCAAAATCACGGCTTTGCGAATTGACTTGCAGAGCTTTGAGTCGCAGAAATAGACCACTTTTAAGAAGGCTGGATTGAACATCCGGCCCAAATGCTATTGGGGATATGCGTGTCGATCTACCTGCCGATTGCCGAACTTTCGGTCAATATTTTCGTGATACTCGGCATGGGCGCGGCAGTGGGTTTTTTATCGGGCATGTTCGGCGTCGGCGGCGGGTTTCTGATCACGCCGCTTTTGATTTTCTACCAGATCCCGCCGGTGGTGGCGGTTGCCACGGGCGCGAGCCAGGTGGTCGCATCCTCGGTCTCCGGCACGCTCACCCATTTCCGGCGCGGCACGCTGGACATGAAGCTCGGCACGGTTCTGCTGTGTGGCGGTCTGGTCGGCGCGACCATCGGCATCTGGCTGTTTTCGCTGTTGCGCGATCTCGGCCAGCTCGACCTGGTGATTTCGCTGCTTTACGTCGTGCTGCTGTCGTCAATCGGCGCGCTGATGCTGGTGGAGAGCATCCGCGCCATACGTCGCAGCGCCAAGGAGCAATCCGTCTCGCTGCGCAAGCCCGGCCAGCACAATTGGGTCCACCGCCTGCCGTTCAAGATGCGCTTCAAGAAATCGAAGCTCTATCTCAGCGTCATTCCGGTATTCGTGCTCGGCGGCGTGATCGGCGTTCTCACCTCCTCGCTCGGCATCGGCGGCGGCTTCATCATGGTGCCGGCGATGATCTATCTCCTGCGCATTCCGACCAATATCGTGGTCGGCACGTCGCTGTTCCAGATCATCTTCGTCTCCGCCTATACCACCGTGGTACAGGCAACGACGAACTATTCGGTCGATATCGTGCTGGCCACCATCCTGATGCTGTCGAGCGTTGTCGGCGCGCAATACGGGGTGCGCGTCGGCCAGAAGCTCAAGGGCGAGCAGTTGCGCGCGCTGCTGGCGATCCTGATCCTCGCCGTCGGCGTGAGACTTGCCTTCGGCCTGGTGGCCACGCCGGCTGATTTCTTCTCGGTCGTGTTCGAGGGAGCGCCGCAATGATCAGAAACGCACTCCTTTTCCTCGCCGTCCTTCTGCTTCCGGCAACGTCCATTGCCCAGACGCCGCAGCAGGAAACGCTCGAGATCGGAACCTCGACCAACCAGATCGCGATCACCTCGGATTTTTCCGGCGCCGACCTGACCGTGTTCGGCGCGATCAACGATGCCGATCCGATGGTGCTTTCCAGGGGCGGCTACGACATCGTGGTGATCCTGGAAGGCCCGAAAGCCGAGGCCGACGTGCGCCGCAAGGAGCGCATGTTCGGTATCTGGGTCAACCGCCAGACGGTAACCTTCGAGCATGTGCCGCGCTCCTACTCGATTTCGAGCACGCGACCGCTGGATGATGTGACCACGCCGCAGACGCTGAATTCCGCCGGCATCGGCGTTTCGCACCTGCGCATTTCCCCCGTCGGCTATTTCGGCGATGCCAGCGACGTGGCCACCTTCCGCGACGCGATGCTGCGCCTGAACGCCGCCGACGCGCTTTACGACAGCGAGCCGGACGGGGTGACCTTCGTTTCCAACAGCCTGTTCCGGGCGAGCCTCCGGCTTTCGGTGAACATTCCCCAGGGCACCCACACGGTGCGGGCCTATCTGTTCAAGAACGACCGCCAGATCGCGACCGAGACGCTGCCGCTGAAGGTCGTGAAGACCGGGCTCGAGGCCCAGCTCACGATAGCCGCACACGAATATCCGCTGTTCTACGGCCTCGGCGCGGTGTTCATCGCGCTGTTTTCCGGCTGGTTCGCAAGCGTCATATTCCGCAAGAGCTGATTTCATACATCCCTTACATGAGGTTGCTGCTCCCCTCGGCGGGCGAGACCATCCGCCCTGGTTTGTCGAAGACCCAAGGGGAGCAGCAACCTCATGTATGGGATGTATTATTGGTCGGCGTCGTCCTGTTGTCTCTCTTGAAGCAGCCTGTCGATAACTTCTTGCTTTGCATGCCGATCAGCGTCGATCGCATCGCGTTCTGATATCAGCCCATCGATTACGGCCTGCTTTGCATGCCGGTCAGCGTCGATCGCATCGCGTTCTGATATCAGTCTATCGATTACGGCCTGCTTTGCATGCCGGTCAGCTGCGATGGCGTCACGCTCGTTCAGAAGCTGCTGGACGATATCGCCTTCAACATCAAAAAAGACATCGCCCATCGCTTCTTTTCTGACGTAACGAGCCGTTTCGATGCTGTCGAAAGCGCCCGGCGGCAAAACGAAGTGCTTTTTCAGTTCGATATCTTCGTCTCGAAGATAAAAATCGTTCAGACCGTCAAACCAGACCCTATTGTAACCATTGCCGGTCAGGATATGCTCCCATTCACCGCTGACCCGTTTCCTGCCGTTGATTTCGACCGCTTCCATGACAAGCGCCCGAGGACGAAACCGATCCCAGTCACCACTCATGAGCAGTTCCGTCTCGCCGCCTTCGACATCGATCTTCATGAAATCAATCTCCCGTCCGTCAAAGAAGCGGGCGCAGATTTCGTCCAGTCGCATGATGGGGATCTCATGGATCTTGACGGAATGTCCCTGTTCCTCAAGCTTGCGGGCAAGGCTTTCGACTGCTGTCGAGTTTTCCGGGTAGTCGGCGATTTCGTAGAACCGGCACGAGCCGGCGGAATTGCCGATAACAGCCTGCACATTGATGTCTTCCGGGCGCAACGCCGACAGGCGACGCTGACACCGCGGCAATGGTTCAACGTTCACGCCGCGCCACCCGTTGTCGTAGAAGTGCTTGGTGACGGAGAGGTACACAGGATCGGCAGCGCCGATGTCCAGATACGTGCCCCGGTAGCCCGAAGGGAAGAGGCGCGTAAGCATGACGTCCTCGAAGTTTTGAGCGTAAGAGATCATCCGTCTGGCCTCCTGCCTGAGTTCGGGCCTGTGCGACCTTCCCGGTTCGGGACTTGAAGGTTTCGTTCTTGCCCGCAATTCGGACAAATGTATAGCTGAAAGCTTAAGCCGGCTCTCTTGATCCCGCTGGCAACGCAATTTGAGGTTTTCGTAGCTCTGATGATTGACGTTAGTAACGAAATCCCTATCACTGCATTCGTCAGACTGGAATCAGGCGGAAGCACGGACCATGCCCAGTTGAGATATTAACAGAGTAAGACTGAGGTCATCGGCATGTTGGGTAAGAAAAAAGAACTTGCGGAAAATGTAACCCAGGTCGTTGATTATATGTTTAGAAAATATCTGGACCGCAATCCGGATCCCGAGGGGCTTGAATTTTACAGGAAAGCGCTTCTGGGCGGAATGTCGCTTGTTTCCTTTATCAAGAGCGTCTCTAGCAGCGAGGAAGCCCGGCAAAAGAGAAAGGGCAGGCGCAAGAGAGCGAACCCGGACTGGCCGGCTGATGACATCGATACAGTGATTGCCCTGACATATCGCCTCTATTTGCAAAGAGAGCCCGACGAAGCTGGAAAGCAAATCTATCGATCGGCCATCGAGCGTGGGATGTCGCTTTCGACGTTGGCAGATGTTCTCTCCTCAAGCCCGGAGGCGAAGCAGAAGCAGCAATTCTTCTCCCCCGGAGACGGGAAGGACGGCCTCTCGGACGGCGCTTTCATTCGTGAGATTGGCTATCTGCTCTTTGAAAGCACGGTGGCCCGGCCCCGGGATTTTGCGCACTACAAGCAAAGACTCGGCGAAGACCCGCTGAACCGCATGCCGCTTGTGCAACAGCTTGTTTCCGAGCAGATCGTCCGGCGCGGGATGCAAAAAAAACTCTGCCTGGAGCTAGACAAATGTTGGATAATGGGCACCGATGAGTTCCTCACCCGACAGTCCTGGGACGAAAAGATTGCCGGTCTTGAAGACGCGGCGATAACATCGCCGCCCAAGGCTCAGCCCCAGGAAATCGCGCAGCGTGAATTCCGTCATACAGGTGAGTATCGCGTATCGGCCATCGCGAGCATGTACAAAGGCGGTAAATACCTTGAGACATTTCTCGAAAACATTGTCTCACAGTCCATTTTTGACCAATCGGAACTGATCATTGTCGATGCCTGCTCGCCGGAAGGCGAGGAAGAGCTGATCTCGCGCTACATGAAAGTTTATCCGAATATCGTCTACAAGCGTTTCGATTATCGGATAGGGATCTATGATGCGTGGAACTATGCGGCTCAAATCGCGCGTGGAAAGTATCTCACCAATACGAATCTTGATGATCTGCGCCACCCGGATTCATTTGAAATTCAAGCCGCTGCACTGGACAGGCACACGTTTGCCGATGTCGTTTACCAGGACTTCTACTACAGTCTGGATTTCACGTTCGATTACGAGGCGGTGAGCAAATGTGGTTTCAAGAGCAATCTGCCGATCGCCACCGTCAACAATATGCTGGAATTCAATTCTCCTCACAACGCTCCCATGTGGCGAAAACGACTGCATGAGGAGATTGGCTATTTTGACCCGAGTTATCGGTCTGCCGGCGACTACGAATTCTGGCTGCGCTGCCTGAAAGGCGGGAAGTCTTTCCTGAAGACAAATACTCCTCATGTTGTCTATTATCAAAACCCTGACGGTATCTCGACTGTGTCGGATACGCCCGGCGTTCACGAGGCTCGCCGTGCGTGGCAGGCTCATGCCGAAGAACTCATGTCGCCCGATTTCGAGAAGTCGCGAGCCGAATTCGCGCATGATATCGGACTGATCGAAGTCCCCAGCACCGAGGTTACTGACTATGATATGGTTCAGGAAAGGCTGCGATCCTTTGCCGCCGAGGCGCGGGCTTTCTGGCCCGAAGCGCGACAAATTGCACAGACGGCCTGATCTGGCTGAAAAGACACAGTGGAGCCAATATGAGACTTTTAGTTGATGGTGTTTTCTTTCAGCTGTCGAACTCGGGAATCGCTCGCGTCTGGCGTTCCCTTCTCCCACGTCTGGCTGCGTTTCCGGATATTGAGATCACGGTGTTGGATCGCGGGCGAAGTCCGCGTTTTGCGGGTATCGAGTATATCGACTTTCCTTCCTACACCTTTACGAGCACCGCTTCGGACTCTCTTTTGATTGATGTCTTTGCCAAGGATTGCGATGCTGACGTGTTCCTGACGACCTATTATACGACGCCCACCCAAATTCCTTCAGTCCTGATTGTCTACGATATGATCCCTGAGCTTTTCGGGTTCGACATGAAGCTACGAGCCTGGCAAGAGAAAGATCTGGCCATTAGCTTCGCTCAATATTGTTTATGTATTTCTGAAAACACACGAAAAGATTTGCTGCGGATTTATCCAAAGTTTGATCCGGAACGTGTTACTACTGCCTATTGCGGACTTGATTCTAAAGCATTTCGTCCGCGTGAAGAGAAAGAGGTTTCAGCATTTCGAAAAGAGTATGAGGTTGCCGAGGATTACTGCATTCTTGTCGGCTCGCGGGAGCAGCATACCGGTTACAAGAACGCCGGCCTTCTTTTTGATGCGCTGAAGAAACAAGGGCAGTTCTTCGACGTGTTCGATCAGTCGAGCCGGTCAGAGTTGCAAATATTGTGCGTTGGGGGTGAGCCTGTAGTTCAGAAGCATTTTACGGAAGGTCTGCCGGATAACATCACGGTAAAACGTGTCGATTTGACGGATGACGAACTGGCATGTGCTTATACCGGAGCCCGCGCGCTGGTCTATCCGTCCTTATATGAAGGTTTTGGATTGCCGGTGGTTGAAGCCATGTCCTGCGGCTGCCCGGTCATCACTACGCCTCATGGCTCGCTGAAGGAGGTGGCCGGCGATGCCGCGGTTCTTATTTCAGGCAAGGATGCCAACGAACTGGCGAATGCCCTCAAATTGGCGTGGAACCCCGCGAAACGAGACGAGTTGCGCGAACGAGGACTGGAGCGCGCCGGGCGCTTCACTTGGGAGCCTATGGCTGAGGAGCTGCGCAAGCTTGCATTCAAAGCAGCAGATGAGCGTGCATCACCCGAAATTATTAATTTCATGAAAGAGTGGAACAGACTTCGGCGCATTCAGGCTGACATTGACGTTAGTCTGTAGCGGCAGAGTATCCAGTTTTCAGCAAGCAGAGGAAGATCGACTTCGTCCGATATTGCACTAGTGAGCGTCGTTTTGGCGTCAGTAAATTGATTTGGTGGAATAGGGACTGGCCGATCTGTGGTATTTTGGTTGCTTTCGCAGGAAGTTCATTTCGGCCCGGGACCATTAAAGTCGCTAGCGGTATGGATTGAAACATTAAAGGCCTAAGGATGAAGCGAGCTCTCATTACCGGCATCACGGGACAGGACGGGTCATATCTGGCGGAATTGTTGCTGGAAAAAGGGTATGAAGTTTACGGCTTTGCCCGTCCGGAAAGCTGGTATCGGGCGAATTGTGCTACCCATCTGGCAGGGAAAATCAAAATGCTTCTCGGCGACATTGCCGAAGGCCTTGATGTATCCAACGCCATTTGTGATTCGATGCCTGATGAGATTTACAATCTAGCTTCGCAATCCCGCCCAGGAGAATCGTGGTCTCGTGCCGCGGAAACCTTGCAGGTGAATGGATTGGCTGCCGTACGTCTGTTCGAGGCAGTACGACACAACCGACCGACGGCCAGAATATACCACGCTTCGTCATCCGAGATGTTCGGGCGGCCAACAAAAGCGCCTCAAGATGAAGATACGTCTTTCAGCCCGGTAAACCCCTATGCCGCAACGAAGGTTTATGCGCACAACATGGCATCGATCTACCGGTCGAGCTATGGTCTCTATATTGCCTGCGGAATTCTCTTCAATCATGAAAGCGAGCGAAGACCACTCCACTTTCTGACGCAAAAGGTCGCCTACGGTGCGGCCTGCGCGGCCCTTGGTGTCATGGATTCACCTGACAGAAATGAACGTGGGCGTCCCATCGTGGAGAGGGGGCGGCTCGCGCTGGGAAACCTTCAGGTCGCGCGCGACTGGGGCTACGCCCCGGATTTCGTTCGCGCAATGTGGATGATTTTGCAGCAGCCGGAACCTGCCGATTTTGTAATTGGTACTGGAAGGCTGCATACGCTGGAAGATCTGTGTGGCTACGCATATGAATACGTCGGCTGTGACTGGCGAGAAAGTGTATTCAGCGATCCGGAGCTTGTTCGCCCTCTGGAAACCGCTCATGTGCTGGCGGATGCCTCCAAAGCCGAGAATGACCTTGGTTGGAGGCCAACGGTCAGCTTTCAAGAAATGGTCGGGTTGATGGTTCAGGCCCAGATCAAGCGCCTGAAACCACTGATGGCCAGATAGGCCCTCAAGGCGCGGAGTGCCCGACGATGATCGAAATGCGCCCGCCGCCTGCCGACCGAGAAACATGTTTTTGAGGGTGCAGCTTGGCTTTCTCGCCGGATTCGTTTCACCCGATGCGGTGTTGCACGAAAAGCGGCTGGATTCGGGCCAATTTCGGGGCTGTGGATCTTTGCCCGAAATGGAAAAAGGTGTAGTTGGCCAGCGACCTGCAAAATGTGCTTGTCTGCGGTGAGTGTCTGCGCTTTGAAACCAAGGTTAAGGTGTCTGATGCTGGCCAGCGAAGGACTTCAAACATCAGCGCCCTAGGCTGGCTGGAGGCATCAGTGTCTTACCGC
The DNA here is from genome assembly GCF_013459645.1 of Martelella sp. NC20. NCBI lineage: Bacteria > Pseudomonadati > Pseudomonadota > Alphaproteobacteria > Hyphomicrobiales > Aurantimonadaceae > Martelella > Martelella soudanensis. The sequence goes on from NZ_CP054861.1 coordinate 5,273,819, forward strand.
ATTCGAAGGAAACGACATTTGAACTCGAAAGCGCTCGCTTTATGATACCAACGGTAGCGGCGACGGCTGCGTTAAAGGGCTACGGTCTCCATCGCGTTTGGTCCTGTGCATTTCTGTTTATTTTTAGGAACTACTGTCTGTTGGCCCGCGACAGGCATAAATGGATGATGACAAGATGGTTCAGCTCCCGGAGCACAAGATCACGAAACGTTCCCTTCGCTTGAAGTCCTTTTATCATCACCCGTTCTCAGGCGAGAAACGAAAGTCATATCGTCGTCGCAAATTGAGTAAGCTGGCTGGTGGCGCAGGCATGCCCGCCGATCTGGGTCCCGATTTCGACGAGCGCAAAGAGCGCAGGAAGATCAGATACACATCTCTGTTACGTCACCCTTTCAGCGCCAGGAAGCGTCGAAAATATCGTCGCAAGCGCCTTGATGCTTTGACTTTCGCTCTCGTGCCAAGCTTCGCCATGCCCGCGCCGCCCCCGAGAATGCCTCACTCCTCGCGAGCGGTCACGACAGCTCCGACCCTCTGGTTCTACCTCGGTGACACGATGGGTTGGCTTGAGGCGCATGACCGGCTCACGGGCGTCGGGCGCGTGTCGGTTGAACTGTTCGACGCATTTCTGCAGGAGCCGACGACATCGATCCGGCCCTGCCGCACCGGCCGCTCCGATCTGGATATTGTGGCGATAGGCAGCGCCGAGCTGCAGGAAAGCGTACTGAACAGGCTCGATGGCCGCTATGGCAGTGGACTTGGGGCGTTCGATGGCGGCAGCTCTCCGGCAAAGGGCGAACATGTCTTCTTCACGGGTCTGGTCTGGACCCCCAAGTTTAGCGCTCTTTTCCGCCATCTGTCTTCGAGAGGCATCGGGTTTTCGGTTCTGGTCCACGACATCATCCCGCTCGAGGGAGGCGATAATGTAAACGAGGCGGAAGGCTCGCGTTTCGCGGAGTGGCTGCTCGTCTGCCTTCAAAGCGCCGACAGACTTTACGTATCGACGAACGTCGTTCGAGACCAGATCTTGCGCTGGGCCTTGCTTGAAGGCGTCGAAGTGGCGGCCGAGATCGTCAAGATACCGTTCGGCTCGAAGCCTTTGAGGGAAGAGGAGCCGTTACGGTCTGAGAGCCTACAGGAGCGATTCCCGTCGCTCGAATCCAGCAATTTTGTCTTGAGCGTTGGCACGATAGACCCACGCAAGAACCAGATCATGCTTTGCAGGCTATGGCGAAACCTGATCGCGAGCGGCCTCAACGTCCCGCAATTGGTGCTGGCCGGACGCGATGATCTAGGACTCGGCAAAGACCAATCGATTTACCGTGATCTGCTGCGATCAGGCAAGTTGCTCGTTCTGTCCGGGCTTGGTGATGCCGATATCGCCGCCCTGACGGCGGCTTGCCGGTTCACCGCCTTCCCCTCGACCAGCGAGGGTTATGGTCTACCGGTTGCGGAAAGCCTGCTTCAGGGAAAGCTGTGTCTGGCGTCCAGGCTTGCGGTGATTGAAGAACAGGCGGGCGAACTCGCCTGGTATTTCGATGTTGACGATTCTCTGCAGGCTGAAAAGCTGTTTCGCAAGGCCATTGAGGATCGTGACGCCGTTATCGCGGCAGAAGCAAAGATCAGGGCCGATTATGTTCGGCCGACCTGGGCCGCTGCGGCAAGGCGTCTCGAAGTCGAAGGCATCAAAGCAGCGCGCGAGAGGCCGGTTTCCATTATACCCGGGCGTTTCCTTCCGGAATTTCCAGGGGCGGAGCGTTTCAAGACAAGCGAGGTGCTGAAGCTGGCATCGCGCTGGTGCACGAACGACGCGCCCGAGGTCTCGATCCTGATCGTGAACTGGAACGCTTCGCCTCTGACGCTCGAATGCATCCGGCAGATATGGATGCATACCGAGGGGCATACCTACGAGATCGTGATCGTGGACAATGGCTCGGACGAGGACGATATCGCTCGTTTGTCCAGACCTATACCGGGAGTGGTCTTCATTCCGATCGGCAGGAACCGTTTTTTCGGCGAAGCCAACAATATCGCCGCCGAAGCTGCTCGCGGAAAATATATCGTACTGCTCAACAACGATGCCTTTCCGCAGGATGATTGGCTTCCTTCGCTGATGAACATGATGGCTGAAAATCCGTCCCTCGGCGCGGCCGGGCCTATGTTCCTCTGGCCTGACGGACGCGTTCAGGAGGCTGGAGGCATGATCAACGAAGGCGGTTATCCGGTGCGATTTGGCCGAGGGCAGGACCATCCCTCGCCAGACATCCTGATGGAAAGATATGTCGACTACATTTCTGCCGCCGCCATGCTTGTCGAACGGGCGCTGTTCATACGGGTGGGAGGGTTCGATCTTACATTTGAGCCAGCCTATTATGAAGACTCCGATCTGTGCTTCAAGCTCAAGGCATTGGGGCGTCCGGTTGCCTATTGTCCCGCAAGTCGCGTCATCCACATCGAGGGAGCGGCCGCAAACGGAAACACCAAGGCGGAGGCCCGACGAAAGGCACTGGGAGACTCCAATCGCGACAAATTCGTCTCGCGCTGGGAGCGCCTGCTGAAATCGACGGGCGAGAAGGAACCGGTGTTCTCGGTCGAGAGCTTCATTCCAGCCAAGTGGTCTTCCCCGCCCGGCAAGGACAGGCCGTTGCCCGTTGCCGTCGTCTTCACTCCTTATGCCGTGACGCCTGGCGGCGGAGAGCGCTATATCTTGAGCGCGGCACGTCAGTTGGCGCGCACTCATCGTGTGGAAGTTGTTACGCCTTACCGGTATTCGAACCTGCGCCTTCAGCAGATCGGCTGCGCTCTTAATCTTGATCTTGGCATGCTAAGGTTCAAAACGCTTCAGGAGTTTGAGAAGGATCCCGAACCGGACCTGATGTTGACAATGGGAAACGCGGTTCTGCCGCCGATTCCCGCTCGCGGAAGGAAGACGGTATATCATTGCCAGTTTCCATTCGTGCTCAAGGAAGCGGAAGCAAGCAACGAGGCGATGCTGCAGACCTATCAGGAAGTCATGGTGAACTCGGCATTCACGCAAGGTTTCTACGGGAAACGTTTGGCCGAAGCCGGTATGACCTCGATGCCGACGCGAATCGTCAATCCGCCTGTGCCGCCAATTATGCCGAGAAAGCCGCGCCGAAGGGCCATATTGTCGGTCGGCCGCTTCATCGTTGGCGGTCATTCCAAGCGTCAGGATCTTCAAGTCGAGGCTTTTCGTGCGCTGATCGAGAGCGGCGTCAAGGACGTCGAACTGCACCTCGCCGGCTCCTCGTTTCCCGAGGCCTCGGATATCGATTTCCTGGCCTCGATCAGAGAAGCGGCTTCGGACCTTCCCGTATTCTTTCATATCAACTGTTCGGCAAGCGAGCTCGGAGCACTTTACGGTGAGAGCCTTGTCTACTGGCACGCCACAGGGCTCGGCCGCGACCTGGAGAAGGAACCGGAGAAAGCGGAACACTTCGGGATCAGCATCGTCGAGGCAATGTCGGGCGGCGCCATCCCGATCACGCTTCGTGCGGGCGGCCCGACGGAGATCATCACTGAGGGCGTGAATGGGTTCTTCTATGATGACATAGCAGGCCTGGTCGACCAGACCAGGCGCGTCATGAACGACACCTCAGAGGATGAGCTGCAACGATTGAGCCTCACTGCCCATTCGCGCGCGCTGGATTTCAGTTACGGTCGTTTCAACGACGCAGTCTCCTCGCTTTTCGGGCAGGAAATCAGCGAAGACAACTAGGCGATGTGGACGGACAGGGCGATCGGGTGGAGGAGTAGGTGACAAAGGTTTGAATTGCTGAATCAGTTGCGCTCCTCTGGATGGAGGAGCAACGACGATGACGGATAGCGATCGGGAGCATGGCGGATTTTTTTTGAGGAGGCGGGTGTTTTTCTGGGATATTTCGAGGATATTCCGGACGGGCGTGAGGTCGGCAAGGTCGGCTACCCACTGAGCGAGGTGCTGCTGCTGTGCCTGCTGGCGGTATTGTCGGGGGCGGAAACCTTCACGGACATCGCGAATTTTGGCCATCGGAAACTGAGTTTTCTGCGTCGGTTTCGGCCCTTTTCCGGTGGCACACCGTCGCATGACCATCTCGGCGACATCCTTGCCACGCTTGATGCCGCGGCGTTTCAGCGCTGTTTTGTCGCCTGGGTCACGTCGCTGACCGGCCTGGCGACAGAGGTGATCGCCATCGATGGCAAGACCGTGCGCCGGTCGAAAGGGGCCAAGGCGGCGATCCACATGGTCTCGGCGTTCGCCGCGCGCCAACGTCTGGTGCCGGGTCAGGTCAAGGTTGGCGACAAGGCTAGAGCATCGGGCGATTAGTTGGCATCGCCCGATGCTCTAGATTCTTCATTTTGACGCGTCGGGTTAACGAAAAACCGGATTCCACTTTTTCGCCCGAAGCTCTAACGAGATCGTCGCGATCCCCCACCTTCTGAAGGTGCTGGCGATCGAGGGGGCGATCGTGACCATCGACGCCATGGGCTGCCAGCGTGCGATCGCGCAGCAGATCGTCGACCAGAAGGCCGACCATGTCCTCGCCCTCAAGGGCAATCAAAGCGCGCTGCGCGACGATATCAGCCTGTTCGTGACCGAGCGGAAAGCCAGGCAATACGCCGATACCGTGATCAGTCGACATGAGACCGTCGATGGCGATCATGGTCGCATCGAAACCACGACCGCGACTGTCCTGCATGATATCGCCTGGCTTCAGCAACGCCACAAATGGCCCGCCCTGAAATCCGTCGTCGTCATCGACGGCATACGCGAAACCGGCAGCAAAACCGAGCGGGAGACCCGCTTATACATCAGTTCTCTGAATCTGCCCGCCGACAAGTTCGGACCGATCGTTCGCAGTCATTGGGCCATTGAAAACAGCCTGCACTGGGTGATGGACATGGTCTTCCGCGACGACGAATGCCGCGTGCGAACCGAAAACGCCCCAGCCAATTCACCACCATCAAACATATCGCAACCAATCTGCTGCGATTGCCGACCTCCAGAGATTCACTCCGCTCAAGGCGAAAAATCGCCGCCTGGGACGACGACTTCCTCGCAAGCCTCATTGCCCGATGATCCGTTCAACCGATTCCCCTGGCACGGTGGGCTCCATCAGAACGCACGGCGATCTAAGCTTACCGGTCAAACAAAAGCATGGGCGCCCATAACCATTTATGCGAGAGGTTTGAATGCATTCTGCACCGGAATTTCCGGAGCAGTAGTATTTTCGCAAACAATAAGGTCGTATTTTCCGTCTCCACGCGCCACCCACTGACCGCCCACCAACGGGGTCTGGCTGACATTTTTTAGGGGTCCATTCGCCCAGGAAACGGGACCGACAATTGATGCGTAATCGGTTTTTGTGATCGCCTCCAAAACGGCCGCTTTGTCTTTGGGATTGCTGGAACGCTTCAGCACGTCAACGGCAACCTCGAGCAGAGCGTGCTTATAGCCGGTGGGCTGGATCCACTGCTGGCCACTCGCCTTTTCATATCCAGCGGCAAGTTCGGCCGAGGACTGACCGGTCAGCCCGGATTTAAACGGGTGATTTGGTGACCACCAGACCTCGGATGACACACCGTCACCATTGGCGCCGAGGGCCGCGACGGCTGAAGGGAACAGCAACGCCTTCGCCACCGTTACTGCCTTCGGGCGGAAGCCCTGCTGGGCGCACTGCGCCCAAAAGGTGGTGAAATCGGGCGGGAGGAACACACCCGAGACAATGTCGACACCCGCTGCTTTCAATTGCGAAATCTGAGCGGAAAAGTCATCGCTCAGTGGTTGATGAAAACCGGCATCCACAACCTCATAACCCCGGGCCTTGAACAAAGGGGGCAAACCATGTTCAGCATTGGATAGCGGCACCCCGTCACTATCATTGGACCAGAGTACGCCAACCTTTTTGTTCGTGTCCAATTGGTTCCAGAGCGAGGTGTAGCTGTCAACAATCTGGCCCGCCCCCCAGAAAAAGTGGTAGGTCCAACCAAACCCTTCAGCCGGATTTCCACCACGGCCAAAGAAGTGTCCGTCCCAGGGTGTATCCGTTGAAATGCAAGGCACCTCATTCAACTCACATTGATCTGCCACCGGGTTAGTCGTGTCAGCAGTCGATGACGCAAGCATCAGATCGACGTCATCATCAAGAATAAGTTGACTGGCTACTTCCGAGGCATAGCTTGGGCTGGATTGACTGTCTTTAACGATGATCTCGACAGGATGAACCTGTCCATTAATTTCAATCCCCGCACCGAGGGCGGCGCGTACACCAGCCAGCACATACTCATCCGAGGCACCAAAAGCAGCGATGGGGCCGGTTTGTGGACTGACAAACCCGACCTTGATCGTTTCACCGGTCGCAGCGAATGCACGGTGTTGTAAAAACGCAGGAGCAGCCAAAGCTGCGGCCCCGGCGCCCAGAAATGTTCTACGGTTCAATCCCTTGGCCATTCTTTATCCTCCCTGGTTGAATTAACCGGTCACTCTCTTTTGCGGTCGCCAATCACTCAGCTGCCACCAAGTGGTGGACGTGGCACTGGCGCTCAAACTCCATCAGCAGCGCACTTAGGCCCGCAGCATCCGAGGCGCCTCCGAACAGATAAAAGTCCGGACGAACAAGCATAGCTTGCAAATTTCGCTCATCCATGAAGCGGCCAAACTGCCCTTGGGTGTCGCCAATCTGGTTATCTGTGGCGGTGCGGCGGTCGGCGACATTGACGATCTGAATTTCGCGTCTGGCGCAAATGGCGGCATCAACCTCGGAAGGCTTAAAATCGCCATTCAGAACCAAAGTGAATCCCACCGGCACGAAGCTATCATACCTTTCAGTTTTGCCCTGGTGCCGCACCGCGCCATGGGGGCTGAGTTCACCTGCCGGGGCAACAACGACTCCCGATTTGTCACGTTGCAGCATCCCATCAGTCAGAATGGGGAAAGGTGCCGGACGGGGGGCATTGCCACCAAGAAACATTTCGTCTCTTTTTGCGGCTTCAGCCTTGTCCGGCATGCAGATGATCGACCCGAGGAACATCGAGATCTTGATAATATCGGTGACGTGTGGAGCCCGCTCCGGGGTGTAGGTTTCCAGCAGCGACGCATCAGCCTTGCCTGACATGACAAGATCCAGTTTCCAGGCCAGGTTCCACGCATCGCGCAGCCCAGCACACATGCCCTGCCCCATGAATGGCGGCATGACGTGAGCCGCGTCACCAGCCAGAAATATGCGCCCTTTTTGGAAAGTGTCAGCCACAAGGCTGCGGAAGGTATAAACAGTGTGGCGCACCAATTCGCCCTGATCCGGCTTTATCCAATCGCCAAGCAGCTCCCATACCTTTTCTTCCTTGTTCATCTCCTCGCGCGTTTCATGAGGCAAACGCATGAACTCCCAGCGCCGACAGACCCGCCCATCAGCTTCGATACCGCCTGGAACGATAGTAGTTGGCCGCTCCGGATTGGCATATTGTCCGGCTTCGGGAATACCCAAGTCACGGGCGGTCAGACCATTGTTCAAAGCAAAGTCAATCACCAGCCAATCCGCTTCAAATCCTAGATCCGAACGGCCAATACCGAGGTTCTCGCGGACAAAACTGTTAGCACCGTCAATGCCAAGTACGTACCGGGCAGTCACCTCACGAATTTCACCTGTCTTGGCATCTTTGATGGTGACAACCGCATAGTCATCGGTTTGCCGAACTCCGACACATTCGGCGTTGAAAGTAAGGTCAACACCCGGTGCATTCTTGACCTGAGTGTCCATCGCGCGTTCGAAAGTCGGCTGATGAATAAACGTCACTTCAGCGCCGCCGGACACCGATCCGGCCGACCAGTCAATCGCCAGAAGCTCTTTCCAGTCGGCGTTGAACCAACGGTAGACCGGCGCATCTGTACACACCGACTTTGCAACGTCACCCAAGCCAGCGGCGTGTAAAACTCGGTAGAGCTCGTGATCAATACACACCGCGCGCGGCAAAGGGTACACATCCGCAAATCGTTCAAAAATGCCCACACTCCAACCCAGTCGATTCAAGAACAAGGCGGACGCCTTGCTGACCGGGCCATAGCCGATCTGAACAACATCATAATCCACGTTCTTGCTTGATACCGACATCCGCGGACCTCCTCATTTCGTCCCAAAACCGTCGGAACTAAATTGCACAGAAATGCCGCAGTAGCAATATTAATATATTATATTGCATATCGTGTATTCTTGCGTTAGCCATGAAGGACGGCATACGGGAGGGTTCGGGTTGGCGGACTTTGCATTGGAGGCTACCGGTTTATGCAAAGCCTACGGCGCTTTGCAGGTGACTCGCGATGTTTCAATACATCTGGAACCGGGAAAAGCGCTCGGAATAATCGGGCCGAATGGCGCGGGAAAAACCACGCTGTTCAATCTGCTCACCGGCACCACGCGCGCTGATTCAGGCGCGATCAGTCTATTTGGAGACGACATTACCAATGCGCAAGCGCGCAAGCGTTGTCGTATGGGTATCGCCCGCAGCTTTCAGGTGCCCCAGCCTTTCGGTGGCTTGAGCGTGTTTGAGAATGTTTTGGTCGCGGCAGCTTTCGGTCAGGGCCTGTCCGAAACTGAGGCCCGTGCTCCAGCCGAAGAAGCCCTGCGCCGATGCAGACTGTGGCCGAAGGCGCTCACCAAGGCTGGTCAAATTGGACTATTGGATCGTAAGCGACTGGAACTTGCGCGCTCGATCGCCACCGCTCCCAAGCTGATATTGCTGGATGAAATTGCTGGTGGCCTTACAGATGCGGAATGCGTCAGCCTTATTGATCTGATCCTCTCGATAAAGGAATCCGGCGTAACCATTATATGGATCGAACACGTCCTGCACGCACTCCTGAAAATCGTAGACCGCGTCATGGTGCTGGATTTTGGCGAAAAAATTGCCGAGGGCGCACCCGAGGAGATCATGCAGGACCCTCAGGTCAGGGCGGTTTATCTAGGACTATCTGATGAGGCCGCACATGGTTGAGCCGCTTCTTTCAGTCGACCGACTTTCCTCAGGATATGGCGATTTTCAGGCACTATTCGATGTGTCTTTTGACCTCGCTCAAGGCGAGGTACTTGGCCTTGTCGGCGCTAACGGCGCGGGAAAAACTACACTTTTTCACGCTATTCTCGGTTTATTGCCCCGCAAGGACAGCATGGTGCGCTTTCAAGGACGCTCCATTGGCTCCACACCTCCGGACGCACTGGCGGCCATGGGGATCGTTTTGGTTCCTGAGGGACGCCGCCTGTTTCGCTCGCTCTCAGTGGAAGAAAACCTGAAAATTGCTGCAGACTACGGTCGCAGAGGGTCGTGGGATATCTCCAAGGTGTATGAGCTATTTCCGATTTTAGCCGAAAAGCGGCATCACCCTGGACAGTCATTGTCTGGCGGTCAGCAACAAATGGTGGCTATTGGGCGCGCTCTTGTGGCTAACCCGGCTTTAATCCTTTTTGACGAAATCAGTCTCGGTTTGGCGCCCATAGTTGTGAACGATGTCTATGCAGCAATGCCCAAAATCCTCGGATCTGGAATCGGCGCAGTGATCGTCGAGCAAGATATCGAGCGAGCGCGAAGCGTTTCAAACGCGCTGGTCTGCCTGCGCGAGGGGAGAGTTGCCTTGCAGGGGCCCGCGAACGCATTGACAAAACAAGCGCTTGTCACCGCTTACTTCGGAGACTGACATGAGTTTAATCGACACCATTTTGCAAGGCGTGCTGCTGGGTGGACTCTATACGCTGTTTGCCGTTGGTCTCTCATTGATTTTTGGCGTAATGAAGCTGGTGAACATCGCGCATGGCGATTTCATCGTCCTCGCCGCCTATATCGCACAAATGGCGATTAGCGCCACGGGAATGCACCCATTGGTGTCTCTTATCATTGTGGTACCGGTGATGGCTGGTATCGGCTACGCACTGCAACGCCACATCCTGACGCGGATTATGGGCGAAGATCTCCTGCCGCCACTTTTAGTTACCTTTGGGCTCGCCGTCATTCTCCAGAACGGCCTGCTCACGGCATTTTCCTCGAATGCACAACGTCTGCCTGCGGGAACGCTGGAAACGACCAGCCTCGCTATCGGTGACATCAATCTCGGCATTTTACCATTGCTGACATTGGCAGTCGCAATTGCCCTTATATTCGGATTGGAGTGGCTGTTCTCCAGCACAAAGATTGGCCGCGCTTTCCGTGCCACCTCTGACGATCCGCAAATCGCTATGGTGATCGGGGTCAAAACCTCAAGAATATTCGCACTCGCGATGGCCCTGTGCTTTGCCACCATTGCGATCGCCGGGGTGCTGCTGGCGATCCGGTCAAATTTTGATCCTTTTTCTGGTCCCGCCCGCCTGATCTTCGGCTTTGAAGCGGTGATCATCGGCGGTCTGGGCAGCTTTTGGGGAACCTTGGCTGGCGGAGTGATTTTGGGAATAGCTCAGGCCCTGGGCGGGCAAATTTCACCTCAGTTTCAGGTGCTCGCCGGACACTTGGTCTTCTTCACCGTCCTCGCACTGCGCCCGCGCGGTCTTTTCGCCAAGGGATCCTGAACGATGCGCTTGTCGCCTGTCACTATATTCTTTGCAATTGCCACAGCCGCATTGATTGCTGCCCCACTCTGGACAGATGCTGGTGGGCTACGTCTGCTGGGTGAGATTCTCTGCTTCATGTCATTGGCAGTGCTTTGGAACCTGCTGGCAGGCTATGCGGGACTGGTTTCCGTCGGCCAACAGGCCTTTGTCGGCATTGGCGCCTATGTGCTGTTTTCCGCCAGCATATTCCTCGGGATTTCACCGATTTTAGCGATCCCGCTGGCAGTTGCCGCCTCTGGCATCGTCGCTCTGATCTTCGCGCCGCTGTTGTTCCGATTGGAAGGTGCCTATTTTTCGATTGGCACCTGGGTCGCTGCTGAAACCGTCCTCTTGATTTTTAGCATGATCCGTCCACTGGGCGGCGGTGCCGGCATGTCTTTGCCAGTTGCCGTCGTAAAAGGTATCGCGGCCAGCAAAACTTGGCGTGAGTTTACGATTTACTGGCTGGTCCTCGCGCTCGGGCTCGCGACACTGTTAGGCACTTACGCGCTGCTGCGTTCCAAAGCCGGCCTGGCTTTGATGGCAATGCGAGACAACAGCTTGGCAGCAGCCTCATTGGGCATCGATATCTGGCGTGCGAAACTCATGACCTATGTCGCGGTTGCTGCAATGACTGGCGGCATCGGTTCGGTAATCTTCCTGCAGAAGCTGCGCATTTCTCCCAGTGCGGCTTTCAACCTCAACGATTGGACAGTCTTCGTAATTTTCGCCGTGGTAATCGGCGGCATCGGGCGACTGGAAGGCGCAATTATTGGCACACTGGTTTACTTTCTGCTGCGCGAACTCCTTGCGGATTACGGATCTGTTTATCTGATTGTTCTGGGATCGGTCGCCATTTTGACAATGCTTCTTTCGCGAAATGGTATCTGGGGAATATTGGAGCGCGCCAAGATCGCCCCGCTGTTTGCAACTACGCGAAAGCCTGCCGCTGCAAGCGCCAGAGAGCTTACATGAGACCGCCCTTTCTTTTCTGTGCTTATCTACGAGTGGAGGACTTGTCGGCGACGTTCCGCTTTAGAAGCGGTTCCTGAGACTCTCCATCACAGTCTCAGTGCCGGAGAAAACCTTGTAGAGATAACTCCGCGAGATACCGCAGGCCCTCGCAATCCTGTCCGGCGTGAGACCGGCATCGGCGTAATGGCTGTCAAGAAACGCGAGTATCCGTGCGCGGACTGCCTGCAAGGCGAGGTTATCCTGGAAACAGGAAACGACAGCTTCCGCTTCAAAGCCAGCTCGGCCACCGCGGCACAGAAGAGAGGAGAAAAAGCCAACCCCTTGACCAAACCCTGATCAGAAAACCATACCAACGGTCATTGAAAATGACCGTTGGTATTCCGTTTTCGAATTCCCAAGTCACCAGGACAATTGGGAAACTCGCAATTCCTGCAAGGCGAGGATGCGTCAGCATCATCTTCGCGCCTTGGTATAACTGGCTCTCCAACCGCGTTTTCAAGTCCTACGACGATATCGTCAACCACTGCTGCCACGCTTGGCGAACTCTGCAGCAGCTGCCATGGAAGATCATGTCAATTGGCCGACGCCAATAGGCGCAAGGGTTCTGATCATTGACGGCTGGTATAAACACCTAGAACAGCTTCATCAGACGCAATTGCCCCGTCGTGCCTTTGAAGCCACCGTTAACATTCACATCCATGGACAGCATGGCTTCTATCTGCACAGTCGGGGTGATGAAAGTATTGGCGAAAAGCCTGAGAGAATCCTGTCGCGTCATCTGCTGCGTATAGGTTCCGTTCGCATAGCTTTTTCCGCCGAATTTTCCGGAATAACCAAACGAGACCGATGCCTTTGCCGATGGCTGATAGCGCAGATAGGCCTGCAATTGGGCACTCGGATCGCGACTGTAGTCAACGCCGTCTTCGTCGTGGTCAAAGGCAAAGGCCGTATCGAAAGCACCATCGAAATAGAGCCCGCCGCCAAGCGCCTGAATCAGCCCGATCTGAGGGGTAATGACGGTTGTGCCACCGCCAAGGCCAATGCGCGACGGATCGTAGTCGCCCGTCGGCAGCGTCAAAAAGCCGGTCAGGGCAAGCGTGGTACCGACTGCCGGATTGTCCGGTTTGACCAACCAGGCCGTGGCACCGACGGTGAAATCGGCGATACCGTTGGTCACCGGAGCATCCATGCCGCCGATATGCGCATCGGAAAATGTGCCATAGGGCAGATAGGCCTGAAGACCATATCGAAGCGTGCCGGCTTCACCGTAGTAGAGAAAACGGGAAACACCGGTGATGTTGTCAAAGCCCGAATCCGGCACCTTGCCCGCCCCGTCAAGCTCGAAACTGTCCATGTTTGTGTACTGAAAATACTCAAGCGCGACCTTGGTATTTGCTGGCAAAAGTGTGTAATCGCCCGGCGAAATGTCAATCGCGTGGGCCGAGGCTGTCATGGCGAAAACGCCAAGTGTCGAGAATATTCCGCGGTAAAAACGCTTCATTTGGCAAACCCTCCCTCATTCCGGCAACGCCATCCGCGCCGGATCCATGTGCGATGCGGCGCCTGGCCGCTCGAAATGCTGATATTCAAACCTTGCAGCACATCGCGCAGCCCGTCTTCAGGGCGCGGCGTACTGCTGAACTGCCGGGCTTTCCCGCCTTATTCTTCAGGTGGAAAGCCCGGATGAAGCTGAACGTCAGACAGCGGTAAAGCCGCCATCCACAGTCATCGCCGCGCCATTGACGAAGCTTGCCGCGTCGGAACCGAGAAAGCTCACCAGTTCCGCGACTTCTGCGGGCGTGCCGTAGCGGTGCATCGGCACCATCTGGGTCATGACCTGGCGCACGGCGCCATCCGGCATTCCGCGCCCCATGCCCTTCTCCACATCGTCCATCATCCGCGAGGCGATCGGCCCCGGGTTCACGGCGTTGGAGCGCACCCCGGCCGCACCGCATTCGGCGGCGACCGAGCGCATCAGTCCCAAAACCGCATGTTTCGTTGCGGTATAGCCGCTGATCAAAGGCGTTCCAATCAACCCGCCCACCGAAGAACTGACGATGATCGAGCCCTTTCCGGCCTTCAGCATCTGCGGCACGACATGCTTGTAGCCAAGGAACACGCCGATCAGATTGATTTCGACAATCTTGCGGAAATCCTCTGTCGGATATTCGCCGATGGGATGGAAGTCGCCCTCGATCCCGGCATTGTTGAAGAAGATATCGATCTGGCCACAGGCCGCGATCGCCTTGTCGACATAGGCTTTCACCGCAGCCTCGTCGGTCACGTCCGCAACCACGGTGACGCAGCCGTCAATATCCTTCGCCAGTGCCTCAAGGGCTGCCGGATCGCGATCCACCGCAACGATCCGTGCACCGCGCCCGGCCATCAGCCGCGCCGTCGTGCCGCCGATGACGCCGCCGGCACCGGTGATCAGCGCCACCTTGCCTGTCAGTCTCGTTCTGTCTTCCATCCTGTTTTCCTCCCTGGTTGTCAGACGTTCATGTCCGCACCGAAGCCCTCACGCGACAGCGTGTTTGCGTTCGACAATGGCGACGGTGCAGGATTTGGTATCGGCGTCCTTGTCGCCGCCCATGCAGTGCGCCAACCCCAGACGGCCGGGCCGATGCCCGCCGCACTTTTCCAGGTAGCGCGTGATTTCTATGATCTGGGCGATGCCTGTCGCCCCCACGGGATGCCCCCGCGACATCAGCCCGCCGGAGGGGTTGACCGGCACGCAAGCCGTATCCCCGGCAAGCAGCCGCTCGGCGTAGCGTCCGCCCTCCCCGACGGGACAAAGCCCCAGCCCCTCGTAATGCAGGATCTCCGCAATCGAAAAGGCGTCGTGGCATTCAACAACGTCGAGATCGCCGGCTGACACGCCCGCGCGCTCGTATGCCATTTGCGCGCTACGGCCATCGGTACGCCATTCGGCGAGGTCGTCGATCTGGTCATAGGTGCCGCTGGTCAGCACCGATGCGCGCACATGGGTGCGGGCGCCAATCTGGCGGGCGAGCCTGTCATTGACCAGAACCATGGCGGCCGCGCCGTCGGCAATCGGCGAGCATTGCAGCCGGGTCAGCGGATCGACCACCATCGGCGCTGACAGGACGTCGCGCACGGAAATCGGATCGCGCATCATTGCATTCGGATTTGTGGCTGCCGACCGGCGGTTTTTGACCGAGACCGCCGCCAGTTGCTCGGCCGTGGTGCCGAAGCGCTGCATGTGGCGGCTGGCGCGCAAGGCAAAGCCCGCGGGCGTAACCCGGCCCAGCAACGTATCGGGTAGCGTGCGCCCGGAATCAATCAGCCCGAGCGCCGGGTGAAACATCTTTTCCGCGCCGACGACAAGCGCCGCCTCCACCTCCCCGGCCCGGATCGCCATCACCGCGATATGAAATGCACTCGACCCGGAGGTACAGGCATTCTCGACATTGAGCACCGCGCAGCCCGCCAGACCGACATGGGCAAAGGCGTCCTGCCCAATCGTGAGACTGCCTGAAAGCCGCGCTGCAAGCGCATTGGCGAAGACGGCGAGGCCAATCTTCGCCGGGGGAATTCTGGCATCAAGCAGCGCATCACGCGCGGCGATAGCCGCCAGGATGTCGAGCCCGGTCTCCTCGTGCCGCCCGAAAGTCGTCAGGCCGCAGCCCGCAATCCATGGCGTTGTCATGGTCATTCCTTTCTATGCGCCGTTTTCCCGCTGGCCATTTCAGGCGGCAACGAAGACGGGGCGCAGGCAGGGCGCGCCGTCATTGTTCACGCCCAGCGGTTTGAGGATCAGCCTCACGGGGCTTCCCGGTGCGATATCATCAGCGGTTTCAGGATCGAACAGGCCGAAAATCCGCAGCGGCGCGGCGTCAAAATCAACAAAGCCGATCATGTAGCCCTGCGGCAGTCCGTAAGGCGCGCGCACCCGCACACGCGTGATGCAGTTCACCTTGCCATCGCTTGGCAGCAATTGCTCATCCGGCTCGGAAAGGTCCCCGCAAAAACGGCGCGGCGGGAAAACGATACCGCCCTCTCCGGTGCAACGCCCGGCACGCAGCCACACCCGCCCGGCTGCGTCCACATGGTATTGACGGTGAAGCTCGGACGGCAAAGACGGTGTTGCAGTGCTCATGCCCGCACCGCCTTGTCCCGAGCGGTGCTGCTGTTCTCCGCGTCCCAGGTATCAGGCGTCACGCCCTCGGTGCGAAGCCTGTGCTTTTCCACCCGCGCCGTCGGGGTTTTGGGTAAGGCATCAACCACGCGGACATAGCGCGGCAGCATGAAATCGGCCATCCTGTCCTTGCAAAAGGCCCGCACCGCTTCGCCCGTCAGCACAGCACCGTCGCGCGCAACGACGCAGACCATCACGTCGTCCTCGCCCAGTTCGGACGGCACCGGGATCACCGCGCTCTCTGCGACGTCTTCCATGGCGTTGACGACGCGCTCCACCTCGAAAGAGGAGATATTTTCGCCACGGCGACGCAACGCATCCTTGTCGCGGTCGACAAAGAACCAGAAGCCATCGGCATCGCGCTGCAACAGATCGCCTGTGTGGAACCAGAGATCGCGAAATGCCTCCACGGTCTTCTCCGGCATCTCGACATATTCGATCATCATCGCGTTTGCCGTTTTGGGGCGGACCAGAAGCTCGCCCGGCGTATCCGACGCTTCAATGGCACAGCCGTCACGGTCGACCAGCATGAGATCGTAATGCGGCGTCTGACGGCCACATGAACCGGGCCTCTTTCGCTCGGGATCGCTTGTGATCGGCACGCCGATCTCGCTCATTCCGTAACCCTCGATCAGCGTCACGCCGAAGCGGGCTTCAAAAGCCTCGAAAAGACCCTTGCCCGCGCCTGCTCCCATCATCACCCGCAAGGGATGGTCGCGGTCGGCCGGGGTTTCCGGTGCTTTCATCAGCACCGACAGGATCGTGCCGATATAGTTGAATGCGGTGCAGCGATGGGTACGGACATCATCCCAGAAGCGGCTGGCCGAAAAGCGCTCGCAAAGCACGGCGCGCGCACCGGCCATCAACGCCGGAAGGGTGCTCAGGATCTGGGCATTGCCGTGGAACAGGGGCAGAGCGTTATAGAGGCAATCAGCCTCGTTGTAGCCGGTCGCCTCGCAGATCTGACGGGCAGCAGCCAGCGCGTAGCCCTGCGGCATCAACGCACCTTTGGAAAGCCCGGTCGTGCCGGAGGTGAACATGATCGCATAGGGATCGCGCGGCGAAACGCAAACCTCGGGCGGCGCATCCCGTGTGGCCATCAGCGCATCCAGTGCTATCGCCCCTTCGGGCAGGATGCCGCCGCGAACCACGACCTGCGGCGAACGGTCAAGCGTGGGCGCCACCTCGTCCAGGGCGGCAAGGTGCTGCGCCTCGATCACGACCATCTTCGCCCCGGAAAGGCGCAGCATATGGGCAAGCACCGCACCGCGATGGCCGGTATTGAGGGGAACCTCCACCGCGCCCAGCCGGGAGAGGCCGAACCACAGCGCCAGATACTCGACGCAATTGTCGAGCATCAGCGCCACGCGATCACCTTTGCCGATCCCTTGCGCGGCAAGGCCAGCCGCCGCGCTACGGCTCATGGCATTGAGATCGTCAAAGCTGAAGACCTGGCCGTTGAAGGTCAGGAACGGTCTTGTCCCGTAGCGGGCGGCCTGCGCGTCCAGCAGGCCGTGAAGCGTTGTCGCCGTCATCCGGTTGTCCTCCCCGCTCATGCTGTCTGCGCGGATGCGCCGTCCCAGGGGCCGTAATAGCGCAGCACATCGGCAGGCGGCGCTTGTTTCGACCACTCCGCCAGAAAGGCATGATAGGGTTTGGCGCGTTCAAGCCGTTTTCTGACGACCTCGGCCCGGCGTGTTTTCGTCGCCTCTGCGTCGGCAAGACCGGTATGCTCGTCTATTTCCACCGCATAGATGTCGCGCGCGGCCTCTTTCGAACACCGCCGGATGGCCACATCACGCGCTACCGATGCCGGTTCACGCTGCAGCGGATCGCCATAACCCGCCCCGCCCGAAACCGGCGCGTAATACGTGTCTCCGCCCTGGTAAAGTGCGGGCGGATGGGCGACGCTCAGATAGGCGCGGTCGCCCTCTTCCACTGATCCGCCAGGCGCGTAAAGCTCTTCCAACCTTGCTGGAAGGACTGTCCCGCCATCAGCCATCAACGTGTCGAGGTTGGAGCCTCGTACGGTCTGAATGAATGCGGGTGGCGCTGCGCGCCCACCGAACACGCCCAGCGTCGAGGGGAAATGCGAGCCGAACCCCATGCTGCCGAGCGCGACCATCGGCACGCCGTGCACCTTGAGCCCGTATCCGACGCCGCAACCGCCGCGGAACTTGCCGTGGCCATAGGAATTGTTGAAGAAATTCCGGAATGTGTAGAGGAATGGCCGTTCTGATTCCGTGGTCTCCACATCGCCGCAATCGCTCATCGTGGCAAAGAATGCGCCCGCGACGTCAACACCGTCCTTTCCGGGCCGCCCGCCCGCGCCGGTCGCGTTGATCTCCGGCGTGATATCCGCCATAGGCTCGCCCCACTGGTTGAAGCCGGCAAACACGGTCACAGCAAAACCTGTGTACCACGCGGCAACCGCACGGCTCGGATCGGTGGCGTAGGTCATCTTCGCGCCGGCCATGAACATGCCCTGGCTGAAGGCCACCATGGTCGCGGGCGCATAGGATACCGGCACATCACCCTTGGGATTGATGAAGCTGTCGTCGGGAAATTCCCAGTCCACCGCTTCCAGAAGACCGTTATTGGCCGGAAGTTCGGGAAACAGCCAGCCACAGGCATAGACCATGGCCATGCCCAAAAGCCCCTGAAAATAGGCGTTGACCGGCCTGTCGGGCAGCATCGGAGAGGAACCGTTGAGGATCAGCTTGATCCGCTCACCCTTCTTCTCGATTGTCAGGTTGATCTTCAGGAGCGCCGCTTCCGGCCCGGTCGTGTCCATGAAACGCGGCTGGCGGTAGATCCCGTCATTCAACGTGGCGATCTTCTGCCGTGCCGCCTCGCCGGTCTGCTTGAGAATGCGGCGGAGGCCACCGACCAGAAAATCCGTTCCGATTTCCTCGAGATATTCGTGCACCCGGCGCTCGGCAATACGCGCTGCGGCGAGCCGCGCCTTGATATCGAGCACCATGGTGCGCGGATCGCGGGTCATGGTGGCCAGCATTCCGAGCAGGTCTTCCTTGAGCTCGTAATTCTCGCCGACCTTGATCGGCGGGCACATCAGGCCCTCGTCGTAACGCGACTTCGCGCCATTGACCATGCCGCCGGGTTCCGAGCCGCCGCATTCGCCGGTATGTACCGCCGCACCGATGAAGCAGACAAGCCTGTCCTCGACGAAAACCGGAATGCACAACCCCATATCGGCATTGTGGACACCGCCATAATAGGGATCGTTGTAAAAAAAGGCATCGCCCGCCTTCAGCCCCACGGTCGGCTCTGCCGCCAGATGCTTGATCAGATATTTCACCGGCAGTTGGCTCAGCACCGCATGGTGATAGATGCCGGTGGCACAGACGGCCAGATCACCCTGCGCCGTATAGATGCCGAAGGCCACATCGCCCCACCGCATCGCCGTGGATGCGCCGAGCTTCATGGTGGTTTCCTTACCCTCCAGCGCGATCATGTGCATCTTGTGGGTGAAGATCTCGTAGTCGAGTTCGTCGAGCCCCTGCATGGCCCGCGTCTCCCAATCGGTCGGCGCTTCGGGCCGCAGTCGCTGCACAACCTCGGGGTCGCGCGCGTATCTGATTGTATTGAATGCGTTCATGATATCCTCCCGGTCGCGACTGCACCCTTTTTCCCAAAAGGGTTAGTGCGCGTGTTTATGCATGTCTTGCTGGGCCCCGAGGCTGACGATCCCGTTGCGGAATTCGTTCATCCGGTAGGTCCAGCCAGGTTCGATCACATAGGTCGTATCCGGTGCTTCAATAATGGCCGGACCGACAATCACGGCTCCCGGCGATAATGCCGTCCAGTCGAAAACCGGCGTTTGCTCCAGACCTTTGACCGGATCGAAACAGGCGGCGCGCTGACCTGCGGGCTCAGCCTGATGCGAGAATGCCCTGCCGCTGACATTCAGCCGTCGCGGCTCCTGACGCACCCGCGCCGTAACGAACACCGTCTCGATGTTGATGCCGCCCGATGGAAAGGCCGCTTCCGGTGAATACACCGCGGCATACTGTTTTTCGAAGAGATCGCAGAGCGCCTTGATATCGTCCGCGCCGTTGAAAGAAAGCGAGGGAGCAGCAATCCGTGTCAGGTTATATTGCGATCCATAGCGCATATCGAATTCGAGTGAACAATCGATGCTGTCGCCGTCAAAGCCCTCAAGCTTCAGGTCGCGCCTCGCCCGGTCTGTCATATCGGCAACCAGCGCGTTGAGCGGCGCGGGATCGTCCAGATAGGACTGGTTCATGAAGTTGAACACCTTGACGCTACGCGACTGCTCCCATACCTGCCGAATTTCAATGCTCGACGCACCGAACGCACCCGAAACCGAAGACATGGCCGGCACGATCACCGTTGCCGCGCCGACATGGCGGGCAAAACCGCATGCATGGGCCGCACCGGCGCCGCCGCAGGCGAAAACGGCGAATTTGCGCGGATTATGCCCCTTGAGCGCCACCTCGTTGAAGATTTCCTGTCCCATGCGAGCATCGACAAGGCGGCGCATGCGCCAGGCTGCCTCGATCACCGAAATACCGAGCGGCTTTGCAATATTGGTTTCGATGGCTTCTTCGGCAGCATCGGTATCCAGCAGCATCTTGCCGCCGAGATAATTGTCGGGGTTGATATAGCCGAGCACCAGATCGGCATCGGTGACGGTCGGCCGTGTGCCGCCCTGATCGTAACAGGCAGGCCCCGGCACGGAACCCGCCGAATGCGGCCCGACTTCGAGCTGACCGCCCATCGCCTCATTGATCCAGGCAATCGAACCGCCGCCTGCACCGATGGACTTGACCTCGATGGCCGGGATATTGGTCCGCCAGCGATCGATGACCGGGATGAAATCATGGGCACGGAGCTGGCCGCCCGCCAGAACGCCGATATCGAACGATGTCCCGCCCATATCGGCAAAGATGATGTTCTTGTGGCCTTCCTGCGCGCCGATCAATGCCGCGCCATACATGCCCGCCACCGGCCCGGCATTGTGCGTGAGCACGGCGCGGGTGCGCGAGACCTTCTTGCTGCCGCCGGTATTGTGCACCAGAATGAGCGGGCGGCGGTAATTGGCACGGCGCAGATTGGTCGTCAGATCGCCCAGTTCCTGCATCATCACGCCGTGGATATAGGCGTTGACCACGGCCGTCATCGTGCGGGTATATTCACCGGCCTTGGGCGAGACTTCGCTGGCCAGCGTCACCGGCATCGATCCCAGAAACTCTTCCGGATATTCCTCCTCGATGATCCGCCGCACTTCCTGTTCATGGGCCGGATTGAGGAAGGACCACATCAGTGACACGACAATGCCCTGGACACCCCGATCAACGAGCCGCTGAAGCTGCTCGCGCACCGCATCCGGATCAAGCGGACGCACGATATTGCCATGGCAGTCGATCCGCTCGGACAGCCCCAGAACCATTTCCGGCTCGATCAGGGGGGCCGGTTTTTCGATGGTCGCCATATCGCGAATATCGTGGACGGCCAGCCCATCCGCCCAGCTGCGGCTGCGGCCGATGAAGATCGTATCCTCAAAACCCGCAGTGGTGATGAGGCCGAGACGCGGCCCCTTGCGCTCGATCAGCGCATTGGTGCCGATGGTCGTGGAATAGCGCAGCGCCTCCACATCGCCCAGAAACGCCTCCGGGGCGAGCCCGGCCCGCTCGCCAAGATCACGCAAGCCCCGGATCAGGCCGACGGAAAGGTCGTAATGGGTCGTCGGGGTCTTGGCGGTCACCAGTGCACCGTCCGCGCCGATGGCGCACAGATCGGTGAACGTGCCGCCGATGTCGATACCAACATCGAATGTCATGCTATTTCTCCTCCTGCCGGATACGCGTTTCAGACGCGCTCCCTCAAACCTTGCACCGCCTCGCGGGTCAGGTGCGGTTCTGCTTCTCCCGTCAATCCCCGATCGCCGGATACGATCAGCAACGTGCCGCTCGCCCTTGCCTCCTCCAAAGCGCTCAGGACCGTTGCACTGAATGCGGCCGGGCTGGCCCAGTCGGGTGCAATCGCGCGCGCGCAGCGAGCAGACGCAATTTCATTACCGATCGGAAACGCCAGATCCGGCAGCGCCGGCCCCGTCATTCCCGGCTGTACCGGGCGCATTCCCTTCAAAATATCGTAGTGCTCGGCAAGCCGTTTCAGCGCGCCGTAAAGCCGGGCAAGACCACGGCTTTCGGCCTGCTCCGGCAAGGCCGGTGGTTCCGCCAGAACGATGATGTCAGGACGCAGATTGGCGATTGCCTCGAACTCGGCAATCATTGCCGGCTTGATCTGCTTGAGTACATCTTCAAGCGCGCCGCCAACATGAAGCGCCCTGTGCAAGGGCCCACGCAGTTCCACGACGCAGATGCGTTCGGTCTTGGCGGCGGCAATGGCCCGGTTTGCCGCGTCGGCCAGAAAGGCAGCGGATAAATCCGCCCCGCCATCGGCGGCAATCATTGAAACCCAGACGGCGTCCGCGCCCAGATAGCGCGCGGCCGAAAGACAGGCATCAGCCAATTTCTGCGGGTCCTGCCGCAGAATTTCCGGCGCAACGGCTTCCAGCCGCGCCCCGAGACCGGCAGCCGAGGGCATCAAAACCGGTTCCGGCCAGAAGCGCGCCTGCTTCAGCGCCTCGATGGCTGCGCGGGCGCTCATGCTGCCCTGCCGTCCGTTGCCGTGGCATTGCCGCTCCGGCGTGCCTTGAGCGCATCGATATCGAGTTCGATATCATGCGTAATCGGATGACCGGGCGGCAGATACTCGTTTTCGAGCACCGTGCCGCAGCCCGGACAATAGAATTCGACGAGACGGCAGAAATCGGGATGCGGCGTGAAGCTGAAAGCCGCGCCCTCGACCATCGGCGGATGCGCCTCTTCCATCGGCACTTCGGCAACAAGACAGCCGGTCTTGTAGTTCTCGCGAGCGCCGGTAAGCCGGTGGCCGCAGGCAGCACAACACCACGCCTCATGTTCGAGATCGATGGAGAGATTTTCGGTAATACGGACAGTCATCACTCACCTCCGCGTCATGACAAGATTGGAAAAGCGGTCGGCCCCGGCCTCCCAGCCGGGAGCGACCCATACGGTGGTCTTGTCGCTTTCAAGGATCGCCGGTCCGGCCATGACATGACCTGTTTGCAGCCGCTCAAGATCGAAAACAGGAACGATCTGACGGGTGCCGGCGTCATCGCAGACAACACCGCGCTCACCGGTGCGCGCCTTCGAAGGGTCCTGATCCAGGGCGTCACCGGTTTCCACAAAGCTGAAGTGTGAAACCGCGGCGGCGGCAAAAAGGCCAATCGCACTGACATGCGCCGCACCCGGCGCCTGTTCGGCGATCGCGCGACGCAAAGTTACGAGCGCGGTGTCGGAAAGCGGATCACCAACCTCGACGCTTGCGCGCGTCTCCAGCCCGTCGACCTGGCGCAGGATCGCATCGAGGCGCCAGCAAAGGCCCTCGCTCTCAAAGCCTTCGCCGCGCATATCGCGCAGCGACGCATCATGCATCCGGCCGATCGCCCGGCCCAGCACGTCGTCCAGGTCCGGATCGCCGATCGCCATCTGGACGGCGCTCGAATAGTTGTGGCCGATGTCCATCAGCGACGAGGAGAAGGCAGAGAACACCGCCGAGAACGGCGTGATCACGATTTTCTTCAGTCCTGCCCGCGCTGCAACCTGGCAGGCATGAAGTGGTCCCGCACCACCATAGACCGTCAACAGCGGCTGGTCTCCCGAAGCCCGGGCCTTCAACGCGCCGATGGCTGCTCCCACCTGGCTGTCAATGTGGTCGATGACAGCCTTAGCTGCAGCTTCAATGCTGATGCCGAGCGGCTCGGCCAGCACGGACCCGATCGCCGTACGGGCCTTTTCCGCGTCAAGTTTTCGCGCGCCACCGAGAAAATTGTCGGGATCAATACGACCCAGAACCAGATTGGCATCGGTGACCGTTGGCTCCCTGCCGCCCAGACTGAAACAGGCGGGTCCCGGTATCGCGCCCGCCGAACGCGGCCCGACGAAAAGCCTGCCATCGCGAACGCCCGCAATCGAACCGCCACCGGCGCCGAGCGCCTCGACCTCGTTCATCGGCACATTGGTCTGATATCCCTCGATCGTGGGCCTCAAAGCCACATTCAACCGGCCGTCGCTGACGAGGCCGATGTCAAAGGAGGTCCCACCCATATCGGCTGAGATAACATCGGCCTCGCCATAGAGTGCGGCAACGGCACGCGCACCCACCAGCCCGGCAGCCGGGCCGGAATTGTAGGTGCTGATCGCCCGCGTCTTGGCCACGCGCGCCACCGCCCCGTCATTGTGCCCGATCAGGAAGGGGCCGCGATAATGCAGACGGCGCAATTCCTGTTCGGCGCGATAGAGAAGCCGTGCCAGACGGCTGTGGGAATAGGCAGAGACGACGGCACTGTTGATCCGCTCGTCATAGCCATCGCGCACGGTGATGTCTGACGACAGGAACACCGGGATGGAGCCCAGAAAGTCGCGCGGATATTCCCGCTTGATCACGGTGCGCACCGCCCGCTCGCGTGAGGGGTCGGTTTCACTGCCGGCAAGGGCCACGACCAGACATTGCGCGCCGGCATCGATCAGCACCTGGGCGCGCTCAAGCACGGCTTCCGGCGCGACGGTGTCATCAATCTCGACAATCATGTCGGCTTCGACGATGCCGTGCCCGCCATCAACCATGACCGGCGCAATCGCCTGCCCGCCGGCCGAAACGATGAGCCCGATTTTCGCGCCGGTGCGCTCGATCAAGGCGTTGGTGCCCACGGTGCTGGCAAAGCGGATGATGTCCGCCTGTTCCAGAAACCCTTCGAGAGGCAGGTCCACGGCTTTTGCCCCTGCCCTGATGCAGTTCAAAAAACACTCCGTCAGGTCATGCGGGGTGGTCGGCGTTTTCACCGCACGCGCCAGCCCATGGCCTGCCACAAAACCGTCGGTGAATGTGCCGCCGGTATCGATGTCGATCGTGTATCCCACAATATCTCCTCCCTGAGATACGGCCTCCGGCCGTCCTTTTTCGCCTGAACTTCGTCTGCGTTCCGGTTTTCAGCCTTTGCAGGCGCCGCGCATGACAAAGTCCAGAATGTCCTGATGGATGACCTCCGCATCCAGAGGGCCGTCTGCCCGATACCAGCGGAGATACCAGTTGATGACGCCGAGAATGTTGAAGACAGTGATCTTCAGATGGGCCGAATGAAGCGCCTCCTCAGCGTTCAATCGCTCCAGAATTCCGATGTAGATCGCAACGATTTCGCGCTGGACTTCGGCGGTTTCGTCGCCAAGATCGTTATCGAGTTCACCCTTCCGGCCAAGCAGCATCAGCAACTCGCGCTGATGGCCGATCGCCACGGAAAGGTGCTCGCGAACGACCGCCTCAAGCTGCGCACGCGGCTCGGTTTGACGCGCCGCGGCCTTGCGAAGCGTGGTCGGCAGATTGAAAACCGATTGCTCGAGCAGCGCTCGCCACAAGCCTTCCTTGTTGCCGAAGTGGTAGTAGATATTGGAAAGGCTGGCTCCATGGACCTTGGCGATCTCCCGGATCGATGTGCCGCTGAAGCCGCGTTCCGAAAACATGGAAAGCGCCGTTGCAAGCAGGTTTTCCCGCATATCCGCCGATTGAGTTGTCAAAGCCCGGTCCTCTCAATTCTTTCATCGCAGGCGTAGTTCGAACGTTCGTTCTATAAAATATCGAACCCTCTTGAGAGTCAACGCTCAATTGTCTGGCGACAGTGATTTTTTTGGGAATTGCATGCGCTGACTTGCTCAGATTGGCCCTGCTTTGTGAGCACAGCCGAGAACGGAGCATAGCGTTCAGGCGAGACATCGCCATGCAGCCACCGAGCTTCGTCATCCAAATTATTTTGTTATGGCCGCAGAATGCGGGAGCTTCCGCAAGGCCGGGATCGCACTCGGAATTGAGTAATCGGCAGTCAGCCCCAACGTCTCCGCGATCTCGAAGACCAGTTATTCGGCGATTTCCGCGACGCTGATCGGTTGCCCCGCCCCTCCTGCTGAAAAGCGACAACGTTCGCGTTCTGGTATTTGACGAGGCCCACAATTTTCCCGCCGGAACCCCGAGAGAGCAGCGCGTGATCCTTCAACTGCTGCGATATCTCAGCAACGAGATCGGAGCCTCGCTCGTCCGCCTTGGCGTGTCGGAAGCGCGCGACGCAGTTGCCGGCGACACACAGCTGGCTGTCAACGGCGGCGTAAAAACCGGCCACTCGGCGGACAAGGACAAACCGCCGCGGGCGATCAGGGAACCCTGGAGGATCGAGATGAAAGAGGCGCTGGAAACAAAGGAGGGACGGGCCATGCACAAACTGCGCAAACAGACCGTCGAACCCGCCTTCGGCATCGTCAAATCGGTGCTGGGATTCCGAAACTTCAGGCTTCGTGGCCTCGAAAAGGTCAAAAGCGAATGGAGCCTCGTCGCCTTGGCCTATAACGTCAAGAGAATGGCCAAGTTGAGGGCCGAAACGGCGTGAGGGCGGGCGAACCTCGCCCCAATTCCGCTTCGAAGCCGCTCAATTCCAAAACGACCTCATAGAAAATCCGACAGACTGCTAGCCGAATCTGGATGTCCGATTGTAGTAATCTTAAAAGCAATTATAGAATGCATTCCACTTCAGCCTGGACGGATGCCTTGCTCCGGATCGGAAGCGGTGGATCATGGTTCGCCGACGCGGAGGGGCCCCGGCCTTTGCGGTGACGCCATCGGGTCCCAGCCGCACCTTCCCGCCGGCGTCGCGTCGGGCGCCGGCGGTCCGTTGCTACCCCGGAAAGCCTTCCGGCGCGGTAGAAAATGGCGTCATCGATCCATATTCCGGCAATGCGGCGACGACATTCAGGAGGTCTCCATCGGCCAGCGTCATACCTTTCAGATAGGGAGCGGTGAAATTCGTGCCGATCCCCGACATGGTGTGGTCCACGATCTTCTTTCCATCGCTCGACCGCCACGCCAGAATATGCTGGCCCGGCTGCGGAGCCACGCCGATCACCTGGCGCGAGCCGACCTCGCTGATGCTGAGGGGCCCCATCTCAATATGGCCGAGCGCCCGTACATAGGCGTCGGAGGCGACACCACCGGGATAGTTTGCCGTCGCGCTGAAGGTCGCATCGCTCGCGACGCCGGGGCCAACATCGACCGACCAGTCGCCATCCGCGGAAAACACCGGCGCGAACTTAGCCCCACCACCTGAACCGCCGGAAACGCTGAGAGTGACATAGGTGTTGGGATAAGTGGTGCCGCTGACAGTGGCCCCGTCCAAATAAACGTAATCCATCTCCGGTGGAATCGGCGCCACGGCGCCGGGATCCACGGTCACGGGTTCAGAGGCGCCCGACGCCAGCGTCGGCACGCCGTCCGGTCCCGGCAGATAGGCGAAAGCGAGGACGGTATCACCGGCGTTCGCAGGGTAATTGTCGGCAACCATGCTCCATGCGCCGTTCATCACGGGGACCGGGCTTTTCATCACGCTCTTGAGATGATTGTTTACATTGACCACATTGACCAACGTACCGGGTGTTTCTTCCAGGCCGGCGAAATACTGTCCGGTATAGATCGTGATGACGGGCTTGTCGGCACTGCCGGAATCCGTGACGCTATGGCTTGCGGACCGGGCGGAAGGCGGGCCCAGAGAGCCGTTGGGCTGTTTCACGTAAGCCTCGGCATAGACCATATCGCCAACGGTGAGCGGATTGTCCGGCGAAAGGCTCCACGCGCCATCATTAACGGGCGCCGGCTCGCTCGACACCGGCGTCTTGTCGTCGCCGAACCTGAAGACATTGACAACCGTTCCCGCGGTTGTCTCACTGCCGGCAATGTTCGTGGTGGTGCTGCGCGAGATGACCGGCGCGGCAGGTGCTGATCCGTTACTCTTCGACATTTTCCTTCTCCAGGTTCTGGTTTAAGCTGCAATCGTCGAACTCAATTAATATCGTTAATCAATGGATTCTGCTCACAAGCTGCAGTCAGTACCTGATGGAGAGAGCGCATCCGCTCTGTCGTTACCGGAACGGCCAGGCTCATGATCAGTCCTCATGAAGACGTAAGCGGGGTCGGGCCGGAGACGCCGGCCGAGACGTTTGCGCGGGCGTCTCCGTATCCGTTTTTCATCGCGTTGTTATTGCTGGCCGACGTAGACGCTCCAATTCCCGTTGGTGGAACTCACTCGCGGAAACGTCTGGTTCTTGCGCATGACCGTAACCTCGTGTTCCCCTGCGTCGTACCAGAAAGAAAACCGTCTTGGTTGGGCTGGTCGATTTCGGGCGGAAGCGGACGCACCCCATCCGACACGCGGGACATCAGGTCCTCGGAATCCATAGACATCGCTGCTCTCCATAAGCAGTTTTTAAAAGGGAGTTCCTGCAGCAGGCAATCTGACTACTGCATGCAGAGAACTATATACCACAACCTTTCTTTGTCTATCCAAAAATACAACCTAAGATAGATAAAATGATCAGACTTTTACATGAGAACATGTTTTTTATGGTGTTTCAGGCGAGACCGTTCTTTGTTTTCATTTAAAATTCTGCATCGCATATAACAGAACTTAAAAAACACAACCGGCGCGATCAGACAGCAATAATCGGCGCCAGATATCTGGCGCCGATCGGATGAAATACGACTTTGAGGGGCATCGTTCACATGCGAACCTCGCCCCCGAGTGGGGAAGGCCTCTACGGCCTACCACTTCACCCGGAAACCGAGATTACCGCCATAGGAATAGGAGCCGCCGCTGAGGCCCGTTGCGGCGGTGACTTCGCCGTAGACGCCGTAGTTGGCATTGTTGGCATCGGTCCAGTCATAGGTCCCGCCTATGCCGATCTCGCCGGTCCAGTCATCGAGCGCGGATGATGCCACGAAGGTCTGCTCGATCACCGCCTTGGTCTCGCCCATGAACTCATGGTAGATATTGGCGATACCGTAGATATTGCCGCGGCGGGCGAGGCCGTTCGCATCTGTCGATATGAACTCCTTTTCGACCGCCAGACCGAGGCGCGCCTGCAGGCTGTCGCCATTGTCGAAGCTCGCATCGTCGTTATAGGCGCCGGTGAAGCTGTCGATTGCGACAGACGACCAGGCAAGCTGTGCCTGCGGGGTCAGGATCAGGTCATTGCTGTCCAGCAGGAACTGCTGGCCCGCCTCCACCGAAAGCGCGTAACCGAAGGCATCGGAATTCTCAACGCCGTTGTAGAGATCATCCGCCTTGAGCTCACTCGAATACCATGTCGCCTGGGCCTGGCCGTCGGTGTAGAAGCCGTTCTCGCCATACCATGTCAGCGTGCCGCCGAAGCCATAACCATCCGGATGGACCTTGCTGTCGCCATAGACCGAGTCGAACTTGGCCTCACCCGTGCGGTAATGCACCGTCAGCCCGGCGACCAGGGAGCCCGGCCCGTCGTCGTAGAACAGCCCGTCGACGCCTGCCTGGACCTCGAAGGTGGAGAGGTCGTATTTATACCCGGTCGTGGAGCTCGAGGGATCGAGATGCGAGAAATCGCCGCTCATACGACCCCAGACATTCTCCAGGGCCGGCACCGCCTGCTGGAGCGGTATCAGCACTGTGGTCTGGCTTCCGTTCTGGGAGATCTCGGGCGTGCCGGCGCTGTCGACGGAGGCCCCCGGCTGCGAATAGTAGCCCGGGTCCTTCGGCGTCAGTATCGGCGGCGAGACCGGAGCAGGCGTTTCGGCGCCGAGCCAGGCCCGCTTGCCGACGCGCTGGCGCATGGTCGGAAGCTTGTTCATGTCCAAGAGCGCCGACTGATAGCCTTCGTAAAGCGGCACGAAGGGCTGGAGCCGGGGCTGCGGGGGAACCGGCGGGCCTGGGGGGGACGGTGTCGGGTTGCCAACGGCCGAAAGATAGACGCCGGGCGGATAACCGTTGGCGGGATCGCCCTCCAGGCTGTAGGTCAGTCCGTAGGCGTAGATGCCCGATGCGGTCATATCGTTCTTGTCGAGTTTGAACTCGTTCTGGTCGATATGGGTCCCCGTGGTCGTGTCGACGATCAGGACAGCGCCGGGATTGCCGGTCGTGCCGATGTCGGCGATCTCGAGCTGGGTGACGCCGCCGAGGTCTTTCCCGACGGTCAGCACGTCCGCCTTCAGGTCGCCGAAATCGACATCAAGCGCGAGTTCGCCGCCATTGCTGGTATAGTCGCCCTCGACGATGAAGTTGCCGCCATAGGCGCCATCCTGCATCGAGAGCACGCCCTGGTTCGAGAGGTTGCCGTTAAGGGTGAAGCTCTGCCCCGTGCGGGTGCCGCCCATCACACTCGAACCGGCGAGCATATAGAGGTCGCCCATGTCATTGGCGTTGCCGCCGTCATAGCCGTCCAGCGTCATCCCGTCGTCGATGAACTTGATCGCGAGATTCTCGTTGACGGTGAACTTTTCCCAGTTGGTGATGTTGCGGCCGGCGACGCTATCGTTGCTGGCGGCGAAGGTGATCTCGTCGATATCCGAACTGATCCTGCTTTCCGGCGCACCGCCATCCTCGCCGCCATCCAAAATGGCCGCCGCGAAGTTGGCGGAACCCGGAACCTCGATCAGGGCCGTGTCATTGCCGCCCTGGCCGTAGAACCCGCTGTTGAGTGTGCCGCCGGACCAGATGAAGGCATCCGATCCCTGGTTGATGGCGGGCGTTTCCGAGGGGTCGAAGTCGCCGTAGATATTGCCGGTGAAGGAACCGCCGGCAAGCGTGAAGCTCGAATTGCCGCCGCCCATCATCGCCGAGCCGGTGACCGTGCCTGTCGTGGTGAGGTTCATGTTGGTGCCGGCCTGGTCGTCGGCATTGTAGAAGGCATGCTGGCCGGCAGAACCGGAAGCATCGATGATCAGGTTGCCGCCGAAGGTGATCGTGGCCTGGGTCGCCGCCTGTCCGGCGCTCCAGCGCTCGGCAAAACCGACCGCCGCCTCGGCGTTGCCCGTGGCGGTGATCGTCGCGTCGTCGAGCGAGACGGTCGTCGCGGCGCCCTGGCTGTAGGCGCTGACGCCGAAGGCGTCTGCACCGGAGACATTGATCGTGGAGGCGAAGCCGTTACTGCTCGTCGTGACATCCGCCGTACCGGAACCGAGCGCTTCGGCATAAAGGCCGTAGGCGCCGCTGCCCGTAGTGGTGATGTGGCCGCTTTGGTAGCTGATGCTGGCATTGCCTGCGGCGCCCGTGTCCTGGTTGGTCACATAGATGGCGTGCGCACCGCTGCCGCTGGTATCTATCTTGGTGACGTCGCCGGTAAACTGGGCCGAGCCGTCATTTGACGATTCCAGATAGACTGCATAAGAACCGTCGGTCGCTGTCGAAATGCTGCTGCCGTTGACCTCCTCTCCCGAGAAGGCGGCGACCACATTGCCTTTTCCGTGATTCTTCAGATATATGCCGTGGGACGCTGCACCCTGCGTTGAAATGTCGGCCTTGCCGACAGCGGCGGTAATATCCGATGAGGCACCCGTGCCAAGGATCTCGGCGTCGACACCATAGGACCCGGCTCCCTTTGTTATGATGTTGCCCTGAATGAAGAGATCGATCGCGCCCCCCAAGGACGTGGCATAGGCGCCATGCGCACCGTCGCCCGTGGTGGAAAGCTGTTGTCCCTGATCCGGATAGTTCTGCAAGATCATGCTGACCTTGCCCGCTCCGCCCGCCTGAGCATAAACGCCGTGAGCACCATCACCGGCGGTGGCGATATCACCCCAGAAATAATCGGCCTCGACGTCGCCCTTGGTGGTGGTCGCGGCAATGCCATAGGAGCCATCACCCGCTGTACTGATCGTGCCGCCCTGCATGCCAGCATATGCCGTCCCTGTGTTGGCGGCTTCGGCAAAAATACCATATGCGTTTGCGCCATAGGTCGTGATCGTCAAGGGAGCGGTCTGCCCCGCGGCAAAAGCATAGGCCTGGCCGGTGGGGCTCATGCTTGTTGCGTAAAGGCCGTGGGACCCGCTTCCCTTCGTCGGATCCGACGAAGAACCCGTCGTGACCGACCCCGCGGTGGCGTAAACTTTGGCGTCGGAGAGATCTAGCACCGTGTTGATTTCGGCGACAAGGCCGGAGGCATCTTTGCCCGTTGTGGTGACTGTGCCGCCCGCCATGTTGACGGAAACTTCACCGTACCGCCTGCCCAGGGCGTAGACGGCGTCGCTGTTGTCGCCTTCGGTCGAGATCACTCCGCCCTTGATGCTGGCATTCGCGGCGCCCGAGGTGATATTGTAAGCATAGACTGCGGGGGCTGTGGAGCCCTTTGTCGAAACCGTGCCACCCTCGACGGAAACCAGTGCGTTGGCGGTCGATGAATCGTTGCCCTGCGCCCGCGAGTGCAGTGCCGGCGAGTAGTCCCCCTCGGACGCGACGCTCCCGTCGGTCATCCAGATCTGGGCATCGCCACCACCGTCAGCTTCGACAATAACCGTGGAGGAGCCATTTCGAAACTGTTGTGAATCTGTCGCCGCCCCCTGCCCGGTCGACAGCACTGTCGTTCCCGAGAGATTGATCACGGCGTCATTCAGGCCGACCGCGATGGCGATCACCGCGTTGGACTCATCAGCGTTCATCGTGATGGTACCGCCCGACAGATTGACGATATTCTGCGCCTGAGCCGGTGTGTTGAAAAACGTCGTGTTCTGCACACCGCCCAATCCTGTCGCCCCCGGGCTCGCATTGGCCGTGATTGTGCCTCCGGTCATGTTCACGACTGACGAACCTGTACCTGTGTTGTTGATCGTGAGACCGCCCGCCGCATTGCCCGAAACCACGATGCTGCCGCCCGAAAAATCGACCTGCATATCGGAACTCGTGGTCGGGTCACTGGTCGTCAAAATCAAGCCCGCTGTGTAGTCGCCGTTATTCTGGACCACTCCGCTCTTCATACTGACGGAAAGATCGCCCGACGCCCCCGCGCCTGCTTCGATCCGAAGAGCCCCAGGAAAATGGTCGACGTCAGGATCGCTGCCCGTGGCCGAGGCGACGACGCCCGCACCGGTATCGATGTCCACTTTAACATCCCCGGTTGCTGCCGCCGCTGTCGTAATGGTCACGCCGCCAGTGACACTGACCCCGCCCGGCAGGCTGAGCGTCAGCGCATCCACGCCAGTATAAGTGATGCCGGACGGGTAGGGACCCGAACAGGTCGCGGTCGGCGGCGCTCCGCAGTCATCGGCATAGGCCGCGCCGGACGGCAGCCCGATCGCGACGGCGGCCGCGATGATCGCTCTGGCAGAGACGGACGACAACATCGACGAAGACGAGACGCAAAAGCGTATTTCGCTGTTCTCATAAAATAACATTTCAGCTCTCCTGAACCTACGAACAAATCGATAAATAAAAAATCCACTTTAATGGTTAATTTTGAATTAAACTTATTTTAAACTCGATTATAACTTTCATTATATATTTAAGTTAATAATAATATTGTTTTTTAGGCGAAACTAAATTTAAAGAAATATCAATTGTATTAATTTATCAAGGAATGACATTCTCTGTTCAAAGCTGATAGGCTTCTACGGGCAATAGCGAACGGATGTATCCGTCAGGATCAATCGTCTTTGAGTGCGCATATTGCTCGAATGCAACCGTATTCGCGCGCCATCAGCATGGTGTGATCTGGCCATGATTCGGGAAGCGCGACGATCGTGTTGACGGTCGCAACGGTGGCGCGCGATCGAGTTTCCACAACGCCGCCCCTTATCTGCGTACCCATCAAAACCCGCCCTTCGTCGCTCATATCGACGGCACCAGTGCAGACAGCCATGTGAAGGGCGACCAGCATGTCCTCACATCCGCCCGATCGCGGACTGGCGGATGAGCGCCGGCATCAAACTCGTTGACGACAAGCCGCCGTCACCTGGCTGTGCCTGCATCCCGTGGCTGATCGCAGAAACACTGAAACCGGAGACGTGCCGTTTTGTCACGGCAGCTTCACCAAACGAGGCACCATGACGCCCATGATATCCAACCTGAAGGGCGCCAGCGCATTCGTTCGAACGGATACGCGACCTGAATTTGGCGGAGATCGATCCCGCAACCGGACGAGCAGAAAGCCACAGCCTTGATGCGCGTGCCCGGTCAGGGCTACGCCGCCGTAGCCAATGAAATAGCTGCGTTTTCCGGAGTTTCGCCGTGCGGTGGCACCCATATGTGCTGCCGGCGACTGGCGCGGCATACACCATCCGAGTCGCCAATTTAAACCTATGGTTGTATTTTTATCTGGACAACCTATGGTAGGTTCCGCTACCTTTCAATTGGCGTCGCGCACAAAGCCGTTGCCGAAAAAGCACCAGATCAAACCACTATCTCGGAGAAAAACCATGTCCATGGAGACCGGGGACCTGATGTCCCTCGCACCCGACACCCAGCGGCCACTGCCGCCAGAGATCAGTTTCGATCCCACAACCGGGATCTTTTCCGGCGCCACCGCGCCAGGTACATCCATCAGGATCGAAAGCAGTGACGACCAGCAGTCGTTCACGGCAAAGCCCTGCTCCAACGGCAAATGGGAGGTCATTCTCGGCAAGCCGCCGCGCTGGTATACCGTGTTCACCATCTGGGCCCAGCATATGGGCTCCGGCGCAACCTCTGACAAGATCAAGTTCACCTTCGGCGGCAGCAGCCCGAAACTGAAAGATATCTATGTCAGCGGGACATTCGCCTGCGGCATTTCCGATGCGCCGGCCAACGTCACCGTGCATGGTCCGAACGGCGACCTTCTCGGCTGCGCCTTCGCCTTCGGCAAAAACGGCAGCTGGAATGTCAAGTTGCCTGAGAAGCTCGCCGCCGGAGAGAAGGTCTGTATCGTTGCCAAGCTGCTTAACGGCAACAATTCCATGCCGCTGTTCGCCGAGGTGGACACATTCGCGGTCGAAGAGCGCTGCCCCTCTCATTTTTCGGGCTCCGGCGCGCGTCCGGGCGACAAGATCCAGATTTTTGACGTGGGCGGCGGGCCCCTGCTCGGTACCGCCAAAGCGACGGCCACCGGCACCTGGTCCGTTTCATTCGACCCGCCGCTCGCGGCAAACAAGCGCGTCTACATCCGCCGTGTCCACAAGGGCGGTTCTACCGCCGAAGGTCCGACCATTTTCGGGTTCTTCGACGGTATCATTCCCGCCGACATCGACGGTGTCGACAGTTCGGCAGCTTGGGGAACCGGCACGCCGGGTTATTGGGTCAACGTTGACCAATACCCAGTTTGGGGGTCGCCAATAATGGACAATTTCCCGGTTCAGATCGCAGAGAATGGCAGTTGGTCCAAAACCTTGTATCCGCCCCAGCAAGGGACAAAGTACGCGACACGAACATCGACCCAGTCAAATGGCGGCACATATTCAAATTCCTACAGTTGCGCCGAATATATGGGCACTCGGCCAAACCCGCCTCATGTTTCCTCTATCGATTCATCCGGCATTAGCGGTTATGCGGACCAGAGCAAATATGTCGTGATTTCCTCGACCAGCTACGGCTCAATCACGACGGCGAACGTTGACCCGACCGGCTATTGGTATTTCAACTATAACCTAAGCACCGTGGATCCATCAGGCGAGGTCTTCAGTATCAGCACGCTCTATAACCCCAGCGGCATCGACGTAACATCGTCTTCAACCGCGACCTTGGTGTCGGATCCGGACGACACCGTTCCGGCAGTCCCGGTGATGACCCAATATGACGGTTACACCTTCGCCGGCACCGAGCAGACGATGCCCACGCAAATCAAGGTTTTCGACAAAGATGAAGGCGGCACCGTTACCAAGGACCCGATGCCCGTCAACAATTCCAGCTGGACATCGGCCAATTCGACGCTCAACGACCTCAACAACGGCAGGCAGCCGCCAGTTCCCCTGGGCGATAGGGTTTTCCCGCAGGCACGCTACATAAAATCGACCGGTGAACCCGGTGCGACCATGGTGGGCGCCACTTCTTACGTTGGCACACCGCCCACCACCGTGAAGGTACCCATCCCGCCCGAAATCGACTATGTCGTCGGTTCGACCATAAACGGAACATCGCAGATTAATGTCAACATCAAGCTGAGTTCGAACGTAGGAGGCAACATAACGAACTATCCAACGATTCCATTCACCACCGATGGAAACTGGACTATCAACATTCCCGCCGCGCTGCCAACAAATGCGATTTTCACCGCTGTGGCGTATTATGAGGAAGACCAGCCGTCGGATCCATATGTCAAATGGGTTGGACACGATATCAAAATGAGTCCCAACATAACAGCGGTCACTTCGACAAGTGTGACGGTAAATCAACTTGACCCCGGCCCGCAGGAAATCATCGGCTGGCGCTCGAGCGACGGAATGAAGATCGTAGATTCCTCGCTTAATCCCTCTGACTCGGGTACCGATCACGTTCTTCCTTACCTCCCGGGCGTCACACTTTCCGAACACGACCAGATCAATCTGGTTTCAGCCTTCCCCGATGGCGGCACGATGTCGGAGTATGACTCCAAACCGGAAGGCTATCCACAAGTGCACTGACGACATCGGGGCAGGCGGCACAAGCACGTGCCGCCTGCCCCCCTGCACAGCCGGCGCTGTGTCGCCGGCTGTCGATGCCAAGGTCACATCTGCATGTCGAACAGCACCAGGTTCGCGTGCACCCAACA
Organism: Martelella sp. NC20; assembly: GCF_013459645.1. Classification (NCBI taxonomy): domain Bacteria; kingdom Pseudomonadati; phylum Pseudomonadota; class Alphaproteobacteria; order Hyphomicrobiales; family Aurantimonadaceae; genus Martelella; species Martelella soudanensis. Next base: position 5,310,142 of record NZ_CP054861.1, read on the forward strand.
TTCGCCGAGCGGGAACCACGCTGACGCGTCCGCGCAGGACGACAACACTCTTGCGGAGAACACCATGTCTATGGAGACCGGGACCACCGTGCCCCACAAAGCCAATACGCAGCGGCCGCTGCCGCCGGAAATCAAATTCCACATACCAACCGGCACCTTCTCCGGTACGGCCGAACCGGGCAAGGTCATCAAGCTCACGAACACCGCCGACAAACACACCCGGTTGGCGCCCGTCGACAAGGACGGCCACTGGGAAATCGTGATGGGAAAGGAGCCACGGTGGTATACCATCTTTCAAATCTGGGCCAGCGACCCTGCCACCGGAGCGACCTCGCACACGACCAATTATACTTTTGGCGGCAACAAAGTGATGCTGAAAGACGTCTATGCCAGCCGTTCGCTCGTCTTCGGCCGTGCACGGCCAGGCACCGAGATCATCGTCTTCGGACCAGCGGGCCAGACCCTCGGCCGCACCTTCGTCTTTGGCAGGGAAAGTGGATGGGCCGTCAACTTCCGCGAGGCGCTTGATGCCGGAGAAAAAGTCTGCGTCATCGCATCGCGCCCCGACGGCAGCACGTCCATGCCCGTGTTCGTCAAGGCCGAGACCTTCTCGGTCGATGACCGCAATGTGGGCCGCATCGCCGGCGCCGGCGCCAGAACCGGAGACAGATTCGAAATCATCGACGTCGCTTCCGACCAGAAGATCGCGGAGGCAACAGTGACGGACGCGGGCAACTGGTCGGCAAATTTCGCCGATATGCTGGAGGCCGGCACGCGGATCGGCATCGAGCGCTTTCATCAGGACGGTTCGTCATCCACGGGGCCGATTGTGACGGTAACGACGCATAACTGCCCTGCGCCCGTCATCGATCTGATTTCGGCTTCTGAAGTCGCGGGGACGGCGCGACCCGGCCTGCTCGTCCGCTACAACCGTTATCGTGACAGTCAGCCGGTTGTCGCCGAGAGTATACGCGTTCCACCTTCCGGCACATGGACAGTCCCGGAAACGGACCTTCAGGAGGGAGACAGCATTGTCGCGACAACGGCTGACAGTTCCGGCATGACGACGTCGCAGCTCTATGCCTCCGTCACTGTCGGAAGCGCTCGGCCGGGCATACCGCTCGTCGCTTCTACAGCAGCAGATTGCGCTTCGGGCTACGCCAATCCCGGCGATTATGTCGTGGCCTCCACCACCGCAGATGGCGTAATCGCCTGGAGCCAGGTGAAGGACGACGCGACATGGGCCGTGCAATGGACGCCGCTTCCGGACTGGAGCGACGAAACGATGCTGGTGCACTTCACCATTTATACCGCTCTTGCCGGAGGTGGTCACGACACACCGTCTTCACATTCGTGCATTCGCTACGCCAGTGAATCCGCGGACCCGCCCCCCAAACCTGTGATTACGAGCTGGTCTCAAGCAGATGCAACCTTCCACGGCACTGAGGGTTTGGTTCAAACCAAAATCAAGATTTTCAACACCGAGACCTATTCAACCGTGGCGAAAACCCCGCAGGAAATCACAAGCAGCAACTGGTCGGAGATAGCCGACTATCCTCCTAGTCCCGGTGATGGGGTTTACGCCCAAGCCATCGGAACGACGGACAGTGGCGACCCCGGCGCGACATCCGACCAATCAGATACTTTCTACTGTTGATCCGGCATTCGAGATCGCCTCGAACGTGAAGCGTTGGGATCGCTTGGGCCGCAACCTGCAACCCAACCATGCAAAGGCCGGCCAGATGGCGTTACGTCATCTGGCCGTCTTCGCCCTTGGCGGCCGTGGACAAGTCACTCACCGAAAATACAATCTTTTCAAGAAAATTTTCGTCTTTCACCGTGCACTTGCCTTGCTGTCGACAGACAGTCGGGGTGGTTGTTCAGTCGGTATATTAAACCTATGGTTGTATTTTTACATAGACAACCATAGGTTTAATACGCTATCTTTCAAAAGGCATCGTGCTCCAATCCGTTGCCGCAAAGCTTCACGAGAAAACAACTTTTACGGAGATGAACCATGACCATGGAGACAGGGGACCTGAGGGCCCTCACACCCGACACCCAGCGGCCCTTGCCGCCGGAAATCAAGTTCAATTCAACGGCCGGAACATTTTCCGGAACTGCTGCACCGGGGCTATCCGTCAGGCTGACGAGCAGCTTCGACCAGCAGATGCGTTCGGCAGAGGCGGACGCGAACGGAACATGGAAGATCGCCATCGGCCAGCCCCGTTGGTACACCATCTTCAAGATCTGGACCTGCGACCCTGCGACGGGCAGTTCGTCAGAGACGATCGAATTCACCTTCGGCGGCAGCAGCCCAAAGCTTAATGAAGTGTATGCCAGCGAGACCGTCGCCTTCGGTCGCACCGGCGCCGGCACCGAAGTATCCGTGTTCGGCCCGGCCGGACAGGTTCTCGGGCGTTGCTTCGCTTTCGGCAAGTATGGCATTTGGTCGGTAAAATTCCGTGAACGGCTCAAGGCCGGGGACAAGGCGTGCATCGTCGCCAAACTCCCGAACGGCAACACTTCCATGCCGCTGTTCGTCGCGGCAAAAACCTTTTCCGTCGACGACCGCAACGTCGCCCATATCGCAGGCTCGGGCGCGGCGATCGGCGACAGGATTCGTCTATTCGATGCCGCGTCTGGAGAGCAGGTCGCCGAACCGGCAGCGACAGATTCGGGCAGTTGGTCGGTTTCATTCTGCGACCCGCTCGAAACCGGCAAACGCATCGCCGTTCAGCGCGTGCACGAGGACGGCACGACCTCCGAGGGACCAATCTTCACAGCCACCAAGTATGACTGTCTCGCTCCGGTGATCGAGACTTTCTCAGGTGGCCAGTTGGGCGGCATGGCGCAACCCGGGCTTGAGGTCACTTACACGCAGATCCGTGGTCATAGCAAAATCCGCAGCGGTGCCGTGACAACCGACGAAACATCGCTCTGGAACAGTTCTACCGGACCGGACAAGACGCCCTTCGATTTCAAACCCGGTGATATCCTCATCGCCACGACGCAGAGCGCCGACGGAACTGCGGAATCCCTGGTTTCCTCGAATGTAACGGTCGACGGCACCCGGCCGGGTTCCCCGCTTGTGGAATATGTGGACCAGAACAGCGCAAGCGGATGGGCGGAGCCGCATACCTTCGTGGTGGTCTCGACCGCAGACAAGGGCGTGATCTGCGTGGGAAGAACCACCTGGGAAGGCCACTGGTATGTCGACTGGTCGAGCTATGTCGGATCGCTGCCGACGACGACGGTGGTTGTCTTTGAGGTCTTCGAATCTCTGCTGCCAGACAGAGACGCCCCAACCTCCCTGTCTGCCGCCTGCTACGCGGACGCAAACGCAACCTATCCCGCCCAGCCCACGATCGACCTCTATATCGGCGCTCAGTTCGCCGGTGGAGAAACCGTTACCAGTCCATCCACATGGGTGAGGGTCTCCACGCCGACCCAGGTTCTCAATCCAGATGGAGCCGAGACAACTTCCAGCCAGCGCTGGAGTCTTGATCTGAGTTCGACCCCTGGCCTCATTCCAGGTGACGGCACACCCGTCACCGCCACGGCCTGGTTCAAGTCAGGCACTAGCCTCACCCTTTCCGGACCGGCATCAAGTCAAGTCACCGTCGACAGTTTTGTTCCGCCTTCCCCGATTGTTACCACCGCGTTTACCAACGACATCAAGGGCAGCGAGCCTGTTTCACTTGCCGATATCACGCAATTGCCGAATATCACTATCTATGTCTGCGATGCGGCAGACCTGACCCGAACCCCGATCTCAAGCAACAGCGGCCATCTGACAAGCGGCAGGACCTGGGAGATAAAGCCCTCGCCGCCCAGAACGCCCGGAGAAAACATGCTTGCGTGGGCGCAGACCGATGCAGGCGCAAAGTCGGGGTACACGCCGTTCACGATCGCAGCGGTCTCCAAGCCCGTGCCCCCCGAGATCACAATCGATCAAGTGGCAGATGTTGGCGGCGCCGGCACCTATCAAACGACGGTAGAGCTGTCGATGAACGGGAACGTCGTGGGAACAACCTTGGTCTCGGCAGGTTTGAGCTGGAAGATCAATGTCGGATCAACGCCTCCGGTTGGCACACGCTTCGAGGCCGTCGCAATCGATAGCTCCGGCAACAGATCGGATCCTTTCTACGCCATTGTTGGTGATGGCCCAACGAGCCTTGCAATGGATCCGACAACCATCACGACCACAAGCGCCAGCGGCACCGTCACCGACCCCAATCAGAGACTCCTGGGGTGGCGCCTGACCGATGGTTTGAAAGTCATGGACACGCTGCTGACCTCACTCAGCTTCACAGCGAATTACCTCTCCAGCGTCACCGTCAGCAGCGGCGACATCATCAAGTTCTCGGCGCAGGATACGGCGACTGATGCCACCGAGGGCACGATGACCGCCTATGACGGGAAGCAGGTCAACTAAACAACTCGTTCCATGAAAAGACAACCGGCGGAGCGGCCGCCGGTTGTCCGCCCGGATCGGGCCGAGTCCGCGATCCTGGCCCGTACCGGAAACCGGGCCCCGGGGCAGGTCGACGCGGAGCGACGGCGGATCAACGCCCCGCTCAAAACAACTTGAAATGGCATTTCATCTGTTCGCGATCAGGGCGCGGAGCCGCCAGTGGACAGATCCGGCTCAAACACTTTTACGGAGAACAAACATGGTTATGGATACAGGGAGCCTTCTGCCCCTCCCCCCCAAGGATCGGCGGCCGCTGCCGCCCGAAATCGCCTTCAACGCGGCAACCGGCATCTTCTCCGGCACTGCCCGACCAGGCGTGTCCATCAGGCTGACAAGCAGCGCCGATCCGCGCTTGCAATCGGCAACGGCGGACAGTGACGGCAAGTGGGCAATCGCTCTCCGCGGATCTCCGCGCTGGTATACGATCTTCAGGCTCTGGGCCTGCGACCGGGCAACAGGCGCTGGGTCGGAGGAAATACAGGTCACCGTCGGCGGCAAGCGCCCGACATTCGAGGATGTCTATGCAAGCAGGACCGTTGTCTTCGGTCGCATCAAGAATGGCAACGAAATCAATGTCTACGGTCCAGAAGGCGACCTACTCGGGCGCACATTCGTCCTGGGCAATGAGGGAATATGGGCCGTCACCTTCCGCAAACCGCTCAAGGCCGGAGACAGGATCTGCGTCGTCGCGAAAATTCTCGGCGGCGACACGTCCCTGCCGCTGTTCACATCCGCAAACACCTTTTCGGTCGACGATCGCAATGTCGGCCATATCGCCGGCTCCGGAGCAAGGCCGGGCGACAGGATTCAGATCTTCACATCGGAGGGCAATCTGCTCGCGGAAACCGATGCGACGCCGTCGGGCACATGGTCGATTTCGTTCTGCAAGGCGCTTGCGGCCAGCACACGCATCAACATCCGCCGTGTTCACCTGGACGGCTCATCGTCCGCGGGCCCGGTCTTTGAGACCGATGTCGAGCGATGCCTGGCCCCTGTTATCGATATGCTGGCGGACTCCAGGATCGGCGGCTTGGCGCTTTCAGGTCTGCTTGTGGAATGCAGGCACTTTCGTGACGGAACTCTGATCAAAGCTACCGATCTGGCCGCCGACGAAAATAATCGGTGGGAGAGCGCTGCAGGTTTCGGAGATTATCAGGAAAACGACAGTTTCGTCGCGACAACCCGAAGCACGGACAACAGAAGAGCTTCACTGATCCATTCTGCCGTGACGATCGGTTCGCCCAGGCCCGACATGCCGGGGATCACATCAATTGACCAGAAACATGCCACTGGGACCGGCCAGGGCGGCCAGTATATCGTGGTCTCGTCCGCTGAACACGGCCTCATCCATATGGCGCTCATCAGCAACCAAAACACATGGAGCATCGACTGGACCGGAAGCGTGGGCTCTCTCCCGAAATCGACCGTCGTCTACTTCATTCAAATGGAATCGATCAATTCCGGTTTCTATTCACCGACTTCGGAATACGCCGCGCGGTATGCGGACGCGGACGCGGAGATCATCGAACCGCCGGTCATCCTTGGCTATCGCGATGAACAGACCTTTTACGGAACGGAAGGGACAGCCGACGTCTTCATCCGCATGTTCAACTGTTCCGAACTAAGTACGGAAATGAAGCGAGGCAGTTCGCCGGTTGTTCTCGGCAAATGGACTTTTCAACCGGAGTTTGTCCCCAAACCAGGCGATGAAGTCTACGCTACCGCCAGTACCAAGACCGGCAACAGCTATGGCGTGACCTCGGAAATATCGAACTATTATACGGTCGGCGAAGCGCCTGCAACGAAAGTCCCCCTTCCGCCCGAGATCGACTATATTTTGGGCGATTCAGTCACCGGGACAGCCCAACTTGGAACCTATATAACGCTAACCCTCTCTATAGAAGGTTCAGGCCCGCAGGAGTTCCCCGCAGTACAATCGGTCGACGGAAACTGGGAGGTTCCGATAGGGACCGTCGCGCCGAGCGGTGCGGTGTTCTCCGCAACGGCAAGGTTTGGTCAAACCGGCGATCCGTCGGACGCTTATGTCAAGGTTTTGAACCAGAACCAGAAGGGGTTTCTGGTCGTCGACAGCGTCAGCGAGACCGCCGTCACGGGAACGGCCCCTCAACCTGCGCAGGTGATCATGGGTTGGCGATCGAGCGACGGGAAGAAGATCGTTGACCAGGCGCTGCCGGGCACGGAGACAGCGTTCAATATTCCCTATCCGGACGGCCTGACACTGGCCCAACACGATCAGTTGAACCTCGTCTCCGCCTTTCCGGATAACGGAACAATGACGCCCTACAATTCCAAGCCCGAGGGGTACCCGAACCAGGAGTAGGCATTTTCCGACCGCCGGCGACATCGGTCTCTGGAATCGGCCAGTGCATTTCCGCTTCGCTCGATCTCCAGCCACCGGTGACGCCGACCGGATCGGGCTCTGTTGCAGAAATTCGGCTGATGTCCGAGAGAACGCCCAAGATTTTCAGTGGGACTTGGATGAGGGTCCAACTCGAGAAGAGTTGAGCGACTTTAGAGCATTTCGCAGTCAGGCAGAATCACCTGACTGCGAAGCTGGTCGTGGCTGTCGTAATGATAGCGTTTGAGGGTTGCGCCCTTGATTGTCCGGTTCACCCGCTCGACCTGGCCATTTATCCAGCGATGTTTAGGCTTGTCGCCCTCCACATCCGGTCGTCTCGAAATCCCATGGCGTTGCAGGCATCGATGCAATGACAATCGTGCCAGATGCGGGATTGTCGGCTGAAGAGCTGTCGAACGAGACATGGCCAATCGACCCGCGCGTCTGCAGACGCAGGAAGCGGCGCAGGTCCGCCTCGGTCATCGGCGTCAGGGGGTGGTTTTCCATCCCGGATTCGTTCAGGAGCCTGTCCCCGACGAAAAGATGCCCCATGAAAACGCGTCGGCCAGTTTCCGGAAAGGCCGGGCAGACGATGGCGATATCTGTCTTCATGAGATCGAGCAACGCTTCGGCGACCGGTCCGATATTGCCGTCCGGCATCGAATCGAAAGTCGAACAATATTTGAAGACGAGTTGCTCGCAGCCTTGCGCCAACAGCCATTCGGCTGCCGCAAGCGATTGCCGCACGGCCTCCGCGACAGGAAGCATCCGTGTCTTCAACGCCACCACGCCGGCCTCGGACGCGCCCGGGTCACCACCTGGCCCGACGAACAGACTGGTCGCCATGCCGCCCTTGGCAAGCGTGTTGGCAAGGTCGCTTGCGCCGGTGAAGTCATCCGCGATCGCCCCGAGAAGCATTACCGGCCCTCCCCTCTCACGGCATCGAGCAGAAAGCAGCAATCCGGCTCCGATTGCGTGGCGAAGGTCTTCACGACGGAAAGGTCGGCAAGCTCGACTTCCGCGCAGCGATCATCCGCAAGTGAGATGAAGGCGGTCTCACCGACGACGTGGGCCGCAAGCGGAATGCTGCCGAGCGGCAGGCAGCCGAGCTCGCGCATGCCTTCCGCGTCGACGAGCGAAATGCTCCTGTCGCCGCAGTTCAGGAGCAGAAGCCGGTTTCCGGCGAGGCCATAGACGCGCAGCGGATCGCTTCGCGTCTTCATCTCGCGCGTAATGCGCATCGAGGCGGTGTCGATTGCGACAAGCGTGTCGGAGAGGCGGTTCGTGACATAGAGGGTGTCGCCTCCGGCATTGAGCCATATCCCTTCAGGCTTTTCGCCCGGCGTCACCGCGATCGGCGGGATGGCGGCGTCACGCGGCGCGACTTTCGTCACGGTATGGCTCAGGAGGTTGCAGCAATAGGCTGTTTCGCCATCGGCGCTGACCCGGAAAAGGTGGCCTTTCAGCCCGCCACTCGGCACAGCCCGGGACGGAACGTCCACCGACAGAGGGTCATCGAAGGTCATCAGGATGTTATCACCTTCACTGAGCGCCAGCAGCCGGCCGCGGCCATCGAGCGCGATGCCGTGAATCCGGCGCCAGGGTCGGCAGTCCAGCGTTCTGACGATGCTGCGGGCGGCCAGATCGACCACGGTGATCGAACTACCGCCATCACCATGGTCGGCGGATGTACGCAGACCGTAGTGGCCGATGAAGGCGAATGCCTGATCGGCGGAGACCACGAACTCGTGCGAGTAGCGGGGCAGGTCGATACTGTCGAGGCGCTTGGTCGTCTTGCTGTCGTAGAAGCTCAGGCAGTGACTGCTTTTCTCGACGATAACCAGCATGCCGGCATTTGCTTCGCTCATCGGCCCGGCAATCCCCTGGTCAGCACGTCGATGGCGTAGAGCGACGTCGAGGCCGTGATGAACAGTCTGTTGTTCTCAGGTCCGCCGAAGGTGCAGTTCGCGACGATCTCGGGCACCAGGATTTTCCCTAGCCGCTCGCCTCCGGGCGTATACACCTGAATGCCGTCATGAGCGGAGGTGAAGATATGGCCGTGGACATCGAGCCGGAAACCATCCGAAGCGCCGGGCAGCACCTCGGCAAAGATCCGGCCGTTCCTGAGCCGCTTGCCGTCCTCGACCTCGAAAACGCGGATATGCGGCGGTCCGTCGGCCGCATCGGACCGTCCCGTGTCGGAAATGTAGAGCAGGCCCTCGTCCACCGAGAAGGCGAGACCGTTCGGCCTGTCGAAATCATCGGCGACGACGGTGAGTTCTTCCGTCTCCGGGTCGAAACGATAGACGTAGCAGGCCCCGATTTCACTGTCCGCCTTGACGCCCTCATAGTCGGAGAGGATGCCGTAGGGCGGGTCCGTAAACCAGATCGTGCCGTCGGATTTCACGACCACATCGTTCGGCGAATTCAGTCGCTTGCCCTGATAACGGTCGACGAGCGTCACCACCGTGCCGTCGGCCTCGGTGCGGCTGACCGCGCGGCCGGAGTGTTCGCAGGAGACGAGCCGCCCCTCGCGGTCGCGTGTGTGGCCGTTGGCGTGTCTGGACGGTTCGCGGAACACCGACCCGCCCTCTTCGGGATGCCAGCGCAGCATCCGGTTATTGGGAATGTCGCTCCAGGTGATGCTGCCGTCTTCCCACCAGACCGGCCCCTCGCTCCATGTCGCTCCGGTCCAGAGTTTTTCAAGCCTGGCATCCGGCGCGACCAGTCCGGTCATGCGGGGATCCTCGACAATCACATCGCTCATTGCGGTCTCCTCTCCGTCGCTGTGGATGCAGCCATGCGCGCGGCCAACAGCACCGCCTCCTCGCCGGCAAGCGGATTGGCAATGCCCTGGCCTGCAATATCGTAGGCCGTGCCATGGGCAGGCGTACAGACCGGAAATGAAAGACCGCCCAGCATGGTGACGCCCCGGTCAAAGCCCATCAGCTTCATCGCGATCTGGCCCTGGTCGTGATACATTGTCAGCACCGCGTGATGGCCTTCCTTCAGCGCCTTGACGAAGACGGTATCGGCGGGAAATGGGCCGGCGACATCATGGCCGCGTGCCCTTGCCGCCTCGATGGCCGGGGCAATGATCTCGATTTCCTCCATGCCGAAGCTGCCGCCGTCACCGGCATGCGGGTTGAGACCGGCAACCAGTATACGAGGCTTTTCAATGCCGGCCAGCCTGAGGCAGCTCTCCGTTCGGGCTATTTCCCGCAGGATTACCTCTTCGCTCAGCGCCGCGGAGACATCCTTCAGCGGAATGTGCGAGGTGACGCGGGCATTCCAGATCTGCTGGAGGACGTTGAATTCACGCACGCCGCCGTCGTCGAGGCGAAGAAGCCCGGTGATGAAACGGCTTTCATCGTCATAACCCGGATGGGCGTAGCGCATCGCCTTCTTGTTGAAGGGCGTGTAGCAGACCCCGTCCACCCTGCCTGCCTTGGCAAGCCTCAGCGCCAGGGTGAAATTTTCGACCGCGAACCGTCCGCCGGCAAGGCTTGCTTCGCCGGGCGTGATATCGGCTGGATCGAGATTGCCGAGATCGATCAGCGCCGGTCCGGTATCCGCATTCCCGATCTCCTCGATCGCGACCGAAGGGACGGCGGTTGCGAGCCCCGCGACGGCCGCTCCCGCATCGAGCATCCGCCGGTCGCCGATGACGACCAGCCGAGCCGCCTCCCGGACGCGTGCCGACGCCACAAGCCGGGTGGCAAGTTCGGTGCTGATCCCTGCCGGATCGCCCATCGCGAGCGCGATCAGCGGGCGTTGCCTGCCTTGCTGCTCAGCATCCATGTCGTTGTCTCCTTTCGTCACCGCAGCCGCGCGCCTTCGGGCGAGAACAGCCGCATGCAGCCCTTCTGGCATGTCAGCCATATCCGCTCCCCGGAGGAGTGATCCTGCCCTTCGCGCTGTTCGACGGTGAGATCCTGTCCGTCCGCAAGACGGCAGTAGAGATAGCGCGTGCCGCCGAGATATTCGGCAAAATCCACTGTGGCTTCAAACGAAGAACCGCTGTTTTCGCCGATGGTCAGGTGCTCCGGCCGAATACCGAGCTTGACCGGCCCGCTCTCAGTCGTCGCTTCGACGGGCGGATCGACGACAATCGTCTGTCCGCCGACGAAAAGACTTCCCGCCGGGCCGGCGGTCGCGTCAATGATGTTCATCCGCGGCGAGCCGATGAAGCCGGCGACGAACAGGTTGTTCGGATCTTCATAGACATCGCGCGGCGTGCCCACCTGCTCGATCCTGCCGTCACGCAGGACGACGATCCGGTCGGCAAGCGTCATGGCCTCGGTCTGGTCGTGCGTGACGTAGATCATGGTGTTGCCGAGTTCGCGATGCAGCCTTGCGATCTCGATGCGCATGCTGACCCTGAGTTCGGCATCGAGATTGGACAGCGGCTCATCGAACAGGAAGGCGAGCGGCTTGCGCACGATTGCCCGGCCGATCGCGACGCGCTGCCGCTGCCCGCCCGAAAGCTGGCCCGGCCGCCGGTCGAGCAGCGGGCCGATCTTCAGGATTTCGGCAGCCGCTTCGACCTGACGTTCGATTTCGGGCGGCGGCGTCCTGGCGATTTCAAGGCCGAAGGCAAGGTTCTGGCGCACGCTCATATGCGGATAGAGCGCATAGGACTGGAACACCATGGCGATGCCCCGCTTCGAGGGATCGAGGTCGGTGACGTCGCGTCCGGCGATGAGAATGTCACCGTCGGTGACATCCTCCAGGCCCGCGATCATCCGGAGCAGCGTGGACTTGCCGCAGCCCGATGGGCCGACGAAGACCACGAACTCGCCGCCCTTGATGGCGAGATCGAGACCGTGAATGACATCGACCGCGCCGAAGCTCTTGCGCACGCCGTGAAGCGTGATGTCGGCCTTTTCCTGCGATAATGTGCTCATCTTAAGTCCTGACCCAGACGAGCATCTCGCCAGGCTCCCGGTTATCCCAGAGGTGATAGGGAACGAAGCGAGCCGTCACCGGACGAAGATCGGGGGCCTTCCGGTCGTAAAGCCGGTTGCCGTGTCCCTGCCAGTCTTCGCGGTGCGCCGGAACGTCGATGGCAACGCCACCGCTCAGGGCACTCAGCACGCTTGTGTTCGCCTCCGCAATGGCATCGTCAACGATGAGCGCGTTGAGACCGGCGGTATTGTCGGTTTCCTCGACGCAGTAGATCAGCGGGCCCCGCGCCAGTGCGGCCCGTCCGAGATCGGCCCGAACGGCCGGATTGGCGCGCAGCGCATAGGGCTGCATCGGCAGGTCGAGCGACAGTGCATCGCCGGGCTGCCATTCCCGTTCGATGCGCAGATAGCCGCGTTCGGGGTCGCACTCGACGGTCTTTCCGTTGATGGCAAGCGATGCGCCTTCGCACCAGCCGGGAATCCTCAGCGCCAGGCGGAAGGCGAGCGGCATTTCGAGGCCGAGCGTGATATCGATGCGGCCGGACCACGGATAGGCGGTCTTCTGCTCCACCGTGACGCTGCCTCCGGCGACCGCCAGCCGGGCGGTGCTTTCATTGTAGAGATGGATGGCAATCTCGTCGGCGGCGACGCCATACATGTAGGTGCCGATCGAGGCGACGGTGCGGGCGATGTTCGGCGGGCAGCAGGGGCAGCGGTGCCAGGTCCAGCGGTGGTGGCCGCCCCGGCTCTCCAGCGGGTTGTCGTAAAAGAAGGTCGTGCCGTCGAGGGAAAGACCGGAGAGCGCGCCGTTGTAGAGCGCCTGCTCCATGACGTCGGCAAACCGGCCGTCCGGACCCCGGCCGAGCATGCGGCTCGCCCACATGGCAAGGCCGACGGAAGCGCAGGTCTCGGCATAGGCGCTTTCGTTCGGCAGGTCGTAATAGTCGGTGAAGCCCTCATTGCTCGCCGCCGGGCCGATGCCGCCGGTCACATACATCTGCTTTTCCGTCAGATCCTCCCACAGGATCTTCAGCGCATCCGTGAGGCTGTCATCGCCGAATTCCGTGGCGACATCGGCCATGCCGGAATAGAGGTACATCGCCCGGACCGCGTGTCCGGTAACCTTGGTCTGCTCGCGCACTGGCAGATGCGACTGGTTATACTCATAGGTGTCGTGGCGGAAACGCTTCGGGTCCTCGTTGCGGGCGGCCGCCTCGACATCGAAGTAATGCGGCTCCTGGCCGCGGGCATCGATAAAGAAGCGCGCGAGGTCGAGATAGCGCTGCTCGCCGGTGACGCGGCCGAGGCGGACCAGCGCCAGTTCGATTTCCTCGTGGCCGCAATAGCCGGGCTTCTGGTCCGGGCCGGGCCCGAATACGGAACCGATGTGGTCTGCATAGCGGCACATGGCGTCAAGCAGCGCAGGTTTGCCGGTCGCCTGGAAATAGGCAACCGCAGCCTCCATCAGATGGCCGGCGCAATAGAGCTCATGGCAATCGCGCAGATTGCTCCAGCGATCGCCGGGGCGCATGCGGATGAACCAGGAATTGAGATAGCCATCCGGTTGCTGCAGCTTGCAGAACATCGCGATGATCTCGTCGGTCTTCGCCTCGAGATCGGGGTTGGGCGTGCGGTAGAGCGCGTAGGCCGCCGTCTCGATAACCTTGGCGACGTCCGAATCCCAGAACATCTGGACATTGACGGTGTCCGGCGTGCCGTCGGCGCGGGTGTGGTAGGGCAGCCGCAGTGGCGGAACAGGAACATCAGGGTTGATCTGCTCGAGCATGCCGGCGGCAACGCAGCGATCATAGAGGATCATCGCCGTCTGATGCGCGACAGCATCGATGCGGTCGCCCCAGAACCCCTGGACGTCGACATCGGGGAGCGCGGGAGGGCGGAAGCCGCTGATGGCGGGAAGGTCGAAGGAAGTCATAGGTCAGTCCTTTTTGATCTTGATATTCACTTGACGGCGCCCGCGGTCAGGCCGCGGATGTAGTAGCGCTGCAAAAGCAGGAAGACGACGAGGCACGGCACCATCATCAGCGTCACGCCCGCCTGGACCGCGCCCCAGTCGATCGTGCCGTATTGTCCAGAGCGAACCGCGACCATCAACACCGGCAGGGTGTATTTCTGCTGGTCGGTCAGAAGGATGAGGGCTGCCAGGAACTCGTTCCAGGAGGCGAGGAAGGCGAAGATCGCGACCGTGGCCACGCCGGGAAGCACCAGCGGCAGCATGATCCGGTAGAGCACCTTGATGACCGAGGCGCCGTCGACGCGGGCCGCATCCTCGATCTCCTTCGGCACGGCGTCGAAGGCATTGCGCATCATGAAGATCGAGAACGGCATCTGCAGCGTGACGTAGACGCAGACGATACCGGTCAGCGTATTCTGCAGGCCGAGCTTGGACAGGATGACGAAAAGCGGCGTCAGAACCGACTGGAACGGGATCATGATCGTGGCGATGATCAGCACGAAAAGCGCGTTCTTGAACGGGAAACGGAAGCGCGAGAAACCGTAGCCGGCCAACAGGCTCACCACCACCGACAGGACCACTGTCGCCAGCGACACGGTGAGACTGTTGCCGGTATAGGTCCAGATACCGCTGCCGAAATCGGAGAGGTTCTGGTAGCTCTGGGTGCTGAAACCGGTCGTCGGCCATGGCGGCAAGGGCGGTTTGCGTGATTCCGCCGAGGTCTTGAAGCTCACCAGCAGACTCCAGGCGAGCGGCGCCAGAAACAGGAAGGCGAAAAACAGGCCAATCATATTGCGCCGGGTCATCTGAAACCGCTGGCGGCGTAATTTCATTTTGCGGCGGCTCATCACATACCCTCCGGATTGCGCAGAAGCCTGAGCTGGATCACGCTGATGGTGACCAGGATCAGCAGAAGGACCATCGACAGCGCCGAGCCGTAGCCCAGATGGAACGACATGAAGGACTGGCTGAAGATCCAGAACACAGTGGTGATCGTCTGGTTCTGCGGTCCGCCGTCCGAGATGATGTAGAACTGGTCGAAGGCGAGCATCGAGCCCGAAACCGACAGGATGAGGGCCAGCGCGATCGTGCGCCGCATCAGCGGAAGCGTGATGCGGCGGAAGCGCTGCCAGGAGGAGGCGCCGTCCACGCGGGCCGCTTCCTGCACCTCGGTGGAGATGCCCTGCAGACCGGTGAGCAGGATGATCATGTTGAAGCCCACCGTCTTCCAAACCACCATGACGATGATTGAGATGAAGGTGGTGTCGAAACTCGCCAGGAGGTTGACCGGCTTTTCGGTGAGCCCCAGCCGCCAGGCTAGCTGCGAGAACAGCCCGGAATCGACGTTCATCAGCCACACCCAGAGCAGGCTCGCCGAACCGAAACCGACCACGTAAGGCAGGAAGTAAGCCGTGCGGTAGAACCTGGTCATCGCATCCGGCCTGTCCACGAAGACGGCAAGCGGGAAGGCAACCGCAAAAAGCACGACCGTGACGATGAGCGTGTAGAACACCGTGAAGCGGAGCGAGTTCCAGAACTGGCTGTCGTGCAACATCTGCGCATAATTGCCGAGGCCGATGAAGCGCGGCGCGCCCATCAGCGGCCAGTTGTGAAGCGACATCCAGAAGGTCATGCATAACGGGATGACGAAGAATACGGTAACCAGCGCGACCGCTGGCGCGACGAACAGAAGTCCGACGAGTTGCTTGCGCCGAACCCGTCCCCGGCGCGGCCTGCGTGGCGTCGCTGTTGTGAATTGCGTTTCTGGCATGGCGCCTGTTCCGTGGGTCATGGAAAAATTGCCCCCGGAGCGCCGTGAACGGTGCCCGGGAAGGGAACCGGACGCCCCTTCAGGCGCCCGGGGAAAGCGCGATCAGTTGGACGCGTCGAGGATCGACTGCATCGTATCCTGCGCCCGCTTCAGGGAACCGTCGACATCATCGCCGAAGAAGGCTTCGCCAAGCATCTGCTTCCACGGCCCCGTCTTGGAATTGATGATGTCGTTGTAGACCGGCGAAGACGGCGTGCGCGCGGTTTCCATCGCTTCGACCGCCGTCAGGTAGCGGTCATCGAGGCCGGAAAGCGCCTCCTGCGCCACATCGGCGCGCGTCGGCAGGCTGCCCAGCTTGGCAAGCAGCGTCTGTCCCTCGACAGAATAGGCAAAGTCCAGGAATTCTTTCGCCGCGCCGAGCGTGTCGCGGCCCGCCGTGACGACGAAATTGTCGCCGCCGCCGAATGCGGAGGCGCCGCCATCCTTGCCTGGCAGGGGAGCCACGCCGAATTCGACATCCGGGTAGTTCTTGACAAGGTTGCCGATGGCAAAGGCGCCGATTGGCGAAATGCCGACATTGTCCGCCGCGAAGCCGCCAAAGAAATTGGTGCCTGTATCCGTCTTCGCGCTCTCCGGCACATAACCCTTGGCGACCATGTCGCGATAGAAATTGATCGCATCATGCATCTGCGGCGTATCGATGGTGGCGCGCTTGCCGTCATCCACCAGAATGTCGCCGCCCGATGCCCAGATCAGCGGCATGAAGGTGAAGGCATTGCAGCCGCCGCATGCGCCGGCGAAATAGAAACCGTAGGTGCCATCGCCGACCGCATTGACTTTACCGGCATATTCCTCGATTTCGGCCCAGTTGGCGGGCGCCTTGTCGGGATCAAGCCCGGCTTCGCGGAACAGCCTCTTGTTCCACAACAACACCGAAACATCGGCCGACATCGGCACGCCGTAAATCTTGCCGTCATAGGTGCCAGCCTCGACATGGGCCTTCGACAGCTGATCGAAATAGGGAAGGCTCCTGGCCAGTTCGGTCAGGTCCGCGAGCTGTCCGGCCTTGGCGAAAGCCGGCGTATAGACGAGATCGAGCGAGACGAAGTCGGGAGCCGAGCCGCCTGCGGCCGCCACGGCATATTTCTGCACCATCTCCGTGCTGGGCACGATCTGCAACTCGATCTGGTCCTCATGCGAGGCGTTGAAAGCCTCGATCAGGTCCGGCATGAAGGCTTCGCTGCTGTTGCGCACCCACATGCTGTAGGTTTCGGCGGAAGCGCCGAAGGGCGCCATGCTGAGGGCGAGCGCCGTCAGCGCCGCGATTTTAACGGGTTTCATTTCTATCCTCCTCCGATGTGGGGCCGTGTTCCGTGCCGGCCCCGTTGCACGCTTGCGAAAGGCGTCAGGAGCTGCGCACGACCAGTTTGCACGGCAGCTGCAAAAGCCCTCTCTCAATCTCCTCGCCATTGACCAGGCGCACGAGCGTGAGCCCGGCCTGGCGTCCAAGCTCCTTCAAATTCATGTCGATTGTGGTGAGCGGGGGCCGGGTCTCCTCGGCGACAATCTCCCAATTGTCGAAGCCCACCACGGCAACGTCATGCGGTATGGCCACGCCACGCTCGCGAAGGGCGTCCATCACCCCGCGCGCAATCTGGTCATTGCCGCAGAAGATACCGTCCGGCCGCTCATCGAAGGCCCAGAGCCTTGCAATGGCTTCATGCCCCCAATGCTCCGACCATGTGCCGCAAAGCACTCCGGCTGCAGGCATTTCCAGACCCGCAGCCTCCAGGGTCTGCCGATAGGAAAACGCACGCTCGCGCACGACCAGAAAATGTTCGGGGCCGGTGATGTGGGCGATACGCCGGCAGCCTCTTGCCGCCAGATGCCGCACCGCCTCGCCCGCCCCCTGCCGCTCGTCCGGCACAAGGGTAATTGTTCCTGCCGGCCCCTCGGTCAGCACGTAGACGACCGGGACCGGAACTTTCGAAAGATCGACAGGAAGCGGCCGGTCGACCCGCTTGCCCGTGGCGATGATCCCGTCAACCTGCTTGTCGAGCATCGCATCGACATGAATGCGGGCAAGCGCCGGATCCCCCCCGACCGAGCAGAGGAACACCGAAACGCCCTGGTCGATAAGCCCCTCCGATACGCCGGCCATGACAGGCAGGGTGAAACGGCCATAGGTGTCGTCCGTCAGCAGCCCGACGGTGAAGCTGCGCTTGCTGGTGAGGCTGCGCGCCAGCGCATTGGGGCGGAAACCCAGTTCTTCCGCAACGCGCCGGATACGGGCCCGGGTTTCCGCCGACATGCGGCCGGTATCGTTGAGCGCCTTCGACGCAGTGGCGGTGCTGACGCCGGCCTTCGAGGCCACGTCATAAATCGTAACACGCCCGCCACCATTCGCATCCGCCACGTCATTCTCCCAATGAAAAACCGGTTTCTCATTCGACATATCAAAAAATAACGCCTGAGAAAAGGGTTTCTCAAAACATTTTTGGCGGCTCGCTGTTGCCTACCCTCAATCCCTGCCTTGACGATGCTATGAAGTGTGACAGTTCGCGCAATCGAGTACGCGCCGAACAGCTTGAGATATCCAGCGTCATAATGAGCCAATTCCGTGAGTCTGGCATCTGGCTCTGGTTCGCTTCCCGGCAAGGGAGACAATAACCCTCCGCGCGATTTTGGCGCCGACAGGTTGGGATATCGGCCAGTTCTATTTTAGAAGACAGATTGCCGCGAGTGTGTGGGTGGGTCCATTGCCCGTCCAACATCTGCAGAAACGCATCGATGGAGCCGCTGATGAACTTGAGACAGATCGAAGTCTTTCGCGTGGTCATGACCAACGGAACCACGGCGCGGGCGGCCGAGGTGCTGCATATTTCACAGCCCGCCATCAGTAAGACCATACAGGAGCTGGAACGTTCCCTTGGCTTTGCCCTCTTCCTCCGCGTCAAGGGGCGGTTGCATCCAACCCCAGAAGGCCAGCTTTTCTTCCGGGAGGTGGAACACGCATTCCTTGGCCTGGCGCATCTGCGCGGCGCGGCCGCACGCATTCGCGATTTCGGTTCGGGCGAACTCAGGATTGCCTGCCTCTCTGCGCTGTCGACCAACATATTGCCGCGCGCCATGAAACGCTTCATGGCCCGCAATCCGAATATCGCCATCACGTTCCAGGCTCGCATGTCCTCGACAGTTCGCGATCTCGTCGCTTCGGGGCAGTTCGACCTCGGGGTCGTCGCCGACGAAATCGACAAAACCGGCGTCACCTTCACCGAATTCGCCCGTTTCCGCGTCGCGGTGGCCATTCCCGAGGGACATCCCCTTGAGAGGCTCGATACGGTTCGTCCGAATGATCTGGCAGGTCACCCCTTTATCGCGCTCGCTCCGGAAGACACCACCCGCGCCGAGGCCGAAGACCTGTTCCAGGCGGCCGGGGTGAAAATGAAAACCGTTATCGAAACCCCATATTCGACAACCATATGTTCGATGGTTGCGGCCGGCATCGGGATCGGTCTGGTGGATCCGTTGACGGCGGAGCCCTATCTCGGGCGCGGTCTGGTGCTGAAGCCGTTCGAGCCGGAAATGCATTTCCGCACGCTCCTCATCACCCCGCCCAACCGCCTTCCCTCCCGGCATCTGGAAGAATTTGTCGCGGACCTGAAGGCAGAGGTGTGAGCCGGCCACGCAGGGCTCCTCACCAAACGCCGACCTTGGTTGGGCCGACACTTCGCGACAACTGCCACAACTTCGGGCCCCGCTTCAAACCTTGCCGAGGGCTGCGCCATCATATCCGTGACCAGAAAAATCAATAACCATACGGAATAGAACGCCCCGATCTTATTATTGGACGGCGCAAATTCCATCCCCGATAGTATGAGCATGGTCAAAACGAAGCCTCCCAAGTTTCGGAGGACCAAATCATAACAAGACGGGAACAATCAGATGAACAAATCCTTCCTTCGCATGTCGCTGGCCGCCCTGTTGGCGACCGCATCGCTTCCGGCATTCGCGCAGAATTTCGACACTTCCGGCATCAATGTCGATGAAGCTCTCGCGGCCCGACTGCCGGACAAGATCAAGCAGGCCGGCATACTCACGATCGGCTCGGACACGGCCTATGCGCCCTGGGAATTCCTGAGCGCCGCCGATGGCCAGACGCCGGAAGGCATCGATGTCGACATCGCCAATGCTATCGGCCGGAAGCTCGGCGTTAATATCGATTTTCGGACCTCGGCGTTTGAAGCGATCCTTCCCGCGCTGGGTTCCAAATTCGACCTCGGCATATCCGCATTCTCGGTTACCGAAGAGCGCATGAAGGCGGTCAACTTCGTCAGCTATGCCATCACCGGCGACATGTGGCTCGTCAGGACAGGAAATCCGACGGGCTTCGATCCATCCAAGCTCTGCGGGCGCACGATCGCGGTCCAGTCCGGCACCTACCACGAACGGGCCATTCTGGCGGAGAACGAGACATGCGTTTCGGCCGGCAAGGAAGAGATCGAGGTCCTGCCGTTTGGCAAGCAGACCGAGGTGCTGACGCGCGTTGCCGTCGGTGGCGCCGATGCCACGGTCTCCGGGGAGGCAGGCATTGGCTACGCGGCCAAGCAATCCGACGGTCGGCTGGAAACGATGGAGCCGGTGGCCGGTGCCTTTGGCGACAGCGGACCCAACGGCATAGCCGTGGCCAAACCCGATCTGGCGCTCGCCGAACTGATCGCCGATACGGTCAATGCGCTGATTGCGGATGGAACCTATCAGGCGCTTCTCGACAGCTGGGGTATTGGCTCGGCAGTCGTCGAGGAAGCGCAGGTCAACCCTGAAACCAATCACTGAGATCATGACATACGATATCAAAAGCACGGCGACCGGATTGCAACCGGTCTCCGAGGCAAAGCCCGATATCACGCACAACGTCGTGGTGCCGCGGCGCTACCTCGGCCGGTGGCTGACCGTTCTGGTAATAGCGATCCTCGTGCTGCAGGTCAGCCATGCAATCGTCAACAATGCCAATTTCCATTGGTCCGTATACTTCAGCTATCTGTTTTCGCCGCAGGTCATCCGCGGCGTCGGGTGGACGCTGCTGCTCACAGTCGTGGCCATGGCGGTAGCAATCGTCGTCGCCGGGCTGCTCGTGGTGATGCGCGACAGCGACAACCCGATCCTGCGCTGGCTGGCATACACATGGGTCTGGTTCTTTCGCGGCACGCCGATCTATACGCAGTTGCTGTTCTGGGGTCTGTTCGCGGTCTTGTTTCCGAGCCTCAGCCTTTCCATCCCCTTCGGTCCGGAACTGATCAGCCTCGATACGCGCTATGTCATCACGCCCGCGCTTGCCGCCATCCTCGGGCTTGGCTTCAACGAATCCGCCTATCTGACGGAAATCTTCCGCGCGGGCTTCAACTCGATCGACGCCGGACAAAAAGAGGCGGCGCAGGCGCTGGGCATGAAATCGGCGAAAATCTGGTGGCGCATCCTGATGCCGCTTGCCATGCGCGTGATCATTCCGCCGACAGGCAACGAAACCATCGGCATGCTGAAGATGACGTCGCTGGTGCTCGCCATACCGTTCACGCTCGACCTGACCTTCGCGACCAATGCGATCGCCAACCGGCTCTATCTGCCGATCCCGCTGCTGATGGTCGCCGGCACCTGGTATCTCGCCATCACCAGCCTGCTGATGGTCGGCCAGCACTACCTCGAACGCCACTTCGGCAGGGGCGTTGCCGGCTATCCCACGAGGGCGGAGTAGACCATGGTCGCAACCAGCTATGATTTCTGCGTCGATATGCAGAACATCCACAAATTCTACGGCCATGTGCATGCGTTGAAAGGCGTTGACATCACGGTCCGCCAGGGCGAGGTCTGTGTCGCGATCGGGCCTTCCGGCTCTGGCAAGTCGACGCTTCTCAGATGCATCAACCAGCTCGAAAGCATTTCCGCCGGCCGGGTGTTTCTGAAGGGCGAACTGCAAGGTTTCACGGAACGCGAAGGCCGCTTTCACCCCCTGACACCTGCTCAGGTCGCCGCCCAAAGACGTATGACCGGCATGGTGTTCCAGCGGTTTCATCTGTTCCCGCACATGACGGCCATCGAGAACGTCATGGAAGGGCCGCGTCACGTCAAGGGCTGGCCACGAGACAAAGCCCGCGAGAAGGGAGAGCAATTGCTGGCGCGCGTCGGGCTCGAGGGGTTCGGAAACCGCTACCCGGCACAGCTTTCCGGCGGCCAGCAGCAACGCGTCGCCATCGCCAGGGCGCTTGCCATGGAGCCGGATGTGATGCTGTTCGATGAGCCGACCTCGGCGCTTGATCCCGAACTGGTCGGCGAGGTTCTCGATGTCATCAAGGACCTTGCGCGAAGCGGCATCACCATGGTCGTCGTGACCCACGAGATCGGCTTTGCGCGTGAAGTCGGCAATCACCTCGTGTTCATGGACCAGGGCCAGATCGTCGAGAAAGGCGTTCCACGAGCCATGCTTGCCAACCCTCAAAACCCGCGTACGGCAGCGTTCCTGTCCAAAGTGCTCTGACCCGCCCCAAAACAACAGAGGGCGGTTCGCCGCCCTTATCGAAATGCAAATAACTGTAATATCCGTCAGCATTGCTGACGCTTGGCGGAAAATGGCTCTTGAAGCCTTCCGTTCCGGGAAAGGCCTTTATCATGAATGATCTCACGCAATGCGTCCTGACCCCGTCTGTACCGTCCGAAGGCTTTTCGCCGCTCGGCGTCGGCGTCCACCGCGCCTCGACAATCGTGTTTGCCGACGCCAAGGCCTACGCATCGCGCCTGGAACGAGGCCATGCGGGTTACTCATACGGCCTCTACGGGACACCGACGACACGCACGCTCGAGGCAAAGCTCAGCGCGTTGGAAGGCGGCGCATGGACGTTCCTGACCCCTTCGGGCCAAGGCGCCAACGCCCTTGCGGTCCTGCCCTTCCTGTCGGCAGGCGACCATATCCTGATCGCCGACACCGCCTATCCGCCAATGCGCGACCTGGCGGAGACAGACCTGCGCCGGCTCGGCGTCGCAGTCGATTTTTTTGATCCGCTATCGCCCGAGGATGTCGCCGTCAAAATGCGCGAGAACACCCGTATCGTCTGGTGCGAAAGCCCCGGTTCGACGACGATGGAGGTGCTCGATCTCCCCGCCATCGCGGCCATTGCGCATGCTGGCGGCGCGCTTGTCGGCGTCGACAACACCTGGGCCACGCCGCTTAACTTCAAGCCGATCGCCCATGGCGCCGACATCGTCACCGAGGCGCTCACCAAGTTCGTTTCCGGCCATTCGGATGTGCTGATGGGCTCGATAACCGTCAAGAACGAGGCACTGATCTATCCCATCCGATCCCTGATCGGCAGGATGGGGATAGGCGTCTCGCCGGATGATGCCTCGCTGGTGCTGCGGGGCTTTGAAACGCTCGGGGTAAGACTGCGCCACAGTGAACGCGTGGCACTCGATTTCGCCCGCAGGATCGAAGGTCACCCGTTAGTAGATGCGGTCCTGCATCCCGCGCTGGAGAGCTTTCCCGGATACGGGCTGTGGAAACGCGACTTTCTCGGTTCGAGCGGCGTCTTCAGCGTGGTGTTTTGCGCCGCGGCCGCGCCGCATATCGCAGCGGCGCTGGATGCGCTTCAAATTTTCGCCATCGGCGCCTCCTGGGGCGGCACGCGCAGCCTTGCGGCGCCGATGTCAGTCGACGGGTTTCGCACGGCGACATCCTGGTCCGGGCCAGACATCATCCTGCGCCTGAGCATCGGCCTGGAGGACGAGAGAGAGCTCTGGGACGATATAGAGCGGCTGCTTTCAGTGCTCGAAACAGCGCAGAGAGCGGCTTGAAGACACTGCAAACGCGGCAATGGCAGCCGAAACGGCCAGACGGAGAACCGGCGTGACAGACACCGAGAAAATGCTCAGCGACATCGATGACAATCTCGATCAGGCGATTGCCAAACTGCTCGATCTGATCGCGATCCCCTCGATTTCCAGCGATCCGGAAAACGCGGCAGACATTCGCCGCGCCGCCGAGTGGCTTTTCCATGAACTGTCGCTGATCGGATTTGAAAGCGAGATCATCGAGACCGCGGGCCATCCCGTCGTACTCGCCCGCTCCGGCAGAACCGGCAAGGCCGGACGGCTGCTGTTCTACGGGCATTACGACGTCCAGCCTGTTGGCGACCGCGAACAATGGAGCCACGCGCCGTTTTCTCCCGAACTGGTCGAGGAAGACGGCAAGAAGCGCTTCTACGGTCGTGGCGCATCCGACAGCAAGAGCCAGCTCTGGAGCTTCATCGAGGCCCTGCGGGCCTGGAAGGCCGTCAACGGCGACTTTCCGACCGAGATCGTCATTCTGCTGGAAGGCGAGGAGGAATCCGGATCGGCAAGCCTGCCGGCTTTCATCGACGCCTATCGCGAGGCGCTGGCCTGTGACGTTGCTTTCATATGCGATGCCGAGATGTGGTCGCCGACCGAACCGGCGATCACCACCCGGCTCAAGGGCCTTGTCCACGAGCGGGTGACGGTGGCAACTCCCAACCCCGATCTCCATTCCGGTCTTTTCGGGGCCGTCGCCGCCAATCCGATCCGCATCCTCGGTTCCATCCTCTCCGGACTGCATGACGACACCGGCCGGATCACAATCGAAGGCTTCTACGACGGTGTGGAAGACATTCCGCCGGGCCTGCGCACCGATTGGCAGGAATTGTCGCGCCAGACGGCGCTTTTCGACGAGGTCGACCGCGCCGGCGGGATCATAGAGGAGGGATATACCGCGCTGGAAGCCATGTGGGGTCGCCCGACCGTGGACATCAATGGCATTACCGGCGGCAATCAGGGGCCGGGCGAACGATCGGTTCTTCCGGCAACGGCGACGGCCCGACTCTCCTTCCGCCTTGCGCCCGGACAGGATCCCGACCGGGTCCGGAAGCGTTTCCGAAGCCATGTCGAAGCGCGTGTTCCGCAGGGCTGTTCGGTCTCGTTTCATGGCGAAGGGGGCAGTTCGGCGGTGGCACTTTCGGAAGACAGCCCGCATCTTGCCGCCGCCAGTCGCGGTCTTGAAATCGAATGGCAGAAGCCAACGCGCCTGATCGGTTCCGGCGGCGCCATTCCGTTGGTTCAGTTGTTCAACGATATGCTGGGTGCGGAATGCGTGGTGATCGGCTTCATCCTGTCCGGCGATGCGATCCACGCCCCTGACGAACATTATGATGTCGAACGGGTTCGCAGAGGCGCGCGAAGCTGGGTGCATATCCTCAAGGAATTGGAAAAGCTGCAGAAATCCGCAGCGGCAAAGGCATGAGCCCGTCTTAATTGTTCCAAACTCTCAAACCGGAGAAAAGTCTATATGGGTCCCGCGATACTTCCGCTCTTCGAGCCCCCTGCTCTTCCCGATGCCGCAGAAACGGTGGTGATCGGCGGCGGGATCATCGGCGTCTCGGCGGCGCTGGAACTGGCCGAGAAGGGCCATCCGGTCACGCTTGTCGAGAAGGGACAGATCGCCGCCGAACAGTCGAGCCGGAACTGGGGCTGGTGCCGGCAGGGCCGTCGCGATCCGCGCGAACTGCATCTGATCCGCGAAAGCCTGGCGATGTGGCGCGGCATGGCGGCGCGCATCGGCGCCGATGTCGGCTTTGCGACCTGCGGAACCTTCTTCGCCGCCCGCGACGAGGCGCTGACCGAAAAATACGAGGCCTGGGTCAAAACCGCGGCCGAGGCGGGTATTGCCGCAAGCATGATCGGCCCGGCCGAGATCGCCCGCCGTCTTCACGGCGACACAGCGCCTCCGCCCCGTGCACTGCTTTGCCCGAGCGACGGACGCGCCGAGCCGCAATGGGCCGTGCCGCGCATGGCAATGGCCGCGCGGCGCATGGGCGCGACGATCGTGACCGACTGCGCGGCGCGCGGCATCGAAACCGCCGCCGGGCGGGTGACCGGCGTGGTGACCGAACAGGGCACCATCCGCTGCAACGCGGTCATCGTGGCCGGCGGCGCATGGACGCGCCGGATCCTTGTCGACCTCGATATCCGGCTGCCGCAACTTGCCGTCCGCTCCTCCGTTTCACGCACGCAGGCAATGACGAGCAACGGCCTCGACGTGAATTTCTGGGACGGCGTCCTCGGCGTCCGCCGTCGCTCCGATGGCGGCCTGACCATCGCCAACGCGCTCTCCAACAGCGCGCCGATCACGCCCGCCCATTTCCGTTACATGCTCGACTACATCCCCCTGCTGGAAATGGAATGGCGCCATATCGCGCTCAGGTTCGGGCGTGATTTCTTCGAGGCGCTTCAGTGCGACAGGCATGTGCCCTATGATCGCCCCTCTCCCTACGAGGCCTGCCGCACCCTCGACCCCGCGCCCGACATGCGCTTCATTCGCGCCGCCCATGCTGAACTCAAACGCCGCTTCCCGGCTTTCGGAGAGGCGAAGGTCGTACAGGCCTGGGCCGGGATGATCGATGCGATGCCCGATACCGTACCGGTGATTTCCGACGTGCCCGCGGTCGACGGACTGGTGGTGGCGACCGGGTTCTCCGGCCACGGTTTCGGCATCGGCCCGGCCGCAGGCAAACTCGCGGCACAACTTGCTACCGGAGAACAAGCCTTCGTCGACCCGCATCCCTTCCGTCTGTCGCGTTTCACCGA
Organism: Martelella sp. NC20; assembly: GCF_013459645.1. Lineage (NCBI taxonomy): Bacteria > Pseudomonadati > Pseudomonadota > Alphaproteobacteria > Hyphomicrobiales > Aurantimonadaceae > Martelella > Martelella soudanensis. Next base: position 5,336,272 of record NZ_CP054861.1, read on the forward strand.
CGGGAGCCGGCCGCGCCCCTATACGGGGGTTTGAGAGGCGTTCCGGCCACAGGATATCCTGACGCCCGACAGAATGGTGGGGCATCGCAATCCTGCGCAGTTTAACGTTCGAACTTCCATCCATCTTATCGGGCCAAAGTCTGCGACACCTTTCCCGCCTCGGCGACGGCATAACGGTGCGAGTATTCGGGATGCCCATCGAACTTGCAATCGAGGCGATACAGGGTCGTATTGAGCGAGTCACCGATGAAACCATTGAATCCTGGAGGCTAGCTTTGGAAAAAGAGGCCGCATTCGCATAGCCAACAAAAACTGACCGAGTCCCAGTTTGAAGGGTTCTTCCTAAAAGTCTGTGGTTAACAGAGCGTTAGCGTGGCAGTTGCTATCTTCGGGGGATGCAAGCGAAATCGAAATAGTCACCTAGTGTCCCGATTCTGAGGTCCGGTTCATTCTATGGATTTGCTTTGATTGTCCGGAGGCAGAAGCGTTGGATGCTGGCGAGGATGTCGTCGGGGGACTTGGTCCAGCGGAATGGTTTGGGTTCGGCATTTGTGGCGTCGATGTAAGTGTTGATTGCCGTTTCGAGTTCGGCGATCGAACGGAATACGCCACGCCTGAGGGCGCGTTCGGTCAGCAGCGCGAAGAACCGTTCGGCCTGGTTGATCCATGACGCCGATGTGGGCGTGAAATGCACATGCCAGCGCGGACGCTTGGCGAACCAGTTGCGGATCAGCTTGGTCTTGTGTGTGCCGTCATTGTCCATGATGACGTGAATGTCGAGATCGGCGGGCACGTTGCGCTCGACCTCGTCGAGGAACTTTCGGAACTCCGTCGTCCGATGCCGGGGCATGCATTGGCCGACGATGGTTCCCGCCTTGACGTCGAGGGCGGCGAACAGGGATGTCGTACCGTTGCGCTTGTCGTCGTGGGTGCGCCGCTCGATCTGGCCAGGCCGCATTGGCAGCAAAGGTTGCGTACGGCCGAGCGCCTGCACCTGCGATTTCTCATCGACACACAGCACCAGCGCGCGCTCGGGCGGCGACAGGTAGAGCCCGACAATGTCTCGGACCTTCTCCACGAATAACGGATCGGATGAGAGATTGAAGGTCTCGACGCGGTGTGGCTGCAGCCCGAAGGCGCCCCATATCCGGTGCACGGTCGAGGGCGCATGACCGATCTCAGTGGCCATGGTTCGCAGGCTCCACTGCGTCGCTCCTTTCGGTAGCGTTTCCAGCGTCTTGCGGATCGTGGCTGCGATCTCGTCGTCACCGATCTGGCGCGGTGCGCCGGGGCGCGGCTCGTCGTGGAGGCCATCCATCCGCCGCGGCCAGAACGATCCGCGCTCGCTGCGCCAGGGCCTGCGGCGCGCCATGTTTGCGCGTCAACGCAGCCAATGCACTCTTTTCCCGGCCCTCCAGCACGATCGCAACCGCCCGACCTTTCGCCATTCCGCCTCTCCTTGCCTAAACCCACAAGGTATGTAACTCATTTGTCGATCAGGACACTGGGCTCGAGCTCAAGCAGTTCCATCGTGGCCGGGAGTAAAGTCGGGACATACTTCCGCCCCGAGACCCATGCGTCCACCAGATTGGACCACTCCCGCATCATATGCCGGCGCTGATGCTCGTACTCCGCCTTGTTGTAGACACCACGCGAGGATCGGCCGTCCTCGTGCGTCAGGCACTGTTGAAGCCGAGCTCATTCAATAAGGTCGAGCCTGTGCGTCGAAGATCGTGAACAGTGAAGGGTTCGAGTGGTAACCCCTCCTTTTTTGCTCTGACAACGACTGCGGTCGTAATCCGGTTGAACATCGCTCGCGACATCGGCACGTCAGCGTCATATCACGACGGAAGGACGTAGCGCGAATTGCCTGCGCAGGTTTTCAGCGCGATGAAGATGTCGACGGCCTGCTGTGACAGATAGACGTTGTGCGCCTTCGACCGCTTCATTCGCTCCTTAGGTATCGACCAGACGGCGTTCTCGAAATCGACTCATCCCACGTCGCGTCTTGCAGCTCGCTTTTCCTGACCATCGTTAGGAGGAAGAGCTTCATTCCCACTCAATTGTCCAAAACCCGGCTAGAGCATTGATCTAGCTGGGTTTTTTCTTGCGTGGGATGCCGGATGCCGACCCTCGGGCCGTCAAAATCATAAGATATTGATTTTAAAGGGAAATCAGCCCGTAAATTTATTTACGCGGTTTCGATATCTATCGGCACCAATCGACCGTCTGAGCTGAATATTCTGGTCCGCATTGATCTCGCCGCCGACCTCGAAAAGTACCGTCATCGATGGTTTTAACAGAATGGCACTCGAAAATCGAGACCGCTTCGGAGTTGATCGTCAGCTATCGAGCTTACCTCTTGAATGTCAGAAAAAGATACGTTATTTTCTGACGCATGAAGACGATCGCTGCCTCTGTTCCAGACCGGGTCATGAAGCGTGTCCGCGCCAGCGGACGCGGTAGCGTCTTTACGCCCAGCGATTTCCTGACCGTCGCCGTCCGCTCTTCCGTCGACCAAGCTCTCTCCCGACTGGTCAAGGGCGGCCAGCTTCGTCGCCTTGCGCGCGGGCTGTACGATTATCCCAAGCTGCATCCGAAGCTTGGCCCCCTTTCACCAACTCCCGATGATGTCGCGCAGGCGCTCGCTCGCGAGACCGGCTCGCAGGTGCAGATTGCCGGCGCGCGGGCAGCCAACGCGCTCGGTCTTTCGACGCAGGTCCCCGCTCAGAGCACCTATCTGACCGATGGCCCGTCGAGACGCGTCGTGCTGGGAAAGCGTGTCGTCGATCTTCGCCACGCCTCGCCCAAGCATCTGATCGCTCCGGGCAGCCCTGCCGGTACGGTGGTTCAGGCGCTTCGCCATGTGGGACCTGTGCGAGCCGCCGACGTCGCGCAGATCGCGGCGCGCAGGCTCTCAGCCAACGACAAGAAGACGCTGGCCTCCACCGCCATGCAGGCACCCGCCTGGATGCGTCCGACACTCGTCTCGATTGCAAACGCAGCGTCGGCGAATGTCGATGGATAAGGTTGCCCTGCTTCCCACCGACGATCGTGCTGCCCTTTTCGGGGAAACCGGCGCCCGTCGGGGCGTCGCCGACACCATCATCGAAAAGGACTTCTGGGTCTGCTGGAGCCTGAGGCGCCTTTTCGGCCTGCCCAAGGGCGCAACAGCGTCCCTGGTCTTCAAGGGCGGTACGTCGCTTTCAAAAGCGTTCGACGCCATCCACCGTTTCTCGGAAGACATCGATCTATCTTTTGATCGGGCCGAACTCGGATACACCGGCGACCGCGATCCCGAGAAAGATGGGATCTCTAGGAAGCAAGCTGCGCGGCTGATCGAAGATCTGGTTGGCGACGTCGAGCGTCACATCGCGGAGAACCTGCTCCCGGCGCTCCGCGCCGCGATCGTAGAACAGCTCGGCGAGCCGACCAACGGCGAGTGGACGCTAGAGATCGATGCCGGCGACGCCCAGACGGTCAACTTTCATTATCCGACGGCGCTGCCCGTTACCGAATATGAAGGCATGGCCTATATCACCCCACGCGTGAAGCTCGAACTCGGCGCGCGGGGCGATCCCTGGCCGACCGAAGAGCAAGCCATTCGCCCCTATGCGGCCGAAGATTATCCCGACTTTTTCGAGCATTCCGACACCAGCGTGACGGTGCTGTCAGCCCGGCGCACCTTTTGGGAAAAGGCGACCGCACTTCATGCGGAAGCGCACCGTCCGGCGGATTCACCCACGCCGCAATATTTCTCGCGGCACTATTATGATCTCGCCATGCTCCTCGATACGGAGGAAGGCAAAGCCGCGACGACAGATATCGATTTGTTGGCGCAGGTGGCCAAACACAAGGCAACTTTCTTCCGCTCCGGCTGGGCCAGCTATGACAGCGCGCGGCCAGGAACGCTGCGGCTCGTGCCCGATGCGGCGCGCATTAAAGATTTGCGGGCCGATTACCGAGATATGGCACCGATGATGTTCGACAAATCGCCGCCTCTGTTCGACGACATACTTGCGAAGATCGCAATAATACAAGAAATAATAAACGCATAGCGCGAAACAACTACTCCGGGGGATTGATCATTTCGATACTTATCACTGATCTGCGTGGAGCTGACGATCTCGTGGAGTGTCTTCGAGCGCGCCCTCGCTTGTTGCACTTTTCAGATCACAGTGCCCTCAGCCAACCGCCCGCGAACATATCTGCTGGGCGTGTTGGAGATAGACGGAGGGTTGCTTGACGCCGCAAACCATCGCTCGGCTATTGGCATCCATGAACGCGGGTCGCCTTTTGGTGGTCTGCGGTGCCGGCCTCTCCATGGCGCCCCCCAGCAGCCTCCCATCTGCGCGATCGGTAGCCGCGCAGAGACTGGCCCTTTCGGCCCCATCCCCGGATCGGAGCCATATTGGTCTTGATCCAGGTTTCGTCGATGAACACCAGACGGGAGGGATCAAGCCGGAATTGCCAGCTCTTCCAGCGCTCACGCCGACGGGCGACGTCCCGGCGCGCCTGTTCCAGCGCGAACAGAGTTTTTTTTGAAGCTGAGGCCCTCGCGGCGCAAGTACTGCCACACCGTATCGTGCGACACTTTCACACCACGCGCCGCAAGTTCAGCTTTCAGCCCGTGCAGCGTCAGGTGCGGGGTTTGCTTGATCCGTTCAATGATAAATGTTCGGTGCGGTTCCAGAAGCCGTTTGCGGTGCCCACCTGTCTTGCCCGGTGCAACGCTCCCGTTCACACGGTAACGCTGATGCCACTTGACCACAGAGGACACCGCAATCCCGAACCGTTCAGCAACCGCGCGGGTACGCGCCCCAGCCTCAACGGCACAAACAACACGCTCTCGAAGATCGTTGGAATAAGCTCGCGTCATGCTTGCTGGCCTCCTGTCCCAGCAAGCATCCTGAATCATAATTCGCTCAAAAAGGGAATCCCAATTCGATTCAATCAAAGACTGAAAGAGTCTAGGGTTCAACCGGTGTGTCACCCGGCAAGCCCCACTCCGCCCAGGAACCGCCATAGACCGCAACGTCGTCCTTTCCGGCGAGATGCATGCCGAAAACCAGCGCGCTCGCCGTGACCCCCGAACCGCATGAGGCAATTGTGGGTTTTGACATGTCAAGGCCGGCCTCGCGGAACAGCGCTTCGATTTCCACGACCTGTTTCAGCTTTCCTGTTTCAGGATTTGTGAGCAGGTTGAAAGGCAAGTTAAGGCTCCCGGGGATATGGCCAGAGCGCAGGCCAATGCGCGCCTCTTTTTCTGTGGCGGTGAAGCGGGCTGCCGACCTCGCATCAATCACAGCGCGCCCACCTGTGCCGATGTTCTGAAGCACATCAGCCTTGGAGACAACGCGGTTGGTGTCGAATTTCGCATTGAATGATCCGGGCCTCACAGCAGGCATTTCAGCGGTGACCGTCCGACCTTCTGCAATCCACGCTTTAAGACCGCCATCCAAGATGGCGACGCGTTCGTGACCAAATACTCGAAAGGTCCACCAGACGCGCGCAGCCGACATCAAGCCGGGCGTATCGTAGACGACGACAAAACTGTCATAAGACACCCCAAGCGCTTCAATCGATTTTTCAAAATCGGACGATGAGGGCAGCATGTGCGGGAGGGAGGACGAATGATCGGCGATGGCATCGATGTCGAAGAAACGAGCTCCTGGGATGTGGCGAACTTCGTAATCCTCCCTCGCGGTGGGTGTGACCCCTGGAAGCTTAAATGAGCCATCAACAACTACGACTTTATCGGCATCAAGATGCCGGGCAAGCCATTCAGTGGAAACTATAGATCCGGTAAGGGACATTACTGAATCTTTCAGTAATTTAAGCGGATGGTGCGAGATGTCGCAAAGCACTATGCAGTGTGGCCGACGCGAATACTTTTTTTCTGTCTCTTCATTTATTTCATTACGGTAATGGGGAGCCTAAAAATTTTCCTTTGGCCATTAAGCCAATCAGTCCGTTCGGCGTTGATGGCGAACTTACCCGGTGCGCCCTGCAACAGCTCGCCGCGCAGCAGTTTTGGCTCGGCGCGAAACGAAGTAAAAAAGTATAGACCCTACACTTGCTTTTCGAACTCGGGCACGATCGCGAACAGATCACCGACAAGACCATAATCGGCGATCTGGAAGATGGGCGCGTCCGCGTCCTTGTTGATGGCGACAATGATGCGGCTGTCGCTCATTCCCGCGAGATGCTGGATGGCTCCGGAGATGCCGATGGCGATGTAGAGTTCGGGGGCGACGATCTTGCCGGTCTGCCCGACCTGCCAGTCGTTGGGGGCATAGCCCGCATCGACCGCGGCGCGCGAGGCACCCACGGCCGCGCCGAGCTTGTCGGCCAGCGGTAGGATCACCTCTTCGAACTTCTCTTTCGAGCCCAGCGCCCGTCCGCCGGAGACGACGATCCTGGCCGCCGTGAGTTCGGGGCGGTCGGACTTGGCGGTGATGTTTTCCACGAATTTTGAAAGGCTTGGGTCTGTTGCCGCGGAAACTGATTCAACTGCTGCGTTGCCGCCTTCTGAGGCTGCTGTGAAGCTCGCGGTGCGGATAGTCAGCACCTTTTTCGCCTCGGACGTCTCGACCGTCTGGATGGCATTGCCGGCATAGGTGGGGCGCTTGAAGGTGTTGGGGCTGATCACTTCCATCACTTCGGAGACCTGCATCACATCGAGCAGGGCTGCAACCCGCGGCATGACGTTCTTGCCATTGGTCGTGGCCGGGGCGATGAAGCAATCGTAATTGTCCTTGAGGGCGAGAATGGTCGCCGCCAGCGGCTCGGCCATGTGGTGTTCCAGCGCATCGCCCTCAGCGAGCAGCACCTTGCGCACGCCATTGAGCTTTGCGGCGGCATCGGCCACGCTCTTTGCCCCCTTGCCCGCCACCAGGATGTCGATCTCCCCGCCAATCGCCAGCGCGGCATTCAGCGCCTTGGCGGTCTGCTCGGACAGGGTCTTGTTGTCGTGTTCGGCAATCAGAAGAATGGTCATGCGAGAGTTCCCTAAAATGCGCCAGCGGCCTTGAGCTTTTCGACGAGCGTTGCTACGTCCGGCACCATCTCGCCGGCCTGACGGCCCTTGGGCGCCTCGGTCTTCTTCGCCTTCAGCCTTGGATTCGTATCGACGCCGTAATCGGCCGCACTCTTTTCGTCGAGCGGCTTCTTCTTGGCCTTCATGATATTGGGCAGGCTGGCATAGCGCGGTTCATTCAGTCTCAGGTCGGTGGTCACGATGGCCGGCAGCTTCAACTTGGCCTTCTGCAATCCGCCATCGACCTCGCGGGTGACCACGACGCTGCCAGCGCCAAGATCGACTTCTGAGGCAAAGGTCCCCTGTCCCCAGCCCAGCAATGCCGCCAGCATCTGCCCGGTCTGGTTGCTGTCGTCGTCGATCGCCTGCTTGCCGAGGATCACCAGATCGGGCTTCTCTTCAGCAACAATGCCCTTCAGGATCTTGGCCACAGCCAGCGGCTCCACATCGCCCTCGGCCTTCACCAGCACCGCCCGGTCCGCGCCCATGGCCAGAGCCGTCCTCAACGTCTCGGCGCTCTTGTCCGAGCCGATCGAGATCACCACAACTTCTTCCGCCTTGCCGGCCTCCTTCAGCCGCAGGGCCTCCTCGACCGCAATCTCGTCGAACGGGTTCATGCTCATCTTGACGTTATTCAGCTCAACACCTGAACCGTCCGACTTCACACGCACATTCACGTTGTAGTCGACAACCCGCTTAACGGGGACCAAAATCTTGCTAATCATACTAAACCTCAAGAACCCTTCCGAACCGGTTCCGGCCGGCGCACCTTGGGGCCTTTCCCCTTTTTATAGATCATCACCGTCCGAACAAATTCGATGACAATTTCTCCGTCCTGATTATATCCAGTCGTTTTGACTGACATGATTCCCGCGTTTTCATGCTTGGCGGACTCTCGGAGGCTGACAACTTCAGACTCACTGTAGATTGTATCGCCTTCAAAAGCGGGAGATGGTAACCTAACGTCCTGCCACCCCAGATTTGTCATCACATTGGGCGTCAAATCGGCAACCGACTGCCCCGTCACCAAGGCAAGGGTAAATGTGCTGTTAAATGGAACATTTTGATGCCCGGCCGCTTTGACAAAGTCGTGATTAAGATGCAACGGAGCAGGATTTTGGGTCAGCAGCGTAAACATCATGTTGTCGTAGGTGGTCACTGTGCGGGCACTGCGGTGCTTGCACACATCACCAACTGTAAAATCTTCGAAAAAGCGGTCGCGCCACTCAATATCGGTCACAAAAATTACCTCACTTCGCTGAAATCGGATCACTGATGCTTCTGCCACCACAGGCAACCAACGTCTGCCCAGTGATGTATCCGCTTTCGTCGGATGCCAGGAACGCAACGAGTGCCGAAACGTCCTGCACAGTGCCCGCCCGCCCAACCGGAATTGCCTCGAGAACACGCTGCATGATTTCAGGCGGCAAGGATCTGGCCATCGGCGTGTCGATAAAGCCCGGCGCGACGCAATTGACCGTAATTCCGTGCGGGGCAAGAGCCAGCGCTAGCGCTCGCGAATATCCCACGATACCGCCTTTCGCCGCACTGTATCCCGAAGAACCGAAATTTCCCAACCAGGCCCGCGACGCCAAGGAGATGATCCGACCGCGTCCTTCCTGTTTCATGTAAGGGGTAACCGCCTCGATCAACCGGATCGGGCCGATCAGATTGACGGCAATGAGCGTCCGAAACAGGTCATCAGACATTTTTTGAAAGCGGGCGTCTTTGAGAAAACCGCTACAGTTAATCAGTAGACTAATGCCGCCAAAGGCGTCTAAAGCGCGCGCGGTCAGGGCGACCGCGAAATCTGGATCGGTAATATTTCCCGCACTGCAGATAATTTTGCCGGGCAGGTCTTTCAGTTCATCTGCGGCAGAGGCCAAGGCGCTTTCGCTCAAATCAGTGGCAAGCACTGATATGCCCTTCGCGACGAGAGTCTGAAGGATTTCCCTGCCGATACCACCGCCAGCGCCGGTCAAGATGGCAGAATTCAACGGTCCAGTCATGGATGCAACCGGCCGACGTCCGCCCCCTGCATGGCAAAAATCTCCTGTCCGTTTATCGCGGATCCCGATGATCCAGCCAGAACGGAAATCAGCGCTGCGACAGGGGCAATGCTATCACTTTCGTTATCAACACCAAGGTCCGATGAATACATAATCGTATTCCAGCTCCCACCGACTTTCTTGAGTTCAAGTGACAAAGTCCGGCCAAGACTGAGCATCGCTCCGGCAAGCGCGGAATTCAGCAAATCATCTTTTTGTCCCATTGCAGCAGCTCCACGCAAAAGCACCACGAACCTCGGCGCGTTACCAGAATCTTCAAAAACTGCAGCGGTTGACTTGGTTATGGAAAATAACTCGGCCAGCCGCGATTCCAGCGCCAACAATGTGGAATCTAACGGACTGAGAGCGGGTACCAAGACCACCAGTGACCAGCCTGACACGTCACCGCCCAACGACTTCACGATAAGGTCAGTCTCCTCAAATCTACGTATTTCCAAATCGAAATTAATATCGAACAGATGGTCTCTTAGCCCGCACACCTCCTGACCACCCGTGATGATAAGCCCACGCTTTGAACTCATACCGACATGACCACGACGCTGACAGCTCCCCCGTCTGTTCCGGCAACCGTCCCACCTTTGCAGTAGGCCAGCGCGAGTTTTGCGTCTTCAACCTGTCGCGCACCCGCCTGGCCCGTCAATTGCCAATAGAGTTCGCACACCTGCGCCATACCTGTTGCACCTACAGGATGCCCCCTAGACAATAAGCCTCCGCTTGGGTTCACAGGAAGTTGACCACCTATCGAAGTCTTCCCTGACTCTGTCCAGCGCGCCCCTTCTCCTGTTGGTATCAGATCCAAGCCTTCCATACGCACAATCTCAGCAATGGAAAAACAATCGTGCATTTCGACAAAATCGATGTCCGCAGGATCAATTGAGGCCATTTGGTAAGCCAGACGTCCGGCACGACGAGAGATATCCTCTTCGTTGATGTCACCTGTGCCGGCACGCAAAGTACCGCTTACCAGCGCCACCCCACGAACCTCCGGCCGCTTTTCCGTGATGCCCAGCTTCGCCAGTCCTTTCTCGGAACAAACGATGGCGGCTGCGGCACCGTCACTGATCGGGCTGCAATCAAGAAGTCCCAGCGGATCCGCAATGGGACGAGCATGCAACACTTCATCCAACGAAATCGCATGCTGATACTGAGCATAGGGGTTATGTTGGGAATGCGCATGATTTTTCACCACTACAGCAGCAATTTGCTCACGGGTAGCGTTGTGGTCATGCATGTAACGACGCGCACTCATCGCGTGCCCTGCCGTCATGATGTAGCCATGCATGGCGTCGAGATCATTGGCGTCTGGCGCGACCCCACCCTTGACTCGATCGGTCATTTTCTCAACACCGATCACAAGGACTATGTCGTAAAGCCCGGCACTAATTGCGGTCCATGCCTCACGAAGCGCCGTCGCGCCACTGGCGCAGTAGTTCTCATGGTTACTGACCGGCAGCCCACCCAGCCCTAATTCTGTTGCAATGCGTTGACCGGCAACGGGACCGCCGAATACATGCCCGACAAAAACAGCCTCGATATCCTTGCGAGATACCCCGCAATCTTTCATGGCGTTTCGAGCTGCGCCTGTCGCGAGCTTTTCAAGCGTAATTTCTGGTGCAAATTTGCCGAAGCGGACCATGCCAGCGCCGACTATCAAGGTTTTAGGCATCTACTTCGCCCTCCGCTTTCTTGTCTGGTTCAAATGCATAGCCGATGACTTCCACCTCACCGTCCTGCATTACCTTGCGAATTTTTAGTGTGACTGGCATGCCTATGCGCAATAGCTCTGGATCCTCATCAACCTGGGCCAGCACCCGAACCCCATCTGCCAGATCAACATATGCAAGGCTATATGGGGTTTTGCGGCCCGCTGGTGCCTGCCGAATTACCGTGAAGCTATAGACCCGCCCATCAGGCGACAACAAGATAGGGGCTTCGACTTCGTCGGCACCACAGGCGGGACAGAAATCTCGCGCAGGAAACGTTTCGACGGAACAAGTTTTGCAGCGTGAACCAATAAGTTTAGGCGGGTTGACCTCGAACAGCCCCTCTCGCATCACCCTAGTAGGCACCTCGATTTTACTCATTGCAGTCGTAGCCTCCTCGACTCTTAGCGGCACGCAACGGGCGCGCTCGACCAATTGGCCAATACAATTAGGCATAGGTTACACAACTTGCTGTTCGTGGTGACCTAGTCAATAAAGCATAACTGCTAAACACAAGCGGCCGATGACCGGGATGCTATATCGACGGTGGCGGACGCGTTTGGATTGGCCTGACTGACTGCCGCGCAATTTCAAGTGGTGATTACTTAACATTCTGGAGAAAGCGATGAAAGCAGTCGTGGTTCGCGAGCCGGGTGATGTTGATAGCATGCAGTTTATCGACGTTCCAATTCCCAAGATTGGCCCGAAAAACCTCCTGATTAAAATCGCCAGCAGTGGGGTCTGCTACCACGATGTTTTGGTCAGGAAGGGCGTAATCAAGCATGGGGTGCAGATGCCGCTGATACTTGGACACGAGATCGCAGGAACCATCGTCGATGTGGGGTCTGACGCTGGAGGCTTCAAATCTGGTGATCGAGTGGCAACAACACAACGTTATCATATTTGCGGGCATTGCCACCATTGCCGCACAAATCACGAACCGCTGTGCGAGGAAAAGAAGTTCCTCGGCGACTATGGGATGTTTGGTGGGTACGCAGAGTATGTCTCCGTCGAACACGACAATGTGGCGCTGATACCTGAGGGTGTGGGTTTCGACGACGCCGCGGTCACAGCATGCACAATTGGAAGTGTTTACAACGCCTTAAGAGACGTTGGGAACGTCAAGATCGGAGAAACTGTGCTGATCACAGGGGCGAGCGGTGGTTTGGGCACCCAGGCCGTGCAAATTGCGCGTGCCCAAGGCGCGTGGGTAATTGCTCAAACGAGTGCGCCAGAAAAAGCGGCGATGCTCGAAGAATTGGGGGGGCACAAGATCGTCGTTCACGGTCGGGGCGAGCCGTTCAGCGATCAAATACTCAAGCTGACCGGCGGAGTTGGCGTGGACGTCGTTCTGGACAATATCGGGACCCCCGTTTTTGAATCCGTCCGACGGTCTTTGAGGACAGGAGGCCGATGGATATCTGTGGGCCAGCTAACAGGAGATTTTGTACAGTTCAACCCGGCGCAGCTCATACTCAAGAACATATCGCTTCTAACTGCGACCTCAACAACACGGTTACAACTGGAACAATGCCTGCAACTCGTCAAACGTGGAATGGTCAAACCAACGATTGCTCAGATTTTGCCGCTTGATCGGGCAAGGCACGCCCATGATTTGATGGCTCAGGCAAAAATCACGGGACGGATCATTCTCAGGCCAGAGGCGTAACAACACGTCTCTAGCTATTCGACTGAAAAGCGCTACAATTCTTAGCTTGGATGAATGCTGATTTGTATAGCTGTGACCACAGAGCCAGAGATCGGAGAACGCGTCGTTGGAACTTAAACAACTCAAGTACTTCCTGGCCGTCATTGAATCAGGTAGCCAGGCAAAAGCCAGCGTTATGATGTCGGTAGCCCAGCCCGTGCTGTCACGGCATATCAGATACCTGGAAGATGAACTTTGTACGCAGTTACTTTACCGCAATGGCCGGGGCGTCATACTAACCGACTCTGGAGAAATTGTGGCCGAATATGCCCGCCAGATCATCAAGGCGACTGATAGCATACGCTCTGAGATGGAAATACTTAATGCCGAACCACGTGGCTCTGTAAGCGTCGGCATGCCGCCAACCTCGGGATCTGTGCTCGGTGTTCCCCTGGCCAAATGGGTGAAAGCCAACTATCCAAAGGTGTCCTTGCGCATTCAGGAAGGGTATAGCGGGCATGTGCTCGAGTGGCTGGCAACCGGCAAAGTCGATATCGCGATCATATACGATGCGCCCAAAACACCAATGGTTCTTTCCGAACCTCTGATTGAGGAGGAACTGCTGCTGATTGGCAAAAAGGGATTGGGTGAAGATGAACTCAGGAATGGGGTCACTTTGCAACAAATGGTCTCTTTGCCTATGATATTACCATCAAAACCACACGGACTTCGCATTCTGGTTGAAAGCTTTGCAATGGCAAATGGTGCAACGTTGAATGTCGAGTTCGAAATCGATGCCCTCTCCACATGCGTTCAGTCCGTCCAGCAAGGCCTAGGCTACACCATACTGCCTTTCGCAAGCGTCGCGGAATATGTTAGTTTAGGAGAGCTGTTTGTTGCACCGATAAAACCCAAGCTCTCACGCCAGCTCATGCTCGCAACTTCGACCCAACGCCCGGTGAGCAAGATCGCCCGCTCAATCATTGCGGCGGTTCACCAGATTGCCGATGAATTGACTGCAAAAGGGCTATGGGAAAGGTAATTAAAGGTACTTGGATTCCCTATTTGATGCCGGCCAAGCGCAAAATGCGATTGGCTCGATCTCTGACGGGTGCATCAATCATCTCGCCACCTATGTTCACCACCCCGTCCCCACTGGCTGCTACTTTTTGCGCCCAGGCGATTTCCGTCTCGGTGGGAAAAAAACCCTCCTTTACCAATTCGATTTGAGAGGGGTGAATACAAAGCTTGCCGCCAAAGCCGAGGGAAGCTGAATACGCCGCCTCAGCCCTCAGACCTTCCCCTCCCCGCATATCAGCAGTCACGCCGTCAATCGGACTGGGCAAACCCGCAAGTCTGGAGGCGAGAACGATGGCATGTCGGGCCGGCAGCAGCGCGTCCTTGTGAAGGTCGCAGCCCATGTCCGCCGCGTAATCAATCGAACCAAATGCCAATCGGTCCGCTTTCAGCGCTACTTGCTTTACGTTATCCAGCCCTTTGGCGGTTTCGATCAATGCAATCACTTCGATAGATCTAGAAATGAGCGACCTGAGCAAGGTAATCTGTCCGGCGTCTTCGGCTTTTGGCAATACCACGGCCAGAACCCCGGATTTTTCAACGGCCTTGGCGTCGTCCAACATCAGTCCGGTCGCTTCGGCGTTCACGCGTACTGCGAAACCACCGGGAAGCCTCTCCGAAACTGCCTTGCGGGCTATGTTTTTTCGCGCCAGAGCGACCGCGTCTTCCAGGTCAAGAATAACAAGATCGGCACCAGATGCAGCGGCTTTCGAAAACAGCTCGGGACGATCACCCGGGACAAACAAAGGGGCTATGCACGTTGCTGCAGACATCGGATCAGAACTCCACTTTTGCGCTAACAGCGGGGACCCCTTCGGCTCCGCAAGTCCAGAGTGCAACTTCGTGCGCCGACAGCAATCTCCCAAATTGATGCAGGTTATCGCCATCATACATCGGACGCTCAGCGCGAAAGCTGAAAGATTTAAGCTTTCTGCCATCAAGCCAGTCGTCCACAGCATTCATCAGCAATGTGGCCTGTAACGGTGCCTGAACCACCAGCCCCGGATAACGTTCAACATCAACAGCATAGTCTCTGTCGTAGTGAATCCGGTGAGAATTGAATGTGAGGGCCGAATAGCGGAAGAGCAGAACCGTATCCGCCTTCATTTCACGATGAAGAATTACGTCCTCTGGTGGATCCCACTGAGTGGGTGACGGAACGAAGTTCGAGGTGGAGGCCTCTCTATAGACTATCGTTTGCTGTTCGGTGATGGCGCGGCCACGCGAGGTATCAACCTGGTGATCGACCCGAACAAAGCAGAGCGCACCGCTCCTACCTTCTTTGAAGTCAATGCTGGCCACTTCAGAGCGAATTCTTACTTCGTCTCCTACTCTCAGGCGATCGTGAAAGTTCAGGTCGCCTGCTGCCCACATTCGGCGCGGCAAAGGCACTGGGGGAAGAAAGCCTCCTTTCTTCGGATGCCCATCAGGTCCCAATTCGCTCGTCGGCGTCAGTAACGCGCCCAAAGCCCAATGGACCGCCAGAGGTGCCGGAGTACCAAGCGGCAAATCCACTTCATTCCGATCGAATGTGGCACAGAAGCGGGCAACTAATCCTTGCGACAAAACATCGGTCGTTTGCTGAGAACGACCAACCCATGATTTCAGCTCATCAATGCCCATCTCCGCTGATCCTCAAGCCTTCTCTACTTCAAAAAGATCGGGCATGCGAAGCTTGTGGACCTTGCCGGTCGCTGTAAGCGGAAGTTCGTCGGCCTGTAAAAACTTGTAATATCGCGGCACCTTATACCCCGAAAGCAATTTTGGCAGTTCGGCGCGTAGTCGCCTTTCGATCTGGTCGGATTCGTCCAGTGAATGCGGTACAATCACAACAGCGACCGCCTCCTCCCGAACGGCGTCGGGAACCCCAACGACAAAGGCGTCTCTTATTCCCGACTGCGCCTTGATGACGGCTTCAATTTCGGCTGGCGCGACATTTATGCCGTTCGTTTTTATCAGTTCCTTCAGACGCCCGGCAAAGTACAGAAACCCATCTTCATCGTAATATCCAAGATCTCCGGTTCGGAAGTAGCCATCCTTGGTGAAGGCCGCTTGGTTTTTGTCCTCGTCTTTATAATAGCCGATCGTCACTGGATATTTGTTCTGGATTTCGCCTACCGTTCCGGTCGGACATGTTTCCAAAGTTTCCGGGTTTGCGACGCGTTGGACCACGCATTCCAGCGGGCGCCCGATGGAAGCGATCACTTTTTCCGGTGGATCCAGTCTTCCATCAGTAACGTTGCAATTCCCATAGCCTTCGGTGAAGCCATACATGTGACATATCTCGGTGGCGCCTAACTCCTGAATTGCTTTGAATTGTTCGGGGGTGCCTGTCATCACGCCGGACCGCAGCGAACTGAGATCGAAAAGACCCTTGTTCGGATGATATGCGAGCGCCTGAACCATATTGCCCATGCCATAAAACAAAGTGCACCGCTCACGCTCAATGAGCGAGAGAGCTTGCTCGGGATCAAAGTGGCTTTGCAGCACCAGACAAGCACCGTGAGTAAGGCTATTGAATAGGGCATTTTCGCAACCGAAACCCCAAAACAGGGAAACCGCCATCCAGATCCGGTCTCCGGGGACGGCGTGCATGCGGTTACCAAGATACCACATGTTTTCAATCAACGGCGCGTTCTGGATTTGCACACCTTTCGGCGTCGAAGTTGATCCCGAAGTATATATCAGAAAGCAGATTGTTTCCGGTGTGACTTGCCCCATCGCAGCTGTGTAGGCCTGATCGGATTGGGCGGATCCGAGAGCAGAAATCTCGTCAAAGGACCTGCTCCCAACGCAGCACTCTTGTTCAACGTGAATAAAGGCTTTCAATTTGGGTAAGGAGCCGCGAAGGTTCTCGAGAATTTCGGTGTAGTCAGCCTTTAGATATTTTCCTGCATAGATAATTGCAGCAGCGTCGGAGTGCGCTAGGATATAGCCTATTTCGGGCTCCCTGCCCCACGTATTGACTGCCACCATCACAGCACGAATGCTCGATATCGCCAAGGCGCCGATGATCCACTCGGGACGATTGCCCATCAGTATCGCAACGTGATCTCCCGGCTTGATACCAGCGGCGAGCAGGCCCTTGGCAAAATCTCTTACTGATTTTGCGAGGTCGCCGAAGCTGTAGGTTTGACCTTCCCAGACGATTGCATCCAAATTTGTGTAGGCGAGCGCCTGCTCCTCAATCAGTGCAGGAATTGTTCTCGCCTTTGGCATTGTCAATTTTGGAATTGAATTCATCATTGGTCCTAGGAAATTTCTCTTCTTGTAGGCTAAACCTGCACAAAGTGCGTGCACGACATTCAAGTTTATATACCGGGCAGCCCCCGTTAGTCGGCACGACTGAGCGCATAACAGATATTCTCGTTTTGCGCGCGCCTTGAGAGACCTCCCCAAAAATGTAAAATGGCCCGAAGGCGTTTTTCCGCAGACATAGCAGATAGCACAAAAACCTACCTTCAGACTGAGCAACTGGGCCGGTAGGTTGGGCAACGCGCTAAATGCAGAGTAGGAACTCCCAATATGGACAATAAGGGCGGATCAGTCGATTTTCCTAAAGCTCAGAAAGACACAACGGACATTAGCGATGCGGTGGCTGCATTGTGTTCAAACTTCCCCAACGAATACTGGCGTGAGGTTGATCGTGATCGCCGGTACCCAAGCGAATTTGTGGAGGCCATGACGAAGGCGGGTTACCTGGCAGCTTTAATTCCGGAAGAGTATGGCGGCTCAGGTCTGGGAATTACTGAGTCCGCAGCAATCCTCGAAACCGTTCACGCAAACGGCGGCAACGGTGGAGCCTGTCACGCCCAGATGTATGTGATGGGTATAATACTGCGCCATGGAACCGAAGAACAGAAGCAGAAATGGCTACCCAAGATTGCAGACGGCAGCCTGCGGTTGCAAGCATTCGGGGTGACCGAACCAACTGCGGGAACCGACACAACGTCCATCAAGACAACTGCGGTAAGAAATGGCAATAAGTACGTCATCAACGGACAAAAAATTTGGACTTCCCGCGCGGAACATTCCGACCTCATGATTTTGCTTGCACGGACCACTCCCAAGGCAGAAGTCAAGAAACGGTCTGAAGGGCTGTCGGTGTTTCTGGTGGACATGCGTGAGGCCCGCAGAAACGGCCTGGAAATACGTCCAATTCGCACAATGATGAACCACGCCACCACTGAAATATTCTTTGACAACATGGAAGTGCCTGCTGAAAACTTGATTGGCGAAGAAGGTAAGGGGTTCAAATACGTGCTGGACGGCATGAATGCAGAACGTCTTCTTGTAGCCTCAGAGTGCATTGGCGACGCCGCTTGGTTCATCGGCAAAGCCGCTGCCTATTCCAAAGAGCGCATCGTGTTTGATCGACCAATTGGGCAAAATCAGGGTGTTCAGTTCC
Source organism: Martelella sp. NC20 (assembly GCF_013459645.1). Lineage (NCBI taxonomy): Bacteria > Pseudomonadati > Pseudomonadota > Alphaproteobacteria > Hyphomicrobiales > Aurantimonadaceae > Martelella > Martelella soudanensis. The sequence goes on from NZ_CP054861.1 coordinate 5,354,216, forward strand.
CCATTTCCAGGGCCTATGTGGAAGCGTCCGCCGCTCGTTTGATGGTGTACAAGGGCGCAGAGCTGTACGACTCCCACATAGCCTGTGGCAAGGAAGCCAATATGGCCAAACTTCTCGCATCGGAAGCAGCCTGGAAGGCGGCAGAGGCCTGTCTTCAGACTCATGGAGGTTTCGGCTTTGCCGAGGAATACGACATTGAGCGGAAGTTCCGGGAAACAAGACTTTACCAAGTGGCCCCCATTTCAACCAACTTGATACTCACCTATGTCGGTGAGCACGTTCTGGGAATGCCACGTTCCTACTGAGACTATTGTGTCACCGGCGGCGTAAAAACCGGCCACGGGGCGGAGCAAAAGTCGGCCACTTTGGGCGCAGGCATGAGGCCCGCGGGAGGGCGTAGCCCGAGCGGGGTCTCATGCCTGCGTTGCGATTTTTTGAAGGGTTTCAGCCAGCCTTTCGGGCGCGGCTTTGGGCGAGACGGTAGCTGTCGCCATTCATTTCGAGAATGTTGACGTGGTGGGTGATACGATCGAGCAGAGCGCCGGTCAGACGCTCCGAACCCAGAGTTTCCGTCCATTCGTCAAAGGGCAGATTGCTGGTGATCAGGGTGGCGCCCCGTTCATATCGCTGCGAGATCAACTCGAACAGCAGTTCCGCGCCAGTCTTGGAGAGCGGCACGAAGCCGAGTTCGTCGATGATCAGCAGCTTGTACCCTGCCATCTGCTTTTGGAAACGTAAGAGACGCCGCTCGTCACGGGCCTCCATCATCTCGCTGACCATGGCGGCGGCTGTGGTGAAGCCGACGGACAGGCCCTTCTGGCAGGCCGCAAGGCCGAGGGCGAGCGCTATGTGCGTCTTGCCGGTTCCACTGGGGCCGAGAGCGATGACGTTCTCGCGACGCTCGACCCACTCGCAGCGGGCCAGTTCCATCACCTGCATCTTGTTGAGCTTCGGTATGGCGGCAAAATCGAAACTGTCGAGGCTTTTGACGACCGGGAATTTTGCCGCCTTGATACGGCGCTCGACCTTGCGACGATCCCGTTCGATCATCTCCCGCTCGGCAAGCCGGCTGAGGTACCTGCGACGCCCTCGGTGGCGCAAAGCCGGGCCAGTTTCTGATACTCCCGCTGGAAGGTCGGCAGCTTCAGGCTCTTGAGGTAGTGGGCAAGCAGGATCTCAGGTGCTTCAGTGCTCATGCCGCTTCTCCCTTCCCCGACGACAGAAGTCGCATGTAGGCTTTCGCCGGTGTCTTCTCGACCGTCGCCCTTGGCAGGTAGGGATAGATCGACAGATCCAGTCGCGGCGGGCGGCGCTCCACCCGGCAAAGGATCAGGTGCTTGACGGCGTCGAAGCCAATCGCGCCGAGATGAATGGCCTGCTTGACCGCCGCATGCAGGTCGACAAGCTCAAAAGTCTCCAGCAGTCGAAGAACCTGTACATATTCCCGCCTGCCATGCTTTGCCATGCGGCCCTCCATCAGACGGCACAGTGTGGCGAATTCCTCCGGCAGATCCCAGCCCTGCAAAGGGGCCGCCTGATCCAGCGCATTGATCTTCCGCTCGATCAGCGGCAGGTAATGCACAGGGTCGAAGATGACATCCTCCCGATCCCAGCTTCGGGCCCAACTCCTGGGATGGCGGGCGATAATCTCGCCGCGGCAACCAATCACCACCTTGTCGACATAGCCTCGGACCCAGACTTGCCTGTGGCCATAGGCGACGGGGACGGAATAGTCACCGGATCGCCGTGCGCTCTTCGTGCGCACGAGACGATCCGGCACTTTGAATGGGCGCATCGTGCTTTCCGAAAATTGTTCCCGATTTGCCTCACCGATGCGCGGGTCTTGTAGCGAACGAGAGACTGGGCCGTCACCCTGGCGCTGGCTTGGTCGCAGGCGTCAAATGGCGACGCCGGCAAGGAACTCATGGCAGCGAGATCGCGTTGCAGCCGTTCACCGATCGTCTCGCTCTCACCGCGCAGCCTGTCGCCCTGGCGCTTCCGGCACTGTTCTTCCAGAAAGCCATTGAACGCGTCCCAGGTCGCAAACTGCGGGATGGGGACCATGAAGTTACGCCGGGCATAACCGACAAGGCCCTCGACGTTACCCTTGTCATTGCCCTTGCCGGGGCGGCCATAGCGATCCCGGATCAGGTAGTGGGACAGGAACCCGCTGAACAGTGTTGCCCGCTTGCGCGTGCCGTCGGGCAGGATCCTGGCCACAAGGCAGCGGTCATTGTCATAGACGATCGATTGCGGCACGGCCCCGAAGAAGGCGAACGCATGGACGTGGCCATCGACCCAGGCCTCGGCCACCGCCGCCGGATAAGCCCGCACATAGCAGCCGTCGCTATGCGGAAGGTCGAGCACGAAGAACCGGGCTTTCTGCTCGACACCGCCGATCACGACCGTCGCCTCACCGAAATCAGCCTGCGCATGACCGGGCGGATGAGAAAGCGGCACGAACACTTCCTGACGGCGTTGTTCCCGCTCGCGAATATAATCCTTGATGATCGTATAGCCGCCGGTGAACCCGCATTCGTCGCGAAGCCGGTCAAACACCCGTTTGGCCGTATGGCGCTGCTTGCGAGGGACTTGTCTGTCTTCATCCAACCAGTGGTCGATCGTCGAAACAAACGCGTCCAGCTTCGGCCGCCGGACTGGTGATTGTCGCTGATAGCCAGGAGGCGTCGAATACGACAGCATCTTCGCTACGCTGTCGCGCGATATATTGAAATGCTTTGCAGCCTGACGTCGGCTCATCCCTTCCGAGACGGCCAGACGAACCTTCAGATAAAGATCCATATGTGGACGGCTCTCACTTGCAAGCATTTTTTGCAGATACTTTGATCGGATCTCTTGCTGCCATATGTTCGGCCTTTGTTTGTGATCGCACATGATCACTGGCCAAGATGGTTTCCGCAACGCATGTTCCCAACACGATGACGACCTTAAAAAGGCCAGTGGAACTAACGGAGTTTCACGCGTCTTGGATCGATCACACCACCTGCTTTTCCCTTGCAAGTTCACAGCATCAGCTCGACACGATTGCATTCATATCATGCTCCCCGTGGCGGCCAATCTCCTATACTGCTTGTGTTTGTCCTTCCGGTCGCCGATACGTTTCGCCACTCACCATGAGCTTCCAGGCAATACGGGCGATCTTGTTGGCGAGCGCCACGGCCACCAGTTTCGGCTTTTTCCGTTGCGGGAGAGCAATGAGCCATCGGGAAGTATGTTTGCTTCGACCTATCCTGACATGCTGAAAAAGGGCAGTGGCGCCAACCACCAGTACGCTTCTCAGCATTTCGTCGCCTGCACGCGTGATCACCCCCAACCTGACCTTGCCTGCGGTCGAATGATCCCTGGGGGTAAGCCCTATCCAGGCGGCAAAATCGCGACCCGACTTGAACATCCTGGGATCGGGGGTCTTCATCATCAAAAGTGATGCGCCATCCGGCCCGACACCTGGAATCTCGGCAAGCCGCCTGCTGCATTCATCGGAGCGATGCAGTGCGATGAGTTTTTCTTCAACGGCGTTCGTCTCAGCAAGCAGATCTCGATATTCAGCGCCATGCATCGCAAATAACGCGCGGGCCAATTCAGGCAGGGATTGATCAGCCGCTATTCGCTCCAGCAATGGCTCGATCCGGCGCATGCCCTTGGCTGCGACAATGCCGAACTCCATGGCAAAACCGCGAATGGCATTGGCGAGCTGTGTTCGATTGCGAATGAGCCTTTCCCGCATGCCGACCAGCATCAACGCCGCCTGCTGGTCGGCAGTCTTCACCGGAACGAAGCGCATGGTGGGCCGGCTCATCGCCTCACACAAGGCTTCCGCGTCCGCCGCGTCGTTCTTGCCGCGCTTGACATAGGGTTTAGCCAACTGAGGCGCAATCAATTTCACCTCATGACCAAACGAACTTAATAGCCGCGCCCAATGATGAGACCCGCCACAGGCTTCAAGCGAGATTGCAGTCGGCGGTGACTTCTCGAAAAATTTTACCATCTCTCTGCGCGAAAGCTTCTTGCGCAGGATGGGCTGCTCGGCTGCGTTCACACCATGCAACTGGAAAACACTTTTTGACGTATCCATTCCAATGCGAATAATCTGTTTCACGGGCGGTCTCCCTCGTTTGAGATATCAACGAACTCATCCTGGCACATTGCGATGCCGTTGGGAGCCGTCCACACCAACACGGTGTAAATCCTCTGTCCCTCCTGCGCTCATTGCAGAAGGAAGATAGGTGGCCGGATTTTACGCCGCCCGCGACCGAGTTATTCCGCCGCTTCCGTGGCCGACTTTTGCTCCGCCGTTCTCAGCGCTGACGATGGTCATGAGCGATGGGCGCAAGGCTCGAGCGACATTCGAACCTGCTGGCGGGAAGACGAAAGTCACCACCACTTTCGACGCGGAAGAACAGAACTCGATCGACATGCGGCGCGATGGCTGGCAGGCGATCCTGAACGACTTCAAACGCCATGTGGAGGCGAAGCCAGGGCACGGTCGTGTTGGTGGAAGGCGTCGGCCCGAGCCACGTTGTCCCTGATGTTGTGCATCCGCCCTCCAGAGGTTCATAGATGGCACTGCTCGTCAGGATCGCCAATTTCCCTGACATTCGACTGCCGTCGGTGTCATTCAACAGGCTTGCTGCGTCGCCCGCTGAAATAAGGCAGCGCGAACAGATAGAGGCCGGTGATCAGCATCAGGAACAACGGGAACAAGGGCAGGAAATACACCCATTCTGCGGGTTCTTTGCCAAACCCCTGGGCTCCGAAAATGCCAAGCAAGATCAGGGTGAAAATGATCGACAGCCAGCATGGAAGGCGTGGATCTGCGCGTCGAGGAAGCCGCCGCCAATCTCGGCGCTCCGCCGCATGTCGTCGCCTGGCGGATTACGCTGCCCATGCTGCGTTCCGGCATTGTCGCGGCCTGCATGTTTTCCTTCATCCAGAGTTTCGAAAATCTTGAGCTTTCGCTGCTGCTGATCGGCCCCGGCAAGATCACGCTGCCCGTTGCGATGCTGAACTATCTGGAATTCAAGATCGATCCGACGCTCGCTGCCGTGGGCACGTTGCAGATCCTCCTGATCGGCGTGCTGATGCTGGTGACCGATCGTTACGTCAAGCTGTCGCGTATCCTTTGAGACCCAAGGCCTGGAGAATGTTTTGAGCGAACTGACCATTGAACATCTGGCCAAGGCCTATGGCGACACCCGTGTCGTGAAGGACATCAACCTTCACATCGAGGATGGCGAACTGGTGGCTTTGCTGGGGCCTTCGGGGTGCGGAAAATCCACGACATTGCGGATGATCGCCGGGTTCGTGAAACCGAGCGAGGGCCGGATCCTTCTCGGCGGACAGGATATATCCGGCCTGCCGCCCTACCGCCGCGATACCGGCATGGTGTTCCAGTCCTACGCGCTGTTTCCGCATATGAGCGTCGCCGCCAATGTCGGCTTCGGCCTCGAAATGCGGAAAGTCGGCCGGGCCGAGCGTGATGGGCGGATCAGACAGGCATTGGAGATGGTCCGGCTCGATCACCTGGCGGAGCGCATGCCACGGCAGCTTTCCGGCGGCCAGCAGCAGCGCGTCGCTCTCGCAAGGGCCCTGGCGATCAACCCGAAGATGCTGCTGCTCGACGAGCCTCTGTCCAATCTGGACGCCAAGTTGCGCGGCGAGGTTCAGCATGAAATCCGGAACCTGCAGCAAAGGCTGGGACTGACGACGCTGATCGTGACCCACGACCAGGACGAGGCCCTGACCATGGCCGATCGCCTGGCGATGATGGAAGGCGGCGTGGTCCGCCAGATCGGCACGCCGCGCGAAATCTACGACACGCCAAGGGATGTCTATGTCGCCGGGTTCATAGGCCGCTGCAATCTGGTCGCAGGACGGCAACAGGACAAGGGCCTGTTCGTCAGTACCGGCGAGACGGAATTGCGCTGCGACCCATCGATGGATGCGGACACGGGCGATGTCATGTTCGCGCTGCGCCCGGAGAAGATCACGCTTGTCCCGATCGATACGGCCCAGCTTACAGACCCTCAAATGGGTCACCAGGCGCGGATCACCGGCATCGCCTATCTCGGCGCGCAGACGGAGTATCAGCTCGAACTTGGGGGCATATCGCTTGTCGCCGTCATGCCAACGCCCTCCCGCAATACGCCTCTTTCAGCTCTTCAGCCGGGAGCAAAAGTCTTCGCAACATGGCAGGCGCAGGACGCGCGCCTGCTTCCCAAGTGGTCCTGAGCGGCCGCATGTCAAGCCATCCCGGCCCGCTCGGCCCGGAAAAGAAGAAACTCAAAAGGAAGTGTGAACAGCCTATGTCAGACAGATTCAAGACAACCCGCCGGACTTTCCTCTCCGTCAGTGCGGCAACCGCGCTCATTGCGCTCACCGCCGCCGGCGCGGCGTTTGCCGAAGAAAAGGGAACGGTCATTACCTCCGTTTTCGGCGGCGATTATGGCGACATCCTGCGCACCACCGTCGATGAGGCGATCATGGCGCCGGAAGGCTACGAGGTCATTCAGGATATTTCCTCGACCGAAGCCCGCCAGACCAAGCTCAGAACCGAGAAGATGCGCGCAAAGTCGAGTTTCGACGTGGCCGTGCTTGCCGACCTCGACATGTATCCGATGGCGAAGATCGGCGTCCTGGCCGAAGTCACGGAGCAAAATGTGCCGCGGCTCTCGGCGGTCATTCCGGCACTGCTCAAGACCCATTCGGTGCCTCAGATCTATTCCTATATCGCCATTCTCTATAATCCCGAGAAGATCACGGCGCCGCCAACCTCCTACGCCGACCTCTGGAAGCCGGAATACAAGGGCAAGGTCGGCGTTTCCGACAAGCTGCATGTGGCAACATCGGCCGTTGCCGCGCTCGTCGGCGGCGGCTCGATGAGCGATTTTACGCCCGGCCAAACCAAACTCCTGGAACTGCGCGACAAGCAGGACGTCCAGATCCTGCCATCGAACGAAGCGATCGCGGCGGCCTTCGACAGCGGCGATATCTGGATCACGATCAACTATGTCTCCAGAGCCTATTCATGGCGCGAGAGCGGCCTGAACATCGAGCGCGCCGTGGCATCGGAAGGTGCGATCCCGATCGCGTTCGAGATGGCAGTGCCGAAAAATGCACCCAACAAGGATGGCGGTTTCGCCTATCTCGATGCCGCTCTCGATCCGGAAGCCCAGATCGGCTTCGCCGCGAAGATGGGCTACCTGCCGACCGTCACCGACGCGAAGCTGCCAGCGGAACTGGAAGCGGCAATCGGTCTCCCGGCGGCCGACCAGGATCGCCTGATCCGTCTCGACGATGACTATCTGATGCAGCATCAGACGGAAATTCTCGATTTCTGGAACCGTGAGTTCAAGGGCTGAAATGGCGCTCCTGGTTTTCCCCGCTGCCCTGCTGGTTTTCGTTCTGCTGGTCCTGCCCATGGCCGGTCTCTTCAGAATGTCGCTCAACCTCTATAGCCCGATGGAGATGATGACCGCGGCGCTCAGCGGGGAAAACTACATCGCTGCCCTGACCGATCCCTATTACCAGGAGATCATCCTGACGACGGTCGGCGTGGCGTTCCTGTGCATGACGCTCTGCCTCCTGCTTTCGCTCGCGCCGGCCTATTGGCTGGCGCGCATGCAGAGCAAGTGGAAGTCTATGCTGATCATCCTGACGCTGTTTCCGCTGCTTGTCGGCAATGTTGTTCGCGCGGCGGGATGGATGGCGCTTCTGGGCACGCATGGCGCCATAAACGCCTTTCTGGGCGCCCTCGGCGTCGCCCCGCTGACGCTGATGTATACGCCGCTCGCCGTGGTGGTGGGCACCACGGCGGTGGTGCTGCCCTATATGATCCTCACGCTTTCCTCCGTCGTGGAAACCGTGCCGCGCGAAACCGAGGAGGCAGCCGCCAATCTCCGCGCCACGCCGCTGAAGGTGTTCTTCCGGGTCTTGCTGCCGCAGGCGGCACCCGGCGTTCTGGCGGGCAGCATGCTGGTGTTCATCCTGTCCATGAACGCCTATGCCACCCCGGTCCTGCTTGGCGGCCCCGGTTTTACCATGCTGGCGCCCGCGGTCTACGACCAGTTCGTAACCGCCGGAAACTGGCCGTTCGGCGCGGCACTTGCCTTTGTTCTGCTGGCCACGACCCTCATCCTCACCATGGCCGTCAGCTACGGATTGTCGCGCTCCCTCAAACGCCGCGCCGGCTGAAAAACACGTTTTGAAATGACCGACATGAACCTCGATACCCAGATCGACGCCCAGCTTGACGCCCGGATCGAAGCCCGGATCGAAGCGATGACGCTTGCCGAACAGGTCAGCCTGCTTTCGGGCGCTTCCTTCTGGCGCACGGCGGCGATCGCCCGTCTTGGCATTCCCGCCGTGAAAATGACGGACGGGCCGAACGGCGCGCGCGGGGAGGATTTTTCCGGCGGCGTGCGGTCCGCCGCCTATCCGGTCGCGATCGCGCTCGCGGCAACCTTTGATCCCGACCTCGTCCAGGAGATCGGCGCGGACCTCGCCCGCGAGGCGCGAACGAAGGGCGCGCGCATCCTGCTCGGCCCGACCGTGAACATGCATCGCAACCCGCTCAACGGGCGCAATTTCGAGTGTTTTTCCGAGGATCCCGTCCTCGCTTCGGCCATGGCCGTGGCCTATATCCGCGGCGTCCAGTCCGGCGGCGTCGCCGCCACAATCAAACATTTCATCGGCAATGAATGCGAGCTTGAACGCCGCACGACCAGCTCCGAGATCGACGAAAAGACCTTGCGCGAGGTCTACTTCCCGCCCTTCGAGGCGGCGGTGAAAGAGGCCGGCGTTGCCTGCGTCATGACCGCCTATAATGCACTCAATGGCGTCCACACCTCGCAAAACCCGTGGCTGCTCGATACCATCCTGCGTCAGGAATGGGGATTTGACGGCGTGGTGATGTCGGACTGGACCGCCACCCATTCAACCGCTGCGGCCCTTGACGCCGGTCTCGATCTCGAAATGCCGGGCCCCGGGAAATTCCGTGGCGAGACGCTGGTTCAGGCCGTCGAAACCGGCGAGGTGTCAGCCGCTTCTGTCCGCCGCGCCGCCCGCAGGGTTCTGGCACTGATCGACCGCGTCGGCGCGCGCATGAGTGATGATCTGGAGGCTGAAAGGGCGGAGGATCGCCCCGAAACGCGGGCCCTGATCCGCCGTGCCGGCGCCGAGGCCGCCGTTCTTCTCAAGAACGACGACGACCTGCTGCCGCTTGCCGGCAAAAAGCTCAGCCGGATTGCCGTCATCGGCCCCAATGCCGCCAAGGCTGTGATGTTCGGCGGCGGTTCGGCCCAGATCAACGCCCATTATGCGATCTCGCCGCTCGAAGGCATCCGCGCTGCATTTCCCGACGCCGAGGTTGATTATGCGCTCGGATGTCCCGGGGACCGCTACCTGCCGCTGGTCGAGGGTCCCGTGGAGATCCGCTTCTTTGCCGGAACCGGTTTTTCCGGTCCTCCGGTTCTCACCAGGACGGGCGAAAGAAGCGAATTCCGCTGGTTCGGGCCGGTTGCGCGCGAGGTGGATCACCGCGCGTTTTCGGCGCGTCTGACAGCACGTTACGAGGCGCAGGAAACGGGATGGCACGAGATCGGTCTGATGAGCGCGGGCACAAGCCGTCTCGCCATCGATGGAAGACCCGTTCTCGAAGCATGGGAGAGCTGGACGCGCGGATTCAGCTATTTCGGCCATGGCTGCGCCGAGCGGCGGGGCCGTGTCCATCTTGAAGCGGGAAAACGCTATGACATCAGCGTCGACTATGCCTGCGGCGACGGCATCACCACCACGCTGAAAGCCGTTCGCTTCGGCCTCAGGGCACCCTCGACCGCCGGTTCGCTTGACGACGCCGTTGCGCTGGCGCGTGAAGCCGATGCGGTCGTGCTGGTGGCCGGCCTCAACGACGACTGGGAAACCGAGGCAGAGGATCGCGAGAGCCTCGACCTGCCGCAGGCGCAGAACGATCTGATCGAAGCCGTTGCCGCCGTCAACAAGTCGACCGTCGTCGTCATGCAATCCGGCGCGCCGGTTGCTATGCCCTGGGCGCAGGCCGTACCGGCCATCCTGCAATTGTGGTATCCTGGCCAGGAATGCGGCAACGCGCTCGCCGATATCCTGACCGGGCGGGCAGAGCCGGGCGGCCGCCTGCCGCAGACATTTCCCGGATCAGTGGAACAACTGGGTGCGATCACTCGGCGCCCGGAAGCACACGGCCAGATAGTCTACAGCGAAGGAACGGCTATCGGCTATCGCGGCTTCGCCGCACGCGGCACGAGACCGCAATTTCCCTTCGGTCACGGGCTTGGCTATGGCAAGATCGAATTCACCGATGCGCGATTGGTTGTCGAAGGCGAGCAGATCACGGTCGAGGTCGATCTCTTCAACCACGCGGAGCGGACAGGCAGCGAAGTTGCGCAGGTGTATTTGATGAGCGAAACCGGGGCATCTTGTCGCCTCGTCGCCTTTTCAAGGGCAACCCTCGCGCCGCACGAGAAAAAGAGCCTCACCATCGCGATCCCGGAGCGCAGGCTTTGCACATGGAAGCCCGACAAACGCCAATGGGTGCGTGAACCTGTCCCCTTCACCCTCGCCATCGGCGCCTCGTCGGCGGATTTACGCATTCTGAAATCGCTGGCGCAAGAGTAGCAAGGCTGCCTATCTACTTTGGACGGATTCATTTTCGGCCCCGCAAACGACCCCTGATATCCAGAACTCTAGCCTCAATTAAATCGCTGTGACGAGAGAATGTCTGTGTCGGTGGTTGGGGGCTCGCAACTACCGATGCCAACATTCACTGGAAGTAGCCATGCAGCAGTCCAGGTTAAGCCCTACCCCTTACCCTCCGCGTCTTGACGAAGCCGCGATCCGTTGCGTTGAACCGCTCCATCATAGGCACAATCAGCTTCACCGGATCAGCGGCGGGCTGATCGGTCTCGCGAGCCAGCACCTCAGCATAGCCAGTCAGATCGCAATCGAGCGATGCAGGCAGTTCCCCGTCACCTTCACGTGCTTGTCGTCGGGCAGCGGACACAGCCGGCCCGAAAATTCGCGACTGCCTCCAGTCACGCCAACAGACGTCAAAGCTGAATCAATACGCTCTTCTGCCGACGGTTTGCGTGATAGACTTCACGCCCCAGATCCTTTCCGAAGCCGCTTTGTTTGTAGCCTCCCGTCGGCAGGATATGATCGCGCGAGCGGCTGTAACGGTTGATCCAGACAGTTCCGGATTCGAGCTTGCGCATCACCCTGAGGGCGCGCGACAGATCTTTGGTGAAAATACCCGCCGCGAGCCCATAGATTTCGTGATCGGCAAGAGCGAGCGCTTCATCTTCATCCTCGAAAGTTTCCAGGGTCAGCACCGGACCGAAGACTTCCTCGCTCAGGATCGGGTTCGCGCGCGGCACCGAGGTGAGCAATGTCGGCTGAAAAAAATAACCGGCGCGATCAAACGCCGCCCCGCCGATCAGCGCCTCGGCGCCGGCAGCCACGGCAGAAGAAACCAGCCCTTCGATGCGCTCCAGCTGGCGCGCCGAAACAATCGGCGAAAATGTTGTCTGGTCGTCCCATGTCGGACCCGGCCTGACACCGGACATCGCCAGTTTGAGCAACTCGGTCAACTCGTCCGCGACGCGCTGGTCAACGATCACCCGCGCGCCCGCCACACAGGCCTGCCCCGCGTTGAACAGGATGCTGCCTGCGATTGCCGTTGCTGCCATCGCCAGGTCGGCGTCGGCGAAGACCAGTTGCGGGCTCTTGCCGCCAAGCTCCAGCGTCATCGGCTTGACGCCGTGACGCGCAATATTCCCCATGATCGCCCGCCCCGCCCCTGTCGATCCGGTAAAGCTCACTTTGGCAATTCTGGCGTGACCGGTCAGGGCATTGCCCGTTATTGACCCATCGCCGGTCACCACGTTTAAAAGCCCGGATGGCAGGCCGGCGCGCACCGCGAGTTCGGCAAGCAGCAAGGTTGAAAACGGCGTCAGTTCGGAAGGCTTGATCACCACGGCATTGCCTGCGGCCAGTGCCGGGCCAAGCTTCCATCCGGCCATGGATATCGGAAAATTCCAGGGCGTGATCGCCGCGACCACGCCATACGGCTCATCGACCACCATGCCCATCGTCTCGGATCCGGTCGGCGCGACCATGCCGCCTTCCTTGTCGGCAAACTCGGCAAAGAAGCGGATCTGTTCGGCCGTCACCGCTATGTCCATCCGGGTCGCCTGCGAGATCAGCCGCGTCGAGCCGACGCATTCCAATGCGGCCAGCAACTCGGATTCTGCCTCGATCAGATCGGCCCAGCGACATAGCAAGTTGCGCCTTTCACGCGGGGCGACCTCGCCCCAGCCGCTGGTTTTCAAGGCCGCGCTTGCGGCCTCGACGGCGTCGTCAACCGTGGCGACGTCGGCAATGGCGCAACCCGCATAGGCCGCCCCATCCGAAGCTCTGAAAAGCTCGATTTCGGCGGGGCCAGGGCGAAACGCGCCATTGATATAGTGGCCCGCAGGCAGGGAAAGCGAATTCGGATCGAACGAAAGCATTGAAAATATTCCATTGAAAAGGGCGTGGCCGGAGGGTGTAAACCGTCCGGCCTGGCATGCGAAAACGCGGACGAATCCTAGAGGGGATATTCCTGGCGCAGACGGGTAAAGATCTTCGTCATATCCCGCTTTACGGTTTCCGAAGAGGCGTCGGCACACCGTTCGGGGGCGAGCGCATCGACTGCATCGAACACCCGATGCTTCATGAAGAAGCGCCAACCGACCGGCCAGCTCGACAGGAACCGGGTCAGCAACTCATAGCGCTCCCGCGTCCAAAGCGCCTCAAAGGCAGCCATTTGCGGGCTCAAGGTGATAATCTCGGTGCAGGCCGGCCGCAGCGGCTCCCGCATCCGGGCCGTCTGAGCTACGTCTATCCCGGCGCCATCACAGACAACGCCATACTCCTGACGCGCCATTTCAACGGACACGGCGCCGCGCCTGACATCGTCGAGCACAACTTCGGCCGGGCGCGTGAAAGCATCGCCATAGCCGCCTGATCCGGGCCCGATAACGCGGATCACATCCCCCGGGCCGCATTCAACAACGTCGATATTGCCAAGCGCCTTCTCGCCTGCACGCCCGGGGTTGAGTACAAATTGCGAGATTTTTCCGGCGGCGCCGCCGCACATCCCCCACGATCCCATCACCGAACGGTTTCGGTTGCGCGCTGTGACAACCGTGCCCGGCGCGAAGACTTCGAATTCCATCGTGGCAGAGAGCCCGCCGCGATAGCGCCCGGCACCGCCGGTATCCTTCGCCAGACCGTAGCGATGGAACAGGATCGGCACCTCAGCTTCCGTGATCTCGATCGGCGTATTGCGCAGAAAGCCACTGAATCCGCCTGCACCCGAACTTCCGTCGCCCATCGGCGTGCCGCCGCCGCCGCCGCCCACCGGACCGATCGATGCCATGATCGGCCGGCCGGACCGGTCGACCGTCTTCACGTTCATGATCGCATTGCCGCCCGGCGCCGTTGCCGGCATCAAGTCGGGCAAGGCCCTGGCAAATGCCCCGAGCGTGGCAACTTGGGTAAGCGCGCAGGTGAGAGAGCGCATGCCGACAGCGGCAGGGCGCTCGCAGTTGACCACTGTACCGTTCGGCAGGACGGCGCGTGCGGCGCGCAGCGTACCGGCATTCAAGATGAGCTTCGGATCGAGGGTCTTGAGCACATAGGTCAGCCCCACCATAACCAGCGGATGCCGCTCGCGCCCGCCGGTGGGCATGTTAAGCGATGACCTTAGCTGCGGGTCGCTGCCGGTGTAATCGAGTATCGCCTCTTCGCCCCGGATCGTAAGCGTCAGCGCAATCCGGCACGGCCAGCCGCCATCGCCGTCTTCATCGGCATAATCGGAGAAGAAATATTCGCCATCCGGGATTCCGCCCAACACCGCACGGGCCTGCGCCTCGGAATAGTCGAGAATCTGCTCGAGCCCGCCAATGAAATCCTCCAACCCGAAGCGCGCAATGATCTCATGCACCTTGCGCTCGCCGATATTCACCGCTGCGATCTGTGCGTTGAGGTCGCCCCAGTTCTGCTCTGGTAAACGCACATTGGAACGCAGCACCTCAACCACGAACGCATTGAGCCCATCCCTGGTGACCAGCTTCACCGGCGGGATACGCACGCCTTCCTGCTCGATCTCGGTCAGACTGCGCGACAATGACGCAGGAACCGCGCCGCCGACATCGGTATTGTGGATATGCCCCACCACGAAACAGGCAATCTCACCATTATGGAACACCGGCTTCCAGATGTGCATATCGGGCGAATGCGTTGCGACGAAACCATTATAGGGGTCGTTGGTGACGCAGATGTCGCCTTCTTCGTAATGATCGAACATGTCGAGCAGCGGCCGATAGTCGATGCCGCTGTACCACGGTGCGCCAAACTGGCGCGGCGAGGCAAAGGCCAGGCCCTCACGGGTCACAAGCTGGCACGAAAAATCTTCCGTTTCCTTGACGAAGGCCGAATGGGCGGTGCGCATCAAGGTGAAGGCCATCGCGTCTGCGGCGGCGGCACAGAAATTGGCCAGAACCTGAAGATTGCGGCTGTCGATTGCCATGGCTCAAGCCTCCCGCTCGATGATGAGATTGCCGAATGTGTCCACCCGGAGGGTGAAATTGGGCAAGACAACGGTGGTGGTATCATCTTGCGCGATAATTGCGGGACCGCTGAACGCGCTGCCGCAGGCCAGATCGTCGCGGTGATAGAGGGGCGTCTTATAGGGTTTGCCGCCGAAATAGGCCGTAGGCGTCATGCGAGGCGCGACAATCGCATCGCTGACGGGCGCTTCCTGCAAAACGGGCTTGGGCGTAGGCCCTACGATGATCAGTCTCAGGTTGACGAGCTGCGCCATGGCCTTTTCATCCGCGTGACCGAAAAGGCGGGTATGCTCGGCCCAGAACGCCGCAAGAATTGCGGCGATATCTCCCGACCGGATCCAGTCCGGTTCAAGCGGCGTCTCGATTTCGTAGGATTGGCCGGCAAAACGCATGTCGGCCACGACATGAAGCGAGGCCTCTCCTTTATAGCCCTGCCGATCACGCAGCCAGGAATTCGCCTCGGTCTCAAGTTCCGAAAGCGCCTCTTGCAGCGCCGGCAGTGCCTGAACCGTTACATCGGTGAAGACGGTGCGCAGGAAATCGTTCTTCAGGTCCGCAATCAGCCCGCCAAAGGCGGAAACGACGCCCGGTCGCGGCGGAACGACAACGCCCTTCATGTCGAGTTCATCGGCAAGGAAGCAGGCAAGCATTGCCCCTGCCCCGCCGAAAGCGAAGAGGTGGAAATCACGCGGATCGACGCCGAAGCGGGAGATCAGGCCGCTCACCTCGGCATACATGCTGGAGACCGAGATATCGATGATGTGACCCGCGACCTCTTCAAGCGTACAGCCCAGCGCTTCGGCAAGAGGCGCGCAGACCCGGCGCGAAGCGTCATGATCGACCGTGACCGCGCCGTAGCCGAGCGGCATATGCCCGATCAGGTTGCACACCGCCATCGCATCCGTAACCGTGGGGCGGTCGCCGCCACGGCCATAGCAGGCCGGGCCGGGCGTGGAACCCGCGCTTTCCGGTCCCACCCGCAGCATGCCGAGCGCATCGACCGAGGCGACGGACCCGCCGCCCTGGCCAACCGACGAGACCGAGACCGAGGGCACATAGATCTGGAACTCGCCGATCAGTTCGCCCGTGCCATACTGCGCCTCTCCATTCTGGATCACGGCCACATCGGCACTGGTTCCGCCGATATCAAGCGTCATGATCTTGTCATAGCCGCTGTTGCGCGCCAGATACCCTGCCCCGATAACGCCCGAGGCGGTTCCGGAGAGGATCATCTGCACGCATTTCTCGCGCGCTTCATCGATCGCCATCACCCCGCCATTGGTCTTGGAGATCAAAAGCGGACACGTAAGCCCCTTTTCGCGCAACACGGTTTCAAACCGATCGAGATAGTGCGAGACGCGCTGCTGCACATAGCCGCTGATGACCGTGGTGATGGTGCGCTCATATTCGCGGATGACGGGCCATGTCTCGCTTGAGGCGTAGACCTGCAGATCCGGCGCCATATCGCGGATCATCGTCTTGACCGCAGCCTCGTTGGCACCGTTCCGGTAGGCATTCAGGAACGAGACGACAATGCCCACGCACCCCATGTCGCGAACGCGCGCCAGTTGCGCGGCGACATCCTCACGCGATGGCGCGCGCAGGATCTGCCCGTCCGCGCCCATCCGCTCGGTAACACCGAACACGGCATTGCGGGCGATCAAAGGCATGGGCCGGGAGCAATAGAGATTGTGTATCTCGGGTATCTTCAGCCGCGCGACCTCAAGCACGTCCTCGAATCCGGCAGTGGTGAAAAGCGCAATCCTGTCGCCGTTGCGCTGGATCACCGTGTTCACACCCACCGTCGTGCCATGCGAAAAATGCACAACATCTTCGGCACGCAATCCGGCCGTGCCGGCAAGCGTATCGAGCCCCAGCGCAATTTCTTCGCCCGGCGCATCGGGACGAGAGAACACCTTGAGCGTCGAAAGCGTCCCGGTTTCTTCATTCAATACAGCGAAATCCGTGAACGAACCGCCGACGTCAACGCCAATCCTGTATCCCATTATCGTTCTTTCCCACACGTGTTTCCATGCACCCTGACGAACCGCGCGCAAATCTGAGCGCCGCCAAAAGCGGCTTCAGGCGCTCATTTCATCAACGAGGCCCGCGATCATCCGTTCGCAGGCGGCAAGCTCGTCCTTGGTGACGAATTCGTCGGGCTTATGCGCGCGTTCGATGTGACCTGGCCCGCAAATCACCGAAGCAATACCCGCCAGCTGATAAAGACCGCCCTCGGTTCCAAAACTCACCGCCTCGACGGGCTCGCGCGCCGAAAGCCGTCCGATCAAACGACTGAGCGGCGAATCCTGCGCCAAAGACAGTGCGGGATAGGCACTCACGACCTCCCAGTTCGTCACGAAGCCCTCGGAACGAAGCGCATCAAGCGCGGCCTTGACCGGAGCGAGCAGCGCCAGGGGATCCTGCCCGGGGATCGCGCGCAGCTCGATCTCGGCCTCTGCCAGATCCGGGATCACGTTGACCGCCACGCCGCCGGACACCACGCCCACCTGCAGCGTCGAGCAGGCCGGGGCAAAACGAACATCCTGACCGGTGTCCGGCAGGTTTGCGTTGACCGCAAGCGCTTCGTTCAGCACGGAGACAAGACCGTGGATGGCGTTCCGCCCGAGATCAGGACGCGAAGAATGGCCGGCGAGCCCCTCTACCCTGAGCCGCACCGCGGCCTTGCCCTTATGAGCCAGGATCGGGGTCATGTCGGAGGGTTCGCCGATGATGCAGCCAAGCGGCAACGCGCACAGTTCCGGCAGATGCGCCAGAAGATGCGGCACACCCCGGCACCCCGCCTCTTCGTCGTAGGAAAAGGCAAGGTGAAGGGGCCGTGACAGCGTGCGGTTCCCGGTCGCGGGCAAAACCGCCAGGCAGCAGGCAAGAAAGCCCTGCATGTCGGATGTGCCCCGTCCATATAAACGGCCGGCGCCATCGTCCCGCAAGGTGAACGGCGCGGACGTCCAGCCCTTCGCCGGCGCGGGAACCACATCCATATGGCCGGACAGCACATAACCTGCCCTGTCTTTCGGGCCGAGCGTGATCCACAGATTGGACCGGTCGCCCTCCGGGCCCGGCAGGACCTGCGCCTGCGCTCCCGCCTTCCGGGCAATCTCGCAAATGGTTTCGACGATCGGCCCGTTCGGCCGCCCGACCACCGCCTGACAGGCGAGCAATTGTTCCAGAATCTCTATCGCACGCATGTCAAAGCATCCCTGGCTTGGCGAATTTTGTGCCATCGATCATCCGGCTGTAACGGAAGGGCGTCGGGTCGACGGATGTGGGCGCTCCGGTGACAAGCTCTGCCGCCAGCACGCCAGCCCCCGGCCCGATCCCGAAGCCATGCGCGCTGAACCCTGTCGATATGAACAGCCCCGGCACATGGTCGACGCCGGAAATCACCGGGATCGCGTCGGGCGTATTGTCGACCATGCCGCCCCAGGCGCAGGCCATGCGCAGATTGGCAAGCTGGGGATAGGCGGTGGTCAGATCGGCCATGCCCCGACGCAGCAGCCCCTGATCGGGAGCGGGGTCCAGGATGCGCACGCGCTCGAATGGCGACACATGATCGCCGGTCCAGCGATGCAATGATTCCGGCCCGTTGAAAAACTGCGACCCGATGCCGTAGCTGAGTTTCTTGCGCCGGATCAGGAAGGTATCCCAAAAGGCTGCGGCCTGCAGCGCGCCCCACGGGCTCGCCTGCAGCTGTGCCCGCCCGCTGACGCCGACCGTATAGCCCCCATCGAGGCGGCGGCGCAGCGCGACGGTTTCCATGGATACCGCGCCGTCCAGAACCTCGGGGCCCGGCTCGGTGTAGAAACAGGTCGATTTGACCGAAGCTTGCAGTATCTTGACCCCATGATGGCGCAGGAGCATGCCGCTCCAGGCTCCGCCCGCCACCAGGACCGCCTCACTGGAGATCCGCCCCCGTTCCGTCACGACGCCTGCAATCCTGCCGCCCGCGATATCGAGTTCGCGCACGGCGCAATCCTGCACGATCACGCCACCCGTGCGCTGCACCGCGCGCGCCATGGCCGACGTTGCCAGTTCCGGCTCGGCACGGCCATCATGAGGAGACCAGACCCCGCCGAGCCAGCGACGCTGGTTGCCGGGCAAACGTTCACTCAGTTCACGGCCGTTGAGCATATAGGTCTCGACGCCGTAATCCCTGGCGATACGTCCCCATGCTTCCCATTGCGCCACGTCAGACGCATTTGCCGAGGCATAGAGCAGGCCAGTGCGCCTGAAGCCAGTCTCTTCGCCGAGGTCGGCATTCATCTCGCCCCAAAGCCGCAGGGAAAGCCGGGCAAGCGGCAGTTCTTTCGGATTTCGGTTCTGCTGACGGCACCAACCCCAGTTCCGTGACGATTGCTCCGCTCCGACACGGCCCTTCTCCAGCACCGTCACGGTCAGACCGCGCTTGCGCAGATGCCACGCCGCGGCCATACCCGCGATACCGGCGCCCACAATCACCACGTCGCTGCGGTCGGGCAAGACCTTGCCTGTTTCAACGGCTCTCACTGCTGGCATCATAATGCGTATCCAAAACTCTCTCGAAGGCAGGCAAAAGCGGTATCCCGTCAGGCGCCGACGATCCCCTTCAGGCCGAAAAGCCTTTGCACGGCGAACAACGCAACAAAGGCGATGGCCATCTGCACGGCGCTGATGGCTGCGATGGAAGGATCGAACTGGTTCTCCATGTAACTGAGCATCACGATGGGCAGCGTCGTCGAATTGGCCGAACCGAAGAAAAACGAGACCGGAACGTTGTCGAACGAGATCAGCAATGAAAACAAAGCGCCGGAAAAGATGCCGGGCTTGATCAACGGCAGCGTCACATACCGGAACACCCGCCAGCTATTGGCGCCCAGAATGGCCGCGGCCTCGGCATATTGGGGCGAGATTCCGCGATAGACAGCCAGCACCGTGCGAAAAACAAACGGTATCAGCAGGACGGTGTGCGAGATCCAGAGCGCGAGGAAAGAAACGCCAAAGTGCAACGACCCGAGAAAATAGAGCAAGGCAAAACCTAAAACGATGGCAGGCACTGCGAGCGGAGCCAGCAGGAGCGCGCTGATGGCCGATGCCGCGACCGATCGGGACCGCGCCAGGGCAAGGGCAGCGGGGATCGCGAACAGGCTCGCCGACGCCGTGGCCAGAACCGCCAGCTTGATACTGGTGACTAGCGAGGTGATGAAGGGCGTGTACTCGATGATGCGGTGATACCATCTGAAGGAGAAGCCTTCGAACGGAAAGGAGATGAAGGCTGCCGAGTTGAACGATACTGCGACCACGGCCACGATCGGCGCCAGCATGAATACGAAGAAGGTCACCACATAGACGGGCAAGACCCAGTCAAAGCGCATCAAACGGGCCAGTTTGGATTGAGACATGGCGCTTACACCCCACGACGTTTGAGAAAGGCGAGTTGCAGCACCATCACGAGGATGGCCATGAACATCAGCACGTTGGACATTGCGCTCGCGAGGCTCAGGTCCTGCGAGACGGTAAACTGCTGGTAGATCAACAGAGGCAGGGTAACGACCTTGCCGCCGCCCAGCAGAAGCATGGTCAGAAAGCTGCCATTGCAAAGCATGAAGACCAGCACCGCCCCTGTCGCGATACCATCGAGACTGAGCGGCAGGGTAATGTTCCAGAACGCGCGCCAACGGTTCGCGCCGAGGATCTGAGCGGCTTCTTCATAGCGCGTATCGATGCTTTGCAGCACGGAAGAAATCGACAGCACCATATAGGTGACGAGGATATGCACCAGACCGACATAGACCGAAACGGGATTGCGCAGGAGGTCGACCTTGCGGTCGAGAATGCCGAGATCCACCAGCGCGACGCTGATCAATCCGTTGCGCGCAAAGAACACCTGCCAGCCGAAGGTCCGCATGATGACCGAGGTCAGAAGCGGCGCGAGCAACAGGAACACGATCAGCGCCTGCGAGCGGTTGGCCTTGCGCACCAGAAAATAAGCAATCGGATAACCCGTTACGACACAGAGCACAGTCACGATCACGCTGACCTTGAGCGTCTCGAACAGGATCTTCAGATAGAACGGGTCCGTCAGAAGACGCCGGTATAGCTCCAGGCTGAAGGCGCCTTCATCCGGAAAGAAACTGCCGACGCCGTTGCCGATCAGCGGCAGGACGAAGAAGAAAATCACGAAGGCAAGCGCGGGCAGCGCAAGCCCGACCTTCTCCCGCCCGAGCCGCAAGAGGGGCATTTTCAGGGATCGCGCCATTACGCGGCCTCGTCGAGCAGGATTGAATCGGCATCGTTCCACGAAAGCGACACCCTGGCACCGGAGGCGATCTCGACATCCGGCACATCGGCGTCGCGATAGGAAACAATGACAGGCTCCTCGCGCCCTTCGACATCGAGCAGCACGGTGTTGAAGCTTCCGCGGAACGCATATTGGCGCACGGTTGCATTGAGAGCGTCGGAGCCGTCCGTCGCAGCGCCAATGCGGATATTTTCGGGCCGCACGGCAAGAAGGACCGCCTGACCGTGGCCAAGATCACGATCACTTGCCGCAGTGAACCTGTTGACCACGCCGCCATGGCTGTAGACAAGCGAGAAGCCGCCCTCTCCTCTCCCCTCGACAATTGTCGGGAACAAGTTGATCGATCCAAGAAACTCAGCCACCCCGCGCGTGGCCGGACGCGCATAGACTTCTGCCGGCGCGCCACACTGCAACACCTTGCCATGTGACATGACGGCAACGGTATCGCTCATGGTCAGTGCTTCCTCCTGATCATGGGTCACCATGATTGAAGTGATATGCAAACGGCGTTGCAGTTCCCGCAGTTCGAACTGCATGCCTTCACGGAGGTTCTTGTCGAGCGCGCTGAATGGCTCATCCAGAAGCAGAATCGAAGGATGCGTAATCAATGACCGGGCTAGAGCAACGCGCTGCTGCTGGCCGCCAGAAAGCTGGCTGGGATAACGTTCGCCAAGCGCGGAGAGCTGCACCATGTCAAGCTGTCGGCGCACCCGCTCCTCAACCTCGCTTCGGCCGACGCCTGCCATTTTCAACCCGAAGGCCACGTTTTCGGAGACCGTCATGTGCGGAAATACGCTGTAGCTCTGGAATACCATGCCCAGATTGCGGCGATGCACCGGCAAGGCGGTGATGTCGCGACCATCGATCAGCACATGCCCGGAATCGCAATCATCAAAACCCGCCACAATCCGCAATGTCGTGGTCTTGCCGCAACCTGACGGACCAAGCAGCGAAAGCAGCCTGCCCGGCTCGACGCGCAGCGACACGTCCTCAACCACCAGATTCGAGCCGAATGACTTACGCAACCGTTCGATGCACAGAGCCGCGCCCGTTTCACGTTCCTGGTGATAGCCTTGGCGCATTGATGCAGTCTCCGTTTGCGTTGCGTTATGGTAATCAGAGCTGATGGATCGGGCCGGATTGCGCGATGATCCAAAGCAGTGAAGACGGCGTGGACATATCGTTTCGGATGCTGTGCGGCTTGGCGCTGTCGAACTGGAAGCTGTCTCCCTCGTTCAGCTCGGCCTCAACCCCGTCAACCGTGAGCCGAAACCGTCCGCTCATAACCATCCCGGCCTTTTCCCCCGGCGTTTCCTGCATGTCGTCCGACGCCGCAAAGGCCGGAAACTCAATCGTCATGAACATCAGATTGCCAACGGAGCGCGGCGACAGCATGTGCTTGAAAAGCGGAGCGGGCCCGACATTGAAGGCTGGACGCGCATCCGCACGACGCACGAAATCGAGCACTTCGATAGCCCTTGCCGGCGCAGGATCTTCAAGCAGGTCGCTGAGCGGCACGCCAAGAGCGTTGCGCAAGCGCTCAAGAATACGCAGCGACGGGTTCGAAAGCCCTCGCTCAACCTGCGAGATCATGCCGGCGGACACGCCCGCGCGTTCGGCGAGTTCGCCGATCGAACACCCCGCGGCGCGGCGTTTTTCGCGCAATCGTGCGCCTACTCCTGTCTGCTCTCTTGCTTCCGTCACGGCCTGCCTCTCTTTATCGGATTGAAGCCAGTTAGCCTCGGCACAGCCGCAGTGTCAATATACTGAATTATCATTCACTATATTATATTGAGAATCCGAAAGATTGACCAGTTTTTGAGCATTTATCGAGGCAATGTGGCCAATTTCAATGCATGACGTTCATTTCTATACAAAAATTACGCTTTATAATGAATATTTTTCAAAGAGTCATTGAATTATCATGTCGGACCATTGAATATGGATTGTCTCTCATTCACCAACAGGAGCCCTGCATGAAACCGAATAAACATGTGCTGGCGCTGACCGCATCGGCCGCGCTTTTGCTGCAAACACCCTCCGTTTTCGCCGCCGACCTGACCGTCAGCGTCAATGGCGGAATCTGGCAGGAGAGTTACCAGCGCTGCATCGCCGATGCGTTTGAGAAGGAAACAGGCAAGACCGTCGATCTGGTCCTCGGCAGCCCCGCCCAGCTTCTCAACCAGCTTGCCGCCAGCCCTGGCCAGCCGCCGGTCGACGTGCTCAACATCGCCGCCAACTGGGGTTTTTCCGCTGCCGAGCGTGGCCTCGTCGACAAGATCAACCCGGAAAAGCTGCCGCATCTCAATGAAATCGCCCCTCAGTTCGTGGAAGCGGCACAAGGCGACGGAATCTTCTTCGGCTATGGCGCCATGGGGCTTGCCTTCGACAGAACCCGGGTAGAGGCGCCGCCGAAAACCTGGGATGAGTTTGTGGAGGGCACGATCCGAGGAGACTGGGTTGCCTCGATGCCCAGCATCAATTACGGCTCATCGGCCATTACATCAGTCTGGCTGTTCGCCCATCTTTACGCCGATGACAACCTCGGCGACATCACTCCTGCTCTTGAAAAGATCAGGGAAATGAAGGACTCGGGCAACCTGATTTTCTGGAACAACGTCAACGAGTTCCTCTCCCAGATCAAAAGCGGCGACGTTGATATCGGCATGTATTGGGATGGCCGCACCTGGGCCTTTCATGATGAAGGAAACCCGAACATCGACTATATCAATCCGAAGCCCGGAGCGCCGATTGCCTCAAACTTCATTCAGAAGACCAAGGGCGCACCCGACCTGGCGTGGAAACTCATCGATATCAGTCTGCAGTCGGGCCCACAGGGCTGCTGGGGCAGCGACCTGCAATACGCCATGTCGAACGTGAACGTGAAATACACCGACCAGGTCGCAAAGCGGATTTCACCGATCGATGAGATCCTGATCCCGCCCTATGCGGAGATCAACAACCATAGCGCCCTATGGACAGATCAGTGGAATCGGATGATCGGACAGTAATGCCCGCGCAATCAGACCGCGTCTGATGCCATGGCGCCAGGCCATCAAGGCCCAGTATCCGTTGGAGATTCTGGGCCTTGCTCCTCAAGAGGCGCATAGCTTTGCTCCGCGCCCGTTTGTTGGAGCGTCGATGTTGGATTTTTCCGGCTCTGATCATGAGGGCGGGCTGTCAGTTTGATCGGTTTTCGCTGGCAAGCGCCTGGGTAGTCCCTCGAACTCAGCGCTGGCTTGCGGCGTCGGGCCGGCAAACTTCTTCTTCCATGCATAGAGCGAATGCTGGCTCACGCCGAGCCACTGCGATACCTCCATACCGGATAGCCCCGCCCCCTGATCTGACGCACCGCATCGCGTTTGAAATCGTCATTGAAATTCGATTTGCTCATGATCGCCTTCTTACCTCATTTCTGGGCAGGATGCCGATAGACAACAACCTTCTGGAACGCGATATCAGGCCCTTTGCCAGATCGCGCGTACCTGTAAGGGGCCTTTACCGCAGACCAGATCATCAGCGTGACCCACCGCTCCCTCAGGCGGTCAATCCGACCGACTTGCCATGAGGGGTCGGACCTAAGATCCGGCACTATCTGCATAAATCATATGCAATTACCAAAAAAACCTAAAGAATTGGCATTTCTTAGGAAAAATACTTGACGTCCTCAACCACAATATAGTTGAGTATCCCAATCAAATGAGGTTTCCGATGGTTTCAGACGCACCCAAAGACAGCGCCGACGATATCTGGCCGGGCGAGGGACTGGAGGTTTCTCCGGAAACGGTCGACCTCGACGTCCTAAACGACACGTTCAGCTATTTCATACGCGATCTGAACATTGCCCTCAGCCGTGACTGGGATGCCCGGCTGGAGGACGTGCCGGAAATGCTGGGCACGGGGAAGGTGAGCGTCCTGTTCCTTGCCAACAACTATCCGGGCATCCATCCTTCCACAATTGCGCAGGTCATCATGCGCGACCGCGCCGAGATCACCCGGACGGTGACCGCCATGGAAAAGGCCGGACTGATCTATCGCCGCCCGGGACGCAAGGATTCCCGAGCATGGTCGTTGTTCCTGACCGAACAGGGCGAGACTGTCTTGGAAAAAGTTCGCACGCGCATTCTCGAGTCACGGGCGTTCCTCTCTGACATTTCAGACGAGGAGTATGAGCAGGCGATGTCCATTCTGCGGAAAATCTACTGGCGTCTGGTCATGACGCCGCGCCCGGCAGGAGGCCGCTGATGACGCAAGGGCGGGTTGCATTGATCACGGGAGCGCGGCGCGGTATCGGACATGCAATCGCCAGCCGGCTGCTCCATGATGGCTGGAACGTATCGCTCGGCCTGCGCCAGCCGCAACAGGACTGGCAGGAAAGCCCGGCGATCCAGACTTTTCCCTACGACGCGACGCGAGGTGGCGAGGACGAATGGGTGGCCCCCGCACTTGCCCGCTTCGGACGGATTGACGCCATCATCGCCAATGCCGGTGTCATGATCCCGCAATCGGTCGCCGAAATTTCCGATGAAGACCTCGACACGATGTGGCGCGTCAACGTTCGCGCGCCGCAACGTCTCGCCCGCGCGGCCTTTCCCGCGCTGGGCCAATCCGGAACGGGACGGATCATCATCATTGCGTCCCTCTCGGGCAAGCGCGTGGCTTCCGTTTCGTCGTCAGCCTATGCGCTGACCAAACATGCCGCCGTGGCGCTGGCGCACGGCCTGCGTCAGGCGGGTTTTGAACAGGGGATTCGGGCGACGGCGATCTGCCCCGGGTTCGTCGCCACAGACATGGGTCGTGCGGTAGCGCCATTCGATGCGGAAGACATGACCTCGCCCGGCGACATTGCCGATATCGTGGCTGACGTCATCGACCTGCCGAACAGTGCCAGCGTAGCGGAACTGGCGATCAATTGTCGGGCCGAGCCGTCCTTCTAGGGACGCTGTTTGCCCCATGAGTTGCCGCCCGGTTGCGGCGTGTCGGGTGGTGCCTCGACGGCGAAAAACGCCGCAGCCCCCGGCCAAGAACAGAAGCCGGAATTTCGCCCGTGCATTGGCGACGCAATCCGGCCTCGAAAGGCGCACGCCTTTACAATGAAGAACTGACGCTTCCTGCCCGCCCGTTCGGACAGGGATGGACTGTTTCATGCCGAAATTTGCAAAAACGCCAGAAAAAGGGAACAGCATGACCACGAAACAGAGTAAATTCCATGCCAGCAGACGCCAGATGCTTGCCATGCTCGGCATCGGTACCGCCAGCGCCGCCATGCCGGGTCTGTTCAGGGCCGGCCCGGCCGCTGCACAAGACGCACCGAAAGGCCAGATCGTCCTCGGCTTTTCGCAGGAACCGACGGTTTTCAACCCCCACCTGCTTCATATCGAGGTCGATGAAGGGATTTATTTCGCCATCTTCGATCCGCTTTTCGGGGTCGATGAAAAGGGCGCGTTCTACCCCTGCCTCGCAGCGGAAGTTCCCACAGTCGCCAATGGCGGCATCTCGGAAGATGGCCTGAAATGGCGGATGAAGCTGCGCGACGGCGTGACCTGGCATGATGGCACGCCGTTCACCGCCGAAGATGTCAAATTCACGATGGAACTGCTGGTCAACCCGGATTTCAACAGCTGGCGCCATACCGGCCACGAACTGGTGCGCGATCTGACCGTCGTTTCCCCCACCGAGCTGGCCTGGACGATGGCCGAGCCATACGCACCCTACGCATCGATCCTGGCCTCGACTTTTATCGTGCCCAAACATGCCTTTGACGGTCAGGCCGACCTCAACAACACGCCATTCAACAATGCTCCCGTTGGAACCGGGCCCTTCAAGTGGAGCAAGCGTGTTGCCGGTGACTATATCGAAATGGCGGCAAACACAGACTATTATGGCGACGGCCCCTTCGTCGAACGCCTGATCGTCAAATATATTCCGGACCTGACCGTGATGTACACGCAGTTCAAGACCGGCGATATCGATGTCATCGGCCTGCAGGGCATCAGCGCCGATCACTATGACGAAGCGTCAAAACTGTCAGACCGCGTCGTGGTCAAGGCACCGGGAAGCCCGATCGAAACCTTCTCGCTGAACCTCGGCCTTCCCGTTTTTCAGGACAAGGCCGTGCGTCAGGCGCTCTATCTCGCCATCGACAAGGCATCGATCATCGATGCGCTCTATTTCGGCCTGCCGGTCGCCACCGAAAGCTATATGCCGCAGCAGGCCTATTACTACGATCCCGACCTTCCGAAGCATGAATTCAACATCGAAAAGGCCAATGCCCTGCTGGAGGATGCCGGCTGGAAAATGGGCTCCGATGGCGTGCGCGTGAAGGATGGGCTGCGGCTCTCCTTCGAAAACGCGACGACGTCCGGCAACCATCTGCGTGAGCAGATGCAGCAGTTCATGCAGCAGACCTTTGCCCAGATCGGCGCCGAGATGACCATCCGCAATCTGCCGCCCGCGGTCATGTGGGGCGATAACTGGATGCTATCGCAGTATCAGAGCGCCATCGCCGGCATCGTCTTCCTCACTGGCGGCGATCCTGATACATCGGACTATTTCGGTTCCAAGGCCATTCCAGCCCAGGGCGGCGCGGGCCAGAACACCTGGCAATGGAAGAATGCGGAAGTCGATACGCTGCTGAAGCAGGGTGCCGAGATATTCGTGCCGGAAGAGCGCAGGAAGGTCTATTTCAAGATCCAGGAACTGGTGCGCGACGAGTTGCCCTTCCTGCCGCTCCATCAGTTCACCGACCTGCGCGGCTACAAGACGGGTATCGAAGGTTTCGAGCCTAATGTGAACGTCCGGATCGATGACTGGAACGTTGGCACCTGGCGCTGGAGCTGAGCGCTCGCCGGGCCTTTCGGCCCGGCAACCCCCTCCCCGATGTCCATGAAAACGGAGAGCCGCGTTGCTAAGGTTTCTGCTGAACAGGCTAGGTCAGAGTCTGATCCTGTTGCTGGTCGTGTCGCTGATAGGCTTCAGCGTACTGATGCTGGCGCCCGGCGGCCCCATGTCGAAATTCGCCCTGACGCCTGGAATCGGCAAGGCGGACCTCGACCGCATCGCTCACCAGATGGGGCTCGATCGTCCCATTCTGGTCCAGTATGTCGACTGGTTATGGAATCTCGTTCGCGGCGACTGGGGCGTCTCCTTTCGCGACGGCCGTCCGGTGCTTTCGATCATCGGTGAACATCTGTTCGCAACCCTGCTGCTGATGGGCAGCTCAACGGTGATCGCCATCGGTCTGGGAACATGGATCGGCATGAAGAGCGCCATTCGGCGTTATTCCATCTTCGATTACACGGCAACAGTCGGCACCATGATCGCCCTGTCCATCCCGACCTTCTGGTTCGGCCTGGTCGCAATCTACATATTCTCGCTGGAACTCGGTTGGTTTCCCGCCGGCAACATGTACACGATCGGCAACCAATCGGTCCTCGACTATCTCCACCACCTCGTCCTGCCGGCAATCGTGCTTGCGCTGGTCAACATCGCCATCTGGAGCCGCTATATGCGCGCCTCCATGCTGGAGGCGATCGGCCAGGAATTCGTCAAGACGGCGCGCGCCAAGGGCGTCCCGGAACGGGTCATCATGCGCCGCCATGTCGCGCGCAACGCCCTGCTGCCGATGATCACGCTGGCGGGAATGCAGATCCCGCAACTGCTTGGCGGAGCGCTGGTTGCCGAAACCGTCTTCACTTGGCCGGGTATGGGGCGGCTGTTTCTCGATAGCCTCGGCTACAGCGACTATCCGGTGATCATGGGACTACTGATGTTTTCAGCCATTCTCACCATTCTCGGAAGCTTCATGGCCGATGTCCTGACAGCACTTGTAGATCCGCGCATACGGCTTGCCTGAGGAGCGCTTCATGACCACCACCGCAGATGTCATTTTGCCGCCGCGTCCGCAAAACCGGGTTCTGAAGCGCTTCCTGCGCCACCGGCTGGCGGTTTTCGGGCTCGCCGTCATCGTCGCGCTCACGCTGGCCTGCATTTTTGGCCCCTTTCTGGTTCCCTACGACCAGCTCTATATCGACCTTCGCGCCCGCAATGTCCCGCCATTGACCGGCGGCCACATTTTCGGCACTGACCCGCTGGGACGCGATGTGGCAGCCCGGCTGTTCATGGCCGGACGGGTTTCGCTTTCCGCCGGCGTGGCGGCCATGCTGTTGTCCACCATTATCGGCGTGCTTGTCGGCACGATATCCGGTTTTTACGGCGGCCGCACCGGCGCCGTTCTCATGCGGATCGTCGATGGATTTCTCGCCTTTCCCGGCGTCTTCCTGATGCTGACGCTCGCCGCCTTCGTGCATCCGAGCCCGTTCATGATCACCGTCATCATCGCCGCGACCAGCTGGATGCAGGTGGCACGGGTGGTCGATGCCGAGGTCCGCTCGCTGCGCAACCGCGAATTCGTCCTGGCGGCGACCATGCTCGGCCTGAGGCCAAACCAGGTCATGTTCCGTGAAATCCTGCCGAACGTGATGGGGCCGATCATCGTCTCGGCAACACTGACCATCGCCAACGCGATCCTGCTGGAAGCCTACATCTCCTTCCTCGGCTATGGCATCCAGCCACCGCTTCCCTCCTGGGGCAACATGCTGAACGGCGCCCAGCAATATCTGGCGACGGCCCCCTGGCTTGCCATCGTGCCCGGCGTGGCAATCACATTGGCGGTGACGGGGTTCAACTTCGTTGGCGACGGGTTGCGCGATGCGCTCGATGTGCGTGGAGATGCAAAATGACCCCACTCACCTCTCCATCCGTTTGCAAGCCGGAGACGCACGTGACACCCGTTTTGACCGTTGAAAACCTGACCGTTGCATTGCCCGCGGCAGCCGACCGCAAACATGCGATCAGCGACATTTCCTTTACCCTTGATGCCGGAGAAATTCTCTGCATTGTCGGTGAATCCGGATCGGGCAAATCGGTAACGGCGAACGCCGTCATGGGGCTTCTGCCACCGGCGCTGAAAATCGAAAGCGGGAAAATCCGTCTGCATGACCGGGAAATCCGCGACCTGAGTGCCACGGAGCGGGCCCGGCTGAATGGCCGCGTCGTCTCGATGATCTTTCAGGACCCGCTGTCGGCGCTCAATCCGCTGATGACCGTCGGTCAACAGATCGAGGAGGTTATGCAGACCCATGGCGACGCCACGTTCTCCGGAGCGGTTTCAGACGAGGCGAATACCGGTTCATCGCCCGGAATAGCGTTAAATCGCTCTGATCGCCGCGCCCGGGTCATCGAATTGCTGGACATGGTTGGCCTGCCCAACCCGCAGGCCATGGCGCATCAGTATCCGTTCAGGTTGTCCGGCGGCCAGCGCCAGCGGGTGATGATTGCCATGGCGTTGGCGCTGGACCCCGACCTGCTGATTGCCGATGAACCGACCACCGCGCTCGATGTCACCACTCAGGCCCAGATACTCGACATCATTGGCCGGCTGCAACGGCAAAAGAAAATGGCGGTGATGTTCATCACCCATGATTTTGGCGTGGTCGCCGATATCGCCGACAAGGTGATCGTGATGGAAAAGGGGCATCTCATCGAACAGGGAACGGCGCAGGCCGTGCTTCGTGCGCCGCGCGAACCCTATACCCAGCGATTGCTGGCGGCGATCCCGACGATGCGGACCGAAGCGCGCGCGCCGGTTAGCGCCGCCGCTCCGGTCGTGCTCGATGTCCGCAACCTGAAGAAATGCTACAGGAGCGGCGGCGGCTTTTTCGGCCGGCAAAGCCTGATACAGGCGGTGGACGATGTCAGCCTGACGCTTCGCAAGGGCGAGACCATCGGGATCGTCGGCGAATCCGGCTCGGGCAAGTCCACGCTCGGCCGCATGGTCATGAAGCTGCTCGACAGCGATTCCGGTCAGATCATTCTGGATTGCGAGGATGCCGTGTCGATGCCCGAATCCCGGTTCCGGCAGAAACGACCCTATATCCAGATGGTTTTCCAGGACCCGTTCGCCTCGCTCAATCCGCGCCACACCATCGAGCGTTCGCTGGTCTGCGGGCCGATGAGCTTCGGAATGCCCCACCGGGAAGCCCATGCCAACGCGGTCCGGCTTTTGAACCGGGTCGAACTTCCCGAACACGCGCTGGAGCGCTATCCGCACGAATTTTCCGGCGGTCAGCGCCAGCGCATCGGCATTGCCAGGGCGCTGATGTTCAACCCCGTGCTGCTGGTTGCCGACGAGGCGGTTTCTGCGCTCGACGTGTCGATCCAGGCGCAGGTGTTGCAGCTGCTCGACGAAATTCAGCAGGAAACCCGCATCGCCATGATGTTCATCACCCATGACCTGCGCGTTGCCAGCCAGATCTGCGACCGCATCGCCGTGCTCAGGCGTGGTCGCCTGGTCGAGCTGGCCCCTGCTCACGAGCTGTTTTCAGCCCCGCGTGACGCCTACACGAAAAGTCTGGTGGAAGCGATTCCCGGCTGGGGAGGACGATGAGCGCTGCCGCAACAGCCACCCTCCGGCGTCGGCCGGAGGCGGCACGGCCGCGTCGAGGCGTAAAGGCATGATCGTTTCCTTCTTTTGAGAGGTCGCATGATGACGAAATTTTCTCCCTTTGAAGCATCCTACTGGTTCGCCTCGGCGCCGCCGCCGCCGGAAACCGGTTCGCTTGCCGGCGAAAAGACCGTCGATGTCTGTGTCGTTGGCGCCGGCTATACCGGGCTCACCACCGCCATCGAACTTGCCCGCAAGGGCGTCTCCGTCGCCGTTCTGGAGCGGCAGCAGATTGGCTATGGCGGCTCGGGGCGCAATGCCGGCCATTGCAGTCCGACCTTTTCATACTACGAGCTGGAAAAGATCCGTACGCTTCTCGGCGAGCCCTGGGCCGAGCGCCTCATCCGTCGCCAGACCCGCGCCGCCGATGTCGCCGCCGGCTATATCCGCGATTACGATATCGATTGCGAATGGGTTCAAAACGGTCTGGTCATCGGCGCCATGCGGCCGGGCCATGTTCCGCATCTGCGTCACAAGGTTGAAAGCTATAATGCCGCCGGGGCGAGAACGCGCCTGCTCGACCGCGACGAGGCAATTACCGCAACGGGCTCGCCGCGCCTGTATGGCGCCTGGCTGCATGAGGAAGGCGCCCATCTTCATCCGCTGAAATATGCGCGCGGGCTGGCGCGCGCCGCCATTCAGGAAGGCGTTGCCCTTTATACGAAGACATCGGCACAGGGCTGCGAAAAGCAGGGTGGCAAGTGGAAGGTCCGTTGCGAAAACGGTCATGTCCTTGCCGACAAGGTGATCTTCGCAACAGGGGCCTATACGGTGGATGGCTGGCCGAAACTGGACAAGACCTTCCGGATCCTGCCGGTCTATGTCTGCGCCACCAATCCACTTTCCGATGATGCCCGCAAGGCGGCGCTGCCACGCAACACCTCAATGATCGACGGACGCGGCGACTTCTACTGCTACAAGTGGACCGCCGATAACCGCATCGTTGCCTCCATGTTCCTGATGGGGCCGCGCGGGCGCGACCTCGATTACACGAAAAGGGTCATGACCGATCGGCTGAAATGGTTGCATCCACAGATTACCGAGGACGTGCGCTGGGATTATTTCTGGTTCGGCGAACTGGACATGCAGTATCGCACCGTGCCGCGCCTTTACAGCCTCGCGCCCGGCGTGGTCGGTCTGACCGGCTTGTCCGGCCGTGGCGTTCCGACCGGCACCATGCTCGGCGGCATTCTCTCGGACTGGGCCATGGGCGTTGGCGAGCAGGATCTCGATCTGCGCGCCGAACCGCTGCAAAAGGCACCATGGTGGATGGACTACGGACCGAACTACAAGCTGCGTGAAATGCGTTTCGTCGACAATGTCATGAGCCGGCGCGGCGACGTGGAGCTGCCGCCTCATCCCTGAATGATACGGACGCCCGCAACAGACCGATACCGATGTGGGACTGTGAGGCCTGAGGAGAAGCAAGATGGAAAAGTTCGATGTGGCCGTCGTTGGCGCGGGAATCAGCGGTTGCGCCACAGCCTTCGCGCTGGCCAAAACCGGGGCCAGCGTGATCATCCTTGACCGTTTCGGTCCGGCGGCCATGGCCTCCGGCTGGACACTGGCTGGCGTGCGACAGTCCGGACGCGATCCGGCCGAGCTGCCGCTTGCCATGGCGGCGGTGAAGATATGGCAGACGCTGCACGAAGAGCTTGGCGCTCCAACCCGATATGTTCAGCGCGGCAATCTGCGCCTTGCCCGCGACGCGGCAGAATACCAGCAGCTTCATAACATGGTCCGGCAACAGGCCAACAGTGGCCTCGACCTGACCTTCCTGCCGGACAACGCTGCGATCCGTGAGATCGCACCGGCAATTTCATCGGAAATTCCCGGCGCGTCTTTCTGCGCCAGCGATGGTCATGCCGATCCGCAGACGACCAGTGCCGCCTATATCGCCACGCTTGAGCGTCTCGGCGTCACGCTGGCAATGGGCGAGGTCGTCGAAAGGATCGAAGTTGTGGGCGGAAAAGCGGCCGGGCTTCGCACATCGAATCGTAGTATCGCCGCCGACAGCGTGGTGCTGACCGCCGGCGTGTTCACCAACAGCCTGCTTGAACCGCTGGGCCTGAATGTGCCCCTGGAGACACCGATGGTGGCGGTGGTCCGCACCGCTCCTGTCGCCCCGATCCTGGAACAGGTGATTGGCGTTGTCGGTGGCGACTGGGCCGGACGGCAGGAAACCAATGGCCGGTTGCGGTTGACGAGCGGCGCGCTGCCGTGGAACGGAACTATGGAAACAGTGGTGACAGCGGACGGCCCTCGCCCGAAGATCCGCCCGCCCCTGTCCAGCCTGCGCGCGATCATCGACAAGGCTGAACTGTTGCTACCGGGTCTGTCGGATGCCGCCATCGATGACTGCTGGTCCGGCCTGCTCGACCTGACGCCGGATGCCCTTCCGGTTCTGGACCATGCGCCGGGAATCGACGGTCTGGTCGTCGGCATGGGATTTTCGGGCCACGGTTTTTGTCTCGGGCCCGTCACCGGTCATATCCTGTGCGATCTTGCCACCGGCAACACACCGGCACATGACCTGTCCGCCTTCGGATTTGACCGGTTTTCCGGCATTCACACAAAAACCGAGCCGGCGCTTCACGGCTGACCGGCCCCATTCATGTTCAATTCTTCCTCCAACCCAATTCGGGAGTCACTTAAATGCCTGGTCCTTTCGTCGTGCCGTTTCACGGAGATACCGAGCTGCCACAACAGGTCGATGTCGTGGTCATCGGTGGCGGCATCATTGGAACGTCAACCACGCTGGAACTGGCCGAACGCGGCCTGAGGGTCGCACTTTGCGAGAAAGGCGGTATCGGCCACGAACAGTCCAGCCGCAACTGGGGCTGGGTCAGGATCACCCGGCGCGATCCGCGTGAAATTCCTCTCATGGCGGAGGCTCTGCGCATCTGGCCGCGTATGAAGGAAAGACTCGGGCGCGATGTCGGCTATACCCGCGCCGGCATCGCCTTCACCTGTCAGACCGACAGGGAGGTCGAGGAACACACGCGCTGGATGAACAATCTTGAGGGCTATCAGATCGACACGCGGATGCTGACGCCCGCCCAGTTCGCTGAACTGAACCCCGGCGCGCAGCTTGATGTCAAAGGCGCGCTTTATACCTCCGTCGACGGCCGAGCCGAGCCGCAGAAGGCCGCTCCCGCCATTGCCGAAGCCGCGCGGAAACACGGCGCCCATGTGATGACGGAATGCGCCGTGCGTGGCATTGACCGCAAGGCAGGCCAAGTGTGCGGTGTTTTCACCGAGCGGGGGTATATCGCCTGCAATGCCGTGGTTCTGGCCGGTGGTGCCTGGTCCAGCCTTTTTGCCCGCAATAGCGGATTGCGGCTGCCGCAGCTGAAGGTAAAGAATTCCGTTATCCGCACCAAACCGCTGGAAGGCGGCCCGGAAACGACGATCTGGACCAATGGTTTTGCCATCCGCAAGCGTCAGGACGGTGGCTACACGATCGCCAACGGTTTCGAGAATATCGTCGACATCGTTCCGGACAGCTTCCGTTTTTTCCGCGATTTCCTGCCAGCGCTCGGTGCTGAGTGGCGCTCTCTGATGCTGCGCGGGGGCCTGCGGTTTCTCGACGAGGCCCGCATCCCCAATCGCTGGACAATGGACGAGGCCTCCCCCTTCGAATATTGCCGCGTTCTTGATCCAAAGCCGTCCTTCTCGCTACAGGACCGGGCCCTGTCGAACCTACGAAAGGCCTTTCCCGTATTCGAGCACGCCGAAATAGCCCAGCGCTGGGCCGGCAATATCGACGTCACGCCGGATGCCGTGCCGGTCATCTCGCCAGTGGAGCACGTACCCGGCTTCTTCATCGCCACCGGCTTTTCAGGGCACGGCTTCGGCATCGGCCCCGCCGCCGGCCGGCTGATGGCAGATCTCGTCACCGGTGCGCCGCCGCTCGTCGATCCGGTCGATTTCCGCTTCAGCCGTTTTTCCGACGGATCGAAGATCGAGATCATCAGCGGCTTCTAGCAGGGGGTTGCAAGAGGCCTCGTTAGGCGCTTGAGTTTGCGATTCCTTGCTACGGTGGTTGGCGCACTGGGGTTCGTGGACAATTACCTCATGACGATGATGGATGCCGCGAGGTTCACGGTTGCGACAAAGCGGATGTCGGTCTTGTCATAGCGTGTATTGACCGCTCTGAAGTCTTTGATTTTAGAGAAATATTTCTCCACGCGGTGGCGCCATCGATACATCTCCTCATCATGCGGGATCGGAGCTTTCCAGTCCTGTTTGGACGGGATAACGGCTTGGGCTTCCATGCCTTGCTATTGACCTCAGCAAGAACAGCCGCAGCCTTGTTGGGTTGGACGAAAGTGGGGCTGTCGTTGTTCGGCGGCGGATGCGTCGCGATGGGGGTTACCGTTCCGGACGCATTCACACCTCCTTAAAAAGAAGGGTGAGAATCACAGACTTCGAGGAAGAACCGTTTCAATTGTAAATCGACATGAAGGCTCTTCGGCCTTGGCGAAGACGAGAATACTCAACAACTCGCCGCGATTGGCTCCGCGACGGAATGGTCCACGTGGCGCCATCAGACAAATTACCACAATCCTCGGGTCGACTCCCCCCATTCGGCATCGAATTTCGAGACCCATGCCGCTACATCGCACTCGCCAAGAGTGCGTGGCGGAAGGTCCCTGCAGGGAACCGCGATCAGGACCGCTGGGCCCGGGCCGTTCACGAACATGCACATATCCGCAATGCCCTTGTCCGCCGCGAGGGCCTCTCCTGCGAGAGCTTCTGCGCGCGCACCACATTTCTGTCTGGAAAGCGGCGCGCCGCGCCATCGAGATGGACGCCGTCGCCGACGAGATGTGAGCCATCAGGAAGTTATCCACTCGGTGTGGTTTCAGCAGACAGCGAAATCAGGCAACGGCCTGCGTGTTTGCCATCAGCGCGCGGATGCGCTCTATCAGATCGTCGAGCACCGTGATGCCGCGCGCGCCTGTGGGACGGATTGCGAAGTATGAAATCTCCACCTCCGGCTCGAACGGCCTGGAAATCGTCTCGGCGCCCGCCGCATTGAGACTGATCCTGTCCACAATGCCGATACCCATGCCTGCTGCGGCAAAGTGGCAGCAGTTGAGCATGGATGTTTCCACGGCGCTGACAGGTTGCTGTTCGGCGCTGGCGAAAGCCCGGTCGAGCGCCCTGCGCATCGGCGAGTTCCGTCCCGGCAAAAGCACGCGCTGATCGATGAGATCGGCGGGCGTGATGACGTCGCGTGCGGACAAAGGGTGATCCGGTCGCATCGCGGCGACGGCCTGCGAACTGTAAAGAAGCTTTGCCCCTTTGTCGGACATGCGCGGCGAGCCGAACACGAGGCCGAGATCGTAGCGGTTGTGCTCGACCATATCCCAGATCTGGCGACTGTTTTCGACATCGATCACGAGCGGAATATCGAGCCGGTCGCCCAACGTCTCGATTACGGCATCGTGCAGGTAAGGTCTCACCAGCGAGGTGACGCTGGCGAGGCGCAAAACGGTATTCTTATGGACTCGGATGTCTTCGGCAGCCCGCCCGATCTGGTCGAGCCCGAGATAGAGCCTTTCGACTTCGCGATAGAGTTGGGCAGCCTCTGCCGTCGGCACGAGGCGGACGCCTGCCCGTTCGAACAGCCGCATTTGCACCGCCTCCTCAAGATCGCGCACGAGCCTGCTCACAGCCGGCTGGGTTATGTTCATAGCGTCAGCGGCCGCGGTAATCCCGCCGGCCATCATCACGCTGCGAAAGGCTTCGATCTGTCGCGGTTTCAGTTTCATCCGTTCCCCATCCATAACATTTAAGCATGAATAGAACCAAAAATGCAATTTTTATTCTGTGATCATCATGTTTAGACTCATGTGAGTCCCGCCGGGAGTGCGGGAGTGGACAGTATGGAGGAGTGCTCAATGAAAAATTCCGCTTTCGCGGCTGCCTTGGCTGCAACCGTTCTCTTTTCGCCGCTGGCAAGTCAGGCGGAGGATATCACGATCGGTCTGGCGGCATCGACAACGTCGATGGACCCGCAATTTTATGTGATCGGCCCCAACAGCGCGATGGCCCGCAATATCTTCGACGGCCTTGTGAATCAGGATGACAAGCAGCAGCTCAAACCGGGCCTAGCCGTTTACTGGAAACCCGTCGATGACACCACATGGGAATTCAAGCTGCGCGAAGGCGTGAAGTTCCACGACGGCAGCGATTTCACCGCCGATGACGTTGTCGCCAGCATCAAGCGCGTGCCGCTGGCCGCGACCAACAGTCCGAGTTCGTTCACGCCATACGTCAAGGGGATCACCGACGTCACGGCCGCGGATCCGATGACCGTGCGCATCACAACGGCCGAGCCGATGCCGCTGCTGCCAAACAATTTGAGCCGGATCGCGATCCTGCCGGCGGAGATGGAAAATACCACAACCGAGGAAATGAACGCCGGAAAGGGCGTCATTGGCACGGGACCGTTCAAGTTCGTTTCCTGGGCGCCTGACGACAAGGTCGTCCTGGCGCGCAATGACGATTACTGGGACGGCAAGGCCGAGTGGGACCAGGTGACCTTCCGGGTCTTCAAGAACCCCAGCGCCCGCGTCGCCGCCATGCTGTCGGGCGACGTCGACATGATCGAAAGCATTCCGACCGCCGACATGCGCCGGCTGGAATCCACCGAGGATCTGCAGGTGACCAAGGTTGCCGGCAATCGGGTCATGTATCTGCACATGGACCAGGATCGGGAAATCTCGCCCTTTGCGAAAGGCCCGGACGGCTCCAATCCGCTGCGCAACCCCGAAGTGCGGCGGGCCCTTTCCCAGTCGATCAATCGTGAGGCCATCGTCGACCGGATCATGGATGGGCAGGGCGTTCCGGCGGGGCAACTCGTCCCCGAGGGCTATTTCGGCTATGATCCGTCGATCAAGGTCGATCCCTACGATCCGGAAATGGCCGGAAAGCTGCTTTCCGAGGCGGGCTATCCCGATGGCTTCTCGCTGACCTTCCACGCCTCGAACGACCGCTATCCCAACGACTCCAAGGTGGCGCAGGCGATCGGTCAGTTCTTCAGCCGCATCGGCGTCAAGACCGATGTCGTCACGATGCCGGCAAGCGTTTACTTCAGCCGTGCCTCCAATCTGGATTTCAGCTTCATCATGGGCGGTGCGGCGGTTGAAACGGGCGAAGCGTCCGGCGTGCTCGGTCCCCTGCTCGAGACCTACGGCGACAATGCCGGACGGGGCAATCGCGGCCGCTACGCCAACCCGGAATTCGACAAGGCGCTCAATGAGGCGCGCGAAACGCTCGACGATGCAAAGCGCAGGCAGCTGTTGCAGAAGGCTATGGAGATCGCGATGAACGACCTCGGCGTTATTCCCGTCTTCTACCTGGCCAACACCTGGGCGATGCAGGACGGCGTCTCTTATCCGGGCCGTTCCGACGGTTATACCTTGCCGTATTACGTGACGTCGAACTGACTGGCAGCAAGGAGCGGTCCATCATGTCCTTCAAAGGCGTATTCCCTTATCTTGTCTCGCCGGTCGATGCTTCCGGCGCGGTGATGACAGGCGTCCTGTCGGATCTGGTGGACCACCTTGTCGGCGCTGGCGTTCATGGTCTGACGCCCCTCGGCAGCACTGGCGAGTTCGCCTATCTTTCCGGCGCGCAGAAACTCGAGGTCGTTGAAACGGTGATTGCGGCCAATCGCGGACGCGTGCCCGTCATTGCCGGTGTGGCATCGACCTCGATCAGCGATGCCGTGGCCCAGACCGAAGCGCTGGTCGAATGCGGCGTCGATGGTATTCTCGGCGTGCTGGAAGCCTATTTCCCGCTTGGCGATGATGGCGTCGAAGCCTATTTCCGCGCCATTGCCGAAGCTGCCCAGGGGCGGCCGGTCGTGCTTTACACCAATCCCCAGTTTCAGCGCTCCGATCTCAGCCTGCCGGTGATCGAGCGGCTCAGCGCCGTCGATAACATCCGCTACATCAAGGACGCATCGACCAATACCGGCCGTCTGCTGTCGATCATCGAGCGCACCCGCGGTCGCATGGAAGTGTTTGCCGCATCCGCTCACATCCCGGCATGCGTCATGATGATCGGCGGCGCGGGATGGATGGCCGGTCCCGCCTGCATCGTTCCCAGGCAGAGCATTGCCCTTTACGAGGCGGCGGCGGCGGGCGACTGGGGTCAGGCCATGGAACTCCAGCGACCGCTTTGGCGCATCAACGAGATTTTTGCGAAATACTCCCTCGCCGCGTGCATCAAGGCGGCGCTGGAACTGCAGGGGTTTGCAGTCGGCGATCCGATCGCGCCCCAGAAGGCGCTGGACGCGCCGGCGCGAGAGGAAATCGCAGGCGTGCTCCGAAGCGTCGGCGCGCTTTAGAGCATTTCGCAGTCAGCGAGCATTTCCGGTGATTCCGTTCTTACCGAAAATGCTTCAGGCACGATAACTTTGAAAATGAAAGAATTCCGTATGAAGACGGTCCCGATCATTATCGATTGTGATCCCGGCATCGATGACGCGATTGCCCTGCTGACGGCGTTTGTCTCGCCCGAACTCGACATTCTCGCCATCACTCCGGTCTGTGGCAACCAGCCACTCGAGCGCACCGTGCGCAACGCGCTTCAGATATGCGAACTCGGCGGACGCACCGATATTCCGGTTTTCCCCGGCTGCCACCGCCCCCTTTTTCGCGACACGATCCACGGCCAGTTTCACGGCGAGACCGGTCTCGGCAAGACCAGCCTGCCTGAACCGGAAAAGAAGGCGGAAAGCGTTTCAGCAGTCGATTTCCTGATCGAGCGGCTTTCGGTTGCGCGCGAAAAGCAGAAGCCCGTCACCATCTGCTGCCTGGGTCCGATGACGAACCTTGCGGTCGCCTTGCGCATGCAACCGGATATTGCCGCCGGGATCGAACGTATCGTCATGATGGGGGGAGCCTATCGCGAGCCCGGCAACCGGACGCTGACCTCCGAGTTCAACATGCTTGCCGATCCCCACGCAGCGCATGTCGTGTTTTCGAGCGGGATACCGATCGTCGCGCTTGCCCTTGATGCCACCCATCAGGTGATGCTGAAGCCCGAGCATGTCGCCGAATTCGCAAATGTGAGCGGGCGGATTTCCGAAACGCTAGCCGAACTGATGGCGTTCTGGGACCGCAATGACGTCGCCCGTTACGGCTCGCGCGGCGGACCGATGCATGATCCGCTGGTGATTGCCTATCTCCTGGCGCCGCATCTGTTTCAGACCGAAGCCGCCCGTATCTTCATCGAATATGAAAGCGCGCTGTGCATGGGACAGACCATCGCCGACTGGTACGGCAAAAGCGGGCTTAAACCCAATGCGCGGATCGTCACCCGTGTCGACGCGGAGAAAGTCATCGCACTCTTTATCGACCGCCTCTCGCGTTACGCCGAAAGACAGCCGGCATGAGCAAGCTGCAAGTGATCATCGATTGCGACCCGGGCGTCGACGATGCAGCGGCCATTCTGTTGGCCCTGGCGTCGCCCGAGATCGAGCTCCTCGGCCTTTCAGTCGTGGCCGGCAATGTGCCGCTTGACGATACCCTCGCCAATGCCTGCAAGATCATCGGAATTAGCGGTCGCCGCGATGTTGCGGTCTATGCCGGTGCATCCGGCCCGCTGGTGCGCGATCAGGTTTACGGAAAATATGCCCGTATCGGAACTTTCGCCGATGACCTGATGCCGCCGGGCGATATTGCGCCGGCGCGTGAAAACGCTGTGCAGTTTCTGGTCAGAAGCACGCACGCGGCCGCAGTTTCGGGCGATCCGATCACGATCTGCGCCATCGGCCCGATGACCGATCTCGCGCTCGCGCTGACGCTTCATCCCGACACCGCGCGCGGCATCAACCGGATCATATGCATGGCTGGCGCATTCAGGGCGCTCGGCCACCGCACCCCATGGGCCGAGTTCAACGTCTATGCCGATCCCCATGCCGCCGATGTCGTTCTGCGCTCCGGCATACCGATCGTGATGATGCCGCTCGACGTGACCTTTCAGGCCCTGTTCACGAGCGAACACATAGCCGCCTTTCGCCGCGGCGGACGGGCGGGAGAGGCGCTTTGCAAGTTGTTTACGGCCTTTGACCGTTCAGATATCGGCCGCTTCGGCCGTCCTGGCGGGCCGATCCATGATGCTATGACGGTCGCCTGGCTGCTCCGTCCGGAGCTTTTCAGTGGCCAGCC
The DNA here is from genome assembly GCF_013459645.1 of Martelella sp. NC20. NCBI lineage: Bacteria > Pseudomonadati > Pseudomonadota > Alphaproteobacteria > Hyphomicrobiales > Aurantimonadaceae > Martelella > Martelella soudanensis. The sequence continues at coordinate 5,395,871 of NZ_CP054861.1, forward strand.
GGCTCATGTCGGGGTCGAGACCAGAGGCGAAACCATGGGGCATACCTATGCCGACTTTACCGGCAAGCTTGGCCGCAAGGCCAATGTCACGGTCATCACGGGCGTTGACGAAGCCGGCTTTATCGAACTCCTGACCGAGCGTATCGCCCGCCACGCGGGCAGCTGTGCAAGGGACGGGCATAAACGGGAGGCTGAAATCAGATGAGTCGCTATCTTGTAAGCCGATTGCTCCAGACCATTCTGACACTTCTGGTGATGTCGATGCTGGTCTTTGCCGGCCTCTATCTCGTCGGCAATCCGGTCGATGTGCTGCTGAGCCCGACGGCAACGCCGGCAGAGCGATTGCAGGTGATCCAGAGTTTCGGTCTCGACAAGCCGGTATGGGATCAGTACCTGCTGTTCCTGAAGCGCGCGCTTTCCGGCGATCTCGGCAATTCCTTCATTTACAACCAGCCGGCGCTGACGCTGATCTTGAGGCGGATGCCGGCGACGCTGGAGCTTGCCTTCGTTGCGCTGATGATGGCGCTGGTGATTGGCATACCGCTCGGCATCTATGCTGGTCTCAGGCCGAACGGCCCGATCTCCAAATCGATCATGACATTCTCCATCCTCGGCTTCAGCCTGCCGACCTTCTGGATCGGTCTCGTCATGATCATGGTCTTCAGCGTCTATCTCGGCTGGCTGCCGGCCTCAGGACGCGGCCAGACGGTAGACGTGCTCGGCGTGCCGCTCAGCCTGTTCACGCTGGACGGCCTGTCCCACCTGATCCTGCCCGCGCTCAACCTCGCCCTTTTCAAGATATCGCTGGTAATCCGGCTCACGCGCGCCGGCGTGATGGAGGTCATGCAGCTCGACTATGTCCGTTTCGCGCGCGCCAAGGGCCTGACCGAGCGACGCATCGTGACCGTCCACGTGCTGAAGAACACGCTCATTCCGCTGATCACCGTGATCGGGCTTGAGCTTGGATCGTTGATCGCCTTCGCGGTCGTCACGGAGACGATCTTCGCCTGGCCGGGGATGGGCAAGTTGATCATCGATGCCATCAGCGTTCTCGATCGCCCGGTCATCCTTGCCTATCTGATGATCACGGTGGTGATGTTCAGCGTCATCAACCTGCTCGTCGACATCCTCTATTCGGTGGTCGATCCGCGCGTACGTCTTGAGGGGAATGCGTGATGACCCAGGAAAATCCCGTGACCGCTTCGGTTCATTCGTCAAGCGATGGCACGGCCGGAGGGCCTGCGCGTTCGCCCTTCCGTCAAGTGCTGTCGGCGCTTCTTCGCGACAAGCTCGCGCTGTCCGGCATCATCATCGTGACCACCTTTGTCCTGGCCGCCGTTTTCGCGCCCCTGATCGCGCCGCAAAACCCTTATGATCTGGCCCAGCTCGATATCATGGACGGTCGTCTGCCGCCGGGCTCCGCCAGCATGACGGGCATGCCCTATCTGCTCGGCACGGACACCCAGGGACGGGACCTGTTCAGCGCGATCTTGTACGGATTGCGCACCAGCCTTCTGGTCGGGCTTTCCAGCGCCGCCATCGCGCTTCTGATCGGCGCTTCGATCGGGTTGGTAAGCGCCTATGTCGGCGGCCGGCTGGATTCGGTGCTGATGCGCATCGTCGATATCCAGCTCAGCTTCCCGGCAATCCTGATCGCGTTGATCTTTCTGGCCATCCTTGGTCAGGGCGTCGACAAGATCATCCTGGCGCTGGTCGTCACCCAATGGGCCTATTATGCGCGCACCGTACGCGGCTCGGCGTTGGTGGAGCGCAAACGCGCCTATGTCGACGCGGCCCGCTCGATGGCGCTGACCGACAGGCGCATCCTGTTCCGGCATATCCTGCCGAACTGCCTGCCGCCACTGATTGTTGTCGCCACCATGCGCGTCGCCTATGCGATCATGCTGGAGGCCACGCTTTCTTTTCTCGGGATCGGCCTGCCGGTCACCGAGCCCTCGCTCGGTCTTCTGATATCCAATGGCTTTGAATACCTGCTTTCCGGCGTTTACTGGATCAGCTTCTTTCCGGGCATCGTGCTTCTGCTACTGATCGTCGGCATCAACCTGATCGGCGATTCTCTGCGCGATATCCTCAACCCCCGACGGGAGGGTTAAATCATGACCACACCGATTCTCTCCGTCCAGGGACTGAACGCGGCCTTTTGCGTCGATGGCGAATGGCGCAATGTGGTGCACGATGTCAGCTTCGACATCGGCGACCGGGAAACTGTTGCCGTCGTCGGCGAGTCCGGCTCCGGCAAGAGCGTGACCGCAATGTCGATCATGCGGCTTCTTTCGCCCGGCAACGCCCGGGTCACGGGGCGCATCGATTTCGATGGCCGGGATCTGCTCTCGCTGCCGCTTTCAGAGATGCAGTCGATCCGCGGCAATCGTATCGGTATGATCTTCCAGGAGCCGATGACATCGCTCAACCCGGTGCTGAGGATCGGCAAGCAGATCACCGAGGTTCTGGTCCGCCATCGCGGGATCTCCGAGACAGAGGCCAAGGCCGAGGCGGTGCGGCTGCTCGAACGGGTGCGCATTCCCTCCGCGAAATCCCGGCTTTCCGAGTATCCGATGAATTTTTCGGGCGGCATGCGTCAGCGCGTGGTGATCGCCATCGCGCTCGCCTGCGATCCGAAACTGCTGATTGCCGACGAGCCGACGACCGCGCTCGACGTGACCATTCAGGCGCAGATCCTCGAACTCATCAAGACGCTGCAGGAAGAAGAGGGCATGTCTGTTCTCTTTATTACTCATGACATGGGCGTCGTTGCCGAGATATCGGATCGCACAGTGGTGATGTATCGGGGCGAGCAGGTGGAGACCGGTTCGACGGCAGAGATTTTCGCCGGCGCGCGCCATCCTTATACCCGCGCGCTGCTGTCGGCCGTTCCGCAGCTTGGCGCGATGACAGGCAGCGATCTGCCGCTGCGCTTTCCCGAAGTGGATATGGCAACGGGCGAAATCGGGGCGATCAAACCGACCGAGGATACCGTTCGCCACGACGGGTCGGCGGTCCTGAAGGTCGACAATCTGGTCACCCGTTTTCCGGTCAAGGCCGGACTGTTGCGCAAGACCATCGGCAGGATTCATGCCGTCGAGGATGTGTCGCTGGAGCTTCGCCAGGGCGAGACGCTGTCTCTGGTCGGAGAATCCGGTTGCGGCAAATCGACGATGGGGCGATCGATCATCCGCCTGACCGATCCGGTTTCCGGGGCTGTGCATATCGCGGGCAGCGATGTGATCGGCGCAGGGAAATCGGCGCTGACCGACATTCGCCGTCAGGCGCAGATGATCTTTCAGGATCCGTTCGAAAGCCTGAACCCGCGCATGCGCATTGGCGAGGCGATTGCAGAGCCGATGCTTGCCCATGGCCTTGCCCGCAAGGCTGAGGTGCGAGGAAAGGTTGGCACGCTTTTGGAGCGCGTCGGCCTTTCTGCTGCCATGGGCGAGCGCTTTCCCCACGAATTTTCCGGCGGACAGCGCCAGCGGGTCTGCATCGCCCGCGCGCTGGCACTTGAACCGAAGCTGCTGATCGCGGATGAATCCGTCTCGGCGCTCGACGTTTCAGTCAAGGCGCAGGTGATCAATCTGATGCTCGACCTCCAGGAGAGTTACGGCCTTTCCTATCTGTTCATCAGCCACGACATGGCGGTTGTCGAGCGCATCAGCCACCGCGTCGCGGTCATGTATCTCGGCGAAATCGTGGAGATCGGCCCTCGCCGGGCGGTGTTTGAAAATCCGCAGCATCCCTATACCCGTCGTCTGATGGATGCCGTGCCGATCGCCGATCCCGCCCGCCGCCAGAACAGGCTGATTTCCGATGACGAGATCAAAAGCCCCTTCCATCCCGCCGACTACGTGCACCCGAAGCGGGCGTATGAACAGATCGGCGAAGGCCATTTCGTTCAGACTGAGCGGTTGATCGTGCTATGATCGACCTCGAAGCCACGCTCGCGGAACATCTCTTCCAAATCGCGATAGCTGAGCGGATAGCGCAGATACCAGGCCACCGCCTGCACGATGAGCCGTGCCTCGAAATGCCTGCCTTGAAGCCATCCTTCGACTGGCGCTTCAGCTTCTCGGCAATGGCATTCAGAATCATAGGCTCGCTCCGCAACCTTGGGAACACAAATTTCGCTGACGATGATCAACATCGGGGTTAACCAGAAAATTTACGACAGGGCCGAAAATTTGCAACAGGCCCGGCAAAAGTCAGCCCGCATCCGGGAAAGAAGACTCGGCTGCGACAAGCGCGCTGCCGCTGCTGTCGCGGATCGCCAGCTTCGGCTCGACCAGGGTGACGCGCGGATCCGGTAGCTTGCCATCCGTGCCGATCAGCTTCAGCAGCCGTTCGATCGCAAGTCGGGTGAGGATGTCGATCTCGTAGCTGACGCTCGACAGCGGCGTGCTCAGGAATTCGCTCATTTCCAGATTGTCGAAGCCGATCAGCGCGACATCCTCGGGAATCCGCAGTCCTTGTCTCTGGCACCAGCGCACCGCGCCGACGGCGATATAGTCGTTGGCGACGAACACCGCCGTCGGCCGGTTTGCGGCCGCCATCAGCATGTCCATCGCCCAGAACCCGGCACTCGGCCCGTAGCCGGCCGGAGCGACCTGCAGTTCCGGATCGAAACCGATGCCAGCACTTGCCAGCGCCTGCAGATAACCGTCGAACTTCTCGTGATTGCCTTCCGCGGCATTGGTATCGAGCGTGCCGATGCGGCGATGGCCGAGGTCGATGAAATGACGGACCGCCTTGTAGACACCCAGCCTCTCATCGACGCTCACCATATCGACGCCGATATTATCGCCAGACGTGAGCAGAACCACCGGAAAATTGGCCCGCCTGAGGGCAATGAGATGATCGAAATTGCGGTCGCCACGGGCCGGATAGACCAGCATGCCGTCGACCTGGCGCGAGCGGAACATCTCGATCGCCGCCACTTCCTCGCGCCGCGTGTTGTTGGAGGTCGCAAACAGCGTGCCGTAGCCGAGCTTCGCAAGTTCCTTCTCGATCATCCGCGAGGTCTCGGTCAGCACCGGATTGGTGATGTCGGCGAGCACCAGGCCGATGGTCTTGGTCTCGCGGCTGGTCAGCGACTTGGCGACGTGATTGGGCAGGTAGTTGAGCGCGCTTGCCGCCTCACGGATCAGCAAGCGCGTCGCTTCGGGAATGCGCGGGCTGTCGCGCAGGGCAAGGGAAACGGTGTTTTTCGAATAGCCGGTCCGGGCCGCGATATCGGCGAGCCGGGCCCCTGAATTGCCCATGCCTTACAGTCATCCTTCCTGAAACGGGACCGCCGGCCCGAAGACCGGCAGTCCGCAATCCTGTTTTCAGCGGCCTTCGCGATGCAGCCGTTCGATCGCCTCATATTGCAGGCAGCCAGGCTTCATTTCCATCAGTTCGATGCGGTTGCCGTCCGGATCCTCAAGCCAGGCCTGACGGTTGCCGTCGAGCCCTTCCTTGATTGGCGACAGAAGCGTTATACCCGCTTCCTCGATCCGGGCAACCGTGCCGTCGAGGTCCTCGATGGTGAAGCACATGTGGTTGACGCCATTGGCATTCCAACCCGGAGCCCGGTCGTTTTCGGCACCCGGGAAGATCTCCAGATACTGGTCGTCGGTGATCCTGAGATAGACCAGCCACGGCGTGCCGTCGTCATTGTGAAGCCGCAGCATCTCCGGAAAACCAAGGCGTTTTTCGTAATAATCCAGCGATTTGTCGAGGTCCTTCACCTTGATGGCGACATGCCCGATGTGAACGATACCCTTCATGCACTCCTCCCGCGCACGCTTTTGCAGATGATGACGAAGCCTCTGGAAGGTGCGGTTCCCGAGGTGCGTCGCCGGACTGTAGTACCGGTAATACGAACAGGTTTTAGCGATGGGCGATGACTTGTCAATGCCATCCCTCTCAGTCCCAGTCCGGCGCCCAGTCGAAATCGATATAGCGCCGCCCGCAGTCGACCGAGGCGATCATGGCCATCTCCTCGTGCGACAGCGTCACCGCCTGCGCCTCGAAATTACTGCGCAGCCGCTCCGGCCTGCCGGAGGCTGGAATGACGCAGTGGCCGTTCGTAATCGACCAGGCGAGCGCCAGTTGCTCGACCGTGCAGCCCTTCCTCTCCGCCAGCGGCTCCAAGACAGGATCGCCGGCGAGCCTGCCGCGGGCGATTGGCAGGTAACAGGTGACGGAAATCCCGTGTTCGCGGCAATAATCGGCCAGAACCCGGTTCTGAAGATAGGGATGGCATTCGAACTGGTTGTTGACGATCTTCAGGTCGCCGAGCAGCGCCTGGGCCTCGGCCAGCAGCTTTCGCGTGAAGTTCGAGACCCCGATCATCCGCGTCAACCCCGCCGCATGGGCCTCCGCGATCTGCGCAACATAGGTCTCAAGCGCGACCCTGTTCTTCGGCGACGGCCAGTGCAGCAAGGTAAGGTCGACGCTCTCCAGCCCGAGCCGGTCGAGGCTCTGGCGCAGCGAGGGTACCAGCATGCCGGGGCCGAAATTCTCCGTGGAAATCTTGGTGGTGACGAACACGTCGTCCCGCTTCAGCCCGGAGCGCCGGATAGCCTCGCCGCATTCGCGCTCGGTGTCATAGGTCTGCGCGGTATCGATATGACGATAGCCGATCTCCAGCGCCGCCAGGATCGCCGACACGCCCTCCGGGCCGGTCCGGTCGAAGGTGCCGAGCCCCATGAGCGGCATACCATATTGATTCCTTTTCATATTTCTCCTCCTAACCTTTTCGCCACCGCACCCGCGGCGGCAAACAGCCCTCTCCAGCCGCAACCGGATCTCTCATCGGGAAAATGGCGCAACCTGATTTTCCCTGTTGACCGGAGGAGGAACATAGCCTTATGTTACCGGTAATACAATACCAATGGGAGTGGTGTTGCAGGAAGCCGCGAGCCCTGACGCAAGGGGCAAGCGGAAAGGGAGGAACATGCGTATTCGGTGGAGCCGATGGTCGCCCCAGTTCGCGCTGGCGCCGGCAGTCATCATCACATTCGTCGCCTTTTTCGGGTCGATGCTCTGGACCATCTATCTGAGCTTCACCCGCAGCCGGCGGTTTCCGGACTATGCCATCGACTGGAGCGACTGGTCACGCCAGTACGGCCGGCTCTTTGGCGACCATGCCTGGCTCATCTCGCTGAAGAACCTGCTCATTCTCGGCGTCGGCAGCACGCTGGCGATCGGCTTCGGCTTCATCCTCGCCTGCCTGATCAATGCCGAAAAGCGCGGCGAAGGCCTGTTCCGCACGGTCTTTCTCTATCCCCTCGCCGTCTCGCTGATCGTCACCGGGGTCGCCTGGCGCTGGCTGTTCGATCCGAGCCTCGGGTTGCAGAACTTCTTTCATTCCATCGGCCTGACATGGGTCCGCCTCGACTGGCTGTCCTCCGGCGACACCGCGATCTACGGCATCATCCTCGCCTCGATCTGGCAGGGCTCGGGCTTCTACATGGCACTGATGCTGGCCGGGCTGAAGGGCATCAACTCGGAAATCTGGAGCGCGGCCAAGCTCGACGGCGTCGGCACCTTCCGCTTCTATGTCGAGATCATCGTGCCGATGATGCGCTTCACCTTCCTGACCTGCGCCATCCTGCTCTCGCTCGGCGTGGTCAAGGCCTATGACATCGTGGTGGCGATGACCAATGGCGGGCCGGGACAATCCACCTATGTGCCGGCCTATTTCACCGTCAATGCCTACTGGCAGAAATCCAATCTCGGCTATGCCTCCGCCGCCGCCGTCATCATGCTGCTGATCACGCTCGCCGTGTTCCTGCCGCTGGTGACGCTGACGGCCTGGCAGCAGCGCCGCAGAGAGGGGAGGCCCGCATGACGCTTCCGACCGAGACCGGGCTCGCCGCCCCCTTCCCCGCCGCCAAGCCCCGCGCCGTCACCGGCCGCCCGGTCTATTTCCCGCGGCCGCGAAAGAAGATAAGCCCGCGCTCGATCGCGATCCTGGTGTTCCTGACGATGTGCGCGGCGTTCTTCTGCCTGCCGCTCTACGTCATCGTTGTCACCTCGCTGAAGACCATGGACCAGATCCGGCTCGGCGACATCTTCGCGCTGCCGACGACATGGACGCTGCAGCCCTGGCTGACCGCCTGGAACGACGCCTGCTCCGGGATCAACTGCAACGGGCTGAAGGTCGGTTTCGTCAATTCGCTGATGATCCTGTTTCCCTCGCTGATCCTGTCGCTCGCGATCTCCTCGGTCACCGGCTATGCGCTGGCGCTGTGGAATGTGCGCTGGGCCGGGCCGTTCATGTTCCTGTTGTTCATGTGCGCCTTCGTGCCGTTCCAGATCATCATGATCCCGCTGATCGTGCTCTCCGGCCTGGTCAAGGTCTATGGCACGGTCTGGGGCATCGCGATCGTCCACGCGATCCTGTCTCTGCCGCTGCTGACGCTGATCTTCCGCAATTACTACAAGGACATACCGGACGAGATCATGCGCGCGGCGATGATGGATTCGGGATCGTTCTGGCGGGTGTTCGTGGAGATCATCATTCCGATGTCCGGCAATATCCTGATCGTGGTGCTGATCATGCAGATCACCCATATCTGGAACGACTTCCTTGTCGGCCTTACCTTTGGCGGGCTCGGCACCCAGCCGATGACCGTCATCCTCGCCAATGTCGTGATCACCAACACCGGCGAGGTCCGCTACAACGAGAACATGGCGGCAGCCCTTCTGACGGCCGTGCCCCCGCTCGTCATCTATTTCCTTCTCGGCAAGTTTTTCGTGCAGGGCATCACTGCCGGCGCAATCAAGGGGTGATCCATGCCTGAGATCCGTTTCGAACATATCGTCAAGGACTACGGCGCGCTGACCGTGCTGGACGACCTCAATCTTTCGGTGGATGACGGCGCCTTCCTGGTGCTGCTCGGCCCCTCCGGCTGCGGCAAGACCACGCTTTTGAACCTGCTCGCCGGCCTGATCGAAGTCACCGACGGTCGCATCACCATCGGCGGGCGCGATGTCACCGATCTCGATCCCAAGGACCGCGGCCTTGCCATGGTGTTCCAGTCCTACGCGCTCTATCCGACCAAGACGGTGCGCGGAAACCTGAAATTCGGCCTCGCCGCCGCCAAACTGCCGAAGGAGGAGGTCGACAAGCGTATAGACTGGGCGGCGAAGCTGTTGCAGATCGAACCGCTGCTCGCCCGCAAGCCGGCCCAGCTTTCCGGCGGCCAGCGCCAGCGCGTCGCCATCGGCCGGGCGCTGGTGAAGAATGTGCCCGTATTTCTGTTCGACGAACCGCTGTCGAACCTCGATGCCAAGCTGCGCACCGAGATGCGGCTCGAGATCAAGAAACTGCATGACGAACTGAAATCGACCATCGTCTACGTCACCCACGATCAGATCGAGGCGATGACGATGGCAACGCAAATCGCCGTGATGAATGGCGGCGTCATCCAGCAGTTCGGAACGCCGGACGAGATCTATGAACGCCCGGCCAATCTCTTCGTCGCCGGCTTCATCGGCGCCCCCTCGATGAACATGCTGGAGGCAAACCTCACTGTCTCAGGAGACAGCATCGGCGCGAAACTCGCCGATGCCGAGGGGGTATTCGATCTCAGCGATCACGATTTCGCCGAACCGCCATCCGATGGCCAGAAAGTTATCCTCGGGTTGCGGCCGGAGCATTTCGGCGCTCCGGGCGCAGCACTCGCGGACCCCGCCTTCACCTTTTCGCTGCCGCTGCATTACGGCGAACGCACAGGCTCGGACTCGACCGCCTATTTCGGCATCGGCGGCCGGTTGCTGGCGATGCGCTGCACGCCGGCCGAACTCGGGGCCGCGCGTTCCGGAGAAACATTGCAATTCGGCTTCCTCAAGGGGAAGGCCCATGTCTTCGACGCCCAGACAGGGCGGCGAATGTGAGGAGCATTTTGTAGGGAGGAATAAGATGCACAGGAAATCGCTTTTGGGGCTCGCCGGCGCCCTGCTGATGGGCACCGCCCTCAGCGCCTCGGCAGAGGAACTCGTTGTCTATCACGGGTGGTCGACACCCGGTGAGGTCGGCGCGCTGAACGTGCTGCGTGACGCGCTCGCCGAACAGGGGATCACGTGGAAGGATCTGGCGATCCCGCACAATTCGGGCGTCAATGTCAGCCTCGTCAACATGGTGACCGGCGGCAATCCGCCGAACGCCTTCGTCGAATCGAACCCCGGCGTCTACCGCGACCTCGCCGAGCGCGATCTCTCGCTTGACCTGACCGACCTCTATAATTCGACCGATATCGCCGCCAATCTGGCGCCGATCGTGCGCGAATTGTCGACGGTCGACGGCAAGTTCGTCAAGGTGCCGGTGGCGCTGCATCTCGACGGCATGGTCTATTGGAACAAGTCTGTTGCCGAACAGGCCGGCATCGACCCGGCATCATGGACCTCGGTCGACGAGATGCTCGCCGATTTCGATACAGTGCGGGCAGCCGGTTTCGCACCGGCCGCGGTCGGCAGCCAGGCCTTCCAGGTCGGCTACCTGACCCATGCGATGATCGCGGCGATTGCCGGGCCGGAGATCTATAACCGCATCTATGGCCCCGACCCGGACATCACCGCCATCGACACGCCGGAATTCGCCAAGGCCGTCGAGGTCGTGCGCGCCTTCTCCGAGGAAGCCGGTCCCGAGGCGCAGAACCGCCCCTGGAACGAGGCCACCAACCAGGTGATCACCGGCAAGGCGCTGATGCACATCATGGGCGACTGGATGAAGGGCGAATGGAAGGCCGCCGGCAAGGAACCCGGCGTCGATTTCGGCTGCATCGTCATTCCGGGCGCCAAGGCGGTTCCGGTCACGTCGGATGCCTTCGGCCTGCTCGGAGATCAGTCGGAGGAGGTGACGGAAGCGGAATACACCTTCGCAAAGACCGCCCTCGATCCCAAGGTCTCAGGTGCCTTCGCCCAGAAAAAGGGCTCCTCGCCCGCCCGCCTCGACGCGCCGGCCGACATGCTCGACGTCTGCAACGAAGTGGTCATCGATCAGCTCAAGGTTCCAGGCGGCACGGTGCAGAACCCGTTCAACACCGCAGACAGCGACTGGCACCATGCAATATGGGACGTGATGTTCAACTTCTGGAGCGATCAGGACATGACGGTCGACGATGTGCGCGCCGGCCTCGCCGACGAGTATGACGCGATCTTCGGCTGAAGCCTCGCAACGACAATCCCGGACCGGAGCGCCATGGCCCCGGTCCGCCGTCAGGAGAGCCCCCATGGACAAGCGCCTTCTCGATGAAGACAAGGTCATGCAGCTTTGTTTCGTCACCGACGATCTTGAAAAATCAACCGCCTGGTTCGCCGACCTGACCGGCAAGGAACCGGCCCATATCGGCAAGTCGGCCACCGCCGACATCGCCCAGGCGACGTATTTGGGCAAACCCGCTGAAATCACCTTCCGCCTCGCGCTGTTCCGCTTCGAAAACATCGATGTGGAGTTCCTGGAGCCCGGCCCCGAGCCCAGCACATGGCGTGAGCATCTCGACAAACACGGCCCGTCATTCCATCACTTCGCCTTCCGCACCGTCGACATGACCGGCCGCCGCGACTACCTCGCCGGCAAGGGGCTTGCGATGATCCAGCACGGAGAATTCGAAGGCAATGACGGCCGCTACGAATATTTCGACGCCATGGCGCAGATGGGCGCGATCGTCGAACTGCTGGAATGGGACCGGGACAAGGTGGCGACCTGAGGGGCCTTGCAGTCCCAATCTCCCCGGCCAAGGGGGGAGAAGGATTGCTGCCAAGTTTGCGAAACAAATATCTGCCGAGCAACCGGCCAGGACTTTTCAATAAAGCCGGGCGTCTTCTGCCTCTTCAGGAGAAACAACATGATCAGACTTGGCGGCCATGGCCTTCCCGTTGATCCGGAAGATCCGGAGGAATTCGCCCGCGCCCATGTCGATTTCGGCTACCACGCGGCCTATTGCCCGCCCTGCGACATCGGCGATACCGATCGGCAACGGGCGATCGAGACGGCCTTTACCGCCCATGACGTGATGATCGCCGAGATCGGTATCTGGCGCAATCTCGTCACGCCGGATGAGACCGTGCGCAGGAACAACGTCGACTATGCCTGCAAGAAACTGGCGCTGGCCGATGCCGTCGGCGCCCGCTGCGCCGTCAGCTACATCGGTTCGTTCGAGGCCGGGACCGAATATGCCCCGCACCCAAAGAACCTGACGCGCGACGCCTTTGACGCCACAGTCGCGACCGCCCGCGCCATTATCGATACGGTGAAGCCGAAACGGGCCCGGTTCGCGCTGGAAATGATGCAGTATGCCCTGCCCGACAGCGTCGACTGCTATCTCGACCTGATCCGCGCGGTCGACCGCGAGGCCTTCGCCGCCCATCTCGATCCGGTCAACCTGATCATGACGCCGAGGGTCTATTTCGAAAACGGACGGCTGATCCGTGAATGCTTCGAAAAGCTCGGACCCCATATCGCAAGCTGCCACGCCAAGGACATCATCCTCCACGACCGGGCCGCCCTGCATCTCGATGAGGTCATCATCGGCAAGGGCGTGCTCGACTACGCCGCCTATCTGACCGAGCTCGAAAAGCTCGACCGCGGCGTCCCGTTGATGCTGGAGCATCTGGAGGGCGATGACTATGCCGTCGCCCGCGACGCTCTGAAGGCTATGGCCAAACCGCTTGGCATTTCCTTCGGCTGACGCCTCAGCCCATCGCGATCAGCGCCGCGACCTGGGCGGGGAGGCCTTGTCGCAAACTTTCTGGTTAACCCCATGTAGACCATCGTCAAGGAAATTTGCGCTCCCATTGTTGCGAAACGAGCCCATGTTTCTGAATGCTATTGCCGAGAAGCTGAAGCGCCAATCGAAGGATGATTTCAAAGGCAGGCATTTCGAGGCATGGCTCATCGTCGGCACAGATGGAACCAAAATGGTCCCATCCGCGATCAAAACCTCGGTAGACAGCGGTTTCCTTCAGCCCAAACCCGTGCCTTATGTCACCAAGCATCTCCAACAACGCATCGAGAGTGATCACTTTCGGACGAAGAAGAACATGCCCAAGGTTGGTGGCTTTCAATCCTTCATAACGGCGCGGCGGACAATCGCGGGTTTCGAAGCCATGCTGTGGCTAAACGATCTGCTCGCGCGCCTCTTCGGACTGCAAATTCTGAAATCGCTGAAAATTTGCAACAGGCCCAGCAAGCGCGCCATTGCAGGCGGACGCCGCCTGTTGCGACATGTGATGTTCCAGGCGGTCCTTGTTGCCAGCTACCATAGCACAGCCCTGAGGGTCTTCGCTGATCGTCTTCGTGACACCGGAAAACCACACAAGGTCGTCATCACGGCGGTCGCCCGCAAGCTCGTCACAATCGCAAACGCCCTGTGCAACGCGCGCCAGAACTGGGCCGCGCAACCTGCCTGAGAAATGCGGTAGCTAGCCAGTTTACGTGAAAGTTTGAGGAAATTCCGATGACAGCGAGGCTATGGCCGGGCCTCAAACCTTGCTTTGCGCATCCCGCCAGGCGACGTACTCGTCCCAGACCTCATCGGAGAGCGGGTAGTAGCGCTGCAGGTCGGCGCCCTCTGACAGGCGGAGGCGGGAGAATTCCTCCCATTCGGCGTGGCCGCTGCCGGCCTCGATCAGCTTTTCGGCGAGCGCGATCGGCACGACCACGGCGCCGTCGTCATCGGCGATGATGATGTCGCCCGGCATCACGAAGGCGCCGCCGCAGGCAACGGGGACGTTGACGGCATAGGGCACGATATCGGTCTGGGCATGGTAGTTCGGGGTCACGCCGTTCACCCAGATGCCGAGGCCGAGCTTTTTCGCCGGGCCGGAATCGCGGATGCAGCCGTCGATGACGACGCCCTGTCCGCCACGGCCCTTGAAGAAGGTCAGCATCATCTCGCCGAAAATGCCGCTCGACATGTCTCCGCGCGCGTCGACGACGATCATGTCGCCGGCCTTGGCCGGATACATCACATTGCGGTGCAACTGGAGATCAGGGTTGTCGTATTCGCCGCCGGCAAACAGGTCCTCGCGCTTCGGCATGAACTGCAGCGTCAGCGCCGGGCCGGCGACGCTCTTGCCGCTCACCAGCGCCTTCGGGCCGCGGATGTGACAGTTGCGCAGGCCCATGCGGTTGAGCTCGCTGCTCGCGGTCGCGGTGCCGATCGCCGCCAGTGCGTCGCAGGTCTCCCGGCTCGGGCGCTTGATGTCGTGATATTCCATAAGGGTTTCCTGTCTCGAAAGGGAGGATTACTGCAGGCGCTGGCCCGTTTCGGCGTTGAAGAGGATGATCTGGTCGGGATCGGGCGAAATCGGCAGCAGTGTGCCGGCGCGTTCGCGGATACGCTCGCGGAACACCGCCACCACGTCATGCCCGGCGAATTTCATCGAGACCTGGGTTTCCGGTCCGGTCGGCTCGACCGTGACGATCTCGCCGCCGATACCATCGGGGTCGAGACGGAAATGCTCCGGGCGGATGCCGAGCGTCACCCGCGTGCCTTCGGCGGCCTGCGGCAGGCCAGCGCCGAGTGCGATCTCCGTACCGTCATCGCCGAGGAAGCCGCCGTCGGCGATCGTGCCCGGCAGCATGTTCATGCCTGGCGAGCCGATGAAGCGGGCGACAAATGTATTGGCCGGCGCGTCGTAGAGTTCCAGCGGGGTTCCGACCTGTTCGATCCGCCCGCCATTCATCACCACGATCCGGTCGGCCATGGTCATGGCCTCGATCTGGTCGTGAGTGACGTAGATCGTGGTGGTGGTCAGGCGCTGGTGCAGCGCCTTGATCTCGGTGCGCATGGCGACGCGGAGCTGGGCGTCGAGGTTCGACAGCGGCTCGTCGAACAGGAACACCTGCGGATCGCGCACGATCGCGCGGCCCATGGCGACGCGCTGGCGCTGGCCGCCGGAGAGAGCGCGCGGATAGCGGTCGAGAAGACTGTCGAGCCCGAGGATCTTCGCCGCCGACTCGACGCGTCTGGCGATCTCGGCGGGATCGGTGCGGGCAAGCTTCAGCGAAAAGCCCATGTTCTTCGCCACCGTCATATGCGGATAGAGGGCATAGGACTGGAACACCATGGCGATGTCGCGCTCCTTCGGATGCAGGTTGTTGACCACCCGGCCGCCGATATCGATTGTGCCTCCGGAGATTTCCTCCAGTCCCGCGATCATCCTCAGAAGCGTGGACTTGCCGCAGCCGGACGGGCCGACCAGAATGACGAACTCGCCGTCGGCAATGTCGATGTCGATGCCGTGCAGCACTTCCAGCGCGCCATAGGATTTGCGGACGTCGTCGATTTTCACCGTGCCCATGGGCATGTCTCCTTTGCATTGGCCGCTTAGGCGGCGTCGTCCCAGTCGGGCGCCTTGTCCGGGTCAATCAGCCGCATGCCCCGGTCGAGGCCGCGGATGGCGGTCATGTCGTCTGCGCTAAGGTTCACCGAAAGTGATGCGTAATTCTCCCTGAGCCGTCCGGCATTCGAGGAGGCGGGGATGACGATGTGGCCCTCTTCCATCAGGAAGGCGAGCGCGACTGCTGCCGCCGTCACGCCATGGCGGGTGGCGATCTCCGACAGCAGCGGGTCATTGCTGACCCTGCCCTTGGCGAGCGGCATGTAGGCCGTCAGCGGCATGCCGATGCCGCGGGCATGGTCGCGAAGCTTCGGGCTCTGCAGGAAAGGATGGATCTCGACCTGGTCGGTGGCGAGCACGCCCTTGCCAAGCAACGCCTCGGCGCGCTTCAGGTGGCCGATCGGGAAATTCGAAACGCCGATATTGCGGGCAAAACCCCGCGCCTTCGCCTCGGCAAGCGCCTCCATATAGT
Organism: Martelella sp. NC20; assembly: GCF_013459645.1. Classification (NCBI taxonomy): domain Bacteria; kingdom Pseudomonadati; phylum Pseudomonadota; class Alphaproteobacteria; order Hyphomicrobiales; family Aurantimonadaceae; genus Martelella; species Martelella soudanensis. Next base: position 5,411,691 of record NZ_CP054861.1, read on the forward strand.
CCTCAAATGGCACGGCGTCCTTTGCGGAGGGCCAGTGGATCAGAAGCAGGTCGACATGATCAAGGGCGAGCGTTTCGAGGCTTTTCTCGACGCTCGGCATGAAATCGCCTTTGGCTAGGTTTGTGTCCGCGACCTTGGTGGTGACGAAGAAGGCATCGCGGGCGAGGCCGGAACGGGCGATGGCGCGGCCGACATTCTCCTCCGTGCCGTAGCTCTGGGCGGTGTCGATATGGCGATAGCCGATCTCGATTGCGGAAAGCAGGGCGGTGAGGCCGTCCTCGCCGGTGCGGCCGAAGGTGCCGAGGCCGAGTTTCGGGATCGTGGTGTTCATGGGGTCAGCCCTTGGTGGCGCCGGCCATGATGCCGCCGACGAACAGTCTTTGCATGGAGAGGAACAGCACCGCGATCGGCACTGTCATGATCATCGAGGCGGCCATCACGGCGCCCCAGTCGGTGTTGAACTCGGTGGTGAATTCGGCAAGCCCGATCGGCAGCGTCTTCACCGAGGAATCGGTGGCGAAGCAGAGCGCGAAAATGAATTCGTTCCAGGTGGTGACGAAGGCATAGACGGCGACTGCGACCAGCCCCGGAACCGACAGCGGCAAGGTAATGCGGAACAGCACGCCCATCCGCGAGGTGCCGTCGATGATCGCCGCCTCCTCGAGGTCGACCGGGATCGCCTTGAAATAGCTGGTCAGCATCCAGACCGAGAGCGGCAGCGTGATGATCAGGTAGACCAGGATCAGGCCGAGATAGGTGTTGACCAGCCCGAGATAGCGCAACGTCACGAACAGCGGCACGATGATCGCCGCGGTCGGCAGAAGCTGGCCGATCAGCACGAAGGACTGGTAATAGGTTTTGCCCTTGAAGTTGAAGCGCGCGAAGCCGTAGGAGGCGAAGATCGCGAGGATCAGGGCGAGCAGGGTGGAACCGACCGAGATCACCACGCTGTTCAGGAAATAGCGTGGGATATTGCTGTCGAACAGCACGGTCTTGTAGTTGGCGAGCGTCGGGTTCTCCGGGATCCAGGTCGGCGGCACGGTATAGAGTTCGCGCAGCACCTTGATCGACGAAATGCCCATCCACAGGAACGGAAACAGGCAGATACCGGCAACGGCGAGCGAGGCGGCCAGGATGATCAGGCTTGCGGGCAGGGACCGTCTCATCGGGCGACCTCGTTGTTGGACGTCAGGAAGCGGATATAGATCGCGACGATCACCATCGCGAAGGCGAAGAACATTACCGACAGCGCGGCGGCCTGGTTGAACTGGAAGGATTCGAACGCCAGCCGGAAGATCTGGATCGGGGTGATCAGTGTCAGGTTCGCCGGCCCGCCCCGGGTGATGGCGTAGATCGTGGTGATGTGGTTCAGCCCCCAGATCACCAGCAGCAGGGTGACGGCGATGATCACCGGGCGCACCTGTGGCAGGGTGATGTAGATCACCTCGTCCCAGAAGCTCGCGCCGTCGACGCGGGCGGCCTCGTAGAGGTCCTTCGGGATCGACTGCAGGCCGGCCAGCACCATGATGGCGACGAAGGGGAACAGCTTCCAGACATTGATCGCGATCATCGCCGGCATGACGGTGTTCGGATTGGTGAGCCAGCCGACCGGCTTGTCGAGCACGCCGGTGGAGGTCATCATGTAGTTGATGATGCCGAACTCGGTATGGAACATCCACGCCCAGGTGGTGGCGGCGACGATGCCGGGTACCACCCACGGGATCACGGCGACAGCGCGCAGCGCGCCGCGGAAACGGAATTCCTGGTTGAGCAGGATCGCGGTCGCCGTGCCGAGCACCACCTGGAACACGATCGAGCCGCCGACCCACCACAGCGTGTTGATGAAGGCCTGCGGGGTCGCGCGCGATCTCAGCACATTGACGAAATTGTTGGCGCCGACATAGTTGCCGCGCACGTCGGTGACGCTGAGGATACCGGTATAGACCACCGGATAGGCGATCAGGAGCAGCAGCATCAGCACTGCCGGCAGGGCAAACAGCAAGCCTGTCGAGGGCCGTTTCATGGTCATTCTCCGTAAAGGCTGCCGGGTCCCGGATGGTCCGGCCTGTTTCGGCCTCCCGCTTGAGGGAGAGATGCCGCAACGTCGGGTGAAGGCGCCTCGCAACAAGGTTCGCGCGCTTGGGAGTGACGCGATGCCGTCCTCCGACTTTTCACGACATCTCACCCTCAAGGGGGAGACTGGTCGAAGCTCCGGACAAGCCCCCGGAGCGGCGAGGCTCCGGGGGTGGCTCTGGTCGGTTACTGGTCGAGAAGCGCCTGGATGTCCTCAGCCGCGAGGTCCATGGATTCCTGGGCGGTCTGCTGGCCGAGCAGGATGCGCTGGATGCCGTCGAAATAGGCCTGGGTGATCTGCACCCAGTTCTTGTGGATCGGCAGCGGCCGGGCATAGGGCAGCATGTCCTTGTAGACCTGCAGCAGCGGCGTGTTGAACCGCTCCATGTCCATGGCGGATTTGCGGGCCGGGAAGGTATCCGTGTAGTTGCCCATGTTCTCCGCCTCGGTCAGGAAGCTGATCAGCGTCTTGGCGTCGTCCGGATTGGGGGCGTCCTTCGGGATGACGAAGCTCCAGCCGGCGAGAATGCCGGAGGTTTCCTTGCCGTCGGGATAGGGCGTCATCATCACGCCGATATCGATGTTCGGATTTTCCTGCTGGATCGAGGCGAGGTCGAACTGGCCGGACTGGTACATCGACACGGTGTTGGCGATGAACAGGCGGCGGTTGGCCGTGCCGTCATTCTCGAGCGTCGAGGCCGGCGAGGAGCCGTCCTTGTAGAAATTGGTCCAGTATTCGACCGCCTCGACGGCGGCTTTCTCGTTGACGGTCGCCTTGGTCAGGTCGTCGGAGACGATGGTGCCGCCATTCATCCAGATGAACGGAAGCGAGCGATAAAGCGTGTTGCCGACCTCGCCGCCGCCGGTGATGGCGAAGCCGTAATGGTTGTCCTTGCTGAGCGTCGCGGCCACGGTCTTCAACTCTTCCCAGGTCTTCGGCGGGCTGTCCGGATCGAGCCCGGCGGCCGAGAAATCACCGCGGTTGTAGATCACGGCCATGGTCTCGATACGGTAGGGGATGGCGTAGAGCTCGCCGTCATAGGTGACGTAGTCGAGCGCGGCCTTGACGTAGTCGTCCCTGTCCTCGATCACGTCGCCGAGTGGTTGCACCAGATTGCCCTCGGCATAGCCGTTCACCCACGGGCTCTGGACGTCGATGATGTCGGGCGTCGAGCCGGACATCAGGGTCGTGATGATGCGCTGCGGCAGGCCGTTGGTGGTGGTGATCTCGAGATTGACCCTGATATCGGGATGGGCTTCCTCGAAGGCGGCCTTCAGCTTCTGGGCGCGCGCCTCGTTGAAGTTGGGCGTCCACCAGGTGACGTCGCCGGCAAAGGCCATTCCGGACGCGAGCGTCAGCGCCGATACCGAGATGGCGACGAGCGCCGAAAATTTCATCGCGGTCATTGTCATGTTTCCTCCATTGCCACGGCGTCTTGCCGCGGCATCTCCCATGCGTCCGCGCCGGGCCTCCCGCCCGCCGGTCGCGCTCCTCCTGCCGTCAGCGGGACGGCCTCTCATGTGGCAACTGCCCGCAGCGGCGGACAGTTCGCGAACCGCTGGAAAATCTCCTGCTTCAATTCGATAAGTTCAAATATGAATAATATCAGTTCGCAATTTAACTATGATCTTGAACTTCCCTTAAGTCAAGTCGAGGGCACGAGGGATTTTCGTTGAAACAAGTCATTGAAAATAAATTATTATTTTTGAGAAGGCATCGACACGCACGCAGACCGCGAGCAAATTGCGCGCTCCTGCTGATCGTCAGGTTGCGAGTTCAAATACGAACAGAGGGAGTGCAACAAGGCTCGGGCAGCCACACGAGCCGGGCCTTGTTGTTGCAACTCAGTAGCGCCGCGCGTCCTCGCGTCCGTCATCGACCGGCGTGGCCGGTTCGCCGGCGCGCATGGTCATGACGTTTTCGAGTTTCATCCGGCTCTTGCGGGTGGCGCCGAGGGAATCGATGAAGGTGAAATCGCCCTCGGCGAGCCGAAACAGCGCGATATCGGCCTCGCCGCCTTCCGCAAGCCGGCCGAGTTCCGGGCGGCCGAGCACATCGGCCGGGGCCGAGGTCGCAAGCCGCAGCACCTCGGCGAGCGGCATGCCGAGCGCCAGGAATTTCGCCATCACATGCGGCAGGTCGAAGACCGGGCCGGCGATGTTGTGGGCGTGCAGGTCGGTGCTGATCGCATCGAAGGCGAGGCCATCGGCAAGCGCCGCCTCGGCATGGGTGAAGGAAAAGCTCGCGCCGCCATGGCCGACGTCGAGGCGCACGCCACGCGCGATCGCATCCTTCAGCGCCGGCTTGATCCGGCCGTCAGCCCCGATCGATGCGCCGCCGGGCGCGGGATTGAAGATATGGGTCAGGATGTCGCCGGCCTTCAGGAACGGCAGCACCTCCTCCAGCACCGGCGGGGCGAGCCCGACATGGACCATCAGCGGTACGCCCAGCATATCGGCGGCCTCGCGGGCAAGCGGCAGGACGACCCCGGCATTGCCGCCGGTGGCATTGTTGCTGGCGCGCAGCTTGATGCCGGCGACCTCACCGGGAAACTGCCGCGCGATCCGGCCGATTTCCTTCAGGTCGGCGAAGCGCCAGTCGCACAGCTCCCCGACCTCGAGGCTGAGATTGCCGGCGGGCGTCAGCCCGATATAGGAGAGGTTCAGGAACGGGATGATCCGCATCCGCGCGGATTTTATCACGTGGTGGTAAAATCCCTCGAAGGTCGCGGCCCCCGCCGAGCCGCAATCGACCCAGGTGGTGACGCCGCTCCTCGGCCCGATCTTGTCGGCATTGACGCCGAGCAGGGTTCCGGCCCAGTAGGCATGGGTGTGCAGGTCGACGAGGCCGGGCATGACCAGCAGGCCGCCGGCCTCAATCACCTGATGGCCGTCCGGCAAGATGTCCGGCGCGATCGCGGTAATCCGGGTGCCTTCGGTCGCGACATCGGCGATGGCATCGAAGCCGGAGGCCGGATCGATGATCCGGCCGCCCCTGATGAGAAATTTCGCCATCGTTCTCAGTCGTTCCCGGTCAGCGTTTCCGCGCCGGTCGCGATCCCCTTGGTGTTCATCGAGCCGTCGAACAGCGGCACGTCATAGGGCTCGTAGGGGAAGTTGGCGCAGGCCTCCTCGATCAGTTCGACGCCGAGGCCGGGCGCGGTCGGGGCCAGGAGATCGCCATTGTCGAAGCGCAGCGTCTCCTTCACCAGCGTCTTGCGCCACGGCACGTCGACCGACACCGTCTCGAAGATCGCGAAGTTCGGGATCGCCACTGAAGTATGCAGCGTCATCGCATTCATCACCGGCCCGACCGGATTGTGCGGGGCGAGCGGGATCAGGTGGGCATGGGCGAGATGGGCGATGCGCTTGGTCTCCGAAAGCCCGCCGAAATGCGAGACATCGGTCTGCAGCACGTCGACGGCGTGCTTGGAGAGCGCCTCCAGCACCTTGCCCGGCTCGAACCAACGCTCGCCGGCGGCGATCTCGACCGGCGAGTTGGCGCGCACCTCGGCCAGCGCATCGATGTTTTCCGGTGGTGTCGGCTCTTCGATCCAGCGCAGGTCGAAACGGGCGAGTTCCCGGCACATCGCGATCGCCGTCGGCACGTTGAGCCGGCCATGGACGTCGAGCATCAGGTCGATATCGGGGCCGACGGCATCGCGCACGGCGCCCACGATCTCGATGGTCTCGCGGCGCTGTTTGCGGCTCATCTCTAGGTCGGCGACGTCGAAGGGGTCCCATTTCAGCGCCCGGTAGCCCATCCGCACGGCGTTGCGGGCGCGCTCGGCATATTCGTCCGGCGTGGTTGCGCCGAAGAACCAGTGGTTAGCGTAGCAGGCGATGCGGTCGCGGTATTTGCCGCCGAGCAGCTCGAACACCGGTACGCCGAGCGCCTTGCCCTTGATGTCGAGCAGGGCGGCGTCGATGGCGCCGAGCGCGGTGCGGAACACGGCGCCGGTGCGCCAGTAGCTGTCGCGGTGCAACCGCTCGATGATCGCGTCGCTGGCGAACGGGTCGTGGCCGATCAGCGCGCGTTCGAGTTCGTGGAGCGCCGAGACGATGGTTTCGGTCTTCCATTCGAGCGTCGCCTCGCCGACGCCGTCGATGCCGTCATCGGTATAGAGCTTGACGAACACGAAATTGGTGCGCGAGACATTGGCGACGAAGGTTTTGAGCTTGGTGATCTTCATGTCCGGACGGGCCCTTGCTGTCGAAACGGGATGCCGGCGCCGGCGGGTGGCCACCCGGGCCTATGCGCCTGTCGCCGAGCGGCCGGACCCTCTGGTCCCACCGGCTTTTTGCTACTAGACTAACCGGGTTCGCGCCTTTGCCGCGCGGTTTCCTCCCCGTGAACTGGATTCCTTTGCCAATTCATATATGAACTATTGCAGTTCAATTGTTAATGCTATAATCCGTTCCGCCAGAAAGTCAATCAAGCCGGGGATGCATGGAACAGTCGGTCGAACCCGCCGCGCAGAAACACACAGTTCCGGTCATCGACCGGATGATGGAAGTGCTTGGCCTTTTGGAGCGTCGGCCGGACGGGATGACCATCCGCGACCTGTCGAAGGCGCTCGACCAGCCGCGCACCACGGTCTATCGCATCCTCAACACGCTGCAGGTCCATCAGGTCGTGCGCCGCGACGATGACGGTTTTTACTATCTCGGCGCACGGCTGCTGCAACTCGCCGCGCAGGTCGCCGGCAGTTCGGGACAGGTCGATATCGCGGCGCTGAGCCAGCCGGTGCTCGACCAGCTTGCCGACGAGATCGGTGAGAGCTGCAAGCTCTCGGTGCTTGATGACAAGGGCTTGCTGGTGATCGCGGTGTCACAGGGGCGGCGCGATTACGCGCTGTCGGTCACGCCCGGCCAGCGCATGCCGGCCCATGTCGGCGCGGCCGGCAAGTTGCTGCTCTCCCATCTCGACGGAGCCGAGCTGGAAAGCCGGCTCGCTAAGCCGCTCGTGGCGATGACCGCGAAATCGGTGACCGATCCGCAGCGCCTGCGCCGCGAGTTGGTGCGCATCCGCAAGCAGGGCTACGGCCATGACGCGGGCGAGCACATGGCGAGCATCCAGGCCGTGTCCGCGCCGGTCTATGATCGCGCGGGCAAGATGCTGGCGGCGATCAGCGTTCCCTTCCTCAGGGGTACAGAGCAGGAGCGCATCGATGAAATCCGCGAGGCCGTCATCAAGGCCGCAAAGGGCCTGACGGCAGCACTCAAGGCACAGGCCATTCCATGAAGATAACAGATGTCCGGTGCGCCGTGATCGGCCGCCATCCAGTGGTGCGCATCCTCACCGACGCGGGGATCTCGGGCTATGGGCAAGCCGAGTTCTGGAAACCCTACCTCAAGCGCCACATCCTCGATTTCCGCGATATCCTGATCGGCGAGGACCCGACGCTTGTCGAGCGCACCATGCTGAAGATCCGCCAGCGCGGCAGTTTCAAGCCGGCAGGCGCCGCCGTCTCGACCATCGAGATGGCGCTCTGGGATATCGCCGGCAAGGCCGCTGGCGTGCCCGTCCATCGCCTGCTCGGCGGCAAGGTCCGCGACCGGGTGCGGGTCTATAATGGCGGCGTCCGGTTTCCGATGGCGGGCTACGGTCCGCAGGATTATGCCGAGGACACGAAGCGGATGCTCACTGCGCCGGAAGGTTTTACAATCATCAAGCAGCCGATCGCCTTCCATTCCGACATGAAGCGCCAGGTGCCGGACTTCTATTATGGCGAACCGCGCCGGAGCGAGCTTCACGGCGCGCTTGACCGTGGTCCGATCACCGAGCGCGGGCTGAAGCATGTCGTCGAATGCGTGGCGGCGATGAAGGCGGTGACCGGCGACCGCGTCGGCCTCGCGCTCGATTGCGGGCCGGGCTGGATGTTGCCGGATGCGCAGCGCTTCGCCCGCATGGTCGAGCCCTATAACCTGATGTGGCTGGAAGACCTGCTGACCGGCGATTACACCCCTTACGTCAATGCCGGTGTCTATCGCGAACTCACCCGCGTGTCGCCAACGCCGATCCATACCGGCGAGCAGATCTATCTCCGGCAGAATTTCAAGGAACTGATCGAGACCCAGGCGGTCAACGTCATCGGCCCCGATCCGGCCGATGTCGGCGGCATCGCCGAGCTGAAATGGATCGCCGAATATGCCGATCTCCACGGCATCCTGATGGCGCCGCACGGCACGGCGAACGGGCTTCTGGGTCTCGCCGCCCTCGTCCAGGTCTCGGCCACGCTGCCCGCCAATTTCATCGCTTTCGAATACCCGATCGCCACGCCTGACTGGTGGGCGGAGATCGTCGAGGGTCTGCCGGACCCGATCGTGAAGGACGGCATGATCACCGTTTCCGACCGCCCCGGCATGGGCGTAGAGTTTATCCCCGAGCGCGCCATGCGCTATCTGGAGGACGAGGATCGCGGCTTTTTCGATTGAGCCGTGGCGCTCAGATTGCTGCCAGAATTATTCCGAGATGTCGCTGGGATGTGCCGTCGTCAGCATGTCCTGATAGATGCCAGCCGTCGGTATTGTAAACTTAACGCTCCGCATTCAAGATAGGGGGCTGAAACGTTGGTTCAGGCGACTTGAATGCCGGCGATTTGGCACCATGCTTGCATGGCTGTTTTTCGCAATTCGCGGTGATGGGCGGATGGAATGTCGTGGCGGGGAATGCGAAAGAGGTTGGCAATCGGATCGTGGATGGAAACGCACCTTTGAAGGTGCCTAGCTGACTTGAAGCGCCTCATAATCCTTTCACGCCGTCGGACAGGCTGATGAGAATTTTCGACCCGATTGTTCAAGCCCTTGTGAGAGCGATGTTCAACACCGGGCATGATATCGCGCTTCGCCGAACCGTAGGATCGAAGTTTGTCGGTAATAATTACACGCGGCGAACGGCATTGCCCTTTCAGCAGCTTTCGCATCAAGCGCCTTGCCGGCGATCGTGATGACAACCTCATCGATGTGCCATTTGTCACTGAGCCTGCCGGCTGAGCGCCTCCGGATACCATTGGCAAAATACCGGCCGAACTTCTCCGCCCAGGGCCTCAAGGTTTGGTGAGACGACGACGCCACGGGCGGCAAGCATATCCTGGACCATACGCAGGCTCAGCGAAAACAGTGCCCCGATGAGGCATCCCGGATCGCCTTCACCGACATTTTTCCGAACCCAAAGGCCGAGAGCGCCATCACCTTCCTCAAGGCGGCAGTCGGTTGTTGCGCCAGCCTCGGCACTATGGTGAAGCGGATCATGACCGACGGTTCGTGCTACATCGCCAGGGATTTTGCAAAACCCTGCTAGACCGGCGGCAAGACACGCGAGGCGATAGCCATATGGCTCTTTGCAAGCCCGATATCGAGAGGCTTTCTGATCCTGGTCGTCGGCCGGCTTGCGCCTGTAGCCGTCCGGATGGCGTCCGCGAAGACGGCAATTCCGGACCTGAGCCACGGCAAAACACACAATCCAGCTCCCGTCAGGTCGGTCTCAGACGGGCACAGGCGAGCCTGCGCGCCACTGTTTCAGCCGCCTCGGGCTGTTGCGGTCTCTATCAGCGCCCCCGCTTGCTTTAGCGCAGCGATGACGCGGTTCTGCCCGCGCACCAGATGTGTCCGGGCAAAGCCAAGCTTTGCCGGACCCAGCTTGTCGAGGTCCGCTGCTGCAGAAAGGGCAGGCAGAGCCGGGATCGGGGTCGCCGGATCGTGACGGAAGCGCTGCTCACGGGTGAAGTTCAGCGGAACGAGAATGCGGGCAAGCCGCTGGATGACACTGTTGGCGGCGGCAGGCGGCACACTGCCATCGGCTATGCCGTCGTAAAAGACAGAGAGTTTCGCCTTCAGCGCTTCCGCCTCGCTGCGGACTGGCGTCAGATCGAAGCGGTCTCCGGCCTTGCCTTGATAGCCATCGATCGTCTGGAGGAATTCCTCGGCGGTCTTGCGCCAGTCAAAGGGCAATATTTCCGCATTGGCATTGCGCAGGACAGCCAGAAGATAGACCTTGATGTCACGCAGGAGAATATCCTTATCGGCGATCTCAAGCGTATCGTTTTCCGTGTGCCAGGCGATATTGCCGCCGCAGCCGCCGACCGTGTAATAGCCCTTCTCCTCGCGGGCGCGCTCAGCCATGGTCGATGACAGCATCAGATAGCTCGTGAGCCCGATATTGTTGAAGGAATAGTCGCCCGCCCGGTGCGGACGCTCGCCCTCGGCGGTCTTGCCGGCCACTTCCGCGATCACCTCGGAAAGGAAATCCTCAGCTTCGCTCATCATGCACAGATTGATGAACTCCGTTGCCCAGCGGCAGCCGGGACTGTCGCAATTGACCGAGGCCACGCAGTTCTCGTCAAGGTCGAGCGCGAAATGATCGGCGAACCACGTCGATCCGGCATAACGGCCGGTGGAGTGGCCCGGCCACCAGCACACGCGCACCGAACGTTTCAGCTTGTCGCGGTTTTCATAGAGAACCCGCGCCATTTCGAGAAGCGAGGCGTCGCCGGTCGCGTTGTCGCCAACGCCGACATCCCAACTGTCCAGATGACCGTGCAGCAGGATGTATTTCTCCGGCTCCTCAGTGCCTTCGATGAAGACTTCCGGCAGCATCGAGGAATACCAACCCTCCTCCATTTCGGCGAAGACAGTGACCTCCATCCCCGCCTTCGCCAGTTCGATCAGCGCATCGCCGCTTTCGCGATTGACGGCGACGGCCGGGATACGCGGTTTGCGCGGCAGGTCATCGAGATCCGGCGTGCCCCAGATTGTCGTGCAGATGCCCCAGTGAATATCGACGCCGGGATTGATGGCGATCACCCCGATCGCGCCAAGCTCCGTGAACTGGGCGACAAGGCCCGGATTGGCGAAACCTTCCGAGAGGACAATCTTGCCGGAAACGAGCGCAGCAAGATCGCCCGCATCCTCCACCGAGCGCTCGAACATGGTCGAGATCGCTCTCGGCTGGTTGCTCGCCACATAGACGAGTTCGCCGCAAAGGCCATCGCGCGCATCGACGCAATAGGCCGGCGGCTTGGCCCGAAAAGTCTTGCCCGAAGCCTCCACACGCGCCTTGCCGGGCAGGCTCAGATAGAGTTCGGGTTGGTGCATGGTGACGGGAACGCCGTGTTTTTCAAGGCGTGTCCTGACCTCGTTCATGCCCCGGTTCACATCGTCTGGATGCTCGCGCTTGTAGGTGGAGAAGCTTTCGACCAGTGCCCAGGGGGCGTCAAGCGACACGTCGCCAATTATAGCGGATTCAATATCGTTCACAGCTGTCATCCTCTCTTTGTTTTACTCAATAAAACGACGTTTCATTTTTATTAAGGATAACAGAGGGCTGCGGTCGCGGCAAGCGTTTACGAATTCACTCGCAGGGAGACGGGCATTTAAGTGCGGTGGGGCCGACACGCCGGCAAAGGCCTACCCCCGGGTGGCGCGTCGGCAAGCCGCCTCACGGCCGGCAGGCCGGTTGTCGAAGGCAGATTGAAACGGGGACGCAGACGGCGGCGATCGCGCTCAGTCCACCTTCAGGAGGCCACCCACGGCGAGCTTGTCCGAGATTCGGCGGCCGGCCTCAAGTGCGGCCTCCAGATTGGCGGCGCGACGTTCCTCGTCAAGGCGCATGACGGCGCCGGCGACCGAGATCGACGCGGTCACCGTCCCGTCCGCCGCTGTAATCGGCGCGGCCACCGAGAAAGCACCCTCGTCGAGATCATTGGCGACGATGTTGTAGCCGCTTGCGCGAATGCGCTCGAGCGTCTGGCTCAGCTTTTCCGGATCGGTGATGGTGTAGGGCGTAAAGGTTTCGAGCGGCTTTGCCAGAACCTCCTCGATTACCGCGGGTTCGGCATAAGCAAGAAGCAGTTGCGAACTGCCGCCGGCATGCAACGGACCGAAACGGCCGGCCTGGGCGAACAGGCGCATGGAATGCCGCCCCGGCCGCGTTGCCAGCACATAGCTCTCGCTCCCGTCACGGATCACCAGATTGACGTTTTCGGAGGTGACGTCCCGCAGCCAGTCCATCACCGGACGCGCAGCGAACAACAGGCCGCCATCCTTGCCAAGGCATTCCCCAAGCACGCCGATACGGTAGCCGAGCGCATATTCGGAACGCTCCGCGTCACGCGAGACAAAGCCGCGTTCCTCAAGCGTGAACAGGATCCGGAAAATCAGGGATTTCGTCATGCCAAGCGATTTGGCAAGTTCCGTCAGGCCCTGATTGGGCCGCGCCGCAAGCGCCTCCAGCACCAAAATGGCCCGGTCGACGGCGGCGATCGTATAGTCTTTTGCCTCGGTCACGTTTCATGCCCCCCTGCTTTGACAACATATTCACGACTTGCAATCGTGACAGAATCTGCTTTACTTAGAATTACGAAACAGCGTTTTACTGAATAAAACACTTGCGATTTCGTTTCAAGCTCCCTCGCGAGCTTTCCTTTCGAAAATACCGGCCAGACCGGCGAACGCCGTTTCCAAGATATAACCGGAAAAATCCGGACACGATAAAAAGAACCAAACCGTTCAGAGGAGAACGACCATGAAATATATCGCGCGGGCTTCACTTGCCGCGTTGCTGGCGTCCACGGCGGCTTTCCCCGCCTTTGCGGGCGACCAGATCCGCGAAATCGTGCTTTTCTCCCGGCCGCAGGCCGGACAACAGGCCGAGTTCCAGTCCGTCCAGCTCATTGCCCAGGAATGGCGAAAGCTCGGTCTTGACGTCAAGGTCGAGGTCATGCCCTGGGAACAGATGTCGAATGTCGTCTGGTACGACCGCGACGCCTGGGATGCGACCGCATGGCAGATGGTCGGGCGGCCGGAACGCTCGGACCCGGATGAGCTTCTGTTCAACCTGTTCCACTCGACGACGGCCGAATCCGGCTATAATTTCGTCGGTTACGAGAACCCCGAATATGATTCGATCGTCGAGGCGCAACGCCGCGAGGTCGATCAGGACAAGCGCCGGGAGATGGTGTTCGAGGCCCAGGAAATCCTGAGCGCCGACCAGCAGTACATGATGCTGGTCCACCCGAAATCCACTTTCGCCTTCAACAAGGCTGTCTTCGACCCCGAAACCGTCGTCAACCAGAGCGGCATCGGCATCAAGAACGCCTGGACCTTCATGGATATCGCCCCGCTCGGCGATCAGAAGGATATCGTTCTCAACTCCTCCGACAATGTGAAGTCGATCAACCCGCTCTATATTTCAGGCGGCGTCGACAGCTGGGTCACCGAGCTCGTTTATGACCGCCTTCTGCGCGTCGGTCCCGACGGCCTGCCCCAGCCCTGGGCGGCGGAAAGCCATGAATGGCTCGACGACACCACGATCGCGCTCACGCTGCGCCCCGGCATGACATGGCACGATGGCGAGCCGGTCACGGCCGAGGATGTGAAATTCTCCTATGAGGCGGCCGCCAGCGAAGAGGCGCCGATGTATCAGCCATTCGCCAAGAACATTGACAGCATCGATGTCGAGGGCGATGTCGTCACATTCCACCTGAAGACCCCGCTTGCCTCCTTCCTCACCTCCACGCTCGCCAAGATCAACATCATCCCTGAACACATATGGGGGCCGATCCTGGAGGACCTGAAGGACAAGCCGGAAAACGCCGAAAGCTATCAGGAAGACACGCCGATCGGCTCCGGCCCCTACAAATTCACAAGCTGGACCAAGAACGAGGAGATCGTTCTGGAGGCCAATGGAGATCATTTCCACGCGCCGAAGGCCGATCGCTGGATCCTGCGCATCGTACCGAATGCCGAGGCAGCGCTTGGCATGCTAAAGTCGGGCGAGTTGAACTTTATCGGCGAGTTCCCGGGCGACCCGCAGGTCCTCGTTGACGCGGCCGCGGAGAACGCCGATCTCGAAGCGGTGTCTACCGTCGATATCGGCTTCCGCTATATCGGCTTCAACAACCGCCGCGCGCCCTTTGATGACCCGGCCTTCCGCATGGCGCTGTCCCAGGCGGTCAACCGCCAGCTGATCGCCAAGGCCGCCTATCGCGGCTATGCGGTGCCCTCCAACTCGGTCGTCTCGCCGGCGCTTGAATTCTGGCATGACCCGGCGGTCGAGGACTTCGCGACCGGAACCGATCTCGCCAAACAGACGCTTGAGGATGCCGGTTATACGCTTGACGGCGGCAAACTGTATTATCCGGGCGACATCAAGGAAACGCTCGGCAACTAGGCCAGCGCAATCTCCGAAGAGGCGGCAGACGCGTGCCTGCCGTCCCCTTTTCGACCTTCATGCCTGATTGCCGCAATCGCAACAGGAAGAGGACGGCGCTTCATGTCAACTTTAAAGCCGATCGGCAGTCGCGTGCTGCAGATGATGCTGGTCCTGTGGGCCGTGGTCACCATTCTGTTTCTGATGTTCCGGCTGATGCCGGGAAACCCGATGGCGGCCTATATCGACCCGAACTTCACCCTGGAGCAGCAGCAGATCCTGATGGCTTCCTTCGGGCTCGACAAACCGTTGTGGCAGCAATATCTGATCTATATCGGTAATCTTCTGCAGGGCAATCTCGGCGAAAGCTTCACCTATCGCCAGCCGGTGGCGGATATCATCTTCCCGCTGCTGCCAAACACGCTGATCCTGACCTTCACCTCGCTGATCGTGGCCTATGCCTTCGGCATTCTGGCCGGCGCCTATCTCGCCTGGAAGCGCGGCAACTGGGTCGAGCAGGCGGCCATTCCAGCGGTACTGACCACGCGCGCCATGCCGGAATTCTGGCTCGGCATGGTGCTGCTCGCTATCTTCTCCTTCTGGCTCGGCTGGTTTCCGGCAGGCGGCACGCGCATGGCGGGCGAAAGCTATGACAGTTATTTCGCCCTTTATACTTCGCGCGATTTCCTCGCTCATCTCGCTTTGCCGGCGCTTACCCTTGCAATCTACAGCCAGGGGCTTCCGCTTTTGCTGATGCGATCCAACATGCTGGACGTGATGAAGGAGGACTTCGTCACCATGGCGCGCATCAAGGGGCTTTCGAGCTGGACCGTGGTCGTGCGCCATGCCGCCCGCAACGCGCTTCTGCCGATCATGACCTCGTTCGCGATCGCCGTCGGATACCAGTTGCAGGGCAATGTCGTGGTCGAGACCGTGTTCTCCTGGCCGGGCCTCGGCCGCGAACTGGTGCGCGCCGTCTCTGCCTCGGACTACCCGCTGGCCCAGGGCGCCTTCCTGCTGATCGCGGTGGTGGTGATCCTCATGAACATGATCGCCGACCTTCTCTATGCCCTGCTCGACCCGAGGATCGGCCATGCGTGAGATTGCCTCCTCTGTTTCCAGCGGTCTTGGCCGCTTCGGCCGCGGGCTGAAATTTCCGTTGCGCGACCCTTTCGCCATTGCCGGCATCGTCATCTATGTCGTGTTCATCCTGGCGGCGATATTCGCCCCCGATATCGCCACCCATGACCCGAACGAGATCCTCTATTCCGCCTCATACGATCTGGCCGCCGATCTCAGGCCCGGTCAGGATGGCTTCATCCTCGGCACCACCAGTCTCGGCCGCGACATCTTTTCCCAGCTTGTCTATGGCAGCCGCTCGGCACTGGTGATCGGGCTGACCGCAGCTTTCATGGTGGTGCTGATCGGCTCGCTCGTCGGTATTCTCGCCGGTTATTTCGGCGGCTGGGTCGACACGCTCTTGATGCGGCTTGCCGATATTGCCTTCGGCATCCCGTTCCTGCCCTTCGTCATCGTCATCGCCGCCTTTCTCGAACCTTCGATCTGGAACGTTGTGATCGCCATGGCGCTGGTGCTCTGGCGCGACACCGCCCGCGTCATCCGCAGCCAGGTTCTGACGCTGAGAACCCGCGGCTATGTCGAGGCGGCAAGAATCTCCGGCTCCTCCAGTCTCAAGATCATCGCCCGCCATGTCGCGCCCAACGTCCTGCCGCTCTCCTTCCTCTACGGATCGATCGCGATCGGCTGGGCGATCCTGACGGAGGCCTCGATCAGTTTTCTGGGCTTCGGTGATCCGAACTCGATCAGCTGGGGCTACATGCTGCAGGATGCCTTCGCCAGCCAGGCGCTCGCCAAACAGGCCTATTACTGGTTCTTGCCCCCGGGCCTGTGCATCATCCTCGTCGTCAGCGCGGGCTTTTTCGTCACGCGCGGCTATGAAAACCTCCTGTTTCCGAAGTTGAGCCGATGAGCGAACCACTTCTTTCCGTTGACAATCTCAGCGTCTCCTACAAGGTCCCCGGTGGCCTCGTCCATGCCGTCGATGGCGCAAGCTTCGATGTGCCCGAGGGCTCGATCACCGGCCTCGTCGGTGAATCGGGCTGCGGCAAGACCACCGCCGCACGGGCGCTGACACGGGTGATGGCCGACAATGCATCGATCTCCGGCGGCAGGATCATGTTTGCCGGACAGGATCTGGCAAAGCTGTCCGAACGCCGGATGAACGCGCTGCGCTGGCGCGATATCGCCTTCGTGCCGCAAAGCGCCATGAACTCGCTCGACCCGGTCTACACCGTCGAATACCAGCTTGCCGAAGTCTTGCGAAAACGCGGCGGCATGGGGCGTAGGGATGCACGCCGCCGCTCGGAGGAACTGTTCGACATGGTCGGCATCGATCGCGGGCGGCTGTCGGATTTTCCTCACCAGTTTTCCGGCGGCATGCGCCAGCGCGTCGCGATCGCCCTAGCACTGGCGCTCGATCCGAAGCTGGTGATCGCCGACGAGCCGGTGACCGCGCTCGATGTCATCGTCCAGCGCCAGATCCTCGACCAGTTGAAGGAATTGCAGGAACGTCTCGGCCTTTCCGTCATCCTGGTGACCCACGACATCTCGGTCGTCGCCTATATCTGCGACCGGACGGTGGTGATGTATGCCGGCAAGGTCGCCGAGGCCGGAACCACCAGGGCCACGCTGATCAAACCCTCGCATCCCTATACGATGGGCCTCAAGAATGCCTTTCCAGACCTGACCGGGGCGGAAACCGGCGCGCTGACGCCAATCGAGGGCGCGCCGCCAAACCTTGCCGATCCGCCGCAAGGCTGCCGGTTTGCCGAGCGCTGTCCCTTCGCCGTCAACATCTGCGCCACCGAACCACCGCTTGTCGCGCTGGATGCGGCCCATCAGGTTGCCTGTCACCGCGCCGGCGAGGCCACGGAATTGCGGGCCAAGGCCGCCAGAACAGAGACATGGGAGGCGGGTCTTTGATGATGTCGGGAAAAAGGAGCGATGTTCTGGTCTCGGTCTTCGAGGCAAAGCTGCACTACAAGGTCGGAAGCGCGCTGTCTGCCATGCGCGGCCATTCGTCCGTGGTGAAGGCCGTCGACGGCGTCACCTTCGATATCCGCCGGGGCGAAAGCATCGGCCTTCTGGGTGAAAGCGGCTGCGGCAAGAGCTCCATGGGAAGGCTCCTCCTCAAACTGGAGGACGTGACCGGCGGCAATATCAGTTTCGAGGGCTATGACCTTGTCGGCATGGGTCGGCAGCGGCTGAAGAAATTCCGCTCCCAGGCGCAGCTGATCTTCCAGAACCCCTTCGATGCGGTCAATCCGCGCTTTTCCATTCGCGCCACACTGGCCGAGCCGCTGGAAAATGCCGGGATCCCCAACAACGATCGCGAAACGAAGATCATCGCAGCGCTTCAACTCGTGAAACTGCCCGATCCGGAACAGTTTCTCGACCGTTACCCGCACCAGCTTTCCGGCGGGCAGTTGCAGCGCGTGGTGATGGCGCGGGCGCTGATCCTCGAGCCCGAATTCGTCGTTGCCGACGAGCCAGTCTCGATGCTCGACGTTTCCGTGCGCGCGGGCGTGCTCAATGTGTTTCGCGATGTCCGCGACCGACTGGGCCTGACGGCGATCTATATCAGCCACGATCTGGCCCTGGTGCGCTATGTCTGCGAGCGCACCATCGTGATGTATCTCGGCCGGATCATGGAAGACGGATCGACCGAGGCCATCGTGCGCGAACCGCTGCACCCCTATACCAAGGCGCTCGTTTCCGCCGTGCCTGTGCCCCATCCCGACCAGAGCCACGCTCCGCTGCCGATCGGACGCGGTGCGCCGGATCCGCGCAATCCGCCCTCGGGCTGCGTTTTCCGCGACCGTTGCCCCAAGGCCTTTGGGCGCTGCGCATCGGACGTCCCGAAGCCGCAGTCCGTCGGCAACCGGCTTGTCGCCTGTCATCTTTACGACGGGGAGACCGGCGCATGAGGGCGGCCTATTACGAGACGACCGGCACCGCCGGCGACGTTCTGAAACTGGGCGATCTCGCCGATCCCGCGCCCGGGTCCGGCGAGGTTCTGGTGGCCGTCAGGGCTTCCGGCATCAATCCGGCGGATGTGAAGCGACGGGCCGGATGGCGCGGCGCGGGCATGGATCACCCCTTGATCATTCCCCACACCGATGGCGCGGGCGAGATCGTCGCCGTCGGAACCAATGTTGACGCCGGTCGCATCGGCGAGCGCGTCTGGCTCTGGAACGCCCAGGGCGGCTATCGGCAGATAGGCCGCGCCTTCGGCACGGCCGCAGAACTGATCGCCATCAACGCGCGCCAGGCCGTCCGCCTGAACGAGCATCTGACCTTTGCGGAGGGCGCCTGCCTCGGCGTTCCCGCCATGACGGCCCATCGCGCCGTGTTTGCCGATGGCAGAGTAACCGACAAGACGGTGCTCGTCAGCGGCGCGGCCGGCGCGGTCGGCCATTTCGCCGTGCAGATGGCAGCGCTCGACGGCGCCCGCGTGATCGGCACCGTCAGCAATGAGGCGTCCGCCCTCCACGCGAAAGACGCCGGCGCCGAGATCACCATCAACCGCACACAGGAGAATGTGGCGGCCCGGATACTGGATCTGACGGATGGCGCGGGCGTCGACCGGATCATCGAGGTCGATTTCGCCGCCAATGCCGCTCTCGCCGCCGCCGTCCTGAAGCCGAACGGCACGATCGCCGCTTATTCCTCTAGCAGCAATCCAGAGCCGGTGCTGTCCTATTACGGCTTTGCTTCCCTCGGCGCCAATCTGCGCTTCATCCAGGGCTTTGCCATCCCCGAGGGTGCGCGCCGTGCCGGTGAGGAGACAATCGATGCGCTTGCAGGATCAGGCCGGTTGAAGGTCGCCATCGGCGCCACATTTTCCCTTGCCGACATCGCCCTTGCCCATGAACGCGTGGAAGCGGGCGGGCTTGGCAATGTCGTCGTCTTTCCCGAAACGCCGGCGTGAAACATCCGCTGCGGACATATTCAGAATGAAGGTAGCCTAATGTCAGACACTATGAATGAAAAACGGGATGGCGGCCCACCGCTCTGCGATCCCGTGACGCTCGAGATCATCCGTGGCGCGGTGGCCGCCGCCCAGGCGGAAATGGAAGCCCTTCTGGAGCGCACGGCGATTTCCGCCTTCATCCGCGAGAAGAAGGATTTCTATACCGCTCTCTTCGATGCGGACGGCGTGATGGCGGTCGGCTCGATGGTGCCGATCTTCGGCGACATGACGACGCCGGTGCTGGAGAAATTTCCGGCCGAGACGATGCAGCCCGGCGATCTCTACTGGTATAATGATTGCTATGGCTCGCGCGGCGCGGTCTCCCATTCCAATGACCAGGTGCTGCTTGCGCCCGTCTTCAAGGATGGCAGGCTCTCGGCCTTCGTGATGAGTTGGGCGCATTTCGCCGATATTGGCGGCATCCATCCGGGCTCGATCAGTCCCGATGCCACGGAGATATTCCAGGAAGGCATCATCGTGCCGCCGACGAAGCTGACCTCTGCGGGCGTCACCAACGAGGCCGCGCTTGAAATCTTCCATCGCAATTCGCGCTTTCCCGACCAGAGCATCGGCGACATGCGCGCACTGATGGCGAGCGTCGATCTCGGCGTACGGAGGATCGGTGAGATTGTCGACCGCTTCGGCGCGGATGTTCTCGCCGACGCGCTTTCCCAGCTGCTGGTGCGTACCCGCAAGCTTGTGCGCGAGAAACTGGCCGAAACATTCGACTACGGCACCTATTCCTTCACCGATGCGATCGATACCGACGGTCATGGCAACGGCCCGTTCAAGATCCGGTTTTCACTGACGCGCGAAAAGACCGATGACGGCGATGACCGGTTCATATTCGACGCCACGGCAACCGACGACCAGGCTCCCGGCCCGGTCAACTTCCTGATGAACCGGGGCGTACCCGGCATGGCGCTCGGTCTGTTCTATCTCGGCGGCGATCCGGCCCAGGTCTGCAATGCCGGCGGACCGAACGCTCTCGATGACGTGAGGCTTCGCGCTGGCTCGCTGCTGCAGCCGGAATTTCCCGCACCGCTCGGCATGCGCGGCCTGACGACGATGCGGGTGCTTTCGGCGATCAACGGGCTCGTCAATGTCGCCGGCGGCAAGGCGCCCGCCGCCAATTCCGCCTATGTGATCACGATCATGCGCGGCAAGTTCCGCGACGAGGACGACGGCCTGCTGAAGCGTTTTCTGCTCGCCGACGGCATCGGTGTCGGCTATGGCGCAAGGCCGGATGCCGACGGCATCGACGCCGTTTATTTCGTCGCCCAGGAAAATTATCCTGTAGAATTTCTCGAGGTCGGCTATCCGGTGCGCCTCCGGCGCTACGGAATTGTCGAGAACTCCGGCGGTGCGGGGAAATTCCGCGGCGGCTGCGGCATCATCCGCGAGTATGAAATCCTCGCCGAGGACATGATGCTGGCGGTCCGGATCGACAGCGTGAAGAACCCGCCCTGGGGCATTCACGGCGGCATGGGCGGCGGCAGCGGCCGCGTCACCGTCAATCCCGGCCTTGAGAGCGAGAGGGGCCTGAAACCGCTTTCCGACGGCAACCGGCTGATCAAGGGCGACATTCTGCGCATGGAAACCGGCGGCGGCGGCGGCCACGGCCACCCCTTCGACCGACCGGAGGAAAAGGTGCTGGCCGATGTGCTCGGCGGCTTCGTCAGCGCCGACGCGGCCGAACGGCTCTACGGCGTCGTCATCCGCGACGGCGCGATCGATCACGCCGCAACAGCGCGGTTGCGCTCCAGCCGCCCCGAGACCAAAGCCTTCCATCGCCAGGAGTATGTCGATGTCCTTGCCTGAAATCACGAGCGCCCTTTCGATCGCCGTCGACATCGGCGGAACCTTTACCGACATCTCGCTTCTGGATCGGCAAAGCGGCAGGGTCTGGCGCGCCAAGACGCCAAGCATTCCCTCCGACCCGTCAGCAGCCTTCCTCGATGGCATCCGCCTTGCCCTCGACGATGCGGGCCTTGAGGCATCGCGACTGACGCAGGTGCTGCACGGCACGACGGTCGCCACCAACATGATCCTTGAGGGCAAGGGTGCCAGAACTGCCCTTATCACCACGCGCGGCTTCCGCCACGTGCTGGAGATCGGTCGCCAGGATATTCCGCGCAAGGCCAATCTCTACAATTGGGTCAAGCCCGAGCGCCCGGTACCGGCCGCCCGCGTTCTCGAGATCGACGAACGCATCGGCCCCGGCGGCGCGGTGCTCGAACCGCTTGACGAGAAGAGCGTATGCCGGGCAGCCGAGGCGATCCGCGCCATGGACGTCACCGCCGTCGGCGTCTGCCTCCTGCATGCTTTCGCAAATGCCGACCATGAAAAACGTGTCGTCGAGCTTCTGCGAGAAGCGCTTCCAGACCATGCCATCACCTGTTCGACCGATATCCTGCCGGTTGTGCGCGAGTTCGAGCGCTCGTTGACCACGGTGCTGAACGCCACCGTCATGCCGGGCGTGACCTCGTATGTCGAAAAGCTGGAACAGCGCCTTGCCGGCGAGAAGGTCGCGGCCCCACTGCTCCTGATGCAATCGAATGGCGGTGTCGCCGGTGCGGCAGCCATTCGCCAGGCGCCGGCGCTGACCGCGCTTTCAGGGCCCGCCGCCGGCGTTGTCGGCGCGAGGGCCGCGGCTTCGGCTTGCGGCATCAAGGATATCATCACCGTCGATATCGGCGGCACCAGCGCCGATATCTGCCTGATCAAGGACGGCGAGATCGGGCTGACCCAACATGGCCGCATCGGCGAATGGCCTCTGCCGCTTCCCATGGTCGACATGGTGACGATCGGCGCGGGCGGCGGATCGATCGCGAAGGTGAGCGATGGCACGTTGACCGTCGGCCCGCAAAGCGCCGGTGCAAGGCCGGGACCCGCCGCCTACGGCAATGGCGGCAAGGAGGCGACGGTGACCGATGCCCATGTGGTGCTCGGCCATCTGCCGGCGAAACTGCTCGGCGGGCGCATGGCGCTGGATGTCGAAGCGGCCTCGGCCGTTGTTGATGCCGGCATTGCTGCGCCCTTGAAGCTTGGACGGGAGGCGGCGGCGCGGGGCATTCTCGCCATCGTCGACAGCCACATGGTTGGCGCCGTCCGCGTCGTCTCCGTCGAGCGCGGCCATGATCCGCGCGATTTCACCCTTGTGCCTTTCGGCGGCGCCGGGCCGCTGCATGGCTGTGCACTGGCGGAGCTTCTGGGCATCCGTCAGGTGATGATCCCGACCGCGCCCGGCGTGTTGTGCGCCGACGGCCTTCTGGCCGCCGACCTCAAGGCCGAATTCAGCCGCACCATGCCGAAGGCCGGCGCGATCGATGTGGAAAGCGCCAGATCCATCATCGACGGTCTCGCGAAACAGGCCGATGACTGGTTTGAGGAAGAGGGCGTTCCAGCGGAAGCCCGCGAGAAACAGGCGATTGCGCTTCTACGCTATCACGGCCAGGGCGGCGAACTGGCCGTTTCCTGGGATGACGATGCCGAAATCGTGGAGGCCCGCTTTGGCGAGGCCCACCGGTCGCTCTACGGTTTCACCCTCGATGCGGCAATCGAACTGGTAACGCTTCGGGTCGAGGCCAGAGGCTGTGTCGAGGCTCCCGAGATCGCCGTCCTTCCGCCGCAACAAGGGGCGATCACGCCTTATGACCATGTGCCGCTGCACTTTCAAAGCGGCACCGAGAATGTTCCCGTCATCGATCGGGCAACGCTCGGCGCGGGCGCGCGCTTCGAGGGGCCTGCTATCCTCACCCAGCTTGACACCACCACCGTCGTCAAACCCGGCTGGCGCGCAAGCGTCGAAGCGTCCGGCGCCGTCATTCTGAACCGCAAGGAGGGCTGAAACCATGACTGCAACCGGACTTGAACCCGTCTTCGCCCATATCGATGCGCATGCCGATGATTTCGTCGCGCGGGTGATGGAATATGTCAGCCACCCCTCGATCAGCGCCCAGAACAAGGGGATCCGCGAGGTCGCCGACATCCTGGTCGCAAAGCTTTCCGCCATGGGCTTTGAGGCCGAGACCATTGCCACAAGGAACCATCCGATGGTGCTCGGCCGCTGGGAGAAGAAACCCGGCAAGCCGACCGTGCTGCTCTACGGCCACTACGATGTGCAGCCGCCGGAACCGCTTGGCGAATGGAACAACCCGCCCTTCGAGCCGACCATCCGTGACGGTCGCATCTATGCCCGTGGCATCGGCGACAACAAGGGTCAGCATTTCGCGCAGCTGATGGCGATCGAGACGCTGCTGGAAACGCGGGGGGAACTGCCCTGCAACGTGCTCTTCCTGCTGGAGGGCGAGGAAGAAATCGGCTCGCCGCATATCGCCGAATTCGTGACCGAACATGCCGGGAAGCTGAAGGCCGACCTGGTGATCACCTCAGACGGTCCGCTGCATGAGAGCGGGCGGCCGATCATCACCTTCGGCGTGCGCGGCGTCGCCTCCTTCGAACTTCGCTGCCGCACGGCGCGGCGCGATGCCCATTCCGGCAATTTCGGCGGCGTGATGCCGCATCCGATCTGGAAACTTGTGCACCTGCTTTCAACGATGAAAAACGAGGCAGGCGAGATCACCATCGAGGGCATCAACGAACCGGTCATTCCCCCGACCAATATGGAGCGCGAGGCCGTCAGCCGTCTGCCGCTGGATCTTGAGGCGATCAAGGCCGATCTCGGCATCACCGAACTGGATGCTCCCGTTGATCGTGCCTATTACGACCGGCTGATGTTCCACCCGACGCTGACGATCAACGGTTTTCACAGCGGCTATGGCGGCGAAGGCACAAAAACGGTGTTGCCCTGCGAGGCGATCGTCAAATGCGATATCCGCCTCGTCGAGCCGCTGACGCCGGACTACGTTTTCGACAAGGTGAGGGCCCATGTGGAGCGCCACGCGCCCGATGTCGCGTTCATCCCCGCAAACGGCATGCTGCCGTCCAAGACGCCGATGGACAGCCCGTTTGCGGCAACCATCGAACAGGCGATTATCGACGCGCGCGGCGAAGCGCCTCTGCTCTACCCGACCGTCGGCGGCAGCCTGCCGGATTACGTTTTCACCAAGATCCTGAAGACGCCGGCCTTCGTGGTGCCCTACGCCAATGCCGACGAGGCCAACCACGCGCCGAACGAAAACCTCGAGATCGAACTCTTCATCAAGGGCATCAAGACCGGTGCGGCGCTTCTGACGCGGATCGGCAGGACGGAAGCCGCTTCGGCTTCCTGAAACGCGGCTTTATCGAGGCCGGCGACTGAGTCAAGCGTTCCGGATACGGGGCATCTTGATCCTGCAGGATGTCCGTCGTCGAATGATCTCGGGCATATTGAAAGCGGCCTTACCGGTCATCGTCTTGGTAAAGAAGGCCCACAGACCGCCGAAGACAAAGATGGCGCTGCCGATGACCCACAAGCGCTGTGGCAGGATGGTCGCGCCGAGAATGTGGATCGGATCGTCGCCGGAAAGGGCCGGAAAACGGTGAAGCTGCTTGTCGAAGATGAACAGCATATCGGCGAGGCTGAAGCCGCCGCATCGTAGAACCATCGTCGCTCGTCTCGCCGATGTTGACCTCCAGAAGCGCGCGAAGCGGCGCTGCGAGGAGAACGAAGGCCCCTCTTAACCGCGTCGTACCTTTGCAACATCGTCCATAATGCAGATGGGGGTCGAATACCCCCCTGTCACGAGAGCGAGCCCATGATATGTGTCAACGGCGGCGTAAAAACCGGCCACGGGGCGGAGCAAAAGTCGGCCACTTTGGGCGCAGGCATGAGACCCGCGGGAGGGCGTAGCCCGAGCGGGGGGCTCATGCCTGCGTTGCGATTTTTTGAAGGGTTTCAGCCAGCCTTTCGGGCGCGGCTTTGGGCGAGACGGTAGCTGTCGCCATTCATTTCGAGAATGTTGACGTGGTGGGTGATACGATCGAGCAGAGCGCCGGTCAGACGCTCCGAACCCAGAGTTTCCGTCCATTCGTCAAAGGGCAGATTGCTGGTGATCAGGGTGGCGCCCCGTTCATATCGCTGCGAGATCAACTCGAACAGCAGTTCCGCGCCAGTCTTGGAGAGCGGCACGAAGCCGAGTTCGTCGATGATCAGCAGCTTGTACCCTGCCATCTGCTTTTGGAAACGTAAGAGACGCCGCTCGTCACGGGCCTCCATCATCTCGCTGACCATGGCGGCGGCTGTGGTGAAGCCGACGGACAGGCCCTTCTGGCAGGCCGCAAGGCCGAGGGCGAGCGCTATGTGCGTCTTGCCGGTTCCACTGGGGCCGAGAGCGATGACGTTCTCGCGACGCTCGACCCACTCGCAGCGGGCCAGTTCCATCACCTGCATCTTGTTGAGCTTCGGTATGGCGGCAAAATCGAAACTGTCGAGGCTTTTGACGACCGGGAATTTTGCCGCCTTGATACGGCGCTCGACCTTGCGACGATCCCGTTCGATCATCTCCCGCTCGGCAAGCCGGCTGAGGTACCTGCGACGCCCTCGGTGGCGCAAAGCCGGGCCAGTTTCTGATACTCCCGCTGGAAGGTCGGCAGCTTCAGGCTCTTGAGGTAGTGGGCAAGCAGGATCTCAGGTGCTTCAGTGCTCATGCCGCTTCTCCCTTCCCCGACGACAGAAGTCGCATGTAGGCTTTCGCCGGTGTCTTCTCGACCGTCGCCCTTGGCAGGTAGGGATAGATCGACAGATCCAGTCGCGGCGGGCGGCGCTCCACCCGGCAAAGGATCAGGTGCTTGACGGCGTCGAAGCCAATCGCGCCGAGATGAATGGCCTGCTTGACCGCCGCATGCAGGTCGACAAGCTCAAAAGTCTCCAGCAGTCGAAGAACCTGTACATATTCCCGCCTGCCATGCTTTGCCATGCGGCCCTCCATCAGACGGCACAGTGTGGCGAATTCCTCCGGCAGATCCCAGCCCTGTAAAGGGGCCGCCTGATCCAGCGCATTGATCTTCCGCTCGATCAGCGGCAGGTAATGCACGGGGTCGAAGATGACATCCTCCCGATCCGAGCTTCGGGGATGGCGAGCGATGACCTCGCCGCGGCAACCGATCACGACTTCACCGACATAGCCACGGACCCAGACGTCCTGATGACCGTAGGCGACGGGTACGGAATAGTCGTTGGTTTTGTAGCGAACGAGAGACTGGGCCGTGACCCTGGCACTGGCCTGATCGCAGGCATCGAAGGGCGACGCCGGCAAGGGGCGCATAGCCGCCAGGTCGCGTTCCAGCCGTTCCCCGATCGTCTCGCTCTCACCGCGCAGCCTGTCGCCCTGGCGCTTGCGGCACTGTTCTTCCAGAAAGGCATTGAAAGCATCCCAGGTCGCAAACTGCGGGATGGGGACCATGAAATTACGCCGGGCATAGCCCACGAGGCCCTCGACGTTACCCTTGTCATTGCCCTTGCCGGGGCGGCCATAGCGATCCCGGATCAGGTAGTGGGACAGGAACCCGCTGAACAGTGTTGCCCGCTTGCGCGTGCCGTCGGGCAGGATCCTGGCCACAAGGCAGCGGTCATTGTCATAGACGATCGATTGCGGCACGGCCCCGAAAAACGCAAACGCATGGACGTGGCCATCGACCCAGGCCTCGACCACCGCCGCCGGATAAGCCCGCACATGAGCCACCATCGCTATGCGGAAGGTCGAGCACGAAGAACCGGGCTTTCTGCTCGACACCGCCGATCACGACCGTCGCCTCACCGAAATCAGCCTGCGCATGGCCGGGCGGATGAGAAAGCGGCACGAACACTTCCTGACGGCGTTGTTCCCGCTCGCGAATATAATCCTTGATGATCGTATAGCCGCCCGTGAACCCGCATTCGTCGCGAAGCCGGTCAAACACACGCCTGGCCGTATGGCGCTGTTTGCGAGGTACTTGTCTGTCTTCATCCAACCAGGGGTCGATCGTCGAAACAAACGCGTCCAGCTTCGGCCGCCGGATCGGTGATTGTCGCTGATAGCCAGGAGGCGTCGAATACGACAGCATCTTCGCTACGCTGTCGCGCGATATATTGAAATGCTTTGCAGCCTGACGTCGGCTCATCCCTTCCGAGACGGCCAGACGAACCTTCAGATAAAGATCCACGGTATAAATCCTCTGTCCCTCCTGCGCTCATTGCAGAAGGAAAATAGGTGGCCGGGTTTTACGCCGCCCGCGACCGAATTATTCCGCCGCTTCCGTGGCCGACTTTTGCACCGCCGATCTCAGACTATTGTTTTGAATTTAAAAGATAGCAGGCCCGGTTTAAGTCGGGCCTTTCTTTTTTAAATCATCTGGGGGAAGGTTGGTAGCCCTTCAAACGACAAGAAAGGGCTCTCTTACGCCACGGGTGTTCGTCTGGAGTTTCAGCAATCCACCTGACCAAGGTTCCCTTTCACGGATCTCCTCGGACATGCGGAAAGTTGCCGTCGTAATGAACAGCGTGCTGAGGTCTTCGCCTCCAAAAGTCAAATGCGCTGGCTTCGAAACGGGCAGGTCAATCAGACAATCCAAACGACCGTCCGGATCAAACCTCGCGATGCAACTTCCATTTATCCGCGCGTTCCACAAAAAACCCTCGAAGTCCACGATGCTTCCGTCACATTCGCCGGGCAGGTCGCGCGTATCGGCAAAAATCCTGCGATTGGAAATGGCGCCCGACTCGAGGTCATAGTCATAAGAATAAATCACGTTGCTGGTCGTCTCGCCAAAATACAAGGTAGTCCAGTCCGGACTCCAGCAAATGGAATTGGGCAGCGTGATATCGCCATCCTGCAGGACACGTGGCTCGGACTTACAATCGTAGCTCCAGAGGCGCCCTGACGCCGTTTCGAGCTGCTTGTTCATGCCAGCAGTTAAAAACCTGCCCATGGCATCTGTGCGGCCGTCGTTAAGTATGTTTTCGGGGCGATCGCTCTCGATCGGCGCAATCAGTTCATGCTTGTCTGTTTCCGGCCACCAACGGGTTAAGCCACTGCGTCCCGAGATTAAGACACTTCCGTCACGGTAGAGACTGTACCCGCCCAGTTTTTCAGGTGGCGTCCAGCTTCGCACATTATCTTCAATTGGATCATATATGTGAAAAGCAGGCTTGAAGACATCAATCCAATACAATTTCGACTGCTCCGCATGCCAAAGCGGAACCTCGCCGATTATGTCGTTAGTATTGGCGACAAGCTCGGTGTTTCCCAATTCCAGCTTCATACTCTATTCCTGTGGTGGCGGATGCGGTCATAATTTCATTCACCGCGACAACATCATCGACGGTAGGGCTATGCTGAGGACCGGGAACGAAAAAAGGAGGATCAAAACAATAATTTCCATAACGATGAAAGGCAGCACTCCGATAAAAATCTCTTTTGCCTTGACCTGCCCATCAGAAGCACTGATTACGGCAAACAAATTTATGCCTATCGGCGGCGTTATCGCAGCTAGCTCCACCATCTTTACGATAATGATGCCGAACCAGATCGGATCGATGTCTAGCGCGATTACAGCCGGGAAGAGAAACGGAATTGTAATAACCATCATCGAGACGGGATCAATAAACATTCCCATAACAAAATAGCTGATCACGATAAAAACCATGAACATCTGTGGCGACAGCCCGCTATCGCTTATCGCTGATGTCAGCGTGGTGACCGAGCCACTGAACAGAAGCAGTCGCGCAAGCAGCGTTCCAGCAATGATAATCAAGAACAGCGATGCGGTGGTTATCGCGGCACTCTTGAGTGAGCCGAAAAATAGTTCGAGGCTAAATCTGCCTCGTAAAACAGTGATTGCGAGCGCACCAACCGCGCCAACCGTGCCAGCCGCAGAAGGCGAAAAAGCTCCCGTGTAAATTCCGCCCAAAACAACCGCAGCCAATAGCGCCGCTGGCCAGATTGTGACCAGACTGCCAACCTTCTCGCGCATGGTAAATCGTTCGGTGGTGACAGGTGCGAGCTCTTTTCTCAAGGCCACGGAAATCACAGAAACCAGCAATAATCCGGCGGCTGTAAGAAATCCGGGAATAATTCCGGCAATCAAGAGACGACCAACTGATTGCTCCGTCAGCACACCATAAAGCACCATGGTTATGGACGGCGGTATCATGGCCGCGAGTGCGCCGGACGCAGCGATACACCCCGCACCAAAACCTCTATTATACCCCAAACGCACGATCTCGGGCAACGCAACGCGGGTAAATACTGCCGCATTCACAATAGTGGAACCGGATATCGCCGCAAATCCGGCTGAGGCGAGAACCGTAGATGCGTAGACCCCACTGCGGAACCCTCCGAGCCATTTGTAGCAAGCTTCGTAGAGGTCTCCAATAATGCGCGATCGTCCTGCGATCTCTCCCATCAATACGAACATGGGGATGACGGCAAATGCGTAGGAACTGGAGGAAGCAAATGTAAGGGTTTTGAATGTCGTAAATAAAAACGCATCGCCAACCAGAAAGTACATTCCAGTTATCGTGACAGCCATAATCGAGAACGCGACAGGAACCCCGAACACAATCAGAGCAACGATGGAAACAATGCTAAGGGCGGCAAAAACTAAGGGGTCCATCACACGATCTCACTGATGTGGGTTTCTTGGGAATCCGGCTCAGGACGGAACGGCAGGACAAGAACCTGTACAAGCGCCAAGACCGACCCGAGGAATACCGCAAACTTGGCGGGATAAACTGGAAGCTTCACGAGACCCTGGGAAATTTCCTGTATCTGGTAGCTAGCAATAAAACTTGCATATGAGCTGCGCACCAGAACTCCGTAACATAACGCTCCAGTCACAACGATCAGCAGCATGCGGACCCGCGCACCAAAGGAGCCATGCGCGAAATCCAACAGATCCAGCGCGACATGACCTCTCGCAAACACAGCGAAGGGCTGAGCTAAAAATATAAGCACGACAAGGAGAAGTTCTGTTGCCTCGAAAACGCCCTTCAACGGCGCCCTGAACAGGAATGACGCAACTACGTCACTAAATCCGATCATCGCAATGAGGACCATTGCAGCACCAGAAACGGCAAATAGTGCCTTCGCAGACATGCCCGAAAGCCATTCCAATCGCGTCATAGTCCCCCCTTGCAAGATCAACTCAAAAAAACGGTCGAATGGTGTGTTGCACCTCCCGACCGCCAAACTTTTATTAGTTGGTTTTGGCCTTAACAATCGCCACAACCGAGTCGACGGCTTCAGCGGGAATACCAGCCTTCTTTTGCGTCTCCGCCCAAAGTGCAAGCATGTCAGGTATCAATTCGTCCACTTTTGCCTGATCCTGGAATGGAACGAGCGTGACGCCTTTCTCCTGTACGAATGCCAATGCAGCTTCCTCAGACTTGGCGGCATTCTCTTTCCTCAGTTCAAGGTGCTTGGCGGCCACTTCATCAACCACCGCCTTGAAAGAATCCGACCAACCTCCATTCTTGTAATCGTTCCAGCTTGCGTAAAAGACCGGTCCAGACTGTGCCCCAAGCGCGATATCGCTGTAGAATGGCGCGACTTCGTGAATATTGTAGGACTTCGACAAATCATAGCCGAAACTGGTGCAATCGATCACGCCGCGCTCGATGCCCTCATAAATCTCATTCAGCCCCATATTGACGGGAACCATGCCGATCGACTCGAACATGACTGGCAAGAAGCTACCATAGCTACGAACCTTCTTGCCTTTGAGATCTTCGAGGGTTTCGACCTTGTCGCGACACTGCAAATGAGCTGTGGGCAGTGCTTGCACGATGATCGGAAAAACGCCGTTGCGCTCAAACTCGGCAACAACGGCAGCGTTCTCACGAAGCTCAGTCGACACGTCCATTGCGACACCAGCATCAGGGAACAGGGCCGGCACTGTATTGGTCACACCCGACAGCGGCATGTCAGACGGATAGTAGGCAGGCGCGGTCACGCCCGCCCGAATAGCGCCGCCCTTGATCAGCGGAATGATCTCATTGCCAGC
Source organism: Martelella sp. NC20 (assembly GCF_013459645.1). Classification (NCBI taxonomy): domain Bacteria; kingdom Pseudomonadati; phylum Pseudomonadota; class Alphaproteobacteria; order Hyphomicrobiales; family Aurantimonadaceae; genus Martelella; species Martelella soudanensis. Next base: position 5,442,893 of record NZ_CP054861.1, read on the forward strand.
GCCAAGTGAACCACTCCAAAAGAACGTGAATTTATGCTCACCCTGCGACTTTTCTGCCAACTCATTGGCGAAGGCCAAATCAGCTTGGGAAATGGCCGATGCCTCAGGCGTGATATGCGCCACTTTAATTTCGTCAGCCAAAACCGGTGTCGCAATTCCCGCGATAACACCGACCGTTGCAGCCGCCAAACCAAAATTTTTCATTAGCTCCTCCTGTATCGATTAAAAGTCGCAGATTTGACATTCAAACCTCTGCGAAGTCCTAAATCTCAACTTTGTCGGCTTATCTAGCAGTGTCACTGTTATTCAGTGCACCCGCGCAAACATAATATCAGCTATACGGCGGTGGTGGTGCTTGAGTTTTTGCCGGGTATGGCCACCGACAAATGAGGATACCGAAATTGTGGTTTAACCACGCACATGCCGGTTAAGCGCCCCCGATGGGCAACCATCCCACAGAGGTAAGGCCCGACCTAAACATTCATCGGCGGCCGACCCTGAGGCGACCGCGCCTGAACTCAACAATTAACTTCATTCACCAAAGGCGTTTTTCCAGATTTGCGGCGTAGGATTGTTCAAGCCAAGGGATAGCTTAATCACCTAGCAAAGCGGTGAGTGCTTTTCGGGAAAGGCGATCATTGTCCGAGCCTGATCAATCTGTACCGGACCGTTTTTGGGTGGCCAAGTTCCATTTTTGTAGTGTTCTGCCCTCAGAGAAAGTCGCTGCTCAAAACTTTCGAAGCCCCAGATGTGCAAAATCCTGGGTGCGCCATCCAGCCCATACATATTGGTGATCAAATGGTCTGAATACGGTCTGGCCGCCTCTATCGCTCCCTGCCAGGCGTCAACGCTCGGTTTGATTCCATAAGGCCGGACAAGATACTCGCGAAACTCATATACTTTCCCTAGCTCGCGCGGTTGAATTTCTGGAAGGAAGTCAAACTGCCTGAACGTTTCGATTTTCCATCCTTTGATAAGTTCGCCACAGCCAAACGGATCAGGGTGCAAAAGCAGTTTTTCCCTTTCTTCCATCTGTCTGGATAGGTTTTCAAACTGCCGAAGTACCAGCAACTGCCCCAGCGTGCCGATGTCAGTGCGCCAGCTTCCGACATATTTGCACGGCGACCTCTCAATCCACCCATTGATGTTCTTTGAAAGAGTTCCAATTTCAAGAATTGAACAAGAAATTGTAAGTAGTTCTAAAATATTATAAGACATTGCACTGCCTCTTTATTGGTTGAATGGAGCCGAAATTGGTACCAAATCTCCAGTTGACGCCCTAAAGATAATGAATTGTGCTTAGGCGTTTGCCAAGCATTCAACGCGTAATTACTGCTATTCAAATGTGTGGGGCCAAGTCGCTGATCTAGCGTTTTTCACGCAGTCATCCAATCCGGAAATCAATTCATTGGTGTCCGCCCCCAATCGTGGCACACGGCCGAGCCGGCGACGGCCTCCATCGACCGTCACGGGATGGGCCGGCAAAGAAACGTTCCCCTTCTCAGTTTCCACGGGAACCCGACGCAGCGCCGGGTGCGCTGCAAAACCGTCCATGCTGTTTACTTGAGCAAACGCGATTTTTTGCTCGGACAGAGCCCTGGTCAGATCGTCCCGATTGAATCTCAGGACTTCGCGCCGAACAAGGCCGTCGGTTTCGACGCGATTTTTGACGCGTTCGTGATTACTGACAAAACGCGGATCGAAAACCAATTCCGGTTGACCAAACACTTGTCCGCATAAGGCCTTCCACTCATGCTCAGATTGGATCGCCAACAAAATTTCTGCGCCATCCGCAGCTTCAAAGGTTCCATAAGGTGCAATTAAAGGATGAGAAAGCCCGCTATTTTGGGTGGGAAGCCCAGCCTCATGGCTTAAAAGCGGTACCGTCAGCCATTCTGCCATAACGTCGAACATCGACACCCGAATGTCACAGCCTTGCGCTGAGGACTTTCGCGCAATGATTGCTTCTAAAATCGCAGCATTTGCCGTCACAGCTGTCGCTATGTCGACAACTGAAATTCCAACTCTGGCAGACATCCCCGGCGGTCCAGACAAGGACGCCAGTCCGGACTCTGCCTGTATCAACAAGTCATAGGCCTTCCTATCTGCATATCCTTCGGCTTCGCCGTACCCGGAGATGGAACAACAGATCAATTGTGGGTACTCCGCCCGCAATCTGCTGATGGGGAAGCCCAATTTGTCTGCCGCACCAGGGCGAAGGTTTTGAACAAACACATCGGCGCCCTTGATCAAAGCTTCACATGCATGTTGATCAGCTTTTTTATTCAGATCCAAAACCACGGATTTTTTTCCGCGATTGATCCAGACAAAATAACTGCTTTGACCCAGTGCGGCTCGGTCATACTTGCGCGCAAAATCTCCTTCTGGCCGCTCTATTTTGATCACCGTGGCGCCAGCATCCGCCAGCCTCGCGGTGCAAAGAGGAGCGGCAACTGCCTGCTCCATCGACACAACAACTAAGCCTTCAAGCGGTCGCAGGTTAGACATTTTTCCCCCTCGGCTTGCCTCAGTCCCGAGAAGGGCAGGCTCGCCCTACTGGCTTTACCTAGTTTTCACGGTCAATCCGATTTTTGTAAACGCATAACTGGTATCGCAATACGCGCAGTGGCCAAATTTTTTTGGCCGTTCACAGTGTCTGTATGTTAGATTTCATATGTGGGGTTTTCTACCATGCGCGACATGACTTTGGCCCAGCAGTACGCGACTTTCGCAACTAGCCTTGAATTCGGTGCCCTAAGTGATGATGTCGTCGAAATGGCGAAAACGTGCTTGAAAGATTCCATTGCCCACGCGTTGGCTAGCCTTCAACGCCCCGAGGCAGTCGCAGCGCGCGCTACATTTTTGGAGGTGCATGATCGGGGCACTGCATGTGTGTGGGGAACCGATATTCGCACATCTTCTGCGACGGCAGCCTATTTGAATGCGCTCACGTGCTCATGTACGATCCAGAATGATACACTCGTTGTCAGCAATTCCCATCCCGGCATGAGCGTGATCCCCACAATCTTTGCGCTTTCCGAAGAGTCTGATTGCAGCGGGCGCGATCTAATTGTGGCTTTGGTCGCAGGCTATGAAATAATCGCGCACTTCGGGAAGATTCTCGTATCACCAGACTTTGCAAAATGTTTCAGAGCGACCAGCCACGTCGGCCCAATTGGAGCAGCTGCGGCCGCCTCCAGAATACTCAAGCTTACGCCATCGCAAACGACGTGCGCGATTTCATTGAACGCCAATACCATGAGTGGCTTTAACGCTTGGGCTGCAGAGGGGACCAATGATCTGGTGTTCCATAGTGCCCCCATGGCACGCAATGCCATTGAAGCCGCAAAACTGGTCGCTCATGACCTAAAGATGGCGGAACAAATATTCGAAAGTCCCAGTGGTGTATTTTCTGCTTTTAGGGTGCACTTCGATGCGAAAAATGTGATTGACGAATTGTCAGAGCTAAAAGGGATGAGCGAGGTCATATTCAAGCCCGCGCCCACTTGCGTATTCACCCAAGGCGCTTGCTTACTTAGCGACGAGTTGGCCCAAAAATACGGCGCCATATCCCCGGAAGAAATTGTCTGCGGAGAGGTGCGTGTAACAAACGCGGCTCAACGTTATCCAGGATGTGATAATCCATCGCGATTCATGACCCAATTCGACGCTCAACTCTCCATTCAGTTTAGCACTATAGCCATTTTGGCAGCAGGCGGTCTTAGATATGCCCCGTGGGACAATTGGTCTGATCCAACACTTCAGGCAGCCGCATCAAGGATAGAATTGGTGTCCGACGACAAACTGTCTGACAAATATCCCGAAACCAACGGCAGCATAGTCAAGATCCAATTGTCCGATGGTAGACTTCTCGAAGCTGAGCTGCCAAATTTCGCTTCCATGACCGCGGAAGCCATTCAAGATCGCTTTATGCTCAACGCGTCACAGATTCTTGGAAGCGACAACGCTTCCAGGCTATCTGATCTGATTGCGAACCTGGATCGACCCGAAGCCACTATACGCGATTTGGCTGCTTCGCTTGCACCGTCCAGCCATGCGCGGGCCAGCTGATGAAGCAGGACATGGAAAGCAGGGCAAGCAACGTGTTCAGGCAGAGCTCAAAGCGTCACAAAATTGCGGTCATCGACGGACCAAACGTGTCGAATTTGAAGCATCGAAGCAACAATATGTACGGTCCAAGCATGTCAGCGGAAACGCTGCATGAAATGGTTCGGCAATGGTCGGTTGCTCTTGAGATCGATGTCGAAATCTTCATGTCGAATTACGAAGGCGCGATTTTGGAGTTCATTCACGACGCCTCGCAAAGGGTGGATGGCATCATTATCAACCCAGCGGGGTTGACGGCTCAAAGTATAGGTGTTCCTCACGCGTTACACGACACCGGTTTGCCTGTGGTCGAAGTTCATTTTGCAAATGTTGCCGCGAGTGCTGACAGAGGTGGCTCGGTTTGTCTGAATAGTTTCGAGCGTTTTGCTAAGTGGATTTCCGCCTCGATTATGCTGCCACCATCATCGGTGTCAGCGCGTTGAAGTAGGCCTGAACCGCCCGCGCCGGCGAGCGCCTGCATCTCGTCGGCGGAAATCTCCCTGCCCTGCTCATAGGCCCGCGCGATGGCGGTGATCGCCTGCAGCTCTACCACACGCGGCACGGCGTCGGCCGATGCACCCCGGATGATCTTTCCAGCATCATCGAGAAATCGCAGCGCGCCCTGCCGACAGGTGTCATCGGCCAGCGTCAGATATTCGAATTCAGAAAGGCCATTGCCATAGGCGCGTTCGAGAAGCCTGCGGCCCCAGCTATCCGGCGCGGCGTCGGAGAATACAAGCGTCTCGCGCTCGAACTGCGTGGCCGCGCGCAGCTCTCTGAGCAGCTTCTCTCGCGGCTCGCCGCCCAGCGCGCCGAAGGCGACCAGGAGCGGGCCGGCAATCACCGACGTATCGCGTTGCGCGACGCGTGCTGCGTCAGGATCCAATGCGTCGAGCTTTTCACTCGTCGCACGGTCGCACAGCGCCCAGGCCGCGGCCTGGGCTCGTGGCCGAAAGGCCGCGTCGCCGTCCAGTCCGGGACTTTCGAGCGCCGTCAACAAGACTGGGGTGATGCGTGCATCGTCCTGCTTCGCCAACGCAGACAAGGCGGCACAAGCGACGAACGGATCGGCAGAGTGCGCGCTAGCCGCGTCAAGGAGAGCATCGATGGCGCTGACCGGCAGTCCTTCGAATGCTCCAAGGGCCTGCGCTGCTGACCGAGCGACGCTGAACCGCGACCACGCACCTCCCATCGACAAATGGCTGCCGAAATTTCGTGTATCGGCAAGCAATTCAATCAAGGAGTCGATGGCCTCTGGCCAACGGTGTTCCTCCATGAGATGCGCAAAGGCCAGTCGCATATCTGCACTGTCGTCGCCGGCGACCGAAATCAGATGCTTTCGCTCATGGGGCGTCGCGTCGGGCACGAGCGCGCGAAGTGCTTCTCGACGAACATCATAGCGCTTGTGCGCCAGGGCCTTTCGCAAAGACATGCGCAGGTCGACGCCATTCGCAATCTGTAACGCCTGGATCGCCGCCTGACCACGGCGATCCGGAGCGGCTCTTCGCCTGCAAGATCAGATCGAGACGCTCGCCTTCCGCCGTCAGCCCCAACGAGGCGGTCGATGGATCTATGACGGCGGCTTCGAGATCCTCATCGGAGCGCGGTTCGATGACGACTTCACCAGTCGCGCCTTTGGCCAGCAGAAGGTCAAGCGCCACCCAGACGGTGACCTCGATTTGATACTCGTAGCCGGCGTAGCCGGGATTGCCTGAGCTGACCCTCGATCGCGCCGGAGGCCCCCCGCTGGCAGCGGTGCGACGCTTGCGGGGCGGACTAGACTTGCCGCTCTTCAGTTTGGCCGTCGTCTTACCCGCCACGGCCGGTTCCTTTCAGAACCATCCGCACGAACGCAAACATGCGCATGAACAGATAATCGATCTGGTCTGGCGAGGTCAGCGCCTCCTGCGTGACCTCCGAATGGCGGATGCGGAAGCTGTTGCCAATGGTGGTCAGTTCGACCGCTTCGCGTGCCAGCAGTTGGCGGAAGGCCGAGTTCGGCGCGGCAACGCGATCCAGCAGCGCATCCGCCTGGACGCGTTTGTTCGCCCCCGGCTCAAGCGTTTTCAGCCGCTCAAATGCGTCCCAGAGTTTCTCAAGCGAGTCCTGCCGATCCTCCGGCTTTGGCGACACGAAGCGTCGCCGTGCGGCCTCGAGCAGGCGATCCGTCTCGCCATCTCCGGTTTGGAAAAGCGTCCATCCGATCGCTTCGGCCAGCGGCGCCGGGAGAAGACGCCGAGCCTGCCCCTCGGACGTAAGCTCAAACGCGAGCGCATTGCGACTGAACAGCATGTTCACATCTGCAACGAACCGCTCAAGGCCCGCCGCGCGGTCCCAACTGAGGTGGTAGTGCCGAAAGAACGAGTGAAAAGACCCTTGAACGGGCTGCCCCACAGCGCCGGCGCAAAATTCCAAAAGGTCGAGAATAACAGGCGTGACCGGGACTTCGCTCGGCGAAAGCGGCCATTCCACCCAGGGCACTTCCGCTGCCAGTACCCGGCGGAAAGATTGCTCGTCACACCCACACGGGCCGTTCCCATCTGGGCATTGCTCGGGAAAACGCAATCCGAATGAACCGTCTCCGATCCGGGTCTGGATCAGGCTGTAGAGCCCGGCCCACAAACGCTCGTCGATGACATCGATCGTCGGCGGCCGCGTTCCGTATTCCCGGTCAGTAAAATAGGTAGACATCTTTTTTGGCCGCCCCCCGTCTTATCTGCTCATCTGAAGAGCTGCTCTATGTCGGCCATCGGTCGAAACAGCTTCATCGGCTGATCTGGAAACGGCAGAAAACTCTCACGCTCGTAAAAGGCACGGGCGCCATCGTCCTTCGCGTCGACAATCACAGCGAACGAAGCAACCTCGCTGCGGACCGCCCGATGAAGTGCGTCCGCCAAAAGAAAGCGGCCGTAGCCTTTCCCTTGATGGCGGTGATCGACAGCGAGCCGGCCGAGCAACGTCGCCGGCACGAGCGGGTAGCGCGGCAGTTTCTTGATCGTCTTGTCGGGCAGCTCACCAAGCTGCAGGGCGGTCGACGACAGAGTATAATAGCCCGCGAGCACACCATCCGGCAGGATGAGGACGAACGGAGCCGCCATCTTCTTGCGGGCGTCCTGACTAGCCTGAACACGAATGTACCGGTCTAGCGCTTCGACTCCGCTGTCAAAGACGGAACGATCATGCTGCGCCGAAAGCGGTTCGACGCGCAGGCCTTCCCAAGCAGTCGCGGTCACGCCTCAGACGCCGGTCGCTTGGCGATAACGGCGCACGGTCTCGCGCAGCCGGTCATTCGCCGGCTGCGGCTTGAGCAGCGCATCCACGAAGGCCTCGCTGTCACGCACCGACAGATCAAGACGCTGATGCTCCTCGATCGCGCGCAGCGCCGCATCCTGGACGCTGGTCAGCACGAAGTCGGTCACCGTCCGGCCCTGCAGGGCGGCCGCGCGCTCAATAAGGTTCTTCTGGTCGGCCGTGACCCGCGTCTCAAGACGCTCGCCACGAACCCGACTGCGAGGGTTATGGGTCGCAGGTTCGACCATTACTGTGCTCCTTTAGAGTTTAGATAAATGTACGGCCAATGGCCGGAAAAATCAAGGGGCGGAGCGCCAGAGCGCCGCACGCGCGATCACCCCGCAGAACTACCCTGAAGCTCTCTCGTCGGGCTGGCACCCGTCAAATAACTCGATGCGACCAATTATCTGAGTGCTCGATGTGACGCTCGCCGAACCCTCGATCTGGTCCGACACCCGCGCAACGAAGAATCGCATCGCTTCACCTCGGACAATCTCTTCCGGCTGCCTCGGAAAATTGTTTCTGCTAATTGAAGCGGGGCAAAGCTGATTTCGTATTGCGACATCCCACCGACAACAACATTGGAATGAGCCTTTGGATAGTAGCGCGATAATCGAGAATGCAATCAGCACTCTCGCAAACACGATGAGAATCTACGTCGAAGCGCATATGCGCTTTGGCGAACTGTTCAAAATCGATCCCGAAGAAGCGATCGACAATGTTGATCGCGCCTTCGAGATGAAACTGGAGGCCTTTCATACGCTTTATGACGTATCAAGGAGGTTCTTTTCCTATTTCGACCATGGGGATACCGTTTTGATCATCGCGGTGCGAAATGCGATCCATCATCGCGATCATCCACTTTTCCGAAGCCTTCAGCGACGCCTGCACCTCGATGAAGGCGGAGTGGAACGCTGGCTGGGCGCGTCGCTCCTGGTGGCAAGTCACCTCACGCTTCACGGTGCTCCAATCCGAATGTCACACCATGTAAGACTGGACGATTTGGACGCGCGTCTCGATCCTTCACGCGCATCGCCATATCTCGACACCTCACTGGGCGGCATAAAGGCCGCCGATCGCTTCACTTTGGTCAATACTCATCTGAGACTTCCGGTGATCCGCAAGTTCCGTTCCGAGCACCGATATTCGGAAGACCAGACTTACCTTGATCTGATGCCGATCTTCGTCTCGGCTGTCAGCAAGGTTTTCAAGGCGATGAAGGCCGCCGACATCAACTTCAATGGGTTCGACGCACAGGCTTACCTGGCGCCTTTTACATCAGAATTCGAAATTGATCTCGGCAGTCTAAACTTCGAGCAATTGCGCGTGCGCGGCTGGGGCCCACTCGATCTCATTCCTACTCTCATCAGCTAAAATCGAGCGCCGGATTAGCTCACCGGTAATCAGCAGCATCCGCTCCGAGGCGACATATCCCAGTGGTGACGCTTTCACCGAACCTAGAGCGGAACCCGACCTGATTGAATTGGGAGGGATTCCAGATATGGCGTTACGAGTACGGCGCTGAAGGGGACCTGTGAGTTACATTCTCCAGAACGAGGTACTGGCCCCAAGCTAGAATACGGCAAACGGGTCAGCGGCACTAGAAGCATCGTGCCGCTCGGTTGTTCTTCTCTTGTTCTCATGTGCATGATAGTAAGATGTTACCTCGCATCCCAAATGGAATAAGATGACCGAAAGCGACTCCGAATATCAATTTATAGAGCTGAACCGCACTTTTCACGAGCTATCCAAGTACGCCAACGAGGACGATGAGCTCGACCTAAGTCACGCGTTTCGTGTCGGTGATCGGCTTTCTTGGTCGGACCTGATTGAGCGGTACCGCGTCATTATCCTGTCGGAAGCCGGTTCAGGTAAAACTGCTGAAATTCGCAATATCGCCATCGATCTACGTACCCAAGGCAAGTCCGCGTTTTTTATCCGTCTCGAACATGTGCCCAATGATTTCGAGGACGGATTCGAGGTCGGCACTTTCGAAGAGTTCGAGACGTGGCTGGCATCGAATGATGAGGGCTGGCTTCTGCTGGACTCCGTCGATGAGGCGCGCTTGCGCAATCCGGGAGATTTTGCGCTCGCAATTAAGAAGCTAGGAAGGCGGATCGCGACAGCGAAGGATCGCACGCACATCGTTGTCACCGGACGCACCAATGCGTGGCGTCCCAAAACCGATCTTGCGCTTTGCGTCACTCATCTGCCTTTCACGCCTGCCACGACGACGGCGAAGGAAGACAAGGCCCACATCGACGATACGATCGAGGACGCTGTTGAAACTTCGGATAGACCGGCAGAAAAGTCCCAGCCCGTCTTCAAGATCGTAACGCTGGACGACCTGTCTCGTGCTCAAATCGAGGCATTTGCAAATGCCCGTGGCATCAAAAACACCAAAGCTTTCATCGAGGCCATCGAGCGCGCCGATGCATGGTCCTTTACGTCAAGACCACAGGATTTGATGGAGCTGACGGAATTCTGGCTTGATCAGGGCCGCATCGGAAGCCGCCTGGAAATAATGCGCAACAGCATCTCCCGGCGACTCCAAGAGAGAGACCAAGAGCGCGTCGACATTTACCCACTAGCACCTCAGAAAGCTCTGCAGGGAGCTAGGCTCATAGCCGCAGCGACCACCTTGGCCCAGGAATCGACTATCCGAGTTCCGGATGGGGTCGAAAATTCGAAAGGCATTGCTCTCCGCGACGTGCTTCCTGATTGGGACGATAGAGAACGCTCGACGCTGCTGTCCCGCCCGATATTCGACGAAGCAATCTATGGCACTGTGCGCTTCCATCATCGGTCCGTCCGCGAGTACCTCGCGGCCGAATGGTTCGCTGATCTTTTGGGCCGGGAAACCTCGCGACGAAAAATCGAAGCCCTCTTCTTCACCAATCAGTACGGGCTGGACATCATCGTTCCCACGCTTCGGCCAATCTTGCCCTGGTTGGCTATCCTCGATCCCAAAATCCGAGAGAGGTTGCGAAAAGTTGCCCCTGAGGTGGTTTTTGAAGGGGGCGATCCGAGCCAGTTGCCATTGGAGACCCGAAGGCTCATTCTCCATGAAGTCTGCGAACAACTGGCGAGCGGAACATCAGGCCGCTCGATGACCGACTATGCGGCTGTACAACGCTTCTCCAATCCCGATCTGACGGACGATGTGCGCAGCCTTCTGGCCAAGTATGCGACCGATGACGAACTGAAGGCTTTTCTGCTCCGAATGGTCTGGCTGGGCCAGCTCTCCGGTGTATTGCCCGAGGCAAAGCAGATCGCGCTTTCACCTTCCGCTTCACAGTACACACGCATTACCGGCTTTAGAGCAGTTCGGGCAGTTGGGTCCGAGCAGGATCAAGAAGAAATCCGCGACAGTTTTCTCACAGAAGCGGCAGAACTGGATCGCGACTGGCTTGCCGAATTGACGAAAGAAACTGCTCCGACACAGGACATGATCAAGTGGCTGCTTGAGTGCTTGGGCAAAACGGAAGAGAAAGAGCGGTACAGCGTCGATCGCCTTTCCGACGCTGTGAGCACCTTTGTTCAGGCCACCGGCCTCGATCAACTGCCCGAGTTGCTTATCGGCTTTGATCAATTGCTCAACACACCCCCAGTGATCGAGAGGCGTTTTTGCGAGATATCGCAGAAATTTACTTGGCTGATGACGCCCGCATCCCAGGCGGCCGAGCGTCTCATCGAGGCCCGCCATTCAGCGTCACTGCAACCCGCCGTGCTGGCCGTCCTCGATAAGTTCGGAATGGGACGTCACTATCTCGACAGCGAACTCAACGATGCGAAAACGAAGTTCTCAACCCTTGCGCCAGAGTGGCCGGAACTGAATAGGGCCCTGTTTTGGTTTGAGATTAACCTTGCGAGAGAACGGCGAGACGAAAAGCGCAAGGAACGGCTTACCGATTTCTGGCCGGTTTTTGTCATGGAGCCGTTCTGGCGCTTTGGCGCGGAGGATTTCGACTATGTCTCCGAGCAAATTGCAACTCAGCCCTTCCAAGACGACAAGCTTGTCGCGCTGTCGTTGGCTTTTAGACTCTACATCACGAACGACCGGCCGCGTTTGTGGCGTGAAAAGCTCAAGCGACTCGTCTGCGGCAACACGGAGTTGTCGGATGAGTTGGACAAGTTCCTCAATCCGCCGGCACAAGGAAAAGACGCCCGCGCCTGGAAACGCCAGGAAGCGCAGTGGAAGAGACGCTCCGAGGGAAGAAAGCGAAAAGAGGAAAAGAATCTCGCAGACTCAAAAAAGTATCTGAGCGAAAATCTCGACAAATTGCGCGACCCAAGTCTGACCAAACCTGGCTATGTCTTCAACGGCCTAACCTACCTTCACGACCGGATGCGCCGCGATAGCGATCGCTCCGGTCGGTGGACCCATGGCAACTGGAGAAACTTGGAAGCCGAGTTCGGCAAGGATATCGCGCAAGCGTTCCGAGACGGAATTGTTGCTTATTGGCGGCGTGAGAGACCGACTATTCGTTCGGAAGGCGCACCAGAAAACTCGACACCAATGTCGGTAATTCTGGGCTTGGCCGGACTCGAAATCGAAGCGCAGGAGACACCAAATTGGGCGCAAAGCCTCAGCGAAGCAGACATCCAGCTCGCCTGCCGATATGCCTCGTTCGAATTGAACGGTTTCCCAACCTGGTTTCCCAAGCTCTTCGAGGCGCATACGAGCATCGTCACAGATTTCCTTCTTCAGGAGATCCGCTTCGAGCTTTCGAAAGCGACACCTGAGAAGGAGGATCATTACGTCCTCAGTGACGTTAGCTGGTCAGGTGAATGGAGCTGGGCCACCCTCGGCCCGCACATCGCAAATCTGCTGAAGGAATCCGAACCTGCGAACGCAGCCACGTTAGACAAGCTTCTCAAGGTTTTGCAAGGGTCGGCACTGTCCGACGAGGAAATAGCAGTGCTTGCGTCGCAGAAGGTCCGGTCGGTACACCCCTCGCAGCATGTGGCTCACTGGTACGCCGTATGGGTGGGTGTCGATCCTGAAGCCGCAATTCCCGACCTTGCCGCCTATTTTGAAGAATTGCCGCAGGGCGAGGCGCGAACGGAGTTCGCGATGAACTTTGTAACAAACCTATGGGGCGGCCGCAGAAGCGCAGCCAGCACCAGGGCCAGATATCAAACACCCCGGCATTTGAAGACTCTCTACCTGCTTATGCATGGCCATATTCGGCGAAGCGAGGACATCGATCGCGCCGGCAAGGGGGTCTATTCACCAGGTTTGCGCGACAAGGCGCAGGACTCAAGGAACGGGCTATTTGATCTGCTGAACAAAATTCCCGGCAAGGAAGCCTTCCTGGCCCTGCAAGAAATATCGCGATCCCACCCGGAGGCGGAATCCCGTCCATGGTTCGCTCACTTGGCAAAGGTTAAGGCCGAGCAGGACTCGGATATCGCGCCGTGGATGCCGGCACAGGTCCGCGACTTCCATGACAAGCTGGAACGAACGCCGGCCAATCATCGAGAGCTAGCGGAGCTTGCGGTGATGCGGTTCCTCGATTTGAAAGATGATCTTGAGAACGGGGACAGTAGCATCGCGACGATACTCAAAGCAGGTGCGAGGCTTGAAACCGATATGCGGAAATATATCGGACGTGAGCTTCGTGAAAAGGCGTCTGCTCGCTATTCCGTCCCGCAAGAGGAGGAGTTTGCAGATGCCAAGAAGCCGGACATCAGGTTCCACGGGATGGGATTTGATGCACCCGTGCCGGCCGAGTTGAAGCTGGCCGACAAGTGGACTGGCCCCGAACTTTTCGAGCGGCTGGAGAACCAGCTCTGTGGTGACTATTTGCGCGACAACAGGTCGGAACGCGGCGTTTTCGTTCTGGTACGCACGGGCGAAAAGGCTGGCTGGGATGTTCCGGGTGGAGCTAACCGGGTTGATTTTGAAGGTCTGATTGCAGCGCTTCAGAATCGCTGGGAAGTAATTGCGCAGGAATTTCCGCGCGTAGATGAGATTACGGTCATCGGCATAGACCTCCTTAAAAGAGCTGCGTAGATATGTGGGAAAGACGAAGCCCTATCCTCCTTCAGGCGTTCTGTGACGACTCAGCCAGTGACAAGGGAGACAAGCGGCTGTTCATGGCGGGCTATCTCAACCGAGCCAATAGATGGCAGCTCTTTTCCGAGGCATGGCGCGAGGAGCTACAGGTGCTGCCCTCGATCGCGTACTTACGCATGGTGGAAGCGAATAACCTGCGCGGTGAGTTTAAAGGATGGACGAAGGAGGCTCGCGATCAGAAGCTGAAAGGTCTGGCGCGCGTTATCAACCATTTCGAGCCCCTATCCTTCCAATTTACGATCAATCGTTGCGAGCATTTTCGCGTTCTTACCCCCGTCTCGCCTCGCGGTCTGGGAAGCCCGCACTTCACCTGCTGCTTCAGCGTCATATCCGGCGTCGCACGCTACGTCGCAGAGACTAAAGCCAAAACTCGAATCGAATATATCTTTGACGAACAAGACGGCGTGAGCTCGGACATGCACCTCTTGTTCCACGAGATGAAGCGAAACATCCCGCGCAGAGCCCGAAATCTTATCAGCGGCGTCCCTGCCTTTGAGAATGACAAACTGCTGCCGCCGCTCCAAGCAGCGGACATGCTGGCGTGGCATTTACGCCGGGAGCATGAGAACCGATCGTCCCCTGACGATATTCTCCCGATGGCTGACTTGCTGAGGAATCCGAAAGGACATTTGGAATCCCATGTCGATGATGCCCACCTCCACAGATGGGCCGAGCATCATGAAAAGCAGGAAGGTGTTCAAATCTTAAAGAGCAAAGGGCAATGGCAGGAATTCAGACGAGATCTGGTGCGTTTTGCCGAGGCGGGAGCAATCCCACCGAACGGCAGCCGGCTCTCACATCTCCTTTTTAGATTGCGCATTCACTTCTGGGCCGCGCTAGCCCGGCGGAACCTAAGAAAGCGCGGCCGTCGTCGTTCCTGAACCAGGATGGCGACGAGGAACTGCCCACCGAAACCACGATATTGCCGCCGTTTGTATCCGCCGGCCCACTCTAATATTTTTCCTGTCCTAAGGAATTGATTTTCCTGCAGAAAATTTCCTTTTGGGCTCTCAGCGCCGTGGCCGGGGCCGTCAAAAAGGCAACCTCTTGATTTTGCTAGAGTTTTTTGGAATTTCAGGACAGAAAAAATTCTGTGAACTATCGGTATCTATCGACCATTTCGCGCTGAGGCATAGACCTCAAACCTCGAATCTTTTGCCCCTGATAAAGTACCGTCAAAATCGACGAAATCAATACACCCACCTCCATCCCAGATTGCTGGGATGGAGGGTTGGTCTTGCCGATTAAGGGAGCCGAAACGGGCTAGGCCTCTCTGGCTGGCTGATACGAAACCGCGGATTTCAGCCATCAGAATCCGAGGATTTGTATCAAGGCGAAGACTGAGGGTTTGTCACATGCCGCATTTACTAACCGACGTGACGCTAAACGAGATATTTTCAAACTGAAATTCGGTTTGAAAATGATTTACAAAGTCCACCATGAGTGAGCGAAGCGTAGAAAAGCTGAAACAACTTGAGCGCCTCATCCCGAATGCCTATGGTTTGTGTTTATTCATCTTGCCAAGCTCCGAGAAGCAGACCGCATCCCGTTGAAAGATCGTGACAAGAAACGTTGATGGCGAATTCGTCGAAGCTACCCAAGCTAGCATTTCCCGTTGAACCGTCGGGAGTCCAGACGGAACGCGTCTTTACACGCGAAGCTATGACACGGCCGCTGTTCGAGGAGCCGGGGGATCATATCGTTCGAGACGACCCGATATCTGGCCCACAAGGCTTTATGGTTGGCGATGAATTCATCCCGACGCGCATTGAGATGGCGCAGCAGTATTTCGATGCCGCACACCTGCTGCTGGAATCGATCAAGCGTGGAGATTGGGAAGATTATAAGCTCGTTAGTCCGGCCCTATTTCTTTATCGGCACTCCCTCGAATTGCTGGTTAAAGGGTTGCTCGGCGCATCACCGCGAACCCATGATCTTTCCGAGCTTGCGGATATGCTCGATGCTACGGCCATCGCTCGTTGGGGGCGGCCGCTACCAGTCTGGATCTCTGCGCGCCTGAAAGAAATTGCCGCGATAGATCCGGAGTCAACCGCCTTCCGCTATGGCGAGAACTACGATCGGGCAATTAAGGCGAATGTGCCGCCGGTGCCCTCAGCGATGTATATTAGCTTGCCACATCTGCAACGCGCCATGCTTACCTTGAACGCAGCATTGCAGGGCGCCATCGCCGAGGTCGCTGTAAACCACCCCGTTCGCTACTTCGATGAGCTAGATTTCCTCGACGAGTTCTAGCGACGAATGCCCACTCCAATATTTTTTCCGCTCTAAGTAATTGAGTTTACTAAAGAAAACTTCCTTTTTGGTTCCCAGCGCCGTGACCAGGGCCGTTAAAAAGTTAGTCTCTTGATTTTACTATAGTTTTTGGGATTTCAGGGCAGGAAAAAATTCTGTGAACTATCGGCATCTATCGACCGTCTCGCAGTGAGGCGCTGACCTCAAACTCCGAATCCTTTTCTCTCGATAGAGTACCGTCAAAATCAGCTAAATCAATGCAGCCAGCACCATCCTTGATCGCTGAGGAGGCCTGCCTCCTCTTATGTTCAAGAACAGGCTAACCCAAAATCGGGGACAACTCAGGTTGCACGTCATCACCCCCCAGTCGGCCGTCCGCCGACGGTCACAAATGACCCAGACTCCTATGCTTACCTATAGGCACCTTCGCCGAATCACTACTCCGCCGTTGGTCTCGCTATACCGTTGCTCGGGTTTGTTCAGACCGCCGCTCGGTTGAAATATTGGCAGCGCAGTCGAATGACTCGACCATAGCAGCGGCATGCGTTAGGTTGCGGATGTCACCAGGTGCGAGATTATGGCCCTCTTGCTTGAGACGTTCACTCCAAGACATAGCCTTGATCTCACCGGCTGACATATGGTCGGCGATTGGCCCAACTGACCCTACATCTTCCAGCCGACACAGCACCACGCAATCCCAAGAGATGGAATTAGCTCTCTTGTGAAGCCCGCCGCTGCTGTCGCCATACATCGGCCAAATCCGGACGGGGCGGATGTTTGACACGGCCAGTGCAGAAGCAAGCGACTGCCAACCTCGCCCATCAAGGTTCTGGTAGGTGAAAACGATTCTGGCGGCAGGTTTGCAGGTCCGCCGAACCTCGACGAGTGCCTCTGCGAGGCTGTTACCAAAAGTCTCGGCGGCGTCGAGCCCGTTGCCGGGTTTAGCGAGTTGTCCCGTCGGAAAGCCCTTGAGGTGCTCCGGACCGACAATTCCGAGTTTGACCATCCATGGCGCAAAGAAGTGTCCTAGTTCCGAATATGCGATGTAGTTGAAGTACGGAGGATCGGTAAGGACAAGGTCGACCGACGCGTCAGCAATATGGGAAAGGTCGCGTGCGTCCTGACAACGAACGTCCCAACTTCCCTGCTCAAACCATCTCACTGCACGTGGTCCGTCGGTGATTGTGGGCTCTGTAGCCTCGCGCATCGCCTTTGCAGCCCGCTGCACGGCCCTTACGGCGTTAGGGAACGTACCCCTGCCGTTTTTCTCAAGCCAAGGATTGAGTTCCACAGGCCTCGCAATGTGACGGTAGGCGCGGATGGAGAACAGCCCGGTCAAACGGCGCCAGCCACCAGCATATGCGCACAGCATATTGTTGGTCGTGAGGTGATCGGAAAACGCGATCTTCATGGCCTCACCAACCGTACCGTTACGTCTGCCAATCTCTCGCGCCAGTAGGCCCAAGTGTAACTTTTGTCTCGCACCGAACAGGTCGCCGTAGTCCTCGTAGCCGTACTGGACGAGGCGATTGTCGCTTCGCCGTTCTTTCGGAATTGGCCCTGGTGCTAAAAAATCGGGGTCGCGCCGCAGCTCTGCCTGCAACCTAGCTTGTGCCGCCTCATAGACGGCAATATCGTTCGCGTTCGCCGCGCGGATCCGCCGATGGGTATTGGGGTACCTTTTCTCAACGCCAGCGGGAATGGTTTCAACGGCGAAAAGACGGAACCGGGGAGACCTGCCGGTGAATTTGGCAGCATCTATCAGCCGATCCCGTTGACCGCAGCACGGACAAATGGCAGTGCCACGTGTCAACGGCGGCGTAAAAACCGGCCACGGGGCGGAGCAAAAGTCGGCCACTTTGGACGCCGGTATGAGACCCGCGGGAGGGCGTAGCCCGAGCGGGGGTCTCATACCGGCGTAGCGATTTTCTGAAGGGTTTCAGCCAGCCTTTCTGGCGCGGCTTTGGGCGAGACGATAGCTGTCGCCATTCATTTCGAGAATGTTGACGTGGTGGGTGACGCGGTCGAGCAGAGCGCCAGTCAGTCGCTCGGATCCCAGGATTTCTGTCCATTCGTCAAAGGGCAGATTGCTGGTGATCAGGGTGGCGCCCCGCTCATAGCGTTGCGAGATCAACTCGAACAGCAGCTCCGCGCCGGTCTTTGACAACGGCACGAAGCCAAGTTCGTCGATGATCAGCAGCTTGTATCCTGCCATCTGCTTCTGGAAACGTAGGAGACGCCGCTCGTCACGGGCCTCCATCATCTCGCTGACCATGGCAGCTGCTGTGGTGAAGCCAACGGACAGGCCCTTCTGGCAGGCGGCCAGGCCAAGGGCGAGCGCTATGTGCGTCTTCCCGGTTCCGCTGGGGCCGAGAGCGATGACGTTCTCGCGACGCTCGATCCATTCGCAGCGGGCCAGTTCCAGCACCTGCATCTTGTTGAGCTTCGGTATGGCGGTAAAATCGAAACTGTCGAGGCTTTTGACAACCGGGAATTTGGCTGCCTTGATACGGCGCTCGACCTTGCGGCGATCCCGTTCGATCATTTCCCGCTCGGCAAGCCGGGTGAGGTATCCGATATGATCAACGCCCTCGGTGGCGCAAAGCCGGGCCAGTTTCTGATACTCCCGCTGGAAGGTCGGCAGCTTCAGGCTCTTGAGGTCGTGGGCAAGCAGGATCTCGGGTGCTTCGGTGCTCATGCCGCTTCTCCCTTCCCCGATGACAGGAGGCCCATATACGCCTTCGCCGATGTCGTCTCCACGGTTGCTCTCGGCAGGTAGGGATAGATCGACAGATCAAGTCGCGGCGGCCGGCGCTCCACCCGGCAAAGAATCAGATGTTTGACGGCGTCGAAGCCGATCGCACCGAGATGAATGGCTTGCTTGATCGCCGCATGCAGGTCAGCCATATCGAAGCTTTCCAGCAGTCGAAGAACCTGCACGTATTCTCGCCGGCCATGCTTTGCCATGCGGCCTTCCATCAGACGGCACAGTGTCGCGAACTCCTCCGGCAGATCCCAGCCCTGCAAAGGGGCTGCCTGATCCAGCGCATTGATCTTCTGCTCGATCAGCGGCAGGTAATGCACAGGGTCGAAGATGACATCCTCCCGATCAAAGCTCCTGGGATGGCGGGCGATGATCTCGCCGCGGCAACCAATCACCACCTTGTCGACATAGCCTCGGACCCAGACGTCCTGGTGACCGTAGGCGACGGGTACGGAATAGTCGTTCGTCTTGTAGCGAACGAGAGACTGTGCCGTGACCCTGGCGCTGGCCTGATCGCAGGCGTCAAATGGGGAGGCTGGCAAGGACTGCATGGCAGCCAGATCACGCTGCAGCCGTTCACCGATCATCTCGCTCTCACCACGCAGCCTGTCGCGCTGGCGCTTGCGGCACTGTTCTTCCAGAAAGGCATTGAACGCATCCCACGTTGGAAACTGCGGGATGGGGACCATGAAGTTACGCCGCGCATAGCCCACGAGGCCCTCGACATTCCCCTTGTCATTACCCTTTCCGGGGCGGCCATAGCGATCCCGGATCAGATAATGGGACAGGAACCCGCTGAACAGTGTTGCCCGCTTGCGCGTGCCATCAGGCAGGATCTTCGCCACAAGGCAGCGGTCATTGTCATAGACGATTGATGGAGGCACGGCCCCGAAGAAGGCGAACGCATGGACGTGGCCATCGACCCAAGCCTCGGCTACCGCCGCCGGATAAGCCCGCACATAGCAACCGTCGCTATGCGGAAGATCGAGTACGAAGAAATGGGCTTTCTGCTCGACACCTCCGATCACGACCGTCGCCTCACCGAAATCGGCCTGCGCATGGCCGGGCGGATGAGAAAGCGGCACGAAGACTTCCTGACGGCGCTGTTCCCGCTCCCGGATATAGCCCTTGATAATCGTATAGCCGCCGGTGAACCCGCACTCATCACGAAGCCGGTCAAACACACGCTTGGCTGTATGGCGCTGTTTGCGCGGTACGTGTCTGTCTTCGTCCAACCAGTGGTCGATCGTTGAAACGAACGCGTCCAGCTTCGGCCGCCGGACCGGTGATTGTCGCTGATAGCCAGGAGGCGTCGAATACGACAACATCTTCGCTACGCTGTCGCGGGATATGTTGAAGTGCTTGGCTGCCTGACGTCGGCTCATCCCTTCCGAGACGGCCAGACGAACCTTCAGATAAAGTTCCACGGTGTAGATCCTCTGTCCCTCCTGCGCTCATTGCAGAAGGAAAATAGGTGGCCGGATTTTACTCCGCCCGCGGACGAATTATTCCGCCGCTTCCGTGGCCGACTTTTGCACCGCCGTTCTCACGTCAGAGGGATCGGGTGAGTGAGCCCGCATGAAATCGACGATCTCGGTATAGGAACCCAGCTCCGTTCCTGTCTTGCCGAGTGCGGTGCGCGCGGAGATGTAGGGAATCCGTGCGGACCCACGCCGATCGAACCGCTGGATCAGCGCGACCGGAAACGGCGTATCGGCCAGTTCCAACCGTGTCTCGGGCGTACGGATACCGCAGGCCGCGGCCAGGCGAAGGGTCGCGACCTCGACGCGCTCGATCGGTTGTTGATCGTGAACCGAGGTGAACTTCGCCAGCCACAGCACATCGCCATCCCTGACATTGGCTTTGGGGCGAGCGCCGCCGGAGCCGCCCGCGCCGGCCAGCGCCTGCATTTCCTCGGGCGAGATTTCCTTGCCTTGCTCATAGGCGCGCGCGATCGCCGTGATGGTTTCAAGATCGACCAGACGGGGAACGGCGTCGGCCGCCTTGCCGCGAATGACCTCGCCCTTGTCATCCAGAAAGCGCAACGCGCCTTGACGGCAGGCATCGTCGGAAAGCGTCAGATACTCGAATTCGTTGAGACCATTGCCATAGGCGCGTTCGAGCAGCCTGCGCCCCCAACTGTCCGGCGCCGCATCGGCGAAAACGCCCGCCAAGGCGTCGCGCATGTTGCCGGGCTGCCCCGAAGTGTGGAATGGGCCGGCCTCCAGAAGAAAGTCAGGCTGTATGGCGAAGGCGCGCGGGTTTTCCATCCATTCGGGACTATAAGTGAAGGTCGAGAATTGCCGTGGCCCAGCATGGGTGAAACGCAACTGGCCCACCGATGCCCGGGCTTCGCCAAGCGCAACATGGGCGAC
Source organism: Martelella sp. NC20 (assembly GCF_013459645.1). NCBI lineage: Bacteria > Pseudomonadati > Pseudomonadota > Alphaproteobacteria > Hyphomicrobiales > Aurantimonadaceae > Martelella > Martelella soudanensis. Next base: position 5,463,765 of record NZ_CP054861.1, read on the forward strand.
GAAATCGGCCATCAGAAGGAGGCCCCGTCAGGGTCCATAACGTCCTGTCGATCCTGCGTCTCCTCCGTCTGAGCCTTCTGCTTTTTCAGCCTTGCCGCGAAGGAGCGGCCCCTGCGCGGTCCGTGCTCCGCTGCCAGCGCCAGCCCCAGATCGTCCTTGCGGATATCGACCAGGTCAGCGAGCCGCTCCAGAAGGCCGAGCACAACGAGAACGTCGGCAAGCGTTCCGATGGCAACGCCCGGATCACCTCGTTCAAGGCGGGCGATGGAGCTTGGCGAGGTGCCCGCACGCACGGCGAGATCCGCCACGGCGATGCCACGCCGCAGACGCGCGTTGCGAATATCCTGGCCCAGCCGTTCCAGTGCTGGTTTCGCCTTGGGGGAACCCATATCAATCATCCATATTTGATAGAATGTCGCTATTAATCGATCATATATGACTGATTACGTCTTTGGTCAAGATTTCTAGCCAGTTTCCCCCAGCAGCGGTATCGTTTCGGTTCGACATCTTGCGGCCAGAAGGTGGGGAAGGCCTTCCCCTGCGTCCGAGCCTTGGGTCTCGGCCGACCCCTTCGAGCGGGGAGAACCCTGCAACGCCCCCAGAGTGAGAGAGCGGATCGGTTTCCGTGACGGGTGAATAGCTGGGAGAGAGGCTCCCGCGCCCGTCGTGGAGATTGGTACCATGAACATGCAAGCACTCGATGCGTCCCGTAACACGAGCGGCGGTTACAAGGTGGATGTCAGCCGTGGCGAGCGGATCGGCCGCGTCTCGTCCGAATGGTTCTCGCGTCCAGCCGACGAGCGCTACCTTTCCTTGTCCGAGTTGGCCCACACGGTCCGCGACCGCACCGAACGCAGCCGGACGCGGGTGGTGGAGAGCGGGCTCATCCATGTCGAGGCGAACCGCAACGATTCGGAGCGGTTGGCCCTCATCCTGCCGGGCACGGATGCGGCAATCGCGCCAACGCACTGGTCCTTTGGACAGCTCGCCAACCTGGTCGGAGCGCCCGCCGCCTATCTCAGGCAGCTCCCAGCCGCACTTGCCGCCATCAACCTGCAATACGGCCTAACCTCCAATCGGGCTGAGCAGATCAAGACGCTCGAAACCGACAACGGCCGGGTCGAGCTGCGCGCCGTCACCGGGCCGGACTACGGCCGCATCTTCGACCATGAGCTGGTTGAGGCCGTGCAGCGCATCGCCGGCAACGGCACGGGCGACACCCGATGGAAGGTGCCGGGCGTGCTCGACTGGTCGACCGGCGTCTACAATCCGCGCGTCGACATCACCAGGGACACGACCACGCTCTACGCCTCGGATCGTGATGTCTTCCTCTTTCTCGTCGACGATCTGAATCCGATCGAAGCCGGCCGCCTGCCGGACGGATCGCCCGACCTGTTCTTCCGGGGCTTCTACTGCTGGAATTCGGAAGTCGGGGCCAAGAGCCTTGGCATGGCGAGCTTCTATCTGCGTGCCGTTTGCCAAAATCGCAATTTGTGGGGCGTTGAGGATTTCGAGGAAATCACCATCCGCCACAGCAAATATGCCGCCAACCGCTTCTCCCATGAGGCGGCGCCGGCGCTCCTGAACTTCGCGAACTCGTCGCCAATGCCCTTCGTCAACGGCATCAGGGCCGCCCGCGAACGGATTGTCTCCAAGACTGACGAGGACCGCACCGATTTCCTGCGCCGTCGCGGTTTCTCCAAGATCGAGACCAGCAAGATCATCGACACGGTGCTGGCCGAGGAAGGTCGCCCGCCCGAAAGCATCTTCGATTTCGTGCAGGGCATCACCGCCGTCGCGCGTGACAAGCCGCATCAGGATGCCCGCCTCGATATGGAGGGCAAAGCGAAGAAGCTGCTCGATCGGGCGGCCTGAATTACTCAAAGCCGGAAATGCAGATGTCCGTGTTTCCGGCTTGCTATCTGGTTGATCCAATATGTCAAAAACAGGCCTACGCGGTGGAGACACCCTCTCGCTCCAGAACCGCTCGCACCTCTTCAAAAGCTGCGGCTATATTGTTGCGAGGAAATCTGATCTGACCAAGACCCTGAATGTTCGAGAACTCCGCACATCCCTCCTCCAACAGGACTATGGCTTTGGTGAAGCCGAGACGACCCTGAAAAAGCCCTACCTCATGAATGACATTCATCCGAGCACGCTCGGACCCGTCTTTCATTTCATCTTCAGCGGTAAGTACGACCAAGGCACACGCCGCGCCGTCCAGCATCTCTGACAGGCGCGCGATATTTGTGACGCCAGCCACGGGAACGCGGTTGAATTCCTCATAAGGCAGCCCCAGTCGACCCACCACGAAATCCTTCAACTCTCGCCACAAAGGTGATCGGCCGTGGCCAATGAATACATTGGTTCCTATCCGCTCTTCTCTACGACTTTTCTTACTGCGGCGACCCAAATGAGAACCCGCCTTTCTAGCAATTTTACTTAGCCCGCCACATTCATCGGCAGGAATTTGTAGGGCCGCAATTTTTGCAATAACTTCTTGGTGAGGTGCGAGGTGCAGGCCGCCGCTAATCGCATTACTGTCGCGCGACCAAACTTGACCGCTTGGTAGCATGGCGCGACCTAAAACATCTGCGGTTGGCAGAGATATTTTCTCCGCCTCATCTTTTAGCCTTCGGAGAAACTCGTCACTTTCTTCATCCAAAGCGACCGTCAATTCTGAAATAATTTCATCTCGGATTTCTTCAATTTTTTCACGTATTGCCGCGCTATCACGGATGGCTAGTGTAATATCCGGATTACCTGCTCGCCGCTCGATCTCCTCCTTCACGGCCCCACTTGGGTATTCCTGCCAATCGCCAACAGATCCCATGCTGGTAAAACTCATGTCCATTAGCCCCCATTCCGGACTAAACTGCGCTCCTGGTGGTCGAGACGACAAATTAGAATAATAGACATAGGCATGATAACCCATGTTGGAACCACTCCAGGATTCTTGAAGACGCACCGCCTCATCCATTATTTTTTTGAGTTGAGGTTGGTGCACCTGCTTAAATGCCTCAGATAATTTTTGTAAGTCTTCAGCATATCCTAATAAGCTCAATGGATTTCTCCCAGGCAACAAATGGCATTGATTCGATTTTCTTGATTATTGTAGGGCTTCTGTCCCTTTCTGTATCCACATCTTCGGTAGGCGCTGCCCTCCAAGAGTGAGAGGGCGGCGCTTCGCTTCGTGACGGGTTGGAGGTCGAGAGAGAGGCTCCCGGCCGCCCGTCGCGGAGTAAATCCCGATGGCTACTGCCGTTCAGAAGATCACCCTGTCGTCCTCGCGCGACATTCCCTTCAACAAGCTGGTGCTGAGCCAGTCCAACGTCCGGCGCATCAAGGCCGGCGTCTCGATCGAGGATCTGGCGGCCTCGATCGCCCGTCGCGGTCTGATCCAGAGCATCAGCGTCTTCCCGGTCGTCGATGCCGAGGGCAACGAGACCGGCATGTTCGAGGTGCCCGCCGGCGGCCGCCGCTTCCGCGCGCTCGAACTGCTGGTGAAGCAGAAGCGTCTCGCCAAAGTCGCGCCCGTCCCTTGCGTGGTCCGCGATCGCGACGGCGCCATCCTCCCCGAGGAGGTGTCCCTCGCCGAGAACATCGAGCGCGCTGCGCTCCATCCGCTCGATCAGTTTCGCGCCTTCCACGACATGCTGATCAAGGGCATGACCGAGGAGGAGATCGCCGCGGCGTTCTTCGTGCCCGTCAACGTGGTCAAGCAGCGGTTGCGCCTCGCGACCGTCTCACCGGTCCTCCACGACGTCTATGCCGACGAGACGGCATGACGCTGGAGCAGCTCATGGCCTTCACGGTCTCCCAAGACCACGAGCGTCAGACCCAGGTCTGGGACGCGATCAAGGACGCCTGGTCGAAGGAGCCCTATCAGATCCGGCGCATGCTGACCGAGACCACGGTGCGCGCGTCCGACAAGCGTGCCGTCTTCCTCGGCATCGAAGCCTATGAGGCGGCTGGCGGCACCGTCATGCGCGACCTCTTCCAGGCCGATGATGGCGGCTGGCTGCAGGACGTGGGGCTTCTCGATCGCCTCGTCGCCGAGAAGCTGAAGGCCGAGGCCGAGGCGATCGCCGTCGAAGGCTGGAAGTGGATCGAGGTCGCGGTCAGCTTCCCCTACGACGCGGTACGCGGCCTGCACGAGGTTCCCGGCGTGCCGATCGATCTGGCGGTCGAGGAACAAGCGACCATCGAGGCGCTCAACGCCGAGCAGGCCAGGCTTGAAGCGGAATATCAGGACGCCGACGAACTGCCTGATGAGATCGACGAGCGTCTAGGTGAAATCGAGACGGCACTGGCAGCCTTCGACGACCGGCCCAAGCACTTCGACCCGGCCGACATCGCCATCGCCGGCGTCTTCGTCAGCATCGACGCCAACGGATCGCTTTCGGTCGATCGCGGCTTCGTCCGGCCCGAGGATGTGCCTCAGGTCCGGACCGATGGTGAGGAAGAATCGGAGACGGATACCGAATCCGCCGGCACCCCGAGCCCCTCTGTGCAACGCGCTGTTATAACTATCGGCGGCCAGCCCGCCGAGTCCGATGACGACGATGAGGACGACGGGATCAAGCCGCTGCCCGAACGCCTCATCGTTGAGCTGACCGCCTACCGCACCCTCGCGTTGCGCAACGCGGTGGCTGAAAACCCGCACATCGCCATGACGGCGTTTCTCCACAAGCTGGTCTCGGACAACTTCATGACCCGCATGTACACGGGCGCCATGGAAGCCGGGGTGAAGCACATCTTCTTCCCGGTTCAGGACGAGACGCTGAAGGACAGCCCCTCCGCGCGGGCCGTGCAGGAGCGTCACGACGCCTGGGCCGCCGACATCCCGAAGGACGACGACGCCCTATGGGACTGGCTCGCCGCGCTTGACGATGCCAGCCGCATGGCGCTGCTGGCGCATTGCGTCAGTTATGGGGTCAACGCGCTCTATGAGCGGCCGAACCCGCACAGCGCGGGCGGCGTGTCGCAGCACACGCTCGATATGAGGCTCGCGCAGGCCGACCGGCTGACGCGGGCGACCGGGCTCGACATCGTCGAAGCTGGGTGGCGCCCGACCTTCGGCAACTACCTCAACCGTGTCACCAAGCCGCGCATCCTCGAAGCCGTCCGGGAAGGCGCCGGCGAACGGGCGGCCCAGCTCATCGACCATCTGAAAAAGGGCGATATGGCCAAGGAGGCCGAGCGTCTCCTGGCCGATAGTGGCTGGCTACCCGAGCCGCTTCGGTTGGCCGGCGTTGACGGCGATCCCGCAGCGGACACGGATGGCGGCGGTGAAGCCGACGGGGCCGAGCTGCCTGACTTCCTCAGCACTGAGGATGACTCGGAATTGCCGGCCGATGGCGAGGACGACGAACGTCAGCTCATCGCCGCCGAATGAGCGGTTCGCGGGGCGGCTTCGGCCGCTCCGCACCTTCCAATTCCAACCACTCTGAGCCCGGCCCTGCGCCGGGCTCTTTTCGTTTCAGGAGCCTGATATGGCCGAATATCTCACCCGCTTCTCCTGCCTGCTGGACGTCGGCTCGGTTACCAATGTCGCGCGGGCCTTCGACATCTACACCGCGCTGATGGCCGAGAACGGTCGCGAGGACCCGCCCGCCGAACCCTTCCTGCTCTCGCTCACGCCCGAGCATGGCGCGACGCGCCTTTGGCTTCGCGACCCCGGAACCGCCGATCCGCAATTGCTGGTCACCTTCGTCACCCGCTGCGCCGAGGCGTTCGCGCTCTCCGGCACCTGGGGGTTTCAATGGGCCGGCATTGCCTCGGACCCTGTCGTCGACGGTTTCTCCGGCGGTGCCCATCTGCTCGATCTCTCCACCGGCCGCACGATCGAGTGGATCAGCACCGGCCGGTGGCTGGCTGAGGGCGGTGTGCGATGATTCCCGCCCATACGCGCGCCCGGCCTTGCGGTCGGGCGCTTTTTTTATGTCAGCGGACGAGAGGGAGAGGACGGCCGGGACGGGTCGAGTCCGGGCGGTCGAGAGAGAGCGCCGACCGGGCTTGTCCCTTCCGCTCTCCCGAGGTTCCTCCCATGAACATACTGTCTCCCGCGGCCCTTCCGGCCGCGCCCATCACCCGTGCGTCTTCGATCCTAGACGTGGCGCAGCAACTTCTCGATTATCTCGAACGCGGCCAGCGCATTGACGCCGGGATCCTCCGTGCAGCGATGGAAACGGCCTTCGGCGCATCCGACACCAGCGGCACCTGGGACTGGAAGGCGGCCTATGAGGCCTGCGAGGTCGCGACAGTCCTCTTCCTGCGTAAATACGGAAAGGCGCTTTTCCGCAAAGCCGCATCTCCGGCTGCACGTTTCTCCGCTCTTTCAAAGATTGCCGGGCTCCTGCCGACGCATACCCGGCGCTCGGAAGAATCGCAGGCGCTCCAGCAGTTCTCGACGCCGGTGCCGCTCGGCCTTGCCGCCGTGGCGGCCGCCTCCATTGCTGCTGGCGACATCGTGCTGGAGCCGTCGGCTGGCACCGGCCTGCTCGCCATCCTGTCCGAGATATCAGGCGGAACGCTCCTCCTTAACGAGCTGGCCGAAACCCGCGCCGATCTGCTCGCTGCGCTGTTTCCGGGCGTTGCCGTCACGCGCTTCGACGCGGCCCAGATCGACGATCACCTCGCGCCAGACGCCACCCCCACAGTCGTGCTGATGAACCCGCCATTCTCCGCCATAGCGAACGTCTCCGGCCGCGTGGCCGACGCCGCCTATCGCCATGTCGCTTCAGCACTGGCCCGGCTTGCCGATGGCGGGCGACTGGTGGCGATCACCGGCGCCAACTTCAGCCCCGACCACCCGGCTTGGGCAGCGGCCTTCGTCCCGCTTCAGGAGCGTGGCCGCATCGTCTTCACCGCGGCCGTGGACGGCTCGGTCTATGCCAGGCACGGCACGACCATCGACACGCGGCTGACGGTCATCGACAAGCTGCCGGCCGACGATCGTTCGGCATTTCCCCCTTCGCCAGGCATCGCACCCGACGTCTCCACACTGCTCGGCTGGATCGCGACGCAGATTCCGCCGCGTCCGACTGCAACCCTGCCGCCAGTGAAAACCTCGGCGTCCGCCGCGTCGCCCCGGACCATTCGCGGATACCGCGCCCGTACCACTGCCGCGCCCGCCACGCCCGCGTCCATCGAGCCGGAAGGCGTCGAACTCGCCTATGAAACCGTGGACCGGACACCCGCCGAAGACGCCCGGATCACCGACGCGATCTATGAAGAATATGGATTGCAGGCGATCCGTATTCCCGGGGCGCAGGCCCATCCGACCAAGCTTGTGCAATCCGTCGCGATGGCCTCGGTCGCGCCGCCCAGGCCGAGCTACCGGCCCCGGCTGCCTGCAAACATCGTCCCGGATGGCTTACTCTCTGACGCCCAGCTCGAAACCGTCATCTACGCCGGCGAGGCGCATGCCGACTTCCTCGCCGGTTCGTGGACGCTCGACGAGACTTTCGACGTCATCTCGGCAGCGCCCGACAACGCGCCGAACTCTGTGCGCTTCCGCCGGGGCTTCATGCTCGGCGACGGGACCGGCGCCGGCAAGGGCCGCCAGTCGGCCGGCATCATCCTCGACAATTGGATGCAGGGCCGCCGCAAGGCGGTGTGGATCTCCAAATCCGACAAGCTGCTGGAGGACGCGCAGCGCGATTGGTCGGCGCTCGGCATGGAGCGCCTGCTGGTCACGCCGCTGTCGCGCTTTCCGCAGGGCAAGGACATCACACTCTCGGAAGCCGTCCTATTCACCACCTATGCCACGCTACGGTCCGACGATCGTGGCGAGAAGCTTTCCCGCGTCAAGCAGATCGTCGAATGGTTGGGCTCCGATTTCGATGGAGTGATCATCTTCGACGAGAGCCACGCCATGCAGAACGCCGCAGGCGGAAAGGGTGAACGCGGCGACGTCGCCGCCTCGCAGCAGGGTCGTGCGGGCCTCCGCCTCCAGCACGCCTTGCCGAATGCGCGCATCGTCTATGTCTCGGCGACCGGCGCGACCACGGTGCACAATCTCGCCTATGCCCAGCGCCTCGGCCTCTGGGGCGGCGAGGACTTCCCGTTCTCGACCCGCGCCGAATTCGTCGAGGCGATAGAAGACGGCGGCGTCGCGGCGATGGAAGTGCTGGCGCGCGACCTGCGCTCGCTCGGGCTCTACACGGCACGGTCGCTCTCCTACGACGGCGTCGAATACGAGCTGGTCGAACACCAGCTCACCCCCGAACAGACCAGCATCTACGACGCCTATGCCGGGGCCTTCGCCGTCATCCATAACAATCTCGATGCCGCGATGCAGGCCGCTAACATCACCGGCGGCCCTGATGGCAGTGGGGGCACGCTGAACCGCCAGGCCAAGTCCGCCGCCCGCTCGGCGTTCGAATCCGCCAAACAGCGCTTCTTCGGTCATCTCCTCACCAGCATGAAGACGCCGACCCTGATCCGCTCGATCGAGCAGGACCTGGTCGACGGCCACGCCGCCGTGATCCAGATCGTCTCGACCGGCGAAGCCCTGATGGAGCGCCGTCTCGCGGAAATCCCCACCGAGGAATGGAAGGACGTCCGAGTGGACATCACCCCGCGCGAATATGTATTATCCGGAGCTCCGGATAAACATAAATATGCCGCGTCGGCGTTATGCTGAGTTCGGGGTTTCAATCTGTTGTTCTTCTGATTCATTTTCGGTTTTCCGCTTTGGATAATCATGATGCCTCTGCTCTCAATCGCAGAAGGACATCTCCAATGAACTCCCCCTCCAACTCTCCGCTCGGTGGCTATGCCGAGGCCGATAACCGGACTCTCGTCCGCAGGTATTTCACAGATAATCCCGGGCTGTCGGCCGGTGCGCTGAGCGCCGCCCGACATTTCCTGAAGTGGGCACGCGCCCGGAAGATCCTGATCAGAGACCTCGATGTATCGGCAGTGAATCGGTTCCTGCGCCATCGCTGTCGTTGCGGCCGCTACAGACCTGCGCAGTTGCGCCACCCGGCCTACGCGACCGATACCCGCAGGTTCCTGAGTTATCTCGAAGCCACCGGAATGGTATTCATTGCCGATGACGTCGCACGGCTCGGGCAATATCTGCAGGCCTATGCCGGGAAGCTCTGCGCCGCCCGTTACAGCGAAGTGACGTATTCGATGCGACTGAGCCAGGCGCGCCATTTCGCGGAATGGGCGCTGCAGATGCGTGTTCCGGCCCACGGGCTTGATGATGTCATTATCGACCAGTTCGCACATCATGATTGCCGATGCGGGATCAAAACCAAGCGCGGCAAACGGGTCAAGGGTTCAGGAACCAGGGATCGTCGTCGTGGTGCTCGTACTTTTGTGCGGTTCCTTAGGGATGAGGGTCTGGTTCCGGTCGAAGAGCCTGACTGCGTCACCGCCTGCGATCCGCGCCTAACCGCATTTGCGGAATGGCTGCACCGTGAACGTGGGGTAACGTCCGAGACCATGCGGCGCTATGTTAACGAAGCGAACCGCTGGCTGGATCACCTTGGGGCAACCCCGAAGGACTACAACGTGGCGGCAATCCGGTCGATCGTTCTGGATCAGGGCGAAGAGCGCTCCCGATCATCCGTGCGCATGACGGTCACCGTGCTGCGTTCCTTTCTGCGCTTCACCATCATTCAAGGTGAATGCGCCCCGGCGCTTCTCCATGCGGTACCACCCGCTGTTCGGCGCAGGCTTTCGACCGTCCCGCGCACCATACCCACTGCGAAGATAGAAGAGATCATAGCCTCCTGTCGCACCGATACGCCGGTCGCGATACGGGACCGCGCCATTCTCCTCCTCCTCGCCCGGTTGGCCCTGCGCGCGGGAGACATCTGGCAACTGCGCCTGTCCGATATCGACTGGCGCGCGAGCCGGTTGCGATTGCACGGCAAGGGTAGACGCGGAGTGATGATGCCTCTGCCGCAGGATGCAGGCGATGCGGTGCTGGCCTATATCGAGGATGCGCGTCCGGTGGTCGCCACGGACAGAGTTTTTCTGCGAACCCAGGCTCCTTTCACCCCACTGCGATCCGCCGCCGAGATCGCCGGGATCGTTTCCCGTGTCCTGAACCGCGGCGGCTTTGCCGGCTTGCCGACCGGCTCACATGTATTTCGGCATTCACTGGCGTCCGCCTGGTTACGCGGCGGTGCGGATCTTGACCAGATCGGTGTCGCGCTGCGCCACACCTCCCGCTATACGACAGCGATCTATGCCAAGGTCGATGTCGAGATGCTGGCAGAGGTAGCGCAGCCATGGCCGGGATGCGCGTCATGATGCATCACCATGTCGACCGCTTCGTCCAACTCAATCGCGCTCTTGGAATGAAGTTTGCCGCGCAAGAGACATCCTTGCGCGCCTTCGCGGATTTTGCCGCGGCCCGTTCCATCACGCATGTGACGACCGCGCTGATCCTGGAATGGGCCGGTGGCGCCGCGACGCCTTATGCAGCGCGGGCCCGGTTTGATCGCGCCCGTGCCCTGACCGTGTTCCTGCACGCGGAAGATGCACGGCATGAGATACCGGCGATGGGCCTGCTGGGCCGTTCACGCCGACGGCGGCCCGCCCCGCATATTCTGACGCGAGACCAGATCAATCGTATCATGCAGGAAGCGCTTCTGGTACCCGGCCTGACGCCGATCAGCCCGCTGACCTACCACAACCTGTTCGGGTTGCTTGCTTCGACAGGCTTGCGGATTTCGGAAGCTTTGTCCCTGCAGCGCGACGACCTGACGGAGGATGGCCTCATGATCCGCAAGGGCAAGTTCGGCAAGAGCCGCCTTGTACCGATACATCCTTCAACCCGCGCCGCGCTGGAACGGTATCTCGAAGCCCGCAGTGCCGTGCGCCATCCGGGCGATGATCTCTTCGTTCTGGGCCACGGCCGCGCCCCGACGGCGACAAGGGTTTACGTGGTCTTCGTTCGGATCGTGCGCAAGCTCGGTTATCGCAACCCAACAGGCCCTGGCCCCCGTGTGCACGATCTGCGCCATACATTCGCAGTGCGATCTCTCGAAGCTTGCGGCAACGATCCGCAGGCGGTGTTGCGGCACATGAAGGCGCTGAGCACCTATCTCGGCCATGTCGATATCGCCAATACCTACTGGTACCTCGAGGCCACGCCGGTCCTGCTGAAGATGATCGCGTCGACCGCCGAAGATATCTGGATCGGAGGTGCGGCATGACCCCGCTTGCTCCCGATCTTTCGGCCTTCCTGCAAACCCATCTTCCTGGCGATTGCGGCGCGAGCCGACATACCATCGCGGCCTATGCCCACGCGTTCACCCTTCTGCTGCGGTTTGCGGCGGGGCGGCTCAGGCGAACCCCTTCGGAACTCGCCATAGAAGACCTTGATGTGCAGATGATCAGGGCGTTCCTTGAACATATCGAGGAAGGGCGCGCCAATTCCGTCCGGTCCCGCAACGCGCGGCTGGCGGCGATCAAATCGTTCTTCCGTTTCGTCGAACATCGTCACCCGGCATGCCTTGAGCAGGCGATGATGATCCGGGCCATGCCGATCAAGCGGACAGATGCCAAGCTGATCGACTATCTGACCAAGGAAGAAGTCCGTGCCCTGCTTGCCGCGCCGAACCGTCACACGCCGGGCGGATTGCGGGACAGGGCGATGCTGCATCTTGCCTATGCCGCAGGATTGAGGGCATCCGAACTGCTCGCGGTGCGAATGGACGATTTTCCCGAAGTTTCGTTGTCCAGCGTTCGGATCCTGGGCAAGGGGCGGCGGGAGCGCGTCCTGCCGCTCTGGAAGGAGACCCAGGCCGCCATTCGCGCGTGGCTGGCTGTCCGGCCAGGCAATGTGGGGCCCGAACTGTTCCTGAACCGTGATGGTCGCCAGATGACACGGGACGGGTTCGCCTACAGGCTCAGGCAGCATGTGGCGACCGCCGAAGGCTTGGCACCCTCGATCGCCGCAAAGCACGTGACCCCGCATGTGCTGCGGCACAGCTGCGCCATGCATACGCTTCAGGCTACCGGCGATATCCGCAAGGTCGCGCTCTGGCTTGGACATACCAGCATCCAGACGACGGAGATGTATCTGCGCGCGGACCCGACCGAGAAGCTCGCACTTCTGGATGCGCATCATGCCCCGCTGATCAAACCCGGCAAATTCCGGGAACCCTCGGACAAGCTGATGCAGATATTGGCCGTCGCGACACAGAGATCCTGACTGATCGGGCAGAATTGGTGTCCCGCTATCGGCGGGGCGCTATTCCATCACATAGCCGAGCGCCCGATAGCCGGTCCGTCGTTTGGCGGCCATTCTGGCGAGGACCGGGACCGAACTGTCGACATAATCGACCACCAGCACGTCCTTCTTTTCGTCATGCCGCCGATGCAACCTGCCGACATATTGCGCCAGCGTGCCTTTCCAGGCGATCGGCATTGTCAGGAACAGGGTGTCGAGCCGGGCGTCATCGAAGCCCTCGCCGATATAACGCCCTGTCGCGAGGATCAGCCGTTCCTCATCATCATCGACATTCAGCGCCGCATGCGCGGCATTCCGGTCCTTTGCGGACATGCCGCCACGGAGTACGACGATGTTTTTCACAAATCGGGAGAGTCGTTGATGAAGATGCTCGAGGTGATCCTTCCGCTCGGTCAGTACGATCGGTGAGCGTTTGACCTCAAGCGATTTCAACACGTCATTGAAGATCAGATCGTTTCGGGCCTCATCCTCCGCCAGAGCGGCATAGATTGCGGGGATGGACGGGCGTTCGGCTATGGCGAGGGCCTCCGGCAATCTGAATCTCGTATGACGTTCCCGCGCCCGATGGTGAAGGCCGTTTTCTGCTGCCTGTGATTTGGCGCTTACCTGATGGCGTACCGGACCGCATTGCATGAAGATGATCGGGTGATGCCCGTCTTTCCGGGCGACCGTTGCCGACAATCCCGTAACATAGCGCGCCTTCGATCTGCGGGCGACAAGCTCAAAGCTTGCAGCGGACAGGTGATGGCACTCATCGACGACAAGATGACCGTAATCGGCAACGATATCGTCAACTTCGCCCTTGCGAACCAGGCTCTGGATCAGCGCCACGTCGATCACACCGGTGGGTTTGCGCTTTCCCGCGCCAATGGTGCCGATCTGCTTCGGGTCAATCTGCAGAAAGGACTTGAGGCGCTCGATCCATTGGCTAAGGAGTTCGCGACGATGAACAAGAACCAGCGTATTGCTGGCACGACGCGCGATCAGCGCCGAGGCCACAACCGTCTTGCCGAATGCGGTCGTGGCGGCAAGCACGCCGGTATCGTGTTCGGCCAATGCTTCGAACGCTCGCGATTGCTGTTGGCGAAGTTCGCCACGGAAGCAGACCGTCTCAGGCAAGCGGGTTCCGTCTTCACGCAAATCGTCCAGTTCGGCTCTCACACCGTGATCGGACAGGAACCCGACCACTTCGTCGAAGCTGCCGCGCGGCAGGGCGACGTGTCGGGGATGCAGTTCGGCACAGGACACAATGCGCGGCTTTCCGAATGTCGGCAGCCGCATCGCCTGCGCGCGATAGAATTCGGGGTTCTGGAACGCGGCCAGTCGCACCAGTTGGGCAACCATGGCCGAAGGCAACTCCGAGCGGTCGATATAGATCTGGTCGGCAATCGTTACCTTGATGGTCGGTGGAACGGGCACGTCGAGGCGTCGCGCCGTGCTGCGGCGTGACGGAGTCATCTTCCAGGGTTCGTCCGCCTGTTCGTCATCCACAGGCATGCGCACGCCCAGTATCCGCCCGGAAAGCTCGGCGGCTTCGACGAGCTTGGTCACCGCTGCCGCAGACAATCTCGGCAAGGAGGACAAATAAGCCCACTGATCGTCATACGGCCGCATGCCCGCGTCCACAAAGACGCTGTTGCCAGCCTTGCGCGCGGTGTTCTGGAGCGGCAGTGCGATCAGGTTGCCGAAGCCGCCGAGCGGCATGATATCCTGATTTGGAAACAGCCGGTCATAGGAAGCAAAACCGATTTCCGGCCGCCGCTCCATCGTTTCGGTGATCAGAACTGATCCAAACTGGCGTGCCACACGGGCAGAGACCGGTTCGGAGAAGAAGATCCAGATATGACCGCCATTTCCAGATCTCGATCGTTCCAGCGCTGCGGGAACGCCCTTTGCCCGACAGGTTTCGAGCAGCGCATTCGCGTCATCCGCCCAGGATGCCTTGTCAAAATCCGCCGCCAGAAACCAGCATGTATCACCGGATAGTAGCGGATAGACGCCGGCTACAAAATCGCCACTTCGGCCATCGCCACCGCGCAGGTGTTTTTCCATGACACTTTCGTCCGGCGGGATGAACTTCTGATGGAGGCATTCACCGCATTTGACCTTCGGTTTGCCGCATATTCCTTTCACCCATTCGTTGGCACAAGCAGGCGAATACCCCGAGCGACCGGTCTTCCTGTTGTCCCATCGCAACGGGAACACGTCAGGCCGACCGGCGAACAGGCTTCGGAACAGGTCAACCTTTTCGTGCGACGGCGAAGCATTCGTGACGGAGGCGTTCTCGAAGGAGGGCTGTTTCACGGTTGGCGCGGGCTCTGCAGCAAGACGAGCCTCAAGTGCCGCCATCTCGCGCTGAAGCTCATGCCGTTCAGCATCCAGATCGGCCAGCCGCGCTCGAACCCGCGTCAGGTTTTCCTCAATATCGTTCTTGTCGGTCACGCGTGATTTCCACCCAGTCTCTTCTGTCCCGCCCAGCATAATGCGCGGAAGAGGCCGGCGTAAGAAGGTCGGCATTAAGAGTTGGAGGGGGAGTTCGTTGGGGATGTCCTTCTGCGATTGAGAGCAGAGGCATCATGATTATCCAAAGCGGAAAACCGAAAATGAATCAGAAGAACAACAGATTGAAACCCCGAACTCAGCATAACGCCGACGCGGCATATTACGTTTTGGATTATCTCGCCCATTCCTTCCCGGTGCAGCTCTACGAGCCCTTCACCGACAGCGAGGGCAACCTGTCATCGCGACCAGTGTTTCGCGACGGCCAGCCGGTCGAGAGCCGCGACGCCGTTGCCCGTCGTGACCGACTGATCGAGAGGCTCGCTTCGCTGCCGCCGGTGCCCGGCGCGCTCGATCAGATCGTCCAGCGCTTCGGCACCGATGTCGTGGCGGAGGTGACAGGGCGCTCGCGCCGCATCGTCCGCAAGACCAGCCCCGGCGACATCGACCGGCTGTCGGTGGAGAACCGCGCCGGGTCGGCCAATCTCGCCGAAACGCAGGCCTTCATGGATGATCAGAAGCGTATCCTGATCTTCTCCGACGCCGGCGGCACCGGGCGCAGCTACCACGCCGATCTGTCGGTGCGGAACCAGCGGCTGCGCGTCCACTATCTGCTGGAGCCGGGGTGGAAAGCCGACGCCGCCATTCAGGGCCTGGGCCGCACCAACCGGACCAACCAAGCGCAGCCGCCGCTGTTCCGGCCGATCTCGACCGACGTGAAGGCCGAAAAGCGCTTCCTGTCGACCATCGCCCGCCGCCTCGACACACTCGGCGCAATCACGCGCGGCCAGCGTCAGACTGGCGGCCAGGGCCTGTTCCGGCCCGAGGATAATCTGGAATCGCACTACGCCCGCGACGCGCTGCGGCAGCTCTATCTGCTGCTGGTGCGCGGCAAGATCGAAGGGTGCTCGCTCCAAATGTTTGAGGACGCCACCGGCCTCTCGCTGATGGATTCCACCGGCATCAAGGACGAACTGCCGCCGATCACGACGTTCCTGAACAGGTTGCTGGCGCTGACCATCGAACTCCAGGGCGTC
Organism: Martelella sp. NC20; assembly: GCF_013459645.1. NCBI lineage: Bacteria > Pseudomonadati > Pseudomonadota > Alphaproteobacteria > Hyphomicrobiales > Aurantimonadaceae > Martelella > Martelella soudanensis. The sequence continues at coordinate 5,479,524 of NZ_CP054861.1, forward strand.
CTGTTCACCGCCTTCGAGCGGCTGCTGAACGCCAAGATCGAAGGCGCCATCGCCTCGGGCAGCTATGACGTCGGGCTAGAGACACTGCAGGCCGAGAGCTTCATCGTCACCGACCGCCGAACGATCCACGTTCATCCCGGCACCGGCGCCGAAGCCCGGCTGCTGACCATCACCCAGCGCCAGCGCAACCGGCCGGTGACGCTTGCCGAGGCGCTCGATCATCTCAACGATCCGCGCGCCAGGCTGTTGATAAACGAACGCTCGGGCCGCGCCGCCGTACAGATACCGACCACCAGCATCATGCTGGACGATGGCGAGATCGAACGGCGCGTGCGGTTGATCCGACCGATGGAGGCGCACAACATCCCCATCAAGATGATGGATGAGACCCATTGGGTCGACGCGGACCGGGCGGGCTTCACCGCGGCATGGAACGCCGAGGTAGCCGAGGTGCCGGAGTATGCCGAAAGCACCATCCATGTCGTCAGCGGCCTATTGCTGCCGATCTGGAAACGCCTCCCGAGCGAGTCGACGCGGGTGTATCGACTCCAGACCGACGACGGCGAGCGCATCGTTGGCCGTCGCGTCTCCCCCGCATGGGTGGCCGGCGCGCTCGCCACCGGCACATCGACCCTGACGCCCGACTACGCCTTCATGGCGCTGATGGACGGAAAGACCATCCTCGACTTGGCCGAGGGGCTCCAGATTCGCCGCGTCCGGGTCATGGGTGCTAACCGCATCGAGTTGTCCGGCTTCACCGACGCCATGCGCGACCGTCTGCGTGCCTATGGCCTCTTCCACGAGATCATCTCGTGGAAGCTGCGGATGTTCGTGCCGACAGATGGGACCGGCAATGCCATTCTGGCCAAGGTGCTGGAGCGCTATCCCGTCGAGCGCATCGGCGAGCGGGAGGTGGCGTGATGGCACGACAGGACGCCTCCGAACTGGCAATCCGTCTCGGCCGGCAGGCAGAGGCGGTGTGCCGCCACTACCTCTCTGCCGGTCATCGCGAGGGCCGCTATTGGCTGGTCGGCGATGTGCGCAACACGCCCGGCCGCTCGATGTTCGTGCGGCTGAAGGGCGGCGAAATCGGCAAGGGCGCCGCCGGCAAATGGACCGACGCCGCCACCGGCGAGCATGGCGATCTCCTCGACGTCATCCGCCAGAGCTGCGGCCTGGTCGACTTCAAGGACGTCGCCGATGAGGCGCGCACCTTCCTGGCGATGCCGCATCCCGAACCGGAGCCAAGCTCTACCCGGCGCACACCGGCGTCGGCGCCATCAGGATCACCGGAAGCGGCACGGCGGCTCTTCGCAATGGCGCAGCCAATTTCCGGCACACTCGTAAAGACGTATCTCCGCACACGCGGCATTACGGATTTGCACGGAACCGGAAGCCTGCGCTTCCATCCCCATTGCTATTACCGTCCCGACGAACATTCCCCGATGGAGACCTGGCCAGCGATGATCGCATCCGTCACCGATCTCGCCGGGCGTCAGACCGGCGCGCACCGCACCTGGCTCGCTCCCGACGGCTCGGACAAGGCTCCGATCGACACGCCGAGACGGGCGATGGGCGATCTGCTGGGGCATGCCGTTCGCTTCGCTGTGGCGGGCGAAGTGATGGCGGCGGGCGAAGGCATCGAAACGATGCTGTCGCTCAGGATGGCGCTGCCCACCATGCCGATGGCGGCGGCGCTTTCGGCGGCGCATCTCTCGGCCATCCTGTTCCCCGATACGCTACGCCGACTCTACATCGCCCGCGACAATGATCCGGCCGGCGACGGCGCGATGGCGACCTTGATCGAACGGGCGAACGCGGCCGGGATCGAGGCGGTCGTGGTGTCTCCAGCCTTAAGCGACTTCAACGAGGATCTCCGCCTGACGGGGCTGGATAGCCTCCGGGCAGGGGTCCGCGTGCAGATCGCGCCCCAAGACGTCGCACGCTTCATGGCGCTGGCGGCATAGACCGCGAGGAGAATGCAGGCGGCGGGAGCGCCGTCGTCGACATCGCTCGAATGATTCCAGGTCGGAGAGAACCGCGTCCCCGGCCTTCGAGAGGGCGATCGGCCAGCAAACGCCCCGGACCCACAATGCCTGCGGCGGACTATTTTCCGGCGCGGCCGAGTGCCGCTTTCCATCGCGAGGCAAAATAGCCCGCCTTCGTCATCCTCCGCTGTGCTCCGGCCCTCCGCTTCGCTGCGGATGCAGGTCCGGCCCGCCCGCCGGCTTTCGTCGCCATGAAGGCCGCGAGGGTCGCGGCCGAACCGACGGAGCATCCCTATGAGCGAGCACGACGACTACGAACCGCACCACGCCTCTTCCCCCACCGACCATGTTCTCAGCGAACTCCAGCTTTACGGCTACCGTCCCTTCACCGATGAACCCGATCCCCGACCGCTTCCGGAAGGCGACCATATCGCGGGCGCCATCGCCGACATCTTCGACGCCCTAATTGTTACCCTGGAGGACACCCGCCTCGAGCCCGACCTCGACGATCTCCTCTGGTCGACGGTCAATGTCTTCCACCGGGCTACCGACCGGATCGAGCGCGAGCTGGACGACAACGAGCAGGCGCAGCGCCGCGGCCAGCGTGAACAGGACGGCAGTGAGGTGAAGGCCGTCGAACTGGAACGCCTGACGGCCGAGGGCCAGACCTTGATCGAACGCCGCAACGCTTTCGAGCTGATGCGTGACCAGGCCGCCGAGCACTATGAGCGCCACACCGGGTCGAACTGGCGGCCGCGCAGCGGATCGATGGTCAACCATCGCAACCTCACCTCGGCGATGATCGACAGCCGGGACTTCCTCGCCGCCAAGAAGCGCGCCGACAACGAGGTGCTGCTCCCCGCCGGTCCGAAGATCGCCTTCACCGGCGGGCTCGACTTCAACGATCACCACCTAATCTGGGCCAAGCTCGATCAGGTCCACGCCAAACACCCCGACATGGTGCTGTTGCACGGCAAGTCCCCCAAGGGCGCCGAGAAGATCGCGGCCAAATGGGCCGACGCCCGCAAGGTGCCGCAGGTCGGCTTCGCCCCCGACTGGACGAAACATGCCAAGGCCGCACCGTTCAAGCGCAACGATCAGATGCTCGACGTCCTGCCGATCGGGGTCATCGTCTTCCCCGGCACGGGCATCCAGGACAATCTCGCCGACAAGGCGAAGAAGCTCGGCATCCCAGTCTGGAAGTTCGCAACGGGCGGCGCTTGAGCGCCGCTACTGCTAAATCTCGCAAAGGCGGCTATTGTCTTCTCAGCAAAGTATTCGAGGAACGGACTGGCATGCTCACAATTACTCATCCAGAAATATTCCCCGAACTTGTAAGCTTTCCTGGAGGCCTCTGGCCCCTGCGTTTACCCAAGGAAGAGGCTACAAGACTGATCATCAAGTGCCCAAAAGAGTACATGCTGGCAGCAAAGGTAAGGCGTGAATTTCGCTTCTATCTAGTACCGCTCACAGCAGACGGCTCATCCTCTTATGGGCTCGTAACGGCCTTCTTCGACGACCACGACGAGCCGTTGACATTCTGGTCTCCGCTGTTCGACGACCAGATGACCATCGACATCAGACAGCTGCTTTCGTCCGATCACTTTAAGATCCATTTTCTCGACGAGCATAATCGTGAACTGCTGGGCTATTCCGCGAAGAATGATGACGCCCCCCGCTTTCGGGCATTCGCTGAAACCATGAACTTCTTGCCGTTCTCATTTCATCTAGCGAGGGACTTTCTTGATCAGATGCCTGATTGGTTCGGTCGTAGGACAACGTTGGACGACGAGCAGTCATTTGCGATCCATCTCCAAGAGCCTCTATTTCCGGAAGATCTCTATATCTCGGACGTCCGACCCGAAGTGAACTCGTATCATGGCAAGAAAACCAACATGCACACGGTCCTAGAGCGTGATGATGCCGGTCACTTCAGTGAACTCGACATCGTTCATGCCCTACATCGGACATTCGCGAGCGACCAGATCTATCTAAATCCGATCAGGCCCGACGACGGGAAGGAGTTTGTAGATGTCCTTGTCATCACAGCATCTGCCATCCTGCTCATTCAAGCGAAGGACAGCCCGAACACGAAGCGTGCATTGCAAAGATCTATTGAACGTAAAAAATCCACCGTTGTCTCCCATCTTACGAAGGCGACGGCTCAATTGCGCGGCTCTATTTCATATGCGCAACAGAACCACTCTCTTACGTTTCTCACGAATGGAATTGTTCATAAAATCGATGTTGGACGCCGCGAGATTATTGGTCTGATTGTGGTCAAAGAACTCTTCATGAATGAATTTTCGGTTTATACACCACCAGTTATGGGAATATTCGACGATACCGGCATTCCATGCTTCGTCTTGGACTACCCAGAACTTCACAACTATACGCTTCATCTCCGAACAGAGGACGCGTTCATTGGGGCGCTTGAGCAGGTATTCAAGGTCGCTCGCGAACGCGGTGAATTCCCGCGACTTCGATTCGGTCTGACACCCTCCTCCTGAGAACGCGTCGCCATCAACCGCTCTCTATGCGCTGATCCTTGGTCCAGCCACTGGCCTGGCGCCATCAACCCGTAAAGGGTCGGACTACGGAAAGCGTGCCGCCGCTTCAGCTTCGCCTGCGCGGTGATTGCGGCCATTGGCCGGACACATCGGGCGCCTGTCGCGCGGGAGATGGTCTCCCGCCTCCAAGACAGGAGCCGGTCAAATGTCCCTCAATCAAGCTCACGCGTTCGCCTTCAGCCTCGCTACCACCCTCATGGTTTCAATCGTCATCTTCCAGGCCGGCGACGGCACCATGGGCGTCATGCCCGCCGGCGAATATGACGGCGAAGCCGCCGCCATTGTTCATGAGGTTGATCCCTTCGCCCGCTGATCGCGGGCAAGGCGGCACGGCCGCAAGCGGGAATCCTGCGGGATTTCCGCTCCCGTCCCGCCTTCTCTTCGGCTATACTGGCAACGCGCCATGGTGGTGGTGGAGGCGCAACCGTCAGACCTTTATCTCGCGGAGAACACCACCATGATCTTCATCAGTATCCTCGCCAGCATCGCCGCGATCGGCGGCCTGTGCTGGCTGTTGTTCACCCTGGCTGTCTTCGCGTTGCCGTTCTTCGCGGGCGCTAGCGCCGGGACATGGGCCTATCAGACTGGCGCCGGCTGGCTCGGTGCAATCATCGTCGGCTTTGGCGCCGCCGCACTGACGCTCGGGCTCGGGCAGTTCCTGCTCGCCTTTATCCGTCCGCTCTGGATGCGTCTTGCGATCGCACTCGCCTTCGTCGCGCCCGCGGCGCTCGCCGGCTACCACGCGACGCACGGCATCGTGAAACACACCATGCCCTCCGACACCTGGCAGATCATCTTCTCCGTCATCGGCGCGGTCGCGGTCGGCATCACCGCCTTCATCGGCGCGGTCGCGGTCGGCATCACCGCCTTCGTGCGGATCGCGGGGATGGCGGCGGCCACGGGTCCGTCCGGCCGGGACCTTGCGCGGACCTGACAGGTGTTATCGCCATTGCGAAGGCCAGACGTGCGGTGGGCGGCGACCGCCCACGCCGCCTGAGGCCGATGATGGAAGCGCGGGGTGCGGAACGACGCCAGGTCCCGGCAAACGGCCTTCGTTACAGCGCTAGAGCGGCAGGACCTTGTTTCCGCGACAGACCGAAGAACCGGCGCGGCGATCTCCCAGTTGTTGGTGGAGGGTCAGGATGCAGCGCCGATGTTCTGGCCGGTAGGAAACGAAGCCGATTTGCATCGCCGCGACGCCGGTCTGCCGGTGCGGGATGGCCGCCATTTTCTCCGTTCTCTGACCGTGCCTCAACCGCTCCAAACGGCCTCTTCAATGGCCTGATCTGGCCGAACGCCGGCTGACGCCTCGATCGCCTATGACGCAACAGCGGCGTCAAACTTTCTTCCCCTGCCGGCTGCGCCGTCATTCCTCTCGAGACAAGAAAGCCCTCCTTGGCTGTCAGGCCCCTACGGGGTGCGCCGTCGATCGCGTCCGGCCTGCCGATCGCCATCGAGATCCTATGAGTAATGGTGGCGACCTGCTTTGATGCTGCAGTCGTTGTTGGCCGTTGCGGAAAGGAGCAGGAAGATGACGCAGAACAAACACGCAGGCAAATCGACATACGAAAACCTTCAGACGATCTACGTATCCATTGAGCTGAGCAAGAAAACCTGGCTGATCACGTCGATCTCACCCGGCGCTGGCGAGAAACTGTCTCGCCACAGCGTTCCTGGCGGTGATATTGCAGGGCTGCTTGCTCGCTTGGCGCAGCTGAAACAGAAAGCCCGCGACCGAACTGGCCAGGACTATCCGTTCGTCACCATCCAGGAGGCCGGTCTCGACGGTTTCTGGGTGCACAGGGTTCTCGAAGCCGAAGGCCACGAAAGCCATGTCGTTGATGCGGCATCGATCGCGACATCCCGGCGCAGACGAAGGGTCAAGACAGATCGGCTCGACGGCGAAACCATGATCCGGGCGCTGCTCGCTTTCAAGCGCGGCGAACCGCGGGTCTGCTCGATGCTGAGCGTGCCAACACCTTTCGAGGAAGACCGTCGCCGGATCGTTCGCGAACGCAAGGTTCTGATGGAGGAGCGCATCCGGCACAGCAACCGGATCAAGGGCCTGCTCTTCTCGCAGGGGATCAGGGGCTACGATCCTCTGCGCCGGGACCGTCGCGAGCGCTTGGTAACGCTGCGTACCGGTGACGGACGGGAACTCCCGATGCATCTGAAAAGCCAGGTCTTGCGAGAGCTCGACCGGATGGAAATGCTGCTCGACCAGATCAAGGCGGTCGAAGCCGAGCGGGACGCCATGCTTGCTGAAGAACAGCGGTCAGCACGCGAAGTGGTCATGCTGACGAAGGTGGTCGGCATCGGACCGGAATTTGCCGCTGTGCTCTGGGGCGAAGGCCTGTTCCGCCACTTCGACAATCGCCGACAGGTGGCAGCCTATGCCGGACTGGCGCCGACACCATGGCAAAGCGGATCGATCGACAGGGAACAGGGAATCGGCAAATCCGGCAATCCGCGCTTGCGATCGACGCTGCTGGAGATGGCGTGGCTGTGGCTGCGGCACCAACCCGCTTCCGAACTCAGTCGCTGGTTCAACGAGCGCGTCGCCCAGAACGGCGGCCGCTTCAAGAAAGTGATGATCACAGCACTGGCGCGCAAGCTCGTCGTGGCTTTGTGGAAATACGTCACCGCCGGCGTGGTGATCGAAGGCGCGCGCGTCAGACCATGATGACGTGAGCGCGTAACAGTTCGGCCCGGGCCTGATCAGCCCCGCCGGAACCAGGTGGACGACCGCATTGCGGCATGGGTTAATCGCCGTCATCGAGACTGGTCTCGTCCCCTGAGCCTTTGCCGCCGCAGGCGGGATTATGGTGCGGCCGCTCGAGCGGCGACCGGATGTGAGGTTGATACGTGCACAGGCGCGGATCAGGAAATGGGCTCAGACCTCTGGTTCACGCAGCGGGACCGATCGCGCCGTCCGTGTCGAGTGCATGGCTGACAGTCCGTAAGCCGGTGTTCTTCCCCTGGGATTGATGCCGGAACCTCCCTGAACGGCCTCTCTTCTGGCTGGTCTGACGCCGGTCCGACCTTTGCCTGCAACGGCTCCGCCAACCTTCTTCCCCTGCGGCTGCGCCGCATTCCTCGCGGGACAACAAGCTTGGCTGCCGCCGTCCTCCGCTGACGCTGCGGCCCATGGGATGCAGTCGGACGGATCGTCGTCTCACGACCGCTATCGAGGCCGCACAGGGCGGCTCCGAACAACCAAGTCAGGAGAACGACAATGGCTACTATCGGAAACTTCCAGCAGGCCGGCGACAACGAGTTCAACGGCGAGATCGTCACCCTTTCCCTCCAGGCCAAGAAGGTCCGTATCGTTCCCGATACGCGCGCCAGCGGCGAAAACGCTCCCAGCCACCGCGTCTTCGTGGGCCGGGTCGAAATCGGAGCCGCCTGGTCCAAACAGTCCAACGAGGGCCGTAACTACCTGGGTCTCAAGCTCGACGATCCGAGCTTCACCGCACCGATCTATGCCAACCTCGTCGAGGACGAAGACGGACAGAGCCACAGCCTTATCTGGTCACGACCGAACCGTCGCAACGGCGACTGACGAACACCGAAACGACGCTCCGCACTTGGCGGGGCGTCGTCCGGAACGCGCCGCTCAGCAGCTCAGAAACACAGCTTGACGAGTGGTTCCTCATGTGAGGCCGCAATGGTGCGGCTCGGGAACGGAAAACGGAGACTTACAATGGCGACCATCGGCACCTTCAAGAAGACCGGCTCGAACGAGTTCACCGGCGAAATCGTCACCCTCAGCGTCCAGGCCAAGAACGTGCGCATCGTCCCCGACCAGCGCGCCACCGGCGAGAATGCCCCCAGCCACCGGGTCTTGGTCGGCCGCGCCGAGATCGGTGCCGCCTGGTCCAAGCGCTCCAACGAAGGCCGCGACTATCTGGGCCTCAAGCTCGACGATCCAAGCTTCAACGCCCCGATCTACGCCAACCTCTTCGATGACGAGGAAGGTGAGACCTTCTCGCTCATCTGGTCGCGCGCCAACGGGCGCCGGGGCGACTGAGGCGCCGCGCAGGGCCCCGGCCGCAAGGTCGGGGTCTAGCTTTCCAAAACGACCAAACGTCTGGGTTGCGGCGCAAATTCAGAGTGATCGAATGCTTAGGCGCCTGTTTATAAGGGGCCCGTCTCCACAAATTCGGCGAATGCGCGTGCCTTGGCGCTTGCCAGGCGTCCCGTTGGAAAGACCGCCCATAGATCGACGGGGGGAAGTTCCCAGTCCTCCAGCGCGCGGATGACGGCGCCGGTTTCCAGCTCAGGCGCAAACATCCAGTCGGAATTGACAGTCAGCCCCATGTCCGCGAGTACCGCCGCCCGGATGCCTTCCGCCGCGCTGACCCGGACACGGCCACGGATCGCGACGGAGGCTTCGGTGCCATCCTTTCTGAACATCCAGCTGTTTTCAAGCTGGCTGTAGACGATCGCCTCATGCACCGCGAGGTCTGCCGGCACGGATGGGATTCCGGCCCGTTCGAGATAGGCGGGCGTTGCGATGACGGATCGCCGCCCCTGCGCCAGCCGTCTTGCCACCGCCGAGGAATCCGACAGTTGGCCCATTCGCAGCGCCACATCGATTCCTTCGGAAACGAGGTCGATGACGCGGTCGTCCAGGACGATATCGATCTCAAGGTCAGGATGCCGGGCCAGAAATTCCGGCAGCCGCGGCACAACCAGAAGCCTGGCAAAGGTGGTCGCGGCCGATACGCGCAGTCGACCGTTCAATCCGGCCCCCGCGCCGCGCGCCTCCAGTTCCGCCTCGTCAGCCTCCTGGATGACCATCCTGGCGCGCTCGTAGAAGCGGACACCTGCATCCGTCGGCGTCAGGCCGTGGGTCGAGCGAACCAGTAACCGCACCTGCAGCCTGTCCTCCAGTTGAGCGATCGTTTTCGAGATCGCCGGCTGGCCGACACCGATATGCCGGGCTGCTCCTGAAAAGGAACCCGTTTCCACCACACGCACGAAGGCAGTCATCGCCTGCAGTCTGTCCATGCCTATTCTCCTTGGGAATAAGCAATATCGCTTCAAGGCGCCTGCCGCAATATACTAGGAATGGTCATAACTCCCTCCAACGACAACAGACAGTCCGATGGAGACAGAGATGATCGACGTTCACGCTTTCGCCACGCCCAACAGCGTCAAAGTACCAATCGCGCTGGAAGAGATGGGGCTCGCCTACGAACTGAAGCCCGTGAACGTCCGCAAGGGCGAACAGAAGGACGAGGCTTTTATCGCGCTGAATCCCAACGGCAAGGTGCCCGTGCTCGTCGATGACGTGGACGGCGAGCGGTTCGTCCTGACGGAAAGCGCCGCCATCCTCGTCTATCTCGCAGAGAAGACCGGCAAGCTGCTACCGCAGAGCGGCGTTGCCCGTGCCCGTGTCTTCGAGCAGCTCTTCTTTCACGCCTCGGGTCTCAGCCCTGCTTTCGGCAATGCCGGTTTCTTCAAGCGGTCGTCACCGGAACCGCAGCTGGTTGCCGAGGCCCGCTTCACCGGCGAGGCCGAGCGCATCCTCGGTCTTCTCGACACGAAGCTTGGCGATCAGGCCTTCGCTGCCGGTGACGATTTCACCATCGCCGACATCGCCCATTTCGGCTGGCTGTGGCGCCGCCAGTTCCCCGGCCTGACGCTCGACGGCCACCCGAACCTTTCCCGCTGGTACGACGAAGTGGCCGCGCGCCCTGCCGTCCAGCGCGCCATTGCCCGCGTCGAGGCCCTCGTGCCCGCCGCCTGATCCTTCCCCAACACTCATCCACCCAGGACAACAGGAGAACCATCATGTCCAACTTCAACGCTTATAAAGAATCCTTCGCCAACGCCCGCCTGACCCGCTCGGAAAGCGGCGTATTGGAGGTCGCGCTGCACAGCGATGGCGGCAAGCTCGTCTTCGACGGCCATACCCATGAGCAGTTCGTCGATCTCTTCCACCAGATCGGTTCTGATCCCGACAACAGCGTCGTCATCCTCACCGGCTCGGGCGACGCCTTCATGGATGCGATCAGCCCCGAGGGCTTCGATTTCTTCACCCCGCGCGGCTACGACAAGATCTTCCGCGAGGGCAAGAAGGTCCTCATGAACATCCTCGATATCGAGGTGCCGCTGATTGCCGCCCTGAACGGCCCCGTCCTCCTGCACTCGGAATATGCGCTGCTTGCCGACATCGTGCTGGCGACGCCGGAGACCATCTTCCAGGACAAGCCGCATTTCGACTTCGGCATCGTGCCCGGCGACGGCGTCAACCTGCTCTGGCCGGAAGTGATCGGCAGCATTCGCGGTCGTTATTTCATTCTCACCCGGCAGATCCTCGACGCGCAGACGGCCAAGGAATGGGGCGCCGTCAACGAGATCGTGCCAGCGGAAAACCTGCTTGCCCGCGCCCACGAGATCGCCGAGGGCATCGCTGCGCTTCCGCCGCTGACCAGCCGGTACACCCGCATCGCCCTGACCCAGAAGCTGCGCCGGATCGTCGATGAAGGCGCCGGCTACGGCCTTGCGCTCGAAGGCATCAGTGCCGCCGAAGTCGCTCGCTCCATGGCCTCCAACGGCTGAAACGTCCCTCACCAATCACCGCGCTTCAGGCTCCACCCTGAAGCGCCTTCCTCTCTCGAAGGAACAAGACCATGACACTCCAATCCAAACTCGATGCATTCAAGGCCGATTTTGAAGCCGGCAAGCCGCCGTACAATGTTCCTTACTCGGTAATCGAGACCATGCACCGCGCGACCGCAGAGTTGATCGCTTCGGGCGCAGCAGGTCGCGCCTTGAAGGCGGGGGACCTGCTGCCGGTCTTCAGTCTCTCTGATGACGAGGGAAACATGGTCTCTTCGACCGATCTTCTGTCACGCGGACCGCTGGTCATCAGCTTCTATCGCGGTGTGTGGTGCCCGTACTGCAACATGGAGCTCCAGGCCCTTGAGGAGGCATTGCCGATATTCCAGGAACTGGGCGCAAGCCTTGTCGCCATCTCGCCGCAGAACGCAGTCAACAGCCGCAAGTCGGTTCGCCAGAACAACCTCACCTTTCCCATCCTGTCGGATCCGCATAACGACGTGGCAGCCGCCTTCGGCCTGCGCTTCGAGATGCAGGACTATCTGGTCGACCTCTACAAGTCGCTGAAGAACGATCTTCCCGCCTTTAATGGCGATCCAAGCTGGACGCTGCCGATGCCCGCCCGCTACGTCGTCGGCCAGGATGGTGTGATCCTCTATGCCGAGGTAAACCCGGACTACACCCGCCGTCCCGAGCCGGAAGACATGCTGCCGGCGCTGCGCCGCGCCGCCAGCCTCGCTGCCTGATCGAAACCCGTTCAACAGGCCCCGCCCACAAGGAGCGGGGCCGAAGGATATTGCCATGAAGAGAAGATTTCTGATCACCGGCGCCAGCAAGGGTATCGGCCTTGCCCTGGCCAATCGCCTCGCAAGCCAGGGGCACGATATCGTCGGCATAGCGCGCAATAACGTCGATAGCTTTCCCGGAAAGCTTCACCTGCTCGACCTGGCCGACGCTGGCGGAGAGAAACTTGCCGACATCGTCGAGCGGAGCGCGGTCGACGGGATCGTCAACAACGTTGGACTGGTGCGAGCCGAGCCGCTGGGAGCAATCGCGGTCTCGACCCTTGAAGAGGTCATGCGGGTCAACCTGCACCCTGCACTCATTGCGACACAGGCCGCGTTGCCAGGCATGAGGTCCCGCGGCTGGGGCAGGATCGTCAACGTCTCAAGCCTGACAGTGCTCGGCAGCGTCGAACGCACCAGCTATGCCGCCGCCAAGGCCGCCCTCGTCAGTTTCGCGAGGAACTGGGCGCTCGAACTCGCCTCATCCGGCATCACGGTCAACGCTGTCTCTCCGGGGCCGACCGAGACCGAGTTGTTTCGGCAGAACAATCCGGTCGGCAGCGAGGGAGAGGCACGCTATCTTTCAGGTGTCCCAATGCGCCGGTTCGGGAAGCCGGAGGAGATCGCCGCGACGATTGCATTCCTGCTATCCGACGATGCGGCGTTCATCACCGGGCAGACGCTCCATGTCGATGGCGGGGCCTCGATTGGCAAGGCCGCGCTGTGAAGCAACCGCGACGGCCCTGGACAACCTTCATGGGCCTCAAGCTGGACGATCCGAGCTTCTACGCCTCGATCTAGGCCAACCTGTCGACGACCGGAAGGTGACATCTTCTCGCTGATTTGGGTCCGGCTCGAAGGTCGGGCCCCTCAATTCTGCGGCGACCGAATCAGTTGCGGCCCAATTGATCGTAGAGAACACAGATAGCTACTTCCGGCTGGAATATCCCGTCAAGAACGACTATTATAGTCGTAGTTTTGGCGTACACGTAGGTCCGTGTGGGAGGTGATCATGTATGATCACCGCCCGACAGTTTCGGGCCGCACGTGCGTTGCTGGGTTGGACACAGGAGACGCTCGCTGACAAGGCCCGGGTCTCATTGACCGCGCTCAAGCGCCTCGAATCCCCCAGTGGGCTTGAGGTCTTTGAGAGCACGCGTGATGAGGTGAGACGGGCTTTCGAACGCGCCGGCATCGTCTTCCTGAACTCCGATCAGGGTAAGGGAGTGCTGCTCGTTGATGCAAAGAAGGAAACCTGACGTTCGACAGGTCGCGGCGCGGCTACATCTTCCCGCATCAGCGCTTTGCGTCATCATTTCGGTAAAATCACCGTTAACAATCTCCTCCAGTTTGGATACATCTCGCCATTGGGGGATGTTGTGACCAAAGACGATTTTCTTGATCAGCCGCCGGCCGGGGCGGCATTGACCGCCTATGACGAGGCGCATCTGAAGCTGTACGTCCGGCTGCTGGATGCCGACGCTGAAAAAGCCGACTGGCGTGAAGTCGTCGAAGTCCTCTTCGGCCTCGATGCCAAGGCCGAACCGGAGCGCGCTCAACGCATCTACACCAGCCATCTCGACCGCGCGAAATGGATGACGAAGAGCGGCTTTTGTGAGTTGCTCCAGGGCCGCCAGCACTGAGGTGATGCGTAAACCGCATCACGTTGCGGCCACTTCGTTCTTCCCGCGCTCCGTTCAACGCGGAATCGTATCCACTGCGAAACTCGCTTTGCACGACCTTGCGCGGAGACGGTGGAGATGTCCGAAGATGAAAGTTGGCGGTCCGAAGCCGCTTATGACTATATCGACAAGTTGACCCCCGGCGATCTCGCCTGGGAGTTCCTGCGTCGTAACCCAGAATACAGAAAATCCTATCAGGAATTGGTGTCCATCGGCCGGCTGACCGAGGATCTTGCGCGCGAGTTCGCCGAGCAATGGGGGTTGCGATTTCGTCGCCGACCCTCGCAACTCCGCGCTCATCCAGCCGATCTTCTGGACCCCGCAAACCGATCCCGCGACACTCCCGTTCACCGTCGGACCGAACCCGGCGGGACATCTCCGCCTCCGCGTTGAGGATCTGCACGCCCAGGCCACCATCGAGCATGATCCTGGTCTGATCCGGCTCGTACTGCGCGGCGAGCCCCACGACGTGGCCCTGTTCAACGTCGATGATGCCCACCCCGTCGGCGCGTTCATCATATTCGATGAGCTGACGCCCGACCGACTGACCGCGGTCGAACGCCTCTGGCACGCTATGTTCGGCAAGCGCGTGCCACCCGATCCACGCCTGACGCCGCAAAGACGTCAGCGCGCCCGCCAGATGCTGCGCGCCATCGACGCGCGCGAGAGCGGCGCCATCTACCGCACTGTCGCCGAGCATCTCTTCCCCCAGCACAAAATCGACGCAGCATCCTGGGTCGGCGACCCGATCCGGGAGATCACCATCCGTCTCGCCCGCGACGGCATGAAGCTGGTTCGCGGCGGCTATCGGACATTGCTGCGCCGCCCACGCCGGGATCGCTGATACCCGCTCGCGTGTCGATTTTAGCATCTTACTTCGACATCGTCCGGGGCGCCGTCTTCGCGCCACGGTGCTCGCAACCCGCCGCTTATTCGAAGCGGCCGCCCGCGAGACCACGGAGGTGCCATCATGGCCGAAAGAGCCGTCAATTTACCGCCACGCTACCTGAGAACGCAGGAGGCGGCTCGCTTCCTCGGCCTTTCCGAACGCACCCTTGAGAAGCATCGGACCTACGGGACAGGTCCGATCTACCGCAAGCTCGGCGGCCGCGTCGTTTATTCCGTCGAGGACCTGCAGGCCTGGGCGGATCGCGGTCTCGTCACCTCCACGTCCGATCCGCGCGGCGGCACTGTTTTGCCGGCCAAGCGACAAACAGCCTCGACCGCCGCCGGCGGACGCTTCCCGCGCTGAGGTGGCCGGCCGTGTCGTCCCGCCACACCCATCACGATGAGCGCGCACAACTCGATCTGTTTCGGGCGCTGCCCGGCGATCTCGCACCCCGCGATGCGCAGGACCTCATGGCCTACCCGTTCTTCTCGCTCGCCAAGTCGAAGCGTCTGGCGCCGATAGACTTCAAGGCCGGCTCGGTGAAAATCCGCGTCGAAGCCGTTCCCGAGCATGGCATGGCGACGATCTGGGACGCGGACGTCTTGATCTGGGCAGCCTCGCAGATCGTCGAGGCGCGCGACGTCGGCCTGCGCCCCTCGCGCCTGATGGCGACCACTCCCTATGAGATCCTGAACTTCATCGGCCGTGGCGTGTCGCTTCGCGACTACGACCGCTTGAAGGCCGCGCTGGATAGGCTGCAATCGACAACGGTCGCGACCTCGATCCGCCAGCCGACCGAGCGGCGAATGCACCGCTTCTCCTGGATCAACGAATGGAAGGAGCGCGCCGATTACCGCGGCCGTCCGCTCGGCCTCGAACTGATCCTCCCCGACTGGTTCTACGGCGCCGTCCTCGACGACGCGCTCGTGCTGACGATCGACCGCAAATACTTCGATCTCACCGGCGGGTTGGAGCGCTGGCTTTACCGCCTGGTGCGAAAGCACGGCGGCAAGCAGGAATTCGGTTGGAGCTTCGACTTCCCGCACCTCCACGCCAAGTCCGGCAGCCTCTCGCCGCTCAAACACTTCGCCTACGACCTGCGCGACATCGTCCGCCGTCAACCGCTGCCGGGCTACCGGCTCACCATCGAGCAATGCCTCGGTGGTCCGGAGATCCTGTCCTTCGCACCCACCGATCCCGACGCGCTCGGCATCCCGCGCCGCTGTCGCCGTTCGTCAACTCGCTCTGGGGATAAGCTGTGAATAGTCTCGTGCTATCAGGGACCGGCACTGTCGTGCCATCGGGGACCGGACTCTCGTGCTATCGGGGACCGGAATCGCCGATTCTTCGCGCTGAATCAGCAGCTTGCGAGCCCCGTAACTTATCTAACCTAGATTCCTTCGGAATCTTTCTAACGCAAACCCGCTTTTCGACCGCTGTGGACGAGTCCCCGATCGCCGGGAGACCGTCATGATCGTCGCCCTCCTCAACCAGAAGGGCGGCGTCGGCAAGACGACGCTGGCGCTGCATCTCGCCGGCGAATGGGCGCGAGGCGGCAAGCGCGTCACGCTGATCGACGCCGATCCACAAGGGTCAGCGCTGGACTGGTCGCAGCAACGCAGCCGGGAGGGATTGCAGCGACTTTTCGGCGTCGTCGGCCTGGCGCGCGACACTCTGCATCGCGAAGCGCCGGAGCTGGCCCGTGACGCCGACCATGTCGTCATCGATGGGCCGCCACGCGTCGCCAGCCTCATGCGCTCGGCGCTGCTCGCCGCCGATCTCGTGCTGATCCCGGTGCAGCCGTCGCCCCTCGACGGCTGGGCATCCGCCGAGATGCTCGCGCTGCTCGGCGAAGCGCGCATCTACCGTCCCGACCTTGCCGCGCGCTTCGTGCTGAACCGCTGCGCGGCGCGCACGGTGCTCGCCCGCGAAACCGCCGAGACGCTCGCCGACCACGACCCGCCGTTGCTCGCCACCACCATCGGTCAGCGCATCGTCTTCGCCGATGTCGTGCAGACCGGCCGGATCGCTGCTGAGCAGGACGAGGATAGTCCAGGCGCGCGCGAGATCGCCGCGTTCGCGGCCGAGGTGGCGAGGCTCGGCGCATGAGCGAACGATCCCCCAAGCGCGGCTTCGCGTCCCGACCAGGCGATCCGGAGAGCTGGATCAAGGCGCCCGATCGCCAGACGCGGCAACCTCAAAGCGCCGACGACTTCTCGGCCAGGCTGACCATCGACGTCACCGCCGACATGCGCGGCCGGATCAAGATCGCGGCCTTCCAGCGCGGCCAGACGGTCGCCGACATGCTCCGCGCACTGTTCGAGCGCGAATTCCCGCCAGCCCAAGGAGACGCTCAATGACCGGCCTTGCCGCCGCATCCGCGCGCCCCGGCCGCGCCCTTCATGCGCCGCCGGAAGATCTCACCCAGGTCGAACTGGTCTGGATCGAGAAGCAGATCGAACACTGGATCCGCTTCGGCCGAGAGGTCCGCGAACAGGTCCTCGACCGCCGCCGCCGCATCCTCTTTTTCCCTCCCGGCTCGACCTTCGCGCTGGTGCGCTGGGCCGCGAACGAGCACGGCACTGTGCTCTCCCGGCTCGACATCCTGCGCGCCGTCGCTTCCGGCGAACCCTGCCAGACGATCCCGACCGTGACGCCTGGCGCCGACATCCTGCTGCGCGTCCACGGTTGGCCGAAGGTAGAGCGCATGCTTCAGCACATCGACGCGATCGAGGCGATCGGCATCGATCCCGTCGATGTCTCGCCCGATTACTGGCGACACGTCCACAACCGCTTGGCCGTCGGCGAGACGCCGCGCGCCTACACGCTGCAGCGCCATCGCGCCTTCCTCCTGGCGCGGAGGATCGGCGCATGACCCGGCTCGGCTACGCCATCACTACGACGGGCGCGGTGTCGTTGCTCGGCATCCTGTCCTTCGTATCCTTCGCGCCGAAGCTGATCTGGAACGCGTCGGCCAGCACACCCATCGGCCTCTACGCCATCAAGCCGGACCGGTCTCCGGAAGTCGCCGATCTGGTCGCGGTACGCGCCCCCGAGCCGCTCGCGAGCTTCCTCGCCGAGGGCGGCTACCTGCCGCGCGGCGTTCCCCTGATGAAGCGCGTCGTGGCGCTTCCTGGCCAGCGGGTTTGCAGGACCGGCCTCGCGATCGCCGTGGACGCCGTGCCTATGGGTGATGCGCTCGATCGGGATCGTCGCGGCCGTCCGCTGCCCATCTGGCAGGGCTGCCGCGTCGTCGCCGAGGGCGAGCTGTTCCTGATGAACAGGGAAGTCCGCGACAGCCTCGACGGCCGCTACTTCGGACCGCTGCCTGCCTCCGCCGTGATCGGCCGGGCCATCCCTCTCTACACCGACGAGGACGGCGACGGCCGCTTCGTCTGGCGCGCGCCGACGCGGTGACGGCGAGCCCATGCCCAACCTCACCGCAATCTCAAGGAGTAAATCATGTCCCTGATCGGTCAATTCACCCGCGACGATGGTGGCTTCATCGGCCACTTGGAAACACTCCTGCTGCACCAAGACATCATCATCATTCCTGCCGATCACTCCGACGCTGAGAATGCGCCGGATTTCCGCGTCCACGTCTTCGATAGCATGCACAACGAACCCGGCGCTGAGATCGGCGCGGGCTGGAAACGCACGGGCGAGAAGGCCGGCGAGTACGTCTCGTTGCAGCTCGACGATCCGACCTTCAGCCAGCCGATCCGCGCCAACCTGTTCCAGTCGGCCGACGATAAGGTCTCCTGGGGTCTGCACTGGAACCGCCCGCCGAAGCGCGGCGAGCGGGACTGAGCGATGCCGGTCCACCGCCATCGCGCTGTCGTCGGACGGTTTCCCACCGTCCGGCGTACAGCCTTCCTTCTCCTTCCCGGTCTGCTCATCGCCCTTGCGCCTGCCGGTTCGGCCGCTGCCCAGGACACGCCGGTGCAGCGCACTTCACCCAGCGATCCCTATGCCGGCCATATCGCTGACGCAGCGCGCCGGTTCGGCATTCCGGAAGCGTGGATCCGGGCCGTCATGCGCGTCGAAAGCCGTGGTGATGTGCGCGCGATCTCACCCAAGGGCTCGATGGGTCTGATGCAGATCATGCCGGCGACCTGGACGGATTTGCGCACCCGACACGGCCTCGGCAATGATCCCTACGCCCCGCGCGACAACATCATGGCGGGCGCGGCGTATCTGCGCGAGATGCACGACCGCTACGGCTCGCCCGGATTTCTGGCGGCTTACAATGCCGGTCCCGGGCGCTACGAGGAATATCGCGCCATCGGCCGCCCATTGCCGGCCGAAACGCGCGCTTATGTTACTGCGCTCGCACCGATCATTGGCGGCGGCGATCCGACTGCCCCCGTCACGGTGGCGACCGCCGATCCGCTCGCCTGGACCCGTGCGCCGCTCTTCATCGTGCAGGTCGATAACGGGCCGCGTGCAGATCGGCAGCAGACCGACAGCGATCCGGTTGCACCACCCACGCCGGAGTCCGTACGCGATCCAACGCCGCCTGCACCGCGATCGGACGGTCTCTTCGTGGCGCGAACCGACAGTGCGAGGCCGCAATGATCGACTTCGCACTCTCTGCGGCATTGTCGGGCTCTGGCGTGGAATTGGCGTCAGAAGTGGGAAGAGCAGTCATCACAACCGCACGATGGCAGGATAAAGGGCCGCGATGTGCGGTCTTGTGCGGTTGTGGTTTTTCAAGGGGTTATGGCGCGTTTACGCGATGTGCGCCTGCTCGGCGCAGCCTGCGCGCGCGGCGCTTTCCCAATGATTTCCTCGGCTTTGCGCGATGTGCGGGGCCACGCCCATGAGCGCCGAGGACGATTTCCGCATCCGGCCAGGCCGCATCCGCTCGACGCGCGCCCAGCAGGCCAGACCCTTTATCGCGCAGGCGCTCGCCGCCGCGCAGAAAGCCGGTGGCGCAGTCTCCCGGCAAGGAAGGATCGGTCCCGGCAACCGCTCGCGCTTTGGCCGCGGGCAGCGCGCGGCGGTGCAAGCCAACCGGCTACTGACCGCCCGCTCGCGGGGCGCCGTCGTCAAGGCGCGGGTCGTGCGCCAGGGCGGACGCAACGCGCCCCTCAGGACCCACCTCAACTATCTCCGCCGCGAGGGCGTGACCCGGGATGGAGAGAAGGCCCGGCTGTTCGGCCCCGGCGGGGATGACGCCGATCCCAAGGCGTTCGCGGAGCGGTGCGAGGATGACCGCCACCATTTCCGTTTCATCGTGTCGCCCGACGACGCGGTGGAGATGGCCGACCTCAAGGGCTTCACCCGCGAGCTGGTCGGGCAGATGGAGAAGGATCTGGCTACCCGCCTCGATTGGGTCGCCGTCGATCACTGGAACACTGAGCATCCCCATGTCCATCTGATCGTCCGCGGCGTGCGCGACGACGGCGAGAATCTCGTCATCTCGCGCGACTACATCAAGGAGGGCATGCGCGACCGGGCGCGCGATCTCATCACGCAGGAGCTGGGACCGCGCACCGATCAGGAAATCCGCCGCACCATTGAGCGCCAGATCGAGTCCGAGCGCTGGACCAATCTTGATCGTCAGCTCGCGCGCGACGCCTACAGGACCGGCGTCGTTGATCTCGCCCCGCATCCCGACCAGCAACCGGATGAATTCCACGCCCTGAAAGTCGGACGGCTGCGCAAGCTCGAAGGTCTTGGCCTCGCCGACGAGATCGGTCCCGGCCAATGGACGATCTCGGAGAAGGTCGAGGCGACGCTGCGCGAGCTTGGCGAGCGTGGCGATATCATCAAGCGCATGCACCGCGCGCTGACCGACCGCGGCATCGAACGCGGCGCGCCAAGCTATGTGCTCGCCGGCGAAAGCCTGAACGACCCCATTGTCGGCCGGCTGGTGACGCGAGGCCTCGACGACGAACTCAAGGGCACGGCCTATGCTGTTGTCGACGGGGTCGATGGCCGGACTCACCACATCAAGCTCCCGGATCTCGATGCTGCCGGCGACAGCGTGCCGGGTTCGATCGTCGAGCTGCGCAAGTTCGATGACGCGCGGGGGCAGCGGCGCGTCGCGCTTGCCGTCCGCTCGGATCTCGACATCTCTGCCCAGGTCACCGCGACCGGCGCGACTTGGCTCGATCGGCAGGCGATAGCCCGCGAGCCCGTGGCGCTTGGAGGTGGCGGATTCGGCGCTGAGGTGCGCGACGCGATGGACCGGCGCGCCAAACATCTGATCGAGCAGCGCCTGGCAGAGCGCCATGGCCGCAGCGTCATCTTCTCCCGCAACCTCATCGACACGTTGCGTCAGCGCGAGGTCGACGCGCTCGGGGCGAAGCTCGCGGCCGAGACCGGGCGCCCGTTCGCAAAGGCAGGGACCGGGGAATTTGTCGCCGGCGCCTATCGGCAACGCATCGCCCTCGCGTCGGGCCGCTTCGCGATGATCGACGACGGCCTCGGCTTCCAACTCGTGCCCTGGTCGCCCTCTCTCGAAAAGCACCTTGGCCAGCAAGTCTCCGGCGTTGCCCGCGGCGATGGCCGGGTCGACTGGAGTTTTGGCCGCAAACGCAGCCTCGGCCTGTAGCCCGCAATCAAGAAAGGACCCCACCATGTCGGCGACAAAAATCCTTTGGGGACAGATCCTCACCGTCTTCATGATCGTGCTCTTTACGACCTGGGCGGCGACAGAGTGGACGGCCTATCGGCTCGGCTTCCAGCCACAGCTCGGCCCGCCCTGGTTCGAGCTTGCGGGCTGGCCGATCTATTATCCGCCAGCCTTCTTCTGGTGGTGGTACTTCTACGATGCCTATGCGCCGTCGGTCTTCGTCGAGGGCGCCTACATCGCGGCGTCCGGCGGCTTCATCTCGATCGCCGTGGCGATCGGCATGTCCGTCTGGCGGGCACGTGAAGCGAAGAACGTAGAGACCTATGGCTCGGCGCGCTGGGCGCGGGATGACGAAGTAAAGGCCGCCGGCCTGCTCGGTCCCGACGGCGTGATCCTCGGCAAGCTCGATCGCGACTATCTGCGCCATGACGGGCCAGAGCATGTGCTCTGCTTCGCGCCGACTCGCTCCGGCAAGGGCGTCGGCCTCGTCGTGCCTTCACTGCTGACCTGGCCAGGCTCGGCGATCGTCCATGACATCAAGGGCGAGAACTGGACGCTGACGGCGGGTTTCCGCTCGCGCCACGGGCGCGTGCTGCTGTTCGATCCCACCAATCCGAAATCGGCCGCCTACAATCCGCTGCTCGAGGTGCGCCGTGGCGAATGGGAGGTCCGCGACGTTCAGAACATCGCCGACATCCTGGTCGATCCGGAAGGATCGCTTGAGAAGCGCAATCACTGGGAAAAGACCAGTCACGCGCTGCTGGTCGGCGCGATCCTCCACGTCCTCTACGCCGAAGCCGACAAGACGCTCGCCGGCGTCGCCGCCTTCCTCTCCGATTCGAAGCGGCCGATTGAGTCAACGCTGGCGGCGATGATGAAGACCGCGCATCTCGGCGAAGCCGGTCCGCATCCCGTCATTGCGAGCGCCGCCCGCGAGCTGCTGAACAAATCGGACAACGAGCGCAGCGGCGTGCTTTCGACGGCGATGTCGTTCCTTGGCCTCTATCGCGATCCCGTCGTCGCCGAAGTGACAAGGCGTTGCGACTGGCGGATCGCGGATATCGTCGGCGGCAAGTGGCCATCAACGCTCTACCTCGTGGTTCCGCCCTCGGACATCAACCGGACCAAGCCGCTGATCCGCCTGATCCTCAATCAGGTCGGCCGGCGTCTCACCGAGGACCTGCAGGCGAAGGGCGGCCGGCACCGTCTGCTCCTCATGTTGGACGAATTCCCGGCGCTCGGACGGCTCGACTTCTTCGAAAGCGCGCTCGCGTTCATGGCGGGCTACGGCCTCAAAAGCTTCCTGATCGCCCAGTCGCTCAACCAGATCGAAAAGGCCTACGGGCCGAACAACTCGATCCTCGACAACTGCCATGTCCGCGTCAGCTTCGCGACCAATGACGAGCGAACGGCCAAGCGCGTGTCAGATGCGCTCGGCACCGCAACCGAGATGCGGGCGATGAAGAACTATGCCGGCCACCGACTCTCGCCCTGGCTCGGCCACATGATGGTGTCGCGGTCGGAAACGGCCAGGCAGCTGCTCACGCCCGGCGAGATCATGCAACTTCCGCCGTCCGACGAGATCGTCATGGTCGCGGGCACACCGCCGATCCGGGCCAAGAAGGCCCGCTACTACGAGGACCGCCGGTTTCAGGAGCGAGTGCTGCCGCCGCCGGCGCTCATCAAGCCGATTGATGTTTCGACCGACGACTGGAGCAAGCTGGCGTTGCCGCCGTCACCGGAGATTCTGACAGCGGCGACGGAAGGCAGTCCAAACGAGGAGGACACGACGGAATCCGAGCGGCGCCGCCAACCCGAGCTCAGCCGCGTGCAGCCGATCCCCATGGCGGCGCCGATCGAAAACGAGTTCGAGATCGACTCGGCGGACGATGCCGATGACGAGGTGGCGCGTCTCAGCCGCATGAACCAGAACATGCGGCAGGTCGCGCGCCAGGCTTCGCTCGATCCCGGCGACGGCGTTGAGCTTTAGGAGAGCCACGATGACGAAATCCCCGAAAAAGCGCCGCTTGTCGGTCTATCTCGAGCCCGATGTCATGAAAGCTCTCGCTACGCACGCGGCCCGACGTGGCCACTCGCTGTCATTGGTCGCAGAGGCCGGCATTGCATCCTTCTTGTCACCCGACGCTGCGGAACGTCAGGAGGCTGCGATCACCAAGCGGCTCGACCAGCTCGACCGGCGCATGACCCGCATGGAACGCGATGTCGGCATTTCCGTCGAGACACTGGCCATCTTCGTTCGCTTCTGGCTGACCACGACGCCGGCTTTGCCCGAGCCTGCCGCTCAGGCCGCTCGTGCTAAGGCCGGCGAGCGATACGACGCCTTCATCGCGGCTCTGGGTCGTAGACTCGCGAACGGGCCGAAGCTGCGGCAGGAAATTTCCGAGGACATCGATGGTGACCGCCGATCCGAATAGCCGTCTACCCCTGACAAATCCGAGGCGGTCGGGGCCTATATGTTACAAACCGTCCCGCCTTGGCGTTGTCGAAGATCATCGGCCCGCCGCCGCTGCTACCTCAGGGAGGCCGGCACCGAGGATCGCGCGAAAGCGACCTCGCGGAAGACGTCAACAAGTTGGCGAACTGCATTCGGGGGAAAGTCGATCGAGCGCCACGCGACAAATCCGTCGGGCCTAATCAGGGAACAGCCTTCACAACCAATGCCAAAGGCTTTGGCAAACGCTTCCGGATCGACAGGGTCGAGCAGTGTCGCGCAATCGAGAATTGCCCCCAATTCCGATTGCACCGAAGCGAGCGCCTCATCGCTAATTTGTCCCTGTGACATTGGCTGGAGCTGCCGCAGGCTCATCGTTTTGAAAGTCTCATACCTGGCATGCCCCGTAACTTGGGGCAGCAGCGTATCCAGCACTGATTTTCCTGCCACTTCGGCAACAATTCTTTCAATCGGCAGATCGAGTGGATTTCCCGACTTTTGCGGTCTCATTTCCGCCGCGCCATCGACCAACTCGCACTTCAGCTTGATGCCGGTCTGATCACTCGCCTGCTCCGCTGCTGCCCGCCAACGCTGATCCTGGGTCAGCAACACCCATTCCGGCTGAACGAGATCGAGCGTCGATACTCGGGCTCCGCCGCTGATCACCCACTCGTGAGGCGCGCGTGTTCCCGGCTGTCCCGACCATTGATCGGGTCTCAAGGCCGCAGGGAGATCTTGACCGGCATTGCAGACCGCTGCGGATTGGTAGAGCTGGCCGAGCTCCATCGCATCATCGTCGATGATCGGGACATCCTTGTCGGCTGGCAGAGCAAACTGCGCATAGTCCGGCCGCGCGAAGATTTGCCTGTGACGCAGCCAAGCGATAGGCCTCCGCTCCTCATCATAGGTGTCGAGCAACCCGGGAGCGGATGAGCCGGAGAGTACAGACGCAGCCTTCCAGGCAAGGTTGTGGGCATCCTCAATTCCCGTGTTGGCGCCATAGCCACCGCGACTAGGCGGCAGCGTGTGCGCCGCATCCCCGGCCAGGAATATCCGACCGGATGCGAACCGATCGGCAATCAATGCGCTCAATTCCCATCTGCCTGTCGTTATAATCTCAATTTCGAGATCCGACCGCCCGACCGCTTTGACCACCATCGCCTTCAGGCTGGACTCGTCACGCTCCTGATCGTCGGAGAACATCAACAGCCAGCGACCGTCACGATAGGTGGTCAGCATGGCCTTGAAGTCAGATTGCTCGATCTCGAATTGGCTGACGCCGGATTCGAGATATTGATCGAGTGGCGCCCGAAACAGGACGCTCCGCACCGTTCGGAGGACCCCGCGTCCATCGCGGCCGATGCCGAGGGCCTCACGGATCGCACTTGAATGACCGTCCGCCGCGATTAGGTAATCGACACGCAGCGAGTATTCGTGGCCATCGCGCCGGCGCAGAAAGACGGTCACGCCGCGCGCATCCTGTTCGAACGACAAAAGCGTCGTCGACAACCTGACGTCCGCACCCAGTCCTATCGCTTTGGCGCGGATGATTGGCTCAAGCCGATCCTGCGGGATCGCCGCTCCGGTGCAGATCGAAAATTCCCGCGTTTCCGAGGAACCCTCCGCCGTCGCCTCGAGCGCATCGGGGGTCCAGGCAACATCGCCAGCCGCCCATTGCCCGGCGACGCTCTCGACCTTGACACGGCGAGGTCGGCTGAAACCAGGCGGAATCTGTGGGATTTCGGACCCGAGGCCGACGGCCCGGTAAAGTTCCATCGTTCGCGTCGTGAAGCCCATCGCACGCGGATGAAGCGAACTGCCAGCGTGTCGTTCGACCAGCACTGTCGGCACGCCGTGCCGTGCCAGGAACACTGCAGCCGACAGGCCAACCATCCCGCCTCCGACGACTAGGACCGACGCACGTTCTATATCCATCTTGATCTCCTTGCCGGTCGCCAAAAAGGCCGACATTACACTGTCTGATTCGATACAGTGTATTTCTTCAGACGGCGACTTGTCAACGACGGGTGCTTTCCTGCAAAGTAGGGGCATGACACCGTCAATGAAGTCCGAACAGGGCGATCCTATACCTCTTTGGGAAAGGTCCGAGCCCGCTGTCCGCCCCGCGCCGAGCCCGCTGAGCCGGGACAACATCGTGCGCTCTGCAATTGCGCTCGCAGACAGCGAAGGCTTGTCCGCAGTCTCACTTAGGAAGGTTGCATCCTCGCTCGATGCGGGAGCGATGCGGCTGTACCGCTATCTGTCGACGAAGGATGAGTTGCTCGACCTCATGGCTGACGCCGTGTATGGCGAGATCGTCTCTGAAGGACCCATCGTAGGTGAGTGGCGAGACACCCTTCGGACAATCGCGAACCGAATCCGCAGTGCTTGCCGTGAGCACCCCTGGTTCATCGAGTTGCTCGGAGGTCGGCCCCATATGGGACCCAACGCGCTCGCCATGCTGGAAGCAAGCTTTGCGGCGTTGAACGATTCCCCAGGCTTCGACACGGTTGACGCCAGCATGCAAGCCATCAGAACAGTCAACGCATACGTGATCGGCGCTGTGCAGGCCGAGAATAGCGACCTCAAGAACAGTATGAGTAAAGCGGACTGGCAGAAGGTCTGGTGGCCCTATCTTGAGCGTTTAATCGCGACCGGAAATTTCCCAATGCTGGCGAAAATAATTCGTGATGCCAGCCATCCGTCCCCAGATATTATCTTCGATACAGGGCTTGAAACTGTCCTTGATGGCCTTGGGTCTCAGATTTCGCGCTGAGACGTTGATCTTCGCTCAGCGACATTCTTGCCTCTTCCCAGATATTCGAGCGCTACAACGTGCCTGGTCCGGCAGCTTCGTGACCATGTTCCGCAAGGCGCTCAGCAGCTCGCCAGACCGTTATATGGCGGAGCGTCATTCGAGGCGGTTTCGAGGATGTGAAGCCTGAAGACGACAGCGGGGGATTTGCAGACCAGCCCCCGTCGATTGCGACAACGCCAGAACCAGCAAGAGTTCGCGCGATAGTAAGCGAATTTGGCTACTCAAGTATTGTTCAATCCCGCCGATCGCCTGTCTTTGTACGCCACAGTACGACAAGAAAAACAACTTGTTGCCGAGGATCGATTTCCGGTTCTCTTAATCATCCCCGAGCCAGGGACGGCCTGACGCGGTCCCGCAAAGAACGGGGACGACGTGGCCGCTTCTTCCGAGAAACCTGAGGCAATACTTCGTGGGGCCCGCATGCTGCGGACCGCACTCGGCCCCGCCATTGCCGGTTTCCTTGGAGACGTCAGCGTCGTCGAGGTAATGCTCAACCCCGACGGCCGTCTCTGGATTGACCGGCTGTCCGAGGGATTGTCGGACAGCGGCGAGCGGCTGTCGGTGGCCGACGGCGAGCGCATCGTCCGCCTGGTCGCCCACCATGTCGGCGCCGAGGTCCATGCCGGTAATCCGCGCGTCTCAGCCGAGCTACCGGAAACGGGAGAGCGGTTCGAGGGCCTTCTGCCGCCCGTGGTAGCCGCGCCGGCCTTCGCCATCCGTAAGCCCGCCGTCGCCGTTTTCACCCTCGACGACTATGTCGCCGCTGGCATCATGGTCGCCGCCCAGGCCGACGCGCTGCGCACCGCCGTTGCGGAACGCCGCAACATCCTCGTCGCTGGCGGCACCTCGACCGGCAAGACCACGCTCACCAATGCGCTTCTCGCCGAGGTGTCCAAGACCTCGGACCGCGTCGTGCTGATCGAGGATACGCGTGAGCTGCAATGCGCCGCGCCCAACCTCGTCGCCATGCGCACCAAGGACGGCGTCGCGACCTTGTCCGACCTCGTCCGTTCGTCGCTGCGCCTGCGTCCGGATCGCATCCCGATCGGCGAGGTGCGCGGCAGCGAGGCGCTCGACCTTCTCAAGGCCTGGGGAACCGGCCATCCCGGCGGCCTCGGCACCATTCACGCCGGCACGGCCATCGGCGCGCTGCGCCGTCTCGAACAGCTCATCCAGGAAGCCGTCGTTACCGTGCCCCGCGCGCTGATCGCCGAGACCATCGACCTCGTCGCGGTACTGTCCGGCCGCGGCGCGGTGCGCCGCCTGGGTGAACTCGCGCGCATCGATGGGCTCGGCCCCGACGGCGATTACCGCGTCACCCCGATCCAGCACACCGACCATGGAGAACCCTCATGATCCGACACACTTTGCGCATCCGCCGCCATATCGCCACGGCGGCCTCCGCCACCTTCATCATCGTAGCGCTCGCGCCGGCCGCCCACGCCTCCGGATCTTCCATGCCTTGGGAAGCGCCGCTGCAAAGCATCCTCGAAAGCATCGAAGGCCCCGTCGCCAAAATCATCGCGGTGATCATCATCATTGTCACCGGCCTGACGCTCGCCTTCGGCGACACCTCGGGCGGCTTCCGGCGGCTGATCCAGATCGTCTTCGGTCTGTCGATCGCGTTTGCGGCATCGAGCTTCTTCCTGTCCTTCTTCTCGTTCGGCGGCGGGGCGCTGGTCTGATGGTCGGGGGCTCGGACCATGGCGGCGAAGTGCCGGGTTTCTCCGTTCCCGTGCATCAGGCGCTGACCGAACACATCCTGCTCGGCGGCGCGCCGCGCTCGATCGCCATCCTCAACGGCACGCTTGCGGCAGCGCTCGGCCTTGGCTTGCGCCTTTGGCTGGTCGGGATTGCGCTGTGGGCCATGGGCCATTTCGCCGCCGTCTGGGCCGCCAAGCGCGATCCGCAGTTCATTGACGTCGGACGCCGGCATATGCGCATCCCCGCCTATCTCGCGGTGTGAGGACCTCGCCATGATGAACCTCGCCGAATATCGCAATCGCAACACCCGACTCGCCGATTTCCTCCCGTGGGTCGCGCTCGTCGGTGATGGCGTGGTGTTGAACAAGGACGGCAGCTTCCAGCGCACCGCACGGTTTCGCGGTCCCGATCTCGACAGCGCCGTGCCCGCCGAGGTAGTCGCGGTCGCGGGTCGACTCAACAACGCCTTCCGCCGCCTCGGCTCAGGCTGGGCGATCTTCGTCGAGGCGCAGCGCCATGAGGCGGCGATCTATCCTGACAGCCGCTTTCCCGATCCGGCGTCGGCATTGGTCGATGCCGAGCGCAAAGCCGGTTTCGAGGAGGCCGGAGCGCATTTCGAGTCCAGTTATTTCCTGACCTTCCTCTATCTGCCGCCGGCCGAAGATGCCGCCCGCGCCGAAAGCTGGCTCTACGAGGGCCGCGAGCGTGGCGGCGCCGATGCCCATGAAGCGCTGCGCGGCTTTGCCGATCGCACCAATCGCATCCTGCAACTCGTCGACGCCTTCATGCCGGAATGCGCATGGCTCGATGACGCCGAGACGCTGACCTATTTGCACTCCACGGTCTCGACCAAACGGCACCGCGTCCGTGTACCCGAGACGCCGATCTATCTTGATGCGCTGGTCGCCGACCAGCCGCTCACCGGCGGACTGGAACCACGCCTAGGCGACACGCATTTCCGCATCCTCACCATCGTCGGCTTCCCGACCGCGACGACGCCCGGCATCCTCGACGAACTCAACGGGCTCGCCTTTCCCTATCGCTGGTCCACACGCGCCGTCCTGCTCGACAAGACCGACGCGACCAGACTGCTCACCAGAATTCGACGGCAATGGTTCGCCAAGCGCAAGTCGATTGCCGCCATCCTGAAGGAGGTGATGACCAACGAGGCGTCGGTGCTGGTCGATACCGACGCCGCCAACAAAGCGGCCGACGCCGATCTCGCATTGCAGGAGCTCGGCGCCGACTATGCCGGTCAGGCCTACGTCACCGCCACCGTTACCGTCTGGGACGCTGATCCCCGTATTGCCGCCGAGAAGCTGCGGCTGGTCGAGAAGGTGATCCAGGGCCGCGACTTCACGGCCATGCCCGAGACCATCAACGCCGTCGACGCCTGGCTCGGCAGTCTGCCGGGCCATGTCTATGCCAATGTCCGGCAGCCGCCGCTGTCGACGCTCAATCTCGCCCACATGATCCCGCTCTCGGCGGTGTGGGCGGGACCGGAACGGGACGAGCATTTCGCAGCACCCCCACTGCTGTTCGGCAAGACCGATGGCTCGACTCCGTTCCGGCTTTCCATCCATGTCGGCGACGTCGGCCATACGCTGGTCGTCGGGCCGACCGGCGCCGGCAAATCGGTGCTTCTGGCGCTGATGGCGTTGCAGTTCCGGCGCTACGATCGCGCCCAGGTCTTCGCCTTCGATTTCGGCGGTTCGATCCGCGCCGCGGCGCTCGCCATGGGTGGCGATTGGCACGATCTTGGTGGCGGTCTGAGCGAGGGCGCTGACGACAGCGTATCGCTTCAGCCGCTCGCCCGGATCGACGATGGTGCCGAGCGTGCTTGGGCCGCCGACTGGATTTCCGCCATCCTCAGCCGCGAGAGCGTCGCGATCACGCCGGAGGTCAAGGAGCATATCTGGACGGCGCTAACCTCGCTGGCCTCGGCACCGCCCGCCGAGCGCACCCTGACCGGTATGTCCGTGCTGCTCCAGTCCAATGATCTCAAACAGGCGCTGCGGCCCTATTGCGTCGGCGGCCCCTATGGCCGGCTCCTCGACGCCGAAGCGGAGCATCTCGGCGAAGCCACCGTCCAGGCCTTCGAGACCGAGGGGCTGATCGGTACAGGGGCCGCGGCCGCCGTGCTAGCCTATCTCTTCCACCGGATTGAGGACCGCCTCGACGGCCGCGCTACCCTCATCATCATCGACGAGGGCTGGCTCGCGCTCGACGACGAAGGCTTCGCCGGCCGGCTCCGCGAATGGCTGAAAACGCTGCGCAAGAAGAACGCCTCGGTCCTCTTCGCCACCCAATCGCTGTCCGACATCGACGGCTCGGCCATCGCTCCCGCCATCATCGAGAGCTGTCAGACCCGTATCCTGCTCCCCAACGAGCGGGCCATCGAGCCGCAGATTACCGCCATCTACCGGCGGTTCGGCCTCAACGACCGGCAGATCGAGATCCTCGCCCGCGCCATGCCGAAGCGCGATTATTACTGCCAGTCGCGCCGAGGCAACCGGCTGTTCGAGTTGGGCCTGTCCGACGTGGCGCTGGCGCTCTGCGCCGCGTCGTCGAAGTCCGACCAGACCGCCATCGCCCAAACTGTCGCCGAGTATGGCCGCGACGGGTTCCTCGCCGGCTGGCTCGGCCGCCACGACCTCGGCTGGGCGGTCGATCTCATTCCGGGCCTTAATATTAAGGAGACGTCATCATGAATCCGCGCC
The DNA here is from genome assembly GCF_013459645.1 of Martelella sp. NC20. NCBI lineage: Bacteria > Pseudomonadati > Pseudomonadota > Alphaproteobacteria > Hyphomicrobiales > Aurantimonadaceae > Martelella > Martelella soudanensis. Next base: position 5,510,285 of record NZ_CP054861.1, read on the forward strand.
GCTCGCGCGCGGCACGCCTCGCTGCCGCGCTGTTCACCGCCTCTACCGTCACGCTACCGCTGCTGTCCGCTCCGGCGCATGCGCAGTGGATCGTCTACGATCCCACCAACTACGCCCAGAACCTGCTTTCGGCGACCCGCGCGCTTCAGCAGATCAACAACCAGATCACCTCGCTCCAGAATGAGGCGACGATGTTGATCAATCAGGCCCGCAATCTCGCAAGTCTACCATATTCGTCCCTTCAGCAGCTTCAGCAGTCGGTGCAACGCACCCAGCAGCTTCTCGGCGAGGCCCAAGGCATCGCCTACAATGTCCAGAACATCGATCAGGCGTTCCGCACCACCTACGGCAACGCGTCGATGGCGGCCTCCGACCAGCAGCTCGTCGCCGACGCACGCGAGCGCTGGCAGAACACGGTCGGCGGCCTTCAGGACGCCATGCGCGTGCAGGCCGGTGTCGTCGGCAACATCGACACCAACCGCGCGCAGATGTCGGCGCTGGTCGGACAGAGCCAGGGCGCGACGGGCGCCTTGCAGGTGTCCCAAGCCGGAAACCAGCTTCTCGCGCTTCAGGCGCAGCAACTCGCCGATCTGACCGCCGTGGTGTCCGCCAATGGCCGCGCGCAGGCACTCTCCGAAGCGGAGCGCGCCGCCGCCGCCGAGCAGGGCCGCGAACAGCGCCGGCGCTTCCTGACGCCCGGCAGCGGCTATCAGCCAGGCAACGCCCGGATGTTCCCCGGCAACGGCAACTGAGGGTCGGCCATGGACGGGAAGATGCTCGCACGCCTGGCCGCCATCGTTTTCGTTGCCATCGCCATCACCGCGACGGCGATCGAGATGAGCCGCAAGGAGGAGCCGGCCGAGCCCTGGGCATCCAGCGCTCCGGCGTCGCTGCAATCCGATCCGCTCCGCGACGAACTGCTGCGCTGCCAGGCGCTCGGCGAAGCCGGTCCCCGCGATCCATCCTGCCGCCGCGCATGGGCGGAGAATCGTCGGCGCTTCCTGGCGCCGGGTTCGCGTCCTGCCGAGCGCCTCCCTCAGGCGCCCACGGCGCCCCAGCCGGTAGAGGCGCAATAGGCACATGGGGAACACCGGCGTCATCGACCATTTCCTCGAGGTCTTCACCCGCTACATCGACGGGGGCTTCGGGCTGCTCGGCGGCGAAGTCGCCTTCATTGCCACCACGCTGATCGTCATCGACGTGACGCTGGCGGCGCTATTCTGGTCCTGGGGCGGCGATGATGACATCATCGCCCGGCTGGTGAAGAAGACGCTGTTCGTGGGCGTCTTCGCTTACATCATCGGCAACTGGAACAATCTCGCCCGTATCGTCTTCGAAAGCTTCGCAGGCCTCGGCCTCAAGGCGAGTGGCACGGGATTCACAACGGCCGACCTCCTGCGCCCCGGCAAGGTGGCGCAGACCGGGTTGGATGCTGGCCGTCCGCTGCTCGACTCGATCTCGAACATGATGGGCTATTGGTCCTTCTTCGAGAACTTCATCCAGATCACCTGCATGTTGTTCGCCTGGGCGCTGGTGCTGCTCGCCTTCTTCGTCCTCGCCATCCAGCTCTTCGTCACCCTGATCGAGTTCAAGCTGACGACGCTCGCCGGCTTCGTGCTAATCCCCTTCGGCCTGTTCGGCAAATCGGCCTTCATGGCCGAGCGTGTGCTTGGCAATGTCATCTCGTCTGGCATCAAGGTGCTGGTCCTCGCCGTCATCATCGGCATCGGCTCGACGCTCTTTTCGGAATTCACCGCCGGCTTCGGTGGCGCGACGCCCTCGATCGACGAGGCCATGGCCATTGTCCTCGCCGCGCTGTCGCTGCTCGGCCTTGGCATCTTCGGCCCCGGCATAGCATCGGGCATCGTCTCCGGTGGCCCGCAGCTCAGCGCCGGCGCGGCGGTGGGAACCGGCCTTGCGGCCGGCGGCATGGTCGCGCTTGGCGCTGGCGCCGTGGGCGCGGCCGCGACGGGAGGAGCGTCGCTGGTCGGAGGGGCCGCCGCCGCCGCCCGTGGCGGCGCGGCGCTCGCTGGTGGCGCTTCGACTGCCTACAGTCTCGGCGCGGCCGGCCAGTCTGGGGCCGCGGGCGTCGCATCCGGTCTCGGCGGCGTCGCGCGCGCCGGGGGAAGCGCGGCGATCTCGCCCCTGCGCCGTGCCGCATCGCGCGCCGCCGACAGCATGCGTTCGAGCTTCAATGCCGGCGGGCATGCCGCGCTCGAAGCCACGGGCGGCTCATCGACCGGCGGAACGATCGGCGGTGACGCCGCCGAGGCCGCGCCTTCTTCCAAGGCCGATGGTCCTCCCGCCTGGGCCCAACGCATGCGCCGCAGTCAGAAAATGACCCATGCCGTTCAGGCGACGGCGCACGCCGTCCGCTCCGGCGACGCGCATGGCGGCGGCTCCTCCGTCAACCTCTCCGAAAGCGACCGCTAATGTTCAAGCGACCCTCCACCCACTATGGCAAGAGCCCCGAACCCGAGACCCCTTACCAGCGTGCGAGCCAAGTCTGGGATGAGCGCATCGGATCGGCGCGCGTCCAGGCGCGCAACTGGCGACTCATGGCCTTCGGCTCGCTTTTCCTCTCGGCAGGCTTTGCCGCTGCGCTTGTCTGGCAGTCGGCGCGGGGAACCGTCGTGCCCTGGGTGGTGCAGACCGACCGGCTCGGACAGGCACAGGCGGTCGCGCCAGCCGTGGCCGATTATCGCCCGACCGATCCGCAAATCGCCTTCCACCTGGCCCGCTTCATCGAGGAGGTGCGCTCGATTCCGGCCGACGTCATCATCGTCCGCCAGAACTGGCTGCGGGCCTACGACTTCACGACCGATCATGGCGCCGCCGCCCTCAATGACTATGCGCGCGCCAATGACCCCTTCACCAAGGTCGGCCGCCAGCAAATCTCCGTCGAGGTCTCCAGCGTCATCCGCGCGTCCCCCGACAGCTTCCGCGTTGCCTGGATCGAGCGCCGCTACGAGAACGGCCAGCTTGCGACGACCGAGCGATGGACCGCCATCCTGACGATCGTGATCCAGACGCCGCGCAACGCCGACACGCTGCGGAAGAACCCGCTCGGAATCTACGTCAACGCCATCAACTGGTCACGGGAGCTTGGGCAATGAAGCCGTATTTCCGTAAAGCCGGAATGCCGGCTTCACACATCCAAACATATCCGCATACGAGAATCGGTATGCTGACGGTCATTCTTCTCGCCACGACGGCGCTCGCCGGATGCGCGACCACGCAAAAGCCGCCGGAGATATCCTACGACAACGCCGCTCCGGCCGTGCAGACGGTCGATCCCCCGGCGCCCGTCACTGTCGTGGAATTGCCGCGGCCGCTTCCGCTTCCCGGCCAGATGAAGCCGGTCGAGCGCTCCCGGCAGACACCGGAACCCGCCGATCCCGCGGCACGGGTGAACCAGGCTAACGCTGCTGCGCGCGTGCAGCCCGTCCGAGCCGGTTTCATTAACTCGATGCAGGTCTACCCGTTCACCCAGGGCGCGCTCTATCAAGTCTATACCGCCGTCGCTCAGATCACCGACATCGCTCTCCAGCCCGGTGAGCAGCTCGTCGGCTCCGGTCCGGTCGCCGCCGGCGACACCGTCCGCTGGATTATCGGCGACACACTGAGCGGCTCGGGCGCGACGCAACAGGTCCATATCCTGGTCAAACCGACCCGACCGGATCTGATGACAAATCTCATCATCAACACCAACTTGCGCACTTACCATATGGAGTTGCGCTCGACCGAGCGCACCTATATGGCCTCTGTCTCCTGGCAGTACCCGCAGGATCAACTCATCGCGCTGCGCCGGCAGAACGCGCAGGCCGAGGCGACGCGGCCCGTCGCCACCGGCGTCGATCTGACCAACGTCAACTTCCGCTACACGATCGAAGGCGACCGGGCGCCCTGGCGCCCGTTGCGCGCCTTCGATGACGGACGCCAGGTCTTTATCGAATTCCCGCGCGGCATCGGCCAGGGTGAAATGCCGCCGCTTTTCGTCGTCGGTCCCGAAGGCAACACGTCCGAACTCGTCAACTATCGGGTCCGCTCGAACTACATGATCGTCGACCGCCTCTTCGCCGCCGCCGAGTTGCGGTATGGGGCCGGCCGTGAGCAGAAGCGGGTTCGGATCATTCGCACCGACGGGAGGCCGGCGTCGTGAGCGACAACGACACCCGGAAAGAAGAAGAGCCGGAGGACGGCGCTCGGCCCCTGACGGGCGAGCCGACAAGTCCTGCGGCAATGCGGCTGCGCGCTGAGCCGCCGCGCGTGACCCGGCTTTCGCGAAAGGTGCTGGCCGGTCTCGGCCTCATCGTGAGTGTCGGGATCGGCGGCGCGCTGGTCTATGCCCTTCAGACCCGTGACAGCGATCGCCCGGCCGAGGAACTCTACTCGACCGAGAACCGGGCCACGGCCGATGGCATCGCCGGTCTGCCACGCGATTATAGTGGCGTCCCGCAGCTCGGGCCGCCGCTGCCTGGCGATCTCGGACGACCGATCCTCGACGCACAGAATCGCGGACAGCCCATGCCGGCACCGGGCGTCGCAACGCCCAATCCGGCCCTCAGCCCCGAAGAGCAACGCCGCTTGCAGGAACTCGAGGCCGCAAGAACGGCCCGACTGTTTGCATCGACAGAAACACGAACCGCATCGTCAGCGCCCCCTACACCCAATGCGGCCGCTACGAATGTGCCTGTCACGCAGGATCTCACGAGCCTCGGCCTTGCGCCGCAGCCCGCCACACCGACCGCGCAAGACCGGCAGAACGCCTTTCTAAATGCCGCCGTCGATCGGCGCACAGTGTCGCCCGACCGGGTGGTGGCCCCGGCGTCCCGTTATGTGCTGCAGGCTGGCGCGGTCATATCGGCAGCGTTGATCACCGGTATACGTTCCGATCTTCCCGGCCAGGTCACCGCGCAGGTCACAGAGAATATTTACGATAGCCCGACCGGCCGCATCCTGCTCGTGCCGCAAGGCACCCGCGTCATTGGTCAATACGACAACAACGTCCAGTTTGGGCAAAACCGGGTACTGCTGGTCTGGAATCGCCTGATCTTTCCGAACGGTCGCTCGATCGTGCTGGAGCGCCAACCGGGCGCCGATGCGGAAGGCCACGCCGGTCTCCAAGACGGCACCGATTACCATTGGTGGGATCTGGCCAAGGCGGCAGGCCTCTCGACATTGCTCAGTGTCGGCGCAGAGCTTGCCACCAGCAACGATGACCGCTTGATGCAAGCGATCCGCAATGGCGGTCAGGACACGATCAACGATGCCGGCCAGCAGATCGTCCGTCGCCAGCTCAACATTGCCCCGACGCTCACGATTAGACCAGGCTTCCCCGTCAGGGTGATCGTCACCCGAGATCTCGTCCTCGAACCCTATGGAGGTTAACCATGGCGGCCTTAAAGCTCGGCCCTCTAAGTGACGACAAGCCCGTGAAGGTCACTGTGGAATTGCCCGCAAATGTCTACAGGAGCCTTGTCAGCTACGCCGAAATCCACGGACGGGAAACAGGCGAGCCAGTTACTGAACCAGCTCGACTTATCGCGCCGATGATTGCGCGCTTCATCGCCACCGATCGCGGCTATAACAAAGCTCGGCGTATGCGAGACGGACATTCTCCTCCAAGCTAACGCGACGTCTTGGCTCTTGATAGTCGTAAACGCGCAACGACCAGGTCACCGGCAACCGGAACCAGAATTTAAACTCATCCTCTATGATCTCCTTGATTGACTCTCCAATCGTACAGCGAGGCCCTCAATGATCAGCTTCAGCCCTTCTTCGAATGCGGCTTGGTGATCTATCTGCGGAAAATCGATCAGATCGTCCGTCGTTGCGGCGAGATTGGCTTCCGCTTGTTCCTCTAACACGCTCCCGACGGTGAAGCGGCTGGACGCGAGCATCGCTGTCTGGGCATCCCGCTCTGACAAGCCGGACGCCACCAGGAAGGCCATCTTGTGCGTGATCCGGTCGATATCTGCAGTGCCGGGGCGAGTGCCTGCGTGCAGCTTCGCGCCGTCACGGCGCATCAGCAGAGTCTGCCGGAAACTGCGTGTGTTGTTGAGGAACCAATCACGCCAGTCATCGGACGGTGTTGGAAGCGGAGCGGTCGCGTGCGGCGCCATCGCAGTCTCGGCCATGGCAGCGAGCAGATCCTCCTTCTTGCGAAAATGCCAGTAGAGCGACGGTTGTTCGACGCCAAGCCGCTTCGCGAGTTGCCTTGTACTTATGCCATCAAGGCCAACCTCGTCGAGCAGATCCAGCGCCTCAGCAATTACGGCTTCACGATTCAGCTTGGTCATCTTGACAATCTATCGCCGATAGGGAATTTTGTAAATTAGCCTATCACTGATAGATTCGGTTGTTCACATGAAGATTGAAACTGAAAATCGCTCTCTCAAAATTCTCGTTTGCGGCGGCGGGATCGCAGGGCCGGCATTGGCCTATTGGCTAACTCGAAGCGGCCATCAAGTCGTCGTGGTCGAGCGCTTTCCGGCCCTCAGGGCCACGGGGGCACAGGTGGATCTGCGCGGGCAAGGCATAGAAGCCGCCAGACACATGGGTCTGATCGACACCATCCGCAGCACCCTTGTCGATGAGGCTGGCGTCTCGTTCGTCGACTCCCAAGGCCGCGCCAAAGCGACGATCATGGCCAACCGGTCCGGCCGCGGCGCGCAATCCCTCACGTCCGAATATGAAATCATGCGCGGTGACCTTGTGCGCATTCTCTATGAGGCAACCAAGGACAATGTCGAATACGTCTTCGGCCAAAGCTTGGATCGGTTCGAACAGGACGACGAGAAGGTCATCGCTCACTTCTCCGATGGGACATCCGATACGTTTGATCTGCTGGTCGGAGCAGATGGTCAGGGGTCGCGCATCCGAAGGGGCATCCTGCCGCGCGATGCCGGTGATCCCTACCTGCGCATGGGCATTCATATGGCCTATTGGTTCATCCCACGCACGTCTGCCGACGATGGCAATATCCGCAATACCTACCTCGCTCCTGGCGGCCGAATGATCATGCGCAGGAGCCACAACCCGACGGAAACGCAAGTCTACTTCGTGCTCAGAGAAAGCTCCGAGGAAGCATCGGCGATTCATCGGGCACCGCTCGACCAGCAAATAAGCTTCTGGACAAAACGGTTCCGCGACGCCGGGTGGCAAACCGATCGGTTTATCGAGGGCATGATGACTACGCCGAGCTTCTACTCTCAGGAAGTGGTGCAGGTTCGCACCGACACCTGGCACAAGGGCCGCGTCGTTCTGGTGGGCGATGCCGCGCATTGCGCGTCCCCATTCAGCGGGATGGGCGTCTCGGGCAGTCTGGTTGGGGCCTATGTCCTAGCCGGCGAGATCAATCGGAATGCGGAGAATCTCGCGCGCGCCTTTACGCTCTACGACAAGACGCTGCGGCCCTTCGTCAACGAAATCCAGAACGTAAATCCGTGGCTGCTGCGTTTGGGAATGCCCAAGACGAGACTTGGGGTAAGTACGTTTCTTACCGTAACAGCCTTAGCCGCATTACTCCGCATTCCGGACTTAGTCGCCAGATTCGCGCCGGTAGATAGGGATGGCGGATGGCGGCTACCCGACTACACGGAGCTGCATTCGGTCCATCAGAATACGCAATTCGGATAGGGGAGAACTCATAATGCAAGCCGTGATCTCGCCCTCCTCAATTTGCCGCGCTGTCCATGGCAGATTTTGAACTGGATTTCCGACATCTACGATGCGTAATTCTTGTCGCGGAATACGGAAGTTTTCGTCGCGCCGCCGAGTTCACAAACATTCCTCAGTCGACAATTAGTAGGCGCGTTTGCGCCTTGGAGAACAGACTCGGGTTTGCGCTTTTCGATCGAACTCGCAGGGGTGCCGTCCTGACGAACCTCGGAAAGAAGTTCGTCGACGAAGCGCCGCGCGGCGCCGAGCAACTCCGCCAAGTTGTGGATGCCTTACGCCGAAGCCGCGGCGCGGCCGGAGAAACACTGCGGTTGGGTACTGCCTGCTTTTCTGGGGCATCCTTCCTCACCAACGTGCTCCATCACTTTCGCCACGAAATGCCCGGAGCGGAGATCGCCATTGATGAACGGTCCTCGGAAGAAACTATCGCTGCTGTAGTTAGTGGGTCGACTGATGTCGCATTTGTAGCCGGCTCGCCTGATGTTCCTGGCTGCCATACCATGAGGCTATGGACCGAAAGCCTCCTCGTTGCATTGGGATCGCGCCATCCCCGTGCAGCGCGAGATTCGATATCAGTAGAGGAGTTGAAATCCGAAACGTTCATCTTGAATTCTACCGGAGCTGGGTCCGATATTCACGACTTCCTGATTAGGCGGCTTTCTGAGCCAGGCTTTCGGCCGCGAATTATTCGGAACAACGCTGGTTGTGCGAGCGTCCTCAGTCTCATCACTGCCGGCTATGGCATTACGCTTGTTGGAAACGCAGCGCTTGCGATGGTTCATCCTGATTTCACGGTCATTCCCCTTTCGAATCCTGGCGAGACCTTCGACTTCAGCGCGGTGTGGAAGGTTGACAGAAGCAATCCTGCTCTACGCCGCCTGCTTGAAATTTGCGCCCAAATTTCCAATCACACCAACTCTGTCCCAACGACTCCGCGCCGCTGACCGGCACCCGTGTTCTGCCCACGTCAGTGATCTATCTCTCCAGGCTGGCGGCCGACAGATCCGAATCCGACAAGGCGCCTATGCGGATCGTGGATGGCTTGACCTGACGTCCGTCCGATTTGCCCGCCATTGCACGATATTGCCGCACGGCCTGAGTGGAGGGCTTCCAAACCACGCGATCTATCGTCTTCTATCTCCAAGCGAAGACTCGAAGAGGAGATTCAGCATGGCGAGGACCGAAACTACCCAAATCAGGCGAACAATCCGGCGCCACCAGTTACGCGAGATGGTGCCGATGGCTGACAGCACGATTTATGAAATGGAGCAACGTGGCGAGTTCCCCCGTCGGTTCGCACTCTCGCCACGGTGTATCGTATGGGACCTCGCCGAGGTCGAGGCTTGGCTGATGGCAAGGCGGGCTGCGCCGATCCGGCGGGCACAACACCCTGATGTCACCAAGCGGAAAACCCGCCCCGTCAAAGGGCGGGATCAAGCTCCATCAAGGGCATAGCTTGCGGCAAAAGCGTGGGAGCATGCTTCCGCCCGTCGATCCAAGCGTCAACGGTATCCGCCCACTGCTGCATCATATGCCGGCGCTGCACTTCATACTCGGCCTTGTTATAGACGCCGCGCGATGAACGCCCGTCCTCGTGCGCCAGGCACTTTTCGATCCAGTCGCTGTTAAAGCCCAACTCGTTTAACAGGGTCGAGCCCGTTCGCCGCAGATCATGGACCGTGAAAGGTTCCAGCGGCAGCCCCTCCTTTTTGGCCTGTTCGACGACGGCATAGGTAACCCGATTGAAAGTCGCACGCGACATCGGCGCGTCCGCGTCGTACCGGGACGGCAACAGATATCGGGAGTTGCCGGAACAGGTCTTGAGCGCGATCATGATGTCCAACGTCTGTCGGCACAGGTAGACGTTGTGCGGCTTCGACCGCTTCATGCGCTCCTTCGGGATCGTCCAGACGGCGTTGTCGAAATCGATCTCGTCCCACACCGCATCCTGCAACTCACTTTTCCGGACCATGGTGAGGAGGAAAAGTTTCATGCCGAGGCGGATAGTCGGTAGCGTCGCGACATGCTCGAGCTGTTTGAACATGATGCGGATCTCGGCGGGTGAAAGCGCGCGGTCCTTCGGGGTAAAGGTGGCGATCGAGGCCGGACCGACGTCATCAGCCGGGTTGGCGACCTTCTCGCCGTGCAGAATGGCGAAACCGTAGATCTGCTTCAGAATATCTCTCACATGAATGGCGGTCGCAGGCGCACCCCGCTCGACGATCTTGCCGCAATGGGCGCGCAGGTCATCAGGTGTGATCTCTGTCAGAAGTCGGTTCCGCCAGACGGGCATCAGTTCGCGCTCGAAGATGGAGCGCCGCATCGCGCGCGTGCTGTCGGCCATGGTTGCGTTCGTCAGCCACTTCTCGCCGAACTGACCGAAGCTCTTCGCTTCCTTAATCCGGCGCTTTTCCCGCTGCTTCTCAATGGCAGGAGACCGCCCCTCGGCAATTGCGCGCCGTGCGTCGATGCATAGCTCGCGAGCCCTGGCGAGCGATATTCCGTCGCGGGCATATTTGCCGAGATAGACGGTCTCTCGCCTGCCGTTCAGCCGATAGTCGAGCCGGAAAGAGATGGCACCAGACGGCGCGACGCGCACATACATGCCGTCACGATCGGATACCTTGTACATTTTGGCTTTTGGTTTCAAGCACTTGAGTGCTGCATCGGTCAACATTTCGGGTCTCCTCGCGGAAAAGTACCGTCACGCGGTTTTTGGAGGCCGATGGCACAGAAAACGCTTATATTTCAGCGTCTTATGTCAAAAAAAGTACCGTCATGAGCCTCATTGCTCTTGACGGTACTTTCGTTTTTCCGGTTGATCAATGGGGGCGAGGCCCGTCAGCGAGGCCGCCGAACGCCATCTATGCCCACCGATAGATGTCGATAGGCATAGGAGGAATTTATTTTTATTTTCAGTAGGTTACGTCGTATTCTAGCGTGGGTTCGGCGGCGTTCGGATGGGCCTGAATCATTCCCACTCGATCGTGCCCGGCGGCTTTGACGTTACGTCGTAGACCACCCGGTTGATGCCGCGGACTTCGTTGATGATGCGGGTGGCGGCCTTGCCGAGGAAGTTCATGTCGTAGTGGTAGAAGTCCGCCGTCATGCCGTCGACGGAGGTGACGGCGCGCAGAGCGCAGACGAATTCATAGGTGCGGCCGTCGCCCATGACGCCGACGGTCTGGACCGGCAGCAGCACGGCGAAGGCCTGCCAGATGACGTCGTAGAGGCCGTTCTTGCGGATCTCGTCGAGATAGATCGCATCGGCCTCGCGCAGGATGTCGAGCTTTTCCTTCGTCACGCCGCCGGGGCAGCGGATAGCAAGGCCGGGGCCCGGGAACGGGTGACGGCCGATGAAGCTGTCGGGCAGGCCGAGTTCCTTGCCAAGCACGCGGACCTCGTCCTTGAACAGTTCGCGCAGCGGCTCGACCAGTTGCATGTTCATCCGCTCGGGCAGGCCCCCGACATTGTGGTGCGACTTGATCGTCACCGAGGGGCCGCCGGAGAAGGATACGCTTTCGATGACATCCGGATAGAGCGTGCCCTGCCCCAGGAAATCGGCGCCGCCGAGCTTCTTCGCCTCGTCCTCGAAGGTCTCGATGAACAGCCGGCCGATGATCTTGCGCTTGGTTTCGGGATCGGCGACGCCTTCCAGTTCGCCGACGAACCTGTCGACCGCGTCGACATGGATGAGATGCAGATTGTAGTGCTCGCGGAACATCGCGACCACTTCATTGGCTTCGTTCTTGCGCATCAGCCCGTGGTCGACGAGGATGCAGGTGAGCTGGTCGCCGACGGCCTCATGGATCAGAAGTGCTGCAACGGATGAATCGACGCCGCCCGACAGCGCGCAGATAACCTTGCTGTCGCCGACCTGATCGCGGATTTTCTGCACCATCTCGGCGCGGTAGGCCGCCATCGACCAGTCGGACTTCAGCCCGACGATGTTGTGCACGAAATTGGCGAGCAGCCTGCCGCCGTCAGGCGTGTGCACCACTTCCGGATGGAACATCGTGGTGTAGTAGCGCTTGTCCTCGTTGACGCAGATCGCGAACGGCGCGTTGGGCGAGACGCCGATGATCTCGAACCCTTCGGGCGCTTGCGTGACGCGGTCGCCATGGCTCATCCACACCGGATACTTGTTGCCGACCTCCCAGATACCCTCGAACAGCGGCGAGGCCTTCAGGATCTCGACATCGGCCCGGCCGAATTCCGCCGCGTGCCCGCCCTCGACAACGCCGCCGAGCTGAACGCACATGGTCTGCTGGCCGTAGCAGATCGCAAGGATCGGCACGCCGCTGTCGAACACGGCCTGCGGCGCGCGGGGCGAGCCTTCCCGTGTCACGGAATCCGGACCGCCGGAGAAAATCACGCCCTTCGGCTGCAGCCGCTCGAAGCCTTCCTCCGCCTTCTGGAACGGAACGATCTCGCAATAGACGCCGGTCTCGCGCACGCGGCGCGCGATCAGCTGCGTCACCTGACTGCCGAAATCGATGATCAGGACGGAATCGGGATGGGTAATTTCTGGAATCACGGCTGGGCCTTCCTGTCGGTGAAAGCTAAAAACCGGCCTTATAGGGGAATCGCGCCCGTTTCAATGGCGGTTTCCAGACGATCGATGGCACGGCTGAGTTTTTCATCGATTATATGCAGATATTGCGTCCAGTCGCTGACATGCCTCAGTTCCGCCTTGCCATCGGAAATCCCGCGCAAGGCGATCAGCGGCAGGTTGAAGGCTTGGGCTGCGCGCAAAAGCGCGAAGGTTTCCATGTCCACCATATCGGCGTCGATGGCATCATAGGCAGCGCCCGACACGATGTTGCCGCCGGTCGAAAGCCGCGCCTGCGGCAAACCCGGAATGACAAATGGCAGCGCAACTTCGGCCGGCAGTTCAAGAAAGGGGGTGCGTCCCTTGTCGAAGCCGAGCGGCGAGGCATCCATGTCGCGGTAGGAGACCGAGGAGGCCTGGTAGAGTTCCGTCTGCTCCAGCGTGGCGGACCCGGCGGAGCCGAGCGAGACCACGAGGTCGGGCGCGGCATCAGCGTGTTCCAGCATGGCAAGCGTTCTGGACAGTTGCACCGCCGCTTCCACCGGGCCGATGCCGGTCATCAGCGGCGCGATGCGGGCCTTGAGCCGCTCGCCATATTCGGCGGACGCGGCCATCACGAACAGCACGTGTTTGCCGGCGATCCGTTCGACCCGCATCAGCCCGCAAACCCTTCCCGGTCGCGCAGCACCATGCATGTGCCCGACATCGAGGCGATCAGCTTGGCGGGGCCGTCGCCGATGGCATAGCCCCGGCCGTCGGTAACGATGATGTTGCTGCCGGGCTTGGTGACCTCGCCGCGAAACAGGAACCGGCCGCCCCTGCCCGGCGCCATCAGATTGACCTTGAACTCGATGGTGAGCAGCGAGGCGTCGGTATCGATCATGGTGTAGGCGGCATAGGTGCAGGCCGTCTCCAGCCCGGCCGCGATCACCCCTGCATGCAGAATGCCATGCTGCTGGGTGAGTTTCTGGTCGAACGACAGCTCGATCTCGACCACGCCATGGCTGATCCGCGTCAACTCCGCGCCGATCATGTCCATCGCGCCCTGACTTGCGAAACTGTTCACGATCCGGGCGTGAAAATCACCATGTTCGAAATCTGCCAATGCCTTGCCTTATGGATCGGGTGCCCGAACACCCAGGTTTGTCTTTGCCTCGGACCTCGCCGCACGGCCAATCTCCCCCCTTGAGGGGGAGATGCCCGGCAGGGCAGAGAGGGGTGAAATGCCACCCCGAAATTCAGAATTGGCAGAAACGGTTCACCCCTCTCTGTCGCTTTCGCGACATCTCTCCCTCAAGGGGAGAGATTGACCGGAGCTCTCGCCGCCAACGCAAAACCATTTTCGCTCCCCGCAAACCTGCCACGCCTCTGCGCTTCCGACAAGCGGCAACCTCAGTTGAGGTAAATCAGCGCGGCATTGAGCAGCGTCGCGAAGGCGACCCAGAGGGCGTAGGGGACGAACAGGCCTGCCGAGAGGCGATCATGCTGCCGGGTCCGGGCAATGAAGGCGAGGATGGCGAGCAGCAGGACCAGTATGATGATCAGCGCCGGGACCATCATATGCAGGCCGAAGAACACCGGCATCCAGGCGAGATTCAGGACAAGCTGAACGACCCAGAGACCGAAGGTCGCCGGATGGGCCCTGCGGCTGAGGAAGCTGCGGGCGCCGGCCCAGCCGATGAAGACGTAGAGCACCGTCCAGACCGGGCCGAACAGCCAGTCCGGCGGATTGAAGGGCGGCTTGGCGAGCGACGCATACCATTCGCCCGGCATGTTGAGGAAACCGGCCAGAAGGCCGGCGGCGGCGACGCCGACAATGAAGAGCGCGTGAATGGCTTTGCTGTTTTTCATGACCATATAGATAGCGCCGCTAGACCGAATTGCCAGTGAGGCGCACCGCATGCTGATCGAAGGCAGCGTCATGGCGCATGCCGGCAAATATCCCGTCATAGGTGCCAACGGCAAAGCCGTGCGCGGCGGAGGCGATGCCGGCGGCGTTTTCAAGCCTTCGGGTCGAGATCAGCCGGCCGCTCGCCTCCTCCAGCGTCACCACCAGGCCCTTCGGCGAGGTCAGGCCGATCAGCCCGTCGCGCGGGTTGGACGCAATCGCGCCGACATAATTGCCGAGACCGATCGTGACGTCCTCCGGCAGCGGGGTGAACGCAAGCGCCTCGCCTGGCGCGATATGGCCGATCAGCGGCGGCGTCTCGTTGCGCGGCCCCTCGAACTGGCAGGCAAACCAGATACGCCCTTCCGCCCCGATCGCCAGATGCCGGGTCGAAAGCTGGCTGAGGGCTGCGGGAAGCGCGTGTTTTTCGACAAGCGCGCCGGTTCCGGCGTCGATCAGCGCCAGCGACGGCTCCATATGGTCGAGATTGAGCTTGGTGCGGCCGAAATCCGGATGGGTCTCGATCCCGCCATTGGCGGCCACCAGAAACCGGCCGTCCGGCGTCACCGAAAGGTCGTGCGGGCCGATGCCATAGGTCGGATATTCGCCGATCCGGGCGTAATCCTGCCCGGCATCATAAATGCCGATCACGCCACGTCGGCTTTCGAAATCGTTCTCGCTGGCATAAAGCAACCGGCCATCCGGCGAGAACGCGCCATGACCGTAGAAATGCCGGTCGGCGACGGCGGTGATAATCGTCGCGGCGCTCGAGCCCGATGGCGACGTCACCAGAACGAAGGTGCCGGGCCTGCGGGCGAAGGCCGCCACCGCGCCGGTTGTCGGTGAAACGGTGAGACCGTGGATCCGGTCCGGCAGCGCGATCTCGGCGATGAAGCCGCCATCCTCTGCCATCAGCGCCAGCGCGAACCGTCCGTCCGGCGTTCTGATCCCCGTGGCAAAAACCGCATCGGCGCGCGTCAGGGCGAGGGCGGCGGGCGCGGAAAGCCCCGCGAGAAACAGGGAACCGGCGGCCTTCACGAAATTGCGGCGATCGATCAGGGCCGAGCGGGCGGACATGTCAGTCTCCGTCGGCGAAGGAAAAGCCAGCGCCGAGACCGATCGCCCCGCCGTAATTATCGTTCAGCCGGACAATCAGGTCCCGCAGGTTGATGATCATGTAGTCGAGCTTGGCGCGCTGATCCGGATCGTCGAGCACGAATTCGATATCCGGGCTCATGCCATCCGCCACGCCCTCAAGCGCGGAAAACAGGAAGTTGACCGAGGACACGATCGAGCGGACATCCTCGTCCAGCAGGTCTTCCATGCCGGCATCGTTCAAAAGCGCCTGCAGCGCATCAAGATTGGCGGCGATCGAGGGCCAGGTGTTTTGCGAGCGCCAGTAGATCGCGCGGGCGGCGAAGTTCGGCCCGTCCTCGCCCCGGTAGAAATATTCTATGCGCTGGTCGCGCACCGTTTCCGCGCCGTGGACGAGAATGCCGAGCAGCGCGGTCAGCGCCTCGTCATCGGTGCGAAACAGCGGGTTTTCGGGGCCGGGATGTTTCCAGGCATCGGCGACGCCGTCCTCGGCTTCCCAGGCCGCAATCAATTCACCGGCGACACGATCCATGTTCGTGGCGATCGCCTCGCCGTAGCGGCAGCGGTAGGTGTCGGGAGCTTCCAACATGGTCTCGTACCGGGTGCCGAACAGCACGAATTCGAGTGCCAGCAGACCCTGCATCGCCACGCTCTTCTGCGGCAGATAGTCGGGGTCCAGCGCGCTTTCATCCTCTTCGACGATGGCCGCCTGCACCTGTTTCAGGCCGATGCTCTTGCGGTCGGGATAATAGAGGATGCGCTCGAAACGGTGATCCTCCAGCACCGGGCCGGTGCGCACGATCTCGATTGCGGACCAGGCTTCGACGGTATTGTCGAAGGCCGCCGTCGCGGCCTCATAGCTGGTCTCGTCTGGCGACGCGCAAAAGGCTTCGACCGCGCCTGAAAGCGTGGCCGTGGAGGCCGCGAAATTCTGGTAGCCGGGGCGGATAAAGCCATCCACAGCCTGTTCCAGCACGCCGGGAACGGCGTGCTCGTTCATGGCGGCGGCGCTGCCGGCGATCAGGATGACAAACGTGGCGGCAAGGATCTGTTTCACAGCGACTCCAGGAATTTGATCAGCGCGTCCCGGTCTTCCTTCGAGGCGTTGGCGAAATTGTCGCGCGCGGCTTCAGCCTCGCCGCCATGCCAGAGGATCGCCTCGGTGCGGTTGCGGGCGCGGCCATCATGCAGGAAGAAGGAATGATCGTTGACCACCTCTGTCAAGCCATTGCCCCAGAGCGGCGCGGTGCGCCATTCGCGGCCGGTGGCCATCGCCACCGGCTGGCCGTCTGCAAGCCCTTCGCCCATATCGTGAAGCAGGAAATCGGAATAGGGCCAGATCAGCTGGAAGCGATGCGCCGGATTTTCGGCCTCGCGGCTGGTGACGTATTTGGGCGTATGGCAGGCGGTGCAGCCGGCGTCGTAAAACACCTGCTTGCCGCGCAGCACCTCAGGGTCATCGACATCGCGCCGCGCCGGCACGGCGAGGTTTTCGGAATAGAAGGTGATGAGATCCATCACCGGATCGGGCGCCTCGGTATCGCCGAGGCGCGGCTGTACGCCGGTGGGCATTGCCAGGCATGCTGCCTCCGCCTCGGAACAATCGCCGTAAGGGTTCGGCGCATCGGGCGAGGATACGCCGATATCGCCGCTGAGCGCGCCGGTGGACTGATCGCGGATCGTCGCGTTCTGCGCCTTCCAGCCGAAGCGGCCAAGCGTGACCTCGCCCGTCACCGTATCGCTGACGATATTCGGTCGGCCGGAAATGCCGTCGCCATCCGCGTCTTCCGGGTCGGCATTGGCCAGAATATCGGCCGGATGGATCGCCTGCACGAGGCCAAGGCCGATCATCGGGTTCGCGACGCGGGGCGACAGCGTGGTATCCTCCCCCAGCGGCCCATAGGCAAGATCTTCGACACTGTAGGTCGGGTGACGCAGCGACACCACGGCGCCATCGCCGAGCGTCATCTCTTGCTCGGCATAATCGATCTGCATCCGCCCTTCGGCGGAAAGCCCCGGCACCGCCAGATCCTGAAGCTGCCCGCCATA
The DNA here is from genome assembly GCF_013459645.1 of Martelella sp. NC20. Taxonomy (NCBI): domain Bacteria; kingdom Pseudomonadati; phylum Pseudomonadota; class Alphaproteobacteria; order Hyphomicrobiales; family Aurantimonadaceae; genus Martelella; species Martelella soudanensis. The sequence goes on from NZ_CP054861.1 coordinate 5,527,552, forward strand.
GACCGCGTCGGGAAAGTTGATGGTCTCGTAATTGTCGATGCGCGCCTGCTCCTCCGGCGTGCGCGCGGGGCGGGCAAGGCGCAGGAACATCGATGTCGCGTCGCTGTTGCCTTCGGGCGGATGGCCGCGTCCGTCCTTCAGATGGCAACTCTGGCACGAGCGCGCGTTGAACAACGGCCCGAGCCCGTCGGAGGCCTGGGTCGAGGACGGCGAGGAAACCCAGAACTTTCGAAACAGCGCATTGCCGAGCTTGAAGGTTTCCTCCTCGGCGAAGGTGATGTTGGCGGAAGAATGCGAGAAACTGTCGCGGGTGACATTCGCCGTGCTGGTCGCGGCCCCGCCCTGCATGGTCTCGAAGGCTTCCGGCTTGGAAAAATCGTCCGTCGGCCGCGTGACCTTCTCGACCCGCGCCCTATCCCTGGCATCGAGGTCGGTGCGCTCGGTTGGTGGCGTCCAGTCGCCGGCAAGCGCTGTCGTAAAACACAAACAAGCGGCCACGGCCGCTGTCGAGATCACAAGAATATGCCGTTTCATTTCCGTCATTTCATCACGGTCGTTACGGCCGTCCTTCTTTCCTGGAGCAAGGCCTGCGACCTCCCTTGCTTCAGCCGCGCGTGAAAAGCCTCGGCTATTCCAATCTCCCCCCTTGAGGGGGAGATGCCCCGACAGGGGCAGAGGGGGGTGCAGCGCCAGCCGCAAGTTCTGAGTTCATCGAAAGGGTTCACCCCTCTCTGTCGCTTTCGCGACATCTCCCCCTCAAGGGGGGAGATCGTTATCGGTGGGTTCGCCATCGCACGACGGGCGCAGACGGCTGAACTGCCTATTATCCGTTCCCTACTGGAACACAGCTTCCGGCGCGTCAAGGCTGTCGGAGCCTTCCAGTTCGATCTGGCCAAGGTCCAGAGCGGCGATCGCGCGTTCGATCGAGGGCGTCTGGGCGACGAGGCCATCGATGGCGGCCTGGACTGTGGCGTTGCCTTCCGTATTGCCTTCGCCGATCATCTGGTCATAGGCTTCCACGGTCTCGGCGCGGACTGCCATGGCCGTCATCGCTTCGACGGTCGCAACCAGCTTCGCCTTGAGTTCCTCGTCCAGCGCCGGATCCTTCGCAGCCACCAGATCGGAAACCGAAGCGCCGGTCATTTCCGTGCCATCGACGCGGGTGTAATCGCCGGTATAGGCCTGAAGGATGCCGATCGCGTCGTTCAGATGCGAGGCATGGGTGTTGTCGGAGAAGCAATCATGCTCTTCTTCCGGATCGTGCAGCAGCAGGCCGAGCTTCATGCGCTCGCCGGCAAGTTCGCCATAGGAGAGCGAACCCATGCCCGTCAGGATCGCGGCGATGCCGGTGGTCGGGTCTTCGGTGACGTAGCTATAGGCCTCGCCACCCTGTTCCCAGGCCGCCACGATATCCTCGAGATCGGAAATCAGCAGTTCGGAGGCCGCGGTGATGTAGGCCGCGCGGCGATCGCAATTGCCGTTGGTGCAATCATCGCCGGTGAGGTAATCCGTGTAGGAGCGCTCGCCCGCGCCCGCATCCGTGCCGTTGAGATCCTGGCCCCAGAGCAGGAATTCGATGGCGTGGTAGCCGGTCGCGACATTGGCCTCGATCTCGCCCGCTTCCTGCAGCGTATCGGAAAGAAGCGCCGGCGTGATCTCGCTGGCGTCAATCGTTTCGCCGTTGATCTTGATCTCCGGATTGGCAATGACATTGGCGGTGTAGAGCGAATTCTCGTCGCTTTCCATGCCATAGGAGGCATCGACATAGTCGATCAGGCCCTCGTCCAGCGGCCAGGCATTGACCTTGCCTTCCCAGTCATCGACGGTCGGGTTGCCGAAACGGTAGACCTCGGTCTGCTGATAGGGAATGCGGGCCGCGATCCAGGCGTCCTTGGCGGCGTTCTGGGTCTCTTCGCTCGGATTTGCGATAAACGCCTGAATGGCCTCGTCCAGCGCCTTCGCCGTCGTCAGTGAATCCTGATATTTCGCAAGCGCAACATCGGCATAGTGCATGACCACCGCCTCGGACGTGACGTCGTCGGCAAATGCCGGGGCTGCGAGCATGGTCGAGGCAGCAAAGCCCGCCAGAAGGGCGCGCGTTCGGATCGTGTGCATTATGGGTCCCTCTCCTTCAATGACACTGTGAATGCCGACTACATGAAGGAAAAACAAACTTGTGTCAAACAGTCCAGTTATAGAAAACCGGTTCTAGCGCGATCACGCGGAAGCCGCATTGCGTATCGTCAATTCTCGCAAATTTCAGCCTTTTTTGCGCAGAACAGCGCAGAAGAAACCGTCGGTACCGGTTACCGCCGGCGTCAGCGTCGCAAACCGTCCATCGGTGAAATGCGGGCGCTTTTCGGATGACGGGAAGCGCTCCTGCCAGAGCCCTTCAATGTCGACCGCCGTGAAATCGGCATGGCTGTCGAGAAAACCCGCGATCCGGGCCTGATTTTCATCGGGCAGCAGCGAGCAGGTGACATAGACCAGCAGCCCGCCCGGCTTGACGAAACGGGAGGCTGCGGCCAGCACCTCGTCCTGCTGGACGGTGCGCTCTTCGAGGTTCTTTTCCGACAGCCGCCATTTGATATCGGGCCGGCGCCGCCACGTGCCGGTGCCCGTGCACGGCGCATCGATCAGCACGCGGTCGAACGTCAGCCCCTCCAGCGCCGCGGCATCGTCATGAACCTGAACATTGCGGGTCCCGGCGCGACGAAGCCGCTCGATGATCGGCGCAAGCCGGGTGCGGTCGGCATCATAGGCGTGCACCTGGCCGGCATTGTCCATGTCGGCGGAAAGCGCCAGCGTCTTGCCGCCGCCGCCGGCGCAATAATCCAGCACCTGCTGGCCGGCATGGGCATCGACCAGCCGGGCCACGATCTGCGAACCCTCGTCCTGCACCTCGAACCAGCCCTTCTGGAAGGCGAGTTCGGCGGTGACGTTCGGCAGCCGGTCAGCCCCGCTGCCGGGGGGAATGCGCAGGCCCTGGGGCGCGGTCGCCGCAAGTTCGGCCCCTGCGCGCGCCAACGCCTTCTTCACCTTCTCCCGGTCCGCCTTCAGCGTGTTGACGCGCAGATCGAGCGGCGGCCTGAGGTTCAGCGCCTCGGCCTCGGCAAGCCAATGCTCGCCGAAATTCGCCTTGAACGCCGGCAGGATCCACTCCGGCAGGTCGGCGCGGACGTGGTCGGGAGCATCGACGAGCTTGCGGCTTGCAAAGGCGGCCAGCGCTGTCTCCGGCAGCGGCTCAGGCGCGAACTTGTCGCCCTCAAGCCGCTCGGCAAGGCTTTCCGGGGTAAAGCCCCATTGCCGGAACAACACCGCATGGGCGAGCGCCGCGGGACTTTCGTCATCCATGAGCCAGCCGTGGGAAAGCTTCAGCCGCAGCGCGTCATAGACGATATTGCCGATCGCCGCCCGGTCGCCGGAGCCGGCGAACCGGTGCGCGGTGCCCCAGTCCTTCAGCGCGCTGGAAATCGGCCGCCTGCGCTCCTCGACCTCGGAAAGAACCTCGATTGCGCCCTGAAGACGTCCGCCGATGCGCATGGATTATGCTCCCCTGGGATTAGACTGATTTAAGGTGGAAACGGCCACCTTTCCGATCTCCCCCCTTGAGGGGGAGATGCCCCGACAGGGGCAGAGAGGGGTGAACCGTGAGCCAATAGGTTCGGCGTTTCGGGATATGCCCCATACCCCTCTCTGTCGCTTCGCGACATCTCCCCCTCAAGGGGGGAGATTGAAGGGGGCGATGCGGATAGCCCGGTCGCCAAACAGCAACCACATCACCAGAGCTCACACCCATCAAAACACCGCAACCGAAGCCACCACGGCGAGATACACCAGCACCGCCGCGATCAGCCACAGCGCCACGCGGCCGGAGCGGGTGTGGCGGGCCTCGGCGCGGCCGATGGCCTCCGAGGTGCGCTCGTCGAAGCGCAGCCCCTTCTCGCTCATGGCGACGATCTCGTTGTGGAATTTTTCGGTCTTGTCGGCGATTTCGGGGATCGCCTCGGCGATCTTCAGCACCGCCTGCATGCCATCGCGCATATCGGCGAGCACCCGGCGGGGGCCGAGATTCTGCTCGATCCAGCGACCGACCACCGGTTCAGACGCCTTCCACATGTTGAAATGCGGATCGAGCATGCGCGCGACGCCCTCGACCACCACCATGGTCTTCTGCAGGTTGATGAGCTGGGTCTGGGTGGTCATGTCGAAGATTTCGGTGATCTCGAACAGCAGCGTCAAAAGCTTGCCCATCGAGATGGTTTCCGCCGACTGGCCGTGGATCGGCTCGCCGATGGCGCGGATCGCCTGCGCGAACGAGGCCTTGTTGTGGTGCGACGGCACGTAACCGGCCTCGAAATGGGCTTCCGCCACGCGCATGTAATCGCGGGTGATGAAACCGTAGAGGATTTCGGCGAGCACCCGCCGCTCCTTCTTTCCGAGCCGGCCGACAATGCCCATGTCGACGGCGACGATCATGCCGTCATGGTCGACGAACAGATTGCCGGGATGCATGTCGGCATGAAAGAAGCCGTCGCGCAGCGTATGGCGCAGGAACGACTGGATCAGCGTCACCGCCAGTTTTTCCAGATCGTGGCCAGCAGCCTTCAGCCCGGCGACATCCGACATCTTGACGCCGTCGATCCATTCCATGGTGACGACATCGCGCCCGGTGCGCTCCCAGTCGACCACGGGCAGGCGAAACCCTTCGTCATGAACGGTGTTTTCCGTCATCTCGGAGATCGCGGCCGCTTCCAGCCGCAAATCCATCTCGATCCTGGTGGTCTGCTCCAGCGTGCGGGTGACATCGACGGGCCTGAGGCGCCGGCTGGAACGGACGAAACGCTCCTGCATGCGCGCGACCAGATACATCGCGCCGAGATCCTCGTTGAAACGCTGACGAATGCCGGGACGGATCACCTTGACGGCGACCTTCTTCTCGCCCTCCGGCGTCTCGACCATCGCCGGATGCACCTGCGCGATCGAGGCCGCGGCGATCGGATCGCCGAATTCGGTGTAGAGTTCATCGACGCTGCGCCCGAGCGAGCCGCGAATGGTCGCCTTGGACGCTTCCACCGGGAAGAACGGCATCCGGTCCTGCAACTGCGCCAGATCCTCGGCAAAGCCCGCGCCGACGACATCCGGACGGGTCGCCAGAAACTGGCCCATCTTCACATAGGAGGGCCCGAGCCGCGAGATTGCCTTGCCGAGCCTGTCGGAGCGCGCTTGTCTGCGCGCGCCCGGCCGGGCGAACGGCACCAGCATGGTCTTCACCAGCCGGGCAAAGGGCGGCAGGCCTTCCGACGGCAGCGCGTTGATCACGCCTTCGCGGGCCAGCACCCAGCCGACGCCGAGAAGGTTAAGATAGGATCGAAGCGCGCCCATGATGAATGCCTACAGTTTCCAGCCGGAATGAAGGGCAGCGATACCGCCGGAATAATTGGTGAATTTCACGCGCGAGAACCCGGCGCGCTCGATCATCTTCGCGAAATCGGCCTGATTGGGGAATTTGCGGATCGATTCGACCAGGTAGCGATAGGGCTCGCCGTCGCCGGCAATCGCCTTGCCGACGCGCGGAATGGCGTGGAACGACCACAGATCGTAGATCTTGTCGAGGATCGGTGCCTCGACCTCGGAGAACTCCAGCACCAGCAGCCGCCCGCCGCGTTTGAGCACCCGGTAGGCTTCCGCCAGCGCCTTGTCGATATGTGGCACGTTGCGGATGCCGAAGGCGATCGTATAGGCGTCGAATGTCTTGTCCTCGAACGGCAGGTCCTCGGCATTGGCCTCGACGAAGGTGAGGTTTTCGGCAATGCCCTTCTTGTGCGCGCGCTCCTCGCCGACGGCCAGCATCGAGCCGTTGATGTCGAGCACGGTGGCGCGGGCGAAACCCTTCGACGCATCGACGATGCGGAAGGCGATATCGCCCGTGCCGCCGGCGACATCGAGGACATGATAATCGGGATCGGCGGGTGGATTGAGGCTTGCCACCATCGCGCTTTTCCAGGCACGGTGAAGCCCCGCCGACATCACGTCGTTCATGATGTCGTAGCGTTTGGCAACCTTGTGGAACACGTCGTTGACGAGCGGCTGCTTGTCGCCGTCGGCGACACTTTTAAAGCCGAAGGAGGTTTCCATGCCGCCATTGGCGGTGGTCCGGCTATCCGTCATTTTACGCACCTCACGCTTGAAGATGTTCCGTCTGCCCGTTTCGGCTTTCTCAGCCCGACCTGAATTGCTATATCGGGCCTAATATCGGGTCTGCCGCAGCGATACACAACAGACGCCGTTGCGGCTATAAACCGAAACCCGGAAAAGCGAAACGCCAAAGGCTTAAAAATACCATGCCGGAACTGCCGGAAGTCGAAACCGTTCGCCGCGGGCTTGCGCCCGCCATGGAAGGCCGCATCATCGAGAAGCTGGAACTGCGCCGGGCCGATCTCCGGTTTCCGTTCCCGAGGGATTTTTCCAATGCGGTGAAGGGAAAGCGGATCGAAGCGCTGGGACGAAGGGCCAAATATCTGCTGATCGATCTCGAAGACGGCATGACAATCGTCGCCCATCTCGGCATGTCCGGCTCCTACCGCGTGGAAGCGGACGGCGCGGCGGAGACACCCGGCGACTTCCACCTGCCGCGAAATGCCGCAGCCGCCCATGACCATGTCATCTTCCATCTCGAGGACGGGCGGGTGATCTACAACGACCCGCGCCGCTTCGGCTTCATGAAACTCGTCGCGCGCGCCGGGATCGAGTCGGATGCCAGCTTCAAGGGCCTCGGCCCGGAGCCGACGGGCAACAGCCTCGACGCGGATTATCTGGCAACCCGCTTTGCCGGCAAGACCCAGAGCCTGAAGGCCGCCCTGCTCGACCAGCGCAATATCGCGGGGCTGGGCAATATCTATGTCTGCGAGGCGCTGTGGCGGGCGGAGCTTTCGCCATTCCGCGCCGCCGGCCATCTGGTCACCCCGGCGGGCAGGCCGCGGGCGGGACTGACGCGCCTCGTCCCGGCCATTCGCGATGTGATCGCCGAAGCGATCGAGGCCGGCGGCTCGACGCTGCGCGACCATCGAAAGACCGACGGCACGCTCGGCTATTTCCAGCATTCCTTCTCGGTCTACGACCGCACCGGCGCGCCCTGCCGGCACGAGGGCTGCGATGGCACAATCGCCCGCGCCGTCCAGACCGGCCGCTCCACCTTTTATTGCCCGGCGTGCCAGAAGGGGTGAGGCCTCAGCGCTTGCCGATCGGGTGCAGCGCCGCGCCGTTGTCCTCGAAGGCGGTGATGTTGGCAAGCGTAGTGCGGGCGATGTTGTGGAGCGCCTCCTGGGTGAAGAAGCCCTGATGGCCGGTGATCAGCACGTTCGGGAAGGTCAGGAGCCGGGCGAACACATCGTCGCGGATGACCGTGGAGGAGAGATCGCGGAAAAACAGATCCTCCTCCTCCTCGTAGACATCGAGCGCGAGCGCGCCAATGCGGCCGGATTTCAGCCCCTCGATGACCGCATGGGTATCGATCACTCCGCCGCGGCTGGTATTGACCAGCATGCGGCAGCGCTTCATCGATGCGATTGCACCCTCATCGATGAAATGGCGGGTTTCCGGCGTCAGCGGGCAATGAAGCGTGAGGATCTCGGATTTTTCGAGAAGCTCGTCCTTGCCGACATAACGCGCGCCGAGCGCGACCGCCTCGTCACTGGGATAGGGATCGAAGGCCAGAAGCTCGCAGCCGAAGCCGGCAAAGGCGCGCATCACATTGCGGCCGATCCCGCCCGTGCCGACCACGCCGACGGTCTTGCCGTGAAGATCGAAGCCGAGCAGCCCGTTGAGGGCGAAATTGCCCTCCCGCACCCGGTTGAAGGCGCGGTGGATCTTGCGGTTCAGCGTCAGCACCAGCGCAAGGGTATGTTCTGCGATCGCATACGGGGAATAGGACGGCACCCGGGCGGCGGCGATCCCGAGGCGGTCGGCAGCAGTCAGATCCAGCCGGTTGAAGCCGGCGCATCTGAGCGCCACCAGTTCGACCCCGACAGCCTTCAGGACCGAGAGCGTGGATGCGCCGAGATCGTCGTTGACGAAAGCGCAGATCGCCTTCGAGCCGGCGGCCAGTTTCGCGGTCGGGGCATGGAGCCCGGCCTCGGTGAAGACCAGTTCGTGCCGGCCCTCGTTCGCGGCCTTCAGAAAATCTTCGTCATAGGGCTTGGCAGAAAAGACTGTGACACGCATGGCGGTTCCTGTAGCTTGACGCGGGCCAGCCAAGTGTAGGGGCCTTTGCGACAATGGCAATGACAATGGCTGGCGGCAATCGCTGGCGGCAATCGCAGATTCGGTATTCTGTCGCCTTCCCCCCGATTTTGCGGGATTACGCATTGACGGATCGTCGGTTTCGCTTTATATGCCCGGCCACAGTATTTGAAAGCTCGATGAGCTTCATCAATTGCTCCCGTCACAAAAGCGAATGAGGCCTTTTACGGCGACCGCAACTGACGGAGCTTGCGTCAGAATTCGAAGAGAGACTTATATGGCCAATACAACTTCGGCGAAAAAGGCGACGCGCAAGATGGCCCGCCGTACTGCCGTCAACAAGTCCCGCCGCACTCGTGTCCGCGGCTATATCCGCAAGGTTGAGGAAGCGATCCTCGCCGGCGATCTCGATCAGGCAAAGGCCGCTCTGGCCGTCGCCGAGCCGGAACTGGCGCGCGCCGCCAGCAAGGGTGTTCTTCACCGCAACACCGCCTCGCGCAAGGTATCGCGCCTGGCCCGGCGGGTGAAGTCGATTTCGGCCTGAGCCGAATTTGAAATCAAGCTTTTTGAAGAACCCGGCCCCGCGCCGGGTTTTTTGTTTTGAGTTCATACACTTGTAGATTGTGACATCAACATTACAGACAGATGTCATAAAAATGACCAAAAAAATTTAGCTCTATCAAAGGTTTACGGGAGGTTCGCCGCATTTCCACCATTTTCGGGCCGCCGCGCCCGGCGCAAAAATGTAATCGGCAAAATTTATTTTCTCGGGCGACCCGTTCCATCCAATGTCAGTCATATCTGAATCTAATTGATTCAAAAGCGATTCTTTTCCACCCCTCTGCGGGAACGCAAACTCACTCGTAAGAGTCAATGCTGGAAGCGCCGAGTCGGCAAAAATTCCTTGTTGAAATTGTCGGTCGTTCTTGCCTAAATGCCTCCCGACAGCAAACGGAATGAGCTCCCGATCTCTTCGGGAGGGGCGTGTTCGACACAGGATGCGTTGTCTTCCCGGCGCTGGGAGCGGTTGCCTTGTGGCGCCGTTTTTCCAACAATCACAGGTTGCACTCCGGTTTTCACGCGAATTCCGGGATCGTTCCTGTGTGTCTTTTGCGAACGGCCAACGAGATCAGGGGGAGCATCACAACTTCAGGGCAGTATAGCTCCGGACATTTTGCAGCCTGCATTTTCCGATACGAGGATCGGATGGCGGGTGAGCGGCGGAAAGTCCCATTTCCGGCATTGAGCCGGACTACAACGCATGCCGGGAAGACACCGGCAGCAGGGCAAAACAGGCAGCGGGCGATTAAAAACAAGCGCGCGCCAGGGTGATGACGTTTGAAAGGCGGCAACGATGAGAATGAGAATGGTAGCCTCTCGCACCGAGGGCAATGCGGGCGATTCGGAGGCCGGTGGACATGATGCAAAACCGGCGACAGCTGCCAGGAATTCCAACGGGGACGATATCTTCTTCGAACGTTGCTGCACCGCGTTGAAAGCCCATGTCGGCGGCGATGTCTATGCCAGTTGGTTCGGCCGTTTGAAACTGCATTCCTGCGACAAGGGCGTGGTCCGCTTTTCGGTGCCCACCGCCTTTCTGAAGTCGTGGATCAACAATCACTATCTCGATCTGATCACCGAGATCGCCCGCGCGGAACGTCCGCACGTGCTGAAGATCGAGATTCTGGTCCGTTCCGCGACCCGCGCTCCGCGCCAGCCGCTCACAAACGAGCAACCGAAGCCGATCGCCGCCAGCCCCGCTCCGGTATCGCGGCCGCTGATGCGCGCACCGGCCGGCCAGCCGCTGATGCCCGATCCCGAAATGCCGCAGGCGCGCGGCGCCAACACGTCGGGCCAGACCGTTTTCGGCTCGCCACTCGATCCGTTCTTCACCTTTGACAGCTTCGTCGAGGGCGCATCCAACCGGGTTGCCTTTGCCGCCGCCAGGACCATCGCCGAATCTGGCATGGCGGCGGTGCGCTTCAATCCGCTGTTCATTCACTCCTCGGTCGGTCTCGGCAAGACCCATCTTCTGCAGGCGATCGCGAACGCGGCGCTTGCCTCGCCCGACAAGCAGCGCGTGGTCTACCTCACCGCCGAATACTTCATGTGGAAATTCGCCACCGCGATCCGCGACAACGACGCGCTGACGCTCAAGGATTCGCTGCGCAATATCGACCTTCTGGTGATCGACGACATGCAGTTCCTGCAGGGCAAGATGATCCAGCACGAATTCTGCCACCTGATCAACACGCTGCTCGACAGCGCCAAACAGGTTGTCGTCGCCGCCGACCGCGCGCCGTGGGAGCTGGAATCGCTCGACCCCCGGGTGCGTTCGCGCCTGACCGGCGGCGTTTCGCTGGAAATGAACGGTCCCGACTACACGATGCGGCTGGAAATGCTGAAGCGCCGGCTTTATCTGGCGCAGCAGGAAGACGCCGCGATCGACATCGCCCCGGAAGTGCTCGAACATGTCGCCAGCAAGGTGACCGCGAGCGGGCGCGAGCTTGAAGGCGCGTTCAACCAGTTGCTGTTCCGCCGCTCGTTCGAACCCAACCTGTCGCTGGAACGCGTCGATGAGCTTCTGGTCCATCTTGTCGGAACCGGCGAGCCGAAGCGGGTGCGCATCGAGGATATCCAGCGCGTCGTCGCCCGTCATTATTGCGTCACCCGGCAGGAGCTCGTCTCCAACCGGCGCACGCGGGTGATCGTCAAGCCGCGCCAGATCGCGATGTTTCTGGCCAAGACCATGACGCCGCGCTCCTTCCCGGAAATCGGCCGCCGTTTCGGCGGACGCGATCATACCACCGTGCTGCATGCGGTGCGCAAGATCGAGGACCTTCTGGAGAAGGACAACAAGCTGTCGCAGGAGGTGGAACTTCTGAAACGGCTGATCAACGAGTAGACAGCGCCCGAGTTCATTACCTGAAATCACGGCTGCGAGCGCTTAACGCATTGAGCAGCGATACTCTTTGGCCAGCGCACGCCGTGTGGCCTGGATCCTCGGGTCAAGCCCGAGGACGCGGAGTGTGAGGACAGGTTCGTCACCGCTCGATAAGCCCGGCCCCGCGCCGGGCTTTTCTCATTCCTGCCGACTTGCTAAAGCAGACGGCAAACAGGAGAGACGTCATGCTGGTCACGCTTTACGGAATCAGGAATTGCGACACGATGAAGAAGGCCTGGACCTGGCTCGACGCGCATTCCATTGCCTACGACTTTCACGACTACAAGAAGGCCGGCATCGACCGGGCGCATCTGGAGCGCTGGTGCGACGAAGCCGGCTGGGACAAGGTTCTGAACCGCGCCGGCATGACCTTCCGCAAGCTGCCGGAGGCCGACAAGACCGATCTCACCCGCGAAAAGGCGATCGGTCTGATGCTGGCCCAACCCTCGATGATCAAGCGGCCGGTGCTGGAAACGGACGGGGCGATTACGCTCGGCTTCAGGCCGGACAGCTACGAAGCCCTTTTTGGCAAGGGCTAGGCGATGGCGAAGACCACGCAGGCGACCCGGTTTCTCGACAAGGCCGGCGTCGATTACACCATCCAGCAGTATGATTACGACCCCAATGCCTTCAAGGTCGGGCTTCAGGCGGCCGAAGCGATCGGCGAGGCCCCCGACCGGGTGCTGAAGACGCTGATGGCCATGGTTGATGGCAGGCCGGTCTGCGCGGTGGTGCCCTCCAATGCCGAAGTCTCGATGAAGAAACTCGCCACCGCCTTTTCCGGCAAGCATGCCGAGATGGCGGACCCGAAGACCGCCGAGCGGCTTTCCGGCTATCATGTCGGCGGCATCTCGCCCTTCGGCCAGAGAAAGCGCGTGCCGGTGGCGTTCGAGGAGAAGGCGCTTGCCGAGCCCTATGTGGTGATGAATGGCGGCCAGCGCGGTTTGCAGGTCAAGCTTGCGCCGGCCGACGCGGTGAAGGCGCTTGGCGCGGTAACGGCGGGCGTGATCGCGTAAACCTCAGATCGGGTCGCCGCGCGCCGCCTCGCGCGCTTTCGCCCGCGCTTCCGGCGTGAAGGCAGAACAGTCCGGGCTGGTTGCGATAACGCCGGCAAGGTCGTTTCGGGCAATGGCATCCTCCACGAAGGCGAGCCGGTCCCTGCCTTGCAGTTCGATTACCGCCTGACGCAGAATCGGGGCCGGTTCGTTCCCGTAACGGCGCTCCTGTCTGGCCTCAAGGTAGTACCGGATATCCGGATTGAAGCGGAAATCCAGCCAGTTGCGGCTACGCAGCAGTTCCGGGATCGCGAAATAATGTCCGGTTTCGGCAAAACTGACGAGCTTGTGCAGAAGCTCCACCACACGGTCCTCAAGGATGGTTTCGGCGGGTCTGCCGAACCTGCCGCAGAACAGCCCGTCCAGACGGCTTTCGGAAGGGCGCAGGATATAAACCTCCCTGAGCGCCTCGCTGACAGTCTGCACGATGCAGAAAGCCGAGGCCGAACGCTCCGTTCGAAGCACATGCAGCTTCCATGCCTCAAGGCCGTCTTCGCCATCGTGTTTCAGCGCGTAATCCGGATACGTCCTGTTATAGATCAGGTAGTCGAAAGCCACCTGGGCGGCGCATCCGTCAAACCCCAACGCATTGATATCCGCGATCATTGCCAGATCTTCTTGCGCATACTCATCGGGATAGGACGGATGGGGATGCGTTTCGAAAGACCAGCGATCTGCGGCGTGCGCCGGCTGCAGAATGGCCAGAAACAGCAAGACGATAGCCCCTAGCCGCATTTCACCCAATCCCCGCAAATCCCCGCTCCCGATGCAAGCACTACCATAGGCTTCCACAACAAGCGGAGCAATCAATATGCGTGAGCCTGAAAAAGACCCGGAACAATGCCGCGTACGCCGGGATGCGGAAATTATGATCAACGAGCGGATCAAGAACAGTCTTGAGGTTTATAGAAATGCTGCTGAACTTCACGAGAAAGCAAAAACGGCCAGAGCCGATGCTCAAAATGAAATATACAAACTCCAGGCGTTGCAGGCAGCCGCTGCGGCGGCAGGCACAGCCCCTCATCCAGGATTGCGGACCGGCAGCAGTATAGCGGGAATAGCGCTGGATGTGATGATCACTCGAGCCGAAGAGAAGCTGCGCCTTGGCGATGGTGAGTACATGAAAACCAAAGCCCAGATGGAGGCCGCCAAACAAGCCCATGCAGATTGGCAAGACCGACTGACCGAGAATGCCAAACAATTGCGTGCATTGAACTGCGTCATTTAAAGCCGGGATATCCCCAAAAAGCCGTGACTGCTTCAATTCCGTCGCAAAACGCATTAGACAGGTTCCGACAATTGCAAATCCATGCGAGGCGACGATGAACGTTCAGACACGGCTTCCCCATCCCATCGATCTGGAAAAACTCGAAAAACTGGCCGAGGTCGCCGTCAAGGTCGGCCTCAACCTTGCCGAGGGGCAGGACCTGGTGATGACCGCGCCGATCGAGGCGCAGCCGCTGACCCGGCTGATCAGCCGCCATGCCTATCAGGCCGGCGCCGGCGTGGTGACCACGCTGTTTTCCGACCCGGAGGCGACGCTGGAACGGTTCGAGCACGGCCATGACGCGAGCTTCGACAAGGCCGCGGACTGGCTCTACGAGGGCATGGGCAAGGCGTTCGGCAATGGCGCGGCGCGGCTTGCGATCGCGGGCGACGATCCGATGCTGCTTGCCGCCCAGGATGCCGACAAGGTTGCCCGCGCCAACCGCGCCATGTCGACCGCCTACAAGCCGGCGCTGGAGAAGATCGCGGGGTTCGACATCAACTGGAACATCGTCTCCTACCCGACGCTTGCCTGGGCGAGGACGGTATTCCCGCAGGACCCCGACGCGATCGCCGTCGCCAAGCTCGCCAAGGCGATCTACGCCGCATCGCGGGTGGACCGGCCCGACCCGGTCGGCGCGTGGCGCAAGCATAACGAGAACCTGCATGCCCGTTCCGCCTTTCTCAACGCCAAGCGGTTCTCGGCGCTGCACTACACCGGCCCCGGCACCGATCTGACGATCGGGCTTGCCGATGATCACGAGTGGCATGGCGGCGCGTCGATGGCCAAGAACGGCATTATCTGCAACCCGAACATCCCGACCGAGGAAGTGTTCACCACGCCGCACCGGCTCAGGGTCGACGGCCATGTCTCGTCCACCAAGCCGTTGTCCCACCAGGGCACGCTGATCGATGACATCCGCGTCGAATTCAGCGAGGGCCGCATCGTCAAGGCTTCCGCCGCCAAGGGCGAAGCGGTGCTGAACAAGGTGCTCGACACCGACGAGGGCGCCCGCCGGCTGGGCGAGGTGGCGCTGGTGCCGCATTCCTCGCCGATCTCGGCCAGCGGCATCCTGTTCTACAACACGCTGTTCGATGAGAACGCCTCGTGCCACATCGCGCTCGGCCAGTGCTATTCGAAATGCTTCCTCAACGGCGACACGCTTTCGCCCGACGAGATCGCGGCGCGCGGCGGCAATTCATCGCTGATCCATATCGACTGGATGATCGGCTCCGACAGGATCGACATCGACGGGATCGACGCCGACGGCAATGCCACGCCGGTGATGCGCGGCGGCGAATGGGCCGAGTAGGCAACACTCCCAAACCTTCCGGACAATAATCTCCCCCCTTGAGGGGAGAGATTGTGGGCGGCAAGGCTGCGGTGACTAAAACAGGCTGCCCTGAGTGGGCGGTTTGGCGGGGATTTTTGGCTTTTTCTTAGGCTTTGGTGCAGGCGGGGCCTCCGACGGTGTGCCCCCCTCGCCCGTCACCGCCTTTACCCTTCCGTCGGCAAACTCGATCTCGACCGGCGCGCCGGACTGGATTCCAGCCGCGCGCGAGACCGGGCGGTTGTCCTGATCGCGGATCACCGCAAAGCCGCGCGCCAGCACATTGCGGTAGGACAGCGAGTTCAGCACCCGCTGCTGGCCGGCGATGGCGGCGCGATGGGTCTTCAGGCCGGCATCGACCGCGGTTGCCGCCCGGCGCGAAAGCACCGCTACCTTTTCACGGTCACGCGCGATCATCATCGTCAGGCGCTGGGGCGTTGCCGAAAGGCCGGAGGCGCTGCGCTCAAACGCCCGGCGCTTGTTGATGGTATTGAGTTCCAGCGCGCGGGTGCTTCTCAGCGCCGCCTCATCGAAGCGCCGTCGCGGCAGGGCCAGCAACTGATCGAGCGACGGCAGGCCGCGGACAAGCCCGGTCAGCGTCTGCCGGCGGAAATCCATCACCCGGGAAACGGCGCTTGCAAGCCGGGCTGCGAGACGGGCCTGATCGGCGACGAGGTCGGCCTTGACCGGCACGGCCCGTTCGGCCGCCCCCGTCGGCGTCGGGGCGCGGTAATCGGCGGCGTGATCGATCAGCGTCCAGTCGGTCTCGTGGCCGACGGCGGAGATCAGCGGGATCTTGCTTTCGTATGCCGCCCGCACCACCGCCTCGTCATTGAAGCCCCAGAGATCTTCCAGCGAGCCGCCGCCGCGCGCGACGATCAGCACATCGGGCTGGCGCACGGGAGCGTCGGGGCCGAGGGCGTTGAACCCCCTGATGGCGGCGGCGACCGCATCGCCCGAACCATCGCCCTGGACCTTCACCGGCCAGACCACGACATGGACCGGAAAGCGATCGGCAATGCGGTGCAGGATATCGCGGATCACCGCCCCGGTCGGCGACGTGACCACACCCACGACACGCGGCATGAACGGCAGCTTCTTCTTGGCCGCCTCGTCGAACAGGCCCTCGGCAGCGAGCTTCCTGCGGCGCTCTTCCAAGAGCGCCATCAGCGCGCCGGCGCCGGCAGGCTCCAGCGCCTCCACCACGATCTGGTATTTCGAAGCGCCGGGGAAGGTGGTGACCTTGCCGGTGACGATCACTTCCATGCCCTCTTCCGGCTTGATCTTCAGCCCGGAAAATACGCCGCGCCAGATGACGGCATCGATCCGGGCGCGCTCGTCCTTGATCGAAAAATAGGCGTGACCCGAGGAATGTGGTCCGCGGTAGCCGGAGATTTCGCCGCGCAGGCGAATCCGTTCGAACCGGTCCTCGACCGTGCGTTTGATCGATCCGGAAAGCTCCGAAACGGTAAATTCCGTCAGGTTTGTCGCCGATTCGGCGTCGAAGGGATTGCTCATGGCTTTCAGTCTACCCGATCCGCGTTTCCGTTGCACAATCGAACCTGTTTTCTCCCCGCAAATCCCCGCGGCGCGCGCGGCCCGCAGAATTAGGGCCGGTCAACGCAAGCCAAGGAGACGCGTCATGACAGACAGATTTGCATCCCGCCACGCAACGCTCACCAGCCCGGCCTATGACGGGTTCCCGATCACCACCGACGACGCCGAACCGGTGCTGGAGGTTACTCGCGCACTCTATGTCGGGATCGCCGGAGATCTTACCGCGACCTTCGCCTCCGGCGAGACCGTTACCTTCCAGAACGTGTCCGCGGGCACGATCCTGCCCATCCGCGTCAGCCATGTCCTGGCCACCGGCACCACGGCAGATGCGCTGGTGGGACTGATATGAGACTGGGCGTCTCCATCGCGGCCAGCGGCGGCAGGCAACCGACGCCATTCTGGAGCGCCCCCGTCTATCTGGCGACCGCCGCGGATGGCAGCAACCAGCACGGCCCGGCCGCCATCCTCGACCTCCGTCAGGACCGTTTTGCCCTGTCGGGGGTGCCGGCAGGGGATGTCCCCCTGGCCTCGACGGCGGCGCTCACGGCTCTGTCGGCAAGGCAGCTCACGGATATTCTGGGCTTCACCCGCGCAGGCTCCGCCACCTATATCGATGCCGATGGCCTGCTCCAGCTGGCTGCGGCCGATCAGCCGCGCTTCGATTACACCCATGGGCGGCGTCAGTTGTTGCTGGAGGGGCCCGCGACGAATTTGCTGACCTATTCGAATGATTTGACCAATGCCGCATGGCTGAAGACCCGGGTCTCGGCTGCGAAGGCCGAGACCGGCCCATCCGGCGCACCCGATGATGCTTGCGCCATTGTCGCAGCCCCGGAGGCGGGAAGCCATTACATCTATCGGCCGGTCACATTTTCCGCCCAGCCCTACACCCTGACGCTGCGCGTGAAATACGCAGGCCATCGATGGTTTTACGTCCGCCTCTACGACGGATCGAACCTTCCTCTGGCCTCTTTCGATCTTCTCAACGGCGTAGCCGGGAACACGTCCGGGGCGGTTGCCCGCACGATGACGGCGGACGAAAACGGGTTCTACAAGATCACCGTGACCGCGACGATGACGGCCGGGACCGGCAATGTGCTCTTAGGCCTGAACGCGACGGACGCAGCCGGCATTGACGGCTGGACGCCGACCGGGGCGGAAAAAATCATCGTCTACGGAACCCAGCTGGAGGCTGGCTCCCATTCCACCTCCTACATTCCGACCAATGGAACAACCGTCACCCGACCCGCCGACAGGGCGCAATTGGCGGAGCCCGTTGCCGCACTGCTGCGGCGCGAGGAGGCGAGTGTGCTGGTGCAGGGCGAAGGAATTTCCGGCTCATCGCCATTTACCGGCGGCAGGCTATTGAGCGGGCCAGACGGATCAGACGCAGTTTACCTACTGAACACACTCGGCACATCGATCAATGCCGCATCCCCAGTTATGGAACTCGCGACAGTAGCAGCGCCTTTGCCTGGCTTCGGGATCGCGGCGGGCTGGGACGGCTCCACTTTGAGTGGGAGTTACAACGCAGGAGCCGTGCAGAGCAGGTCCGGTATGCAAGAGGCGGTTTTGTCGACCGCGTATCTTGGGCGCAACGAAACGGCCATTGCCTTCGCGGCCGGCTGGTATGACCAACTCATGATCTGGCCGTTCCGGATGACGGACGCCGATCTTCAGGCAAAGGCGGTGGCTTATGCATGATGCTTTTCTGAAATTCACCGATCACGCTGAAGCGCTCGCCGCATTCGAGGCTCTCGGCCTCCAGCTCGATGCACTCGCCTATCACGACACGGACCTTCCGGCAGGCATGCTGATCGTCAAGGCGGTGGGTTCTGCCTGTGACGGCCTGGTCCATGGGCCGACCGGCGAAAGCGAAACCGATGCCGAGGGCTTCGAGTATCCGGTGACGGCGGCCGTGCCGGGCTTCCACGTCAATATCCGGCTTGCCGATGGCGCGGAACTTCCCGAGGCGCTGTCGGCCTTCCTGGTCGCGCCGCAGCCGGAAACGCCGAGTGAACGGTTCGCATAGTAGGCAAGTGGCCATGGCCTCACGGCCATGGCGCGGCGGACGGATGCGCTGAAGCTCAGACCTCCGTCCAGCCGCCATCGGCATTGCCGGCCCGGTAGACGGCATCGATGAAACGCTGGTTGCGCACCGAATCCTCAAGCGTGAACACCGCCTCGTCCGCGCCCATTGCCGCCTTCGCAAAGGCCTCGACCTCGCATACATATTGCCGGCTGTCCTGGAAGCGGAAGGCCCGGGTTTCGCTGTGGTTGCGGTTGGAGAGCAGCACGGTTTCCTCGCCCCAGCGGTCGGCATTGAACGGCGATACCACCTCTATCAGGCCCTCCGTTCCGTGAAAGGCCATGGATTGGCGATTGGCGAGCTGGGTGGAGATGTAGAAGCTCAGTTCAAAGCCCGGAAATTCCGCCCGCACCGAGGCATAGATATCCGTGCCGAACTTTTCGTCATAGCGCACTGTGGCCTGAACGCGCGCAGGCTCCCGGCCCGTGGCAAAGCGGGTGGTGACCGTCGGATAGACGCCGATATCGGGCAGACCGCCGCCGCCGAGTTCGGGAATGTTGCGCATATTGGTCTCATCGCGCAGGAAATAGGTGAAAGCGCCCTGCACATGGACGAGTTCGCCGATCGCGCCTTCCGCAAGCAGCGCCCGGACCTTGCGCCACACCGGCGTATAGGTGACCATATAGGCCTCGCTGACCAGCACCTTGTTGCGGTCACGCGCGGCGATCACGGGCGCGATGTCGTCCGCCTTCAGCGCCAGCGGCTTTTCCACCAGAACATGCTTTCCCGCATCCGCCGCCTTGATCGCCCATTCGACGTGCTGGGAGGTCGGCAGCGGGATATAGACGGCGTCGATCACGTCGCTTGCCAGCATCTCCTCATAGGAACCGAAGGCGTGGGGCGCGCCGAAGCGCTCGGCCATTGCTCGCGCACGGCCGATATCGCGGCTCGCGATGGCCGCAAGCACACAGTTTTCCGCATCGACAATTGCCGGCACGACCAGTTCGCGGCCGATCTTGGCCGTCGACATAATTCCAAAACGCAACATCGGGTCTCCTCACCTTTTTCGCGGGCCAGCATAAAAACCGGACGCGACCAGCGCAAGCGTTGCATCGCGGCGATTGCAAAGCATAGACTGGGCGCTATCTAGAATGCTGCACCGCCTTTTAACCATGCCGGAGGAAATCATGCATAAACGAATTCTGGGCCGCACCGATATCGCCATTGGGCCGGTTGTGTTCGGGGGCAATGTTTTCGGATGGACGGCGGACGAGCAGACCTCGTTTGCCCTGCTCGACCGCTTCGTCGATGCCGGCTTCAACGCTATCGATACGGCGGACGTCTACTCGAAATGGGTGGATGGCAACCAGGGTGGAGAGTCCGAAACCATCATCGGCAACTGGCTGAAGCGCGGCGGCGTCAGGCGCGAGGACGTGGTGATCATCACCAAGGTCGGCTCCGAAATGGCGCCGGACAGGAAGGGGCTCGGCGAGGGCTGGATCACTCAAGCCGTGGAGGAATCGCTGAAGCGACTCGGGACCGACTATATCGACGTCTATCTGGCCCACTGGCCGGATGAAAACACGCCCTATGACGAGACCATCGGCGCTTTCACCCGACTACGGGAACAGGGCAAGGTCCGCGCGATCGGCGCTTCAAATCTCGATGCCGGGCAGCTTGGCGAGGCGCTGGCAGTGGCCGCGCATACCGGGCGGGCGGGCTATGACGTACTCCAGCCGGAATATAATCTCTACGCCCGCGCAGCCTTCGAGGGCGCGCTTGCCGACCTATGCGTCGAGCACGATATCGGCGTCATCACCTATTTCAGCCTCGCCTCCGGCTTCCTCACCGGAAAATACAAATCGGCCGATGAGACGGAGGGGACCGCGCGCGGCGGCGGGGTCGCCAAATATTTCGACGACCGCGGCCGCCGGATTTTGAAGGCGCTGGAACAGGTCAGCACCGAAACCGGCGAGCATCCGGCCTCGATCGCGCTTGCCTGGCTGATGACACGACGCGGCGTCACCGCGCCGATCGCCAGTGCCTCGAAGCTGGAACAGATGGAGAGCCTGATCCGGGCGCCTCAACTCGAACTTTCCGGCGAGCATCTGCAGATCCTTCAGGAGGCGGGCGAGTGACCGCCGCCGTGATCCGCTCGGCCGCACCCACCGACAAGGCCGCATGGCTGACGCTCTGGCAGGGCTATCTGGCGTTTTATGGCACTGAGCTGGACGAGGCGGTGACCGCGATGACCTGGAGCCGGATCATTGATCCGACAAGCCCGGTCTTCACCCGTCTTGCGGTTGTCGATGGCGTGATCGCGGGCTTTGCGACCTGCATCCTGCATCCGCGCACATGGGCGGTGGAGCCGGCCTGCTATCTGGAAGACCTGTTCGTCGACCCCGCAAGCCGGGGCAGCGGCGTCGGCCGCGCGCTGATCGATGACCTGATCGCGACCGGCCGCCGCGATGGCTGGACCAATCTCTACTGGCACACCAATGACGACAACGCCACGGCGCGCCGGCTCTACGACAGTTACGACAAGGCCGACGGCTTCGTCCGCTACCGGCTGCCGCTGCGAAAATGACGGCCGAGGCCGCTATTTCGTGCCGTACATCCGGTCGCCGGCGTCACCCAGGCCGGGGACGATATAGCCCTTTTCGTTGAGATGGCTGTCGATCGCCGCGGTGTAGACCGCGACATCGGGGTGCGCCTTGCGGAAATTCTCGATGCCCTCGGGGGCGGCCAGCAGGCAGAGGAAGCGGATATTGGTGACGCCGCGCTCCTTCAGCCGGTCGACGGCGGCGATCGAGGAGTTGCCGGTCGCCAGCATCGGATCGACGACGATCACCAGACGCTCGCCGATATCCTCCGGCGCCTTGAAGAAATATTCGATCGCCTCCAGCGTTTCATGATCGCGATAGACGCCGATATGGGAGACGCGGGCAGACGGCACCAGATCGAGCATGCCTTCCAAGAGACCGTTGCCGGCGCGCAGGATCGAGGCGAACACCAGCTTCTTGCCTTCCAGCACCGGCGCTTCCATCGTCGTCATCGGCGTCTCGATGGTTTCCATGGTCAGTTCGAGATCGCGGGTCACCTCGTAGCACAGCAGCGTCGAAATCTCCCGGAGCAGACGCCGGAAGCTCGCCGTCGAGGTTTCCTTCTGCCGCATCTTGGTCAGCTTGTGCTGAACCAGGGGGTGATTGATGACCGTTACGCCGTCCATGGTGTCTTCCCGTCCTTTATGCAGTGAAGCTGTTTATGGCGCAAAAGGCTTGCGCCCGGCAAGCATCGCGCCAACGAAAGCGTCCGGTTTTCACTGTTTCAGCCCGAAAGCCGCGTAAGCAGCCGTTTGCGGGTCGGTTCATCGACGAAGGCGGCCTCGATCGCCGTCCGCGTCATCGTGTCGATTTCTTGCCGCGAAAACCCCATCTCGTCGCGGGCAGCTTCGTATTCGCGGGCAAGCGAGGTGTGGAAGAACGGCGGGTCATCGGAATTGAGCGTGACTTTCACCCCCGCATCGAACAGCCGGCGCAGCGGATGGGCCGCCAGATCCGGATAGACGGAAAGCGCGATATTCGAGCCCGGACAGACTTCCAACACCACGCCCTCATCGGCAAGCCGGCGCACCAGATCCGGTTCCTCGATGGCCCTGACGCCATGGCCTATCCTGTCGGGCCGGACGCAATCGAGCGCATCGCGCACCGAAAACGCGCCGCAGACCTCGCCCGCATGAATGGTGATGCCGAGCCCGCCATCGCGCGCGATATCGAAGGCGCGGGCGAAATCGGCAACCCGGCCCATGCGCTCGTCGCCGGCCATGTTGAAACCGGTCAGCAGCGGAAAATCGCAGGAAACGGCATAGCGCGCGGCTCCCTCCACCTGCTCCGGCCCCATATGGCGCTCGCCGATCATGACCATGCGCGCCTCGATGCCGGTCTTTTCGCGCGCGGCCTCGATGCCGGCGGTGATCGCCCGCATGTAGCCATCCTTCGACAGGCCGGCGGACAGGCCCTGTTCCGGGGATACGAACAGCTCGGCATAGATCGTGTTCGCCGTGGCCAGTTCGCTCAGATAGGCTTCGGCAAGGGCCGCGAAATCCTCCTCCGAGCGGAACACGTTCGCGATTGCCGCATAGCAGGCGATGAAACTCGAAAAATCGTGCCAGACATAGCGTCCGCCGCTCAGATGGCGGGAAAGGTCGATGCCGTATTTTTCGGCAAGCCTGCCCGCCAGCGCCGGCGGCGTTGCCCCTTCGATATGACAATGAAGTTCGGCCTTGATCACAGAAACGACCTCCCGTTCGTGCCGGGCGCGAGGCCCAGATGCGCCGCGATGCTCTCCCCGATATCGGCATAGCTGTCGCGCACGCCGAACGAACCAGGCCTCAGCCCCGGGCCGAAGACCAGCACCGGCACACGCTCGCGGGTATGGTCGGAGCCGCGCCAGGTGGGATCGCAGCCGTGATCGGCGGTCAGCACCACGATATCGCCGGGCTTCAGCCGTTCGGCGATATCGTTGATCCGGGCGTCGAAGGCCTCGAGGGCTGCGGCATAGCCCGGCACATCGCGGCGATGGCCGTAGAGCATGTCGAAATCGACCAGATTGGTGAACACGAGATCACCGTCATCCGCTTGCGCTATCGCCTCGAGGCTGGCATCGACCAGCGCTTCGTTGCCATCGCCCTTGTAGAGCCGGGTCACCCCCTTGCCGGCGAAGATATCGGAAATCTTGCCGACCGCCAGCACCTTGCGCCCGGCCTCGCTCACCCGGTCGAGCAGGGTCCTGTCCGGCGGCTCGATCGAGAAGTCGCGGCGATTGCCAGTGCGCTTGAAGGTCTCGGCGGTCTCGCCGGCGAACGGGCGGGCGATGACCCGGCCGATATTGTAGGCATAGGTCAGTTGGCGCACGACGGCGCAAAGCTTCATCAGCCGGTCCAGCCCGAAGTGATATTCATGGGCGGCGATCTGGAACACGCTGTCGGAGGAGGTGTAGAAGATCGGCCGCCGGGTCCAGACATGCTCCTGACCATAGCGCTTGATGATCTCGGTGCCCGACGCGTGGCAATTGCCGAGACTGCCGGAAATGCCGGCCTCGGCGTAGATCGCCTCCAGGAGTTCCCGTGAAAAACAATCCGGCCCGTCGGGGAAATAACCCCAGTCGAACATCACCGGCGTGCCGGCGATCTCCCAGTGGCCTGACGGCGTGTCCTTGCCGCGCGAGACCTCGCTTGCCGCGCCGTAGCGGCCCAAGAACCGCTCGGACCGCTCCATGCCGGCCGGATAATTGCCGCTCGCAAGCTTCGCCGCCTCGATGAGCCCGAGTGCCGCCATATTGGGAAGCCGCAGCGGGCCTGAGCGCAGCCCTTCCCGGTCGCCGAGCCCGGCGGCGCAGAATTCGGCGATATGACCGAGCGTATCGGCGCCAAGATCGCCATAGGCGCGGGCATCCGGCGCGCCGCCGATGCCGAAGGAATCAAGAACGTAAAGAAAGGCGCGAGCCATGCGGTCCATTCCATATGATGCGTTTACGCATGTCTATCGCCTGCCCGACGGCTTGGCAAACCATCGGTGATAACGCGTTGCGGACACGCGAAATCCGAAACGGGAACACGTCCCGGCTGATATGTGTTTTATCAAATAGTAACCATGTATTTTAACGCCGCGAGAAGGCAAGCGCGCCATGATGACCGTCACCGAAGCAGCCAGAGCCAGAACCGTCATGCCGCAAAGATCTGAACGCCGCAACGCCTTCGGTCAGAGCGCCGAATTCGCGCTTATCGCCGGCGTCGTGCTGGCGGCGATCATCGCGGTCGGCTTTGCGGCCTTCCGGTTTTACTCGGCGATCTGAAGGCGCAGCCTTTCCGCCCATTCGTCATTGACCCGATCGGCGATCTTCCTGACGCCGGGCGAAGCGGCATCCGCCGCGCGCCCGCCAAGGCTGAGCGCCAGCAAGACGGTGCGTAGCGTCTCACGCGGTGAATGGGACAGCGCATCGTAATCGAGCCGCAGCGGTTCTATGTTCTCGCGCGAAAACCAGGCCTCCCATTCGCGCTCATAACCCGTCATCGTGTCGTGCCATTTCATCAGCGCCGGGCCGTCATAGACCGGCTCGCGGTGCGGGGCGGTGCGCTCCAGTTCACCGCCGTCCGGCGCCACATGCCACAGCCCGGTCTGCTCCGCCTTCACGCAGGAGACAGCCTGGGCGACCTTGTCGGCGCGCGACAGATAGATGAACAGCGTGCGTCCGAACGCCGCCTCGACGCGGCTCACGTCGGAACCGAGGCCGGGATGAAGAACGGCGAGTTTTTCCGTGAAATAATCGAAGCTGCCGCGCTGCAGGCGGAGGCCGAACATGCCGGTATCGCCGCTGCCTTTGGCGATTGCCGCGGCGAACACGCGGGCGAGCGCCGCCCGTTCATGCTCGCCTTCGATTTCCGCAACGCCGTGGCTTTTCTGCCATGCGGCGAGCGACGGTCGGTGAAAATGGGAATCGGGATTGCCGCTGACGCCGGTGGCGGCAAGCAGCTTGCAAAGCAATGTGCTGCCGCTGCGCGGCGAGGTGCAGATGATGTAGCTATCGTATCGGGCGGTCATGGCAGCTATCTATGGCGGCTATCTCTTGCAGCGATTGCACGGCCTGCATAGCACCATGCCGCTTCACCGACCACGGCTTTGTCAGCCCGCGCAAAGCCGCATCAATGCCGAAAGCATCAAGCGCGCGCCCTTTTCGATATCCGCCCATTCCGAATGCTCTTCCGGCGCATGCGAAATACCGTTGCGGCTCGGCACGAAGATCATCGCCGACGGGCAGAGCGCCGTCATCATCTGCGCGTCGTGGCCGGCGCCGGAAATCATCCGCCGCGCCGGGAGGCCGAGCCTACGCACCTCGGCCTCCAGCGTGTCGATCAGGCCGCGATCGAAAGCGACCGGAGCGATGAAACTGTTTTCCGCAATCGACAGACCAAGCCGATGTTTTTGCGCCACGGCCTGCGCGACCTCCGCGAACCGCGCCTGAAGCCCGCGCATGACACTTTCCGCGGCATCGCGGATGATTACGGTAAAGACCGCCTCGCCCGGTATGGTGTGCGGATGATTGGGGGAAAGCTCGACCTTGCCGATCGTGATGCGGGCGTCTGCGGAGCCCGAGGCCGCGATCATAGCCGGGATTTCGACGGCGATTTCGGCCAGCCCCGCAAAGGCATCGGCGCGCATATCCATCGGCGTGGTGCCGGAATGATTGGCGATGCCGCCGAGCCGCACCTGAAGATTGACGATGCCGGTAGCACCCTCCGGCAGTCCGATGGCGATGCCTTCCCGCTCCAGCACGGGGCCCTGCTCGATATGCAGTTCGAGAAACGCCTTCACCGAGCCTTTCGGCCGCGCCGAGGCGAGCACCGCCTGCGGATCGAGCCCCTTCGCGGCCATTGCTTCGCTGAGCAATAGCCCATCGGCGTCGGCCGCCGCGCCCAGCCATTCCGGCGTGACCAACCCGGCTATTGTCTGCGAGCCGAGCATGCCGCCAAAACGGCCCTCCTCCTCGCTGGTCGCCACCACCTCGACCGGCACAAGCGGCCGGACGCCCGCTTCCTTCATCGCCCGCACGCATTCGAGCGCGACGGCAACGCCGAGCGCACCGTCGAAAGCGCCGCCATCGGCGACCGTGTCCAGATGGGAGCCGACCATGATCGAAGGCGCATCCGCCGCGCCGAAACGCCCGAACACCGAATTGGCGCCGTCCCGGCTGACGATCAGCCCATCCGCCGCCATCGCGCGCGCGAACCAGTCCCGCACGGCCATATCCGCATCGCTGAAGCCGATCCGGTTGAAGCCGCCGCCTTGCGCGCGCCCGAAGGCATTGATGCCGTCGAGCAGGGTTTTCAGCCGCTCGCTGTTGATCCCGGGTCTCATTCCGCCTCCCTTGCTGATCAATTCATTATGATAAATATCGCGATATCGCAAATTCTTCATAATAAATAGGACCGCATGGCGTCGGAAGCGGTTTCACGGGTTCCGGCCCCGCCGGACGTTCTCCGGTGGGGCGGCCTCCATGCCGAGACCTAGAGTCTGTCAGGTTCAAATCGAACCAGACAGACTCTAGATTTATTTGTTTTCGTTTGTCTTTTCGGGAAAACCGGATTCCACTTTTCCCTGACAAACTCTAGAATGCGAGATCGGTGTGAGCCGTGTGGAGCATGTTGAGATGGGAGGCGATCAGCGGTACCAGAACGGTAGCAACCGTCTTCTGAACGCCTTGATGCGATGCGTTTTCCGCCTCGCGTTTCTGCACCGTGAGAAGCGATTTGTGATTATCGATCTGGTGCTGGATATAAGCCAGGTCGAAGGCGGGGCCCGGGTCCATCCGGTCGAGCGTATCGACCATTTGCGACAGCGTATCCGGGCGCGTGGGTCTCGAAGCGCCGGCATTCAGAAGCACGCCGGCAATCGCCTGGGCCTCCTCGGATTCCAGTTCGGCGAACTTGTAGACCACCGGGTGCACCGCCTTCCTGGCGGCCAGCTCGCTGATATCGCAGGAAAACAGATCGAGTTTCAGCGTCTGTTCGGCGTAATCCTCCGGCGGCTCATCCGCCAATGCCGAAACCGAGGCCGAAACCGAGGCCAGTGCGGTCATCGCCGCCGTCACGGCTCCGCCGATGAAAATATTGCGGCGGCATAACGCGATCGAAGTCATGTTCATTGCCTTTCATCATCGTCCATCAGCTTTCATGTGAGCCCCGCTCACAGTCATTGTCAGAGTGGGCTGCTAGTTGGCGATTTGAAGGCGGAATGCCTTTGTCATGGATCTCCGGATGCTCGCGGCCACCTGTTCGCCTCTGCCGCACCATCGCCTTAAATAATTGAAAAATTTGGATTTAGGGAAAATTCCCAGCTGCGCCATCTGGAATTATCATAATCAATCCTTGTCAATTACAAATTTTTCATAATTAATTAAGAAAACCACCAACAGAGGAGAACCGATCGATGAAACGCCTTCTCGCAGCCGCGCTGGCTGCCGCGTCGCTCGCCTTCGGCGCGCCGGCGATCGCCCAAACGCCACCCAATGTTCTGATCGTCGGCCAGATCGCCGAACCGAAATCGCTCGACCCCGCCACCGACACCGCCGTCAACGACTTTCGCATCCTCGTCAACATGTATGACGGCCTGGTGCGCTACAAGGACGGCACGCTTGAGGTCGAGCCTGCGCTTGCGACAAGCTGGGACATTTCGGAAGATGGCAAGACCTACACCTTCAAGCTGCGCGAGGGCGTGAAGTTCCACGACGGTTCGGATTTCAACGCCGAGGCGGTGAAGTTCAACTTCGACCGCATGCTGAACGAGGACAACGAGTATTACGACACCGGCCCGTTCCCGCTCGCTTTCTTCTTCTCCTCGATCGACACGGTCGATGTCGTCGACGACATGACCGTGAAGTTCACGCTGACCGAACCTTACGCGCCCTTCCTCTCCAACCTCGCCTATCCGACCGGCCTGATCGTGTCGCCGGCGGCGGTCAAGGAATACGGCAAGGATTTCGGCCGCCACCCCTCCGGCACCGGCGCGTTCAAGTTCGAGGAATGGGACCCGAACGCCAAGGTGGTGGTGTCGAAGAACGCGGACTACTGGGACGGCGCGCCGCCGCTTGAGGCCGTGGTGTTCCGTCCGGTCACCGACGCCAATACCCGCGTTGCCGAGATGCTTTCGGGCGGTCTCGACGTGATGGTCGAGGTGCCGCCGGATGCGCTCTCGCAGTTTTCCGGCAATGACAATTACAAGGTCTATGAGCAGGCCGGCCCGCATGTCTGGTTCCTGATCCTGAACATGAAGGACGGCGTCTTCGCCGACAAGAAGATCCGCCAGGCCGCCAACTACGCGATCAACAAGGAAGCCATCGTCAACGATATCCTGCAGGGCACGGCCGACGTCGCCGCCGGCCCGACGCCGCCGGCTTTCGCCTGGGCCTATGACGACAGCCTGTCGCCCTACCCCTACGACCCGGAAAAGGCCAGGGCGCTGCTTGAGGAAGCCGGCTATGACGGTTCGGAACTGACCTTCTACGTCACCGAGGGCGGTTCGGGCATGCTGGAGCCGCAGGCGATGGCGACCCAGATCCAGGCCGATCTCGAAGCTGTCGGCATTCCGGTCAAGATCGAGACCTATGAGTGGAACACCTTCCTCGGCAAGGTCAATCCCGGCCTCGAAGGCAAGGCAGACATGGCCGAGATGGCGTGGATGACCAACGACCCGGACACCCTGCCTTATCTGGCGCTGCGCAGCGAAGCCTTCCCCGACAAGGGCGGCTTCAACTCCGGCTATTACGCCAATCCGGAAGTCGACAAGCTGCTGGAAGAAGCCCGCACGTCCACCGATCAGGCAAAGCGCGCCGAACTCTACAAAAAGATGCAGGCGATCGTGCAGGACGACGCCCCGTGGGTGTTCGTCGCCAACTGGAAGCAGAACGCCGTCACCAAGGCGAGCGTGGAAAACTTCAAGCTCCAGCCGTCGTTCTTCCTGCTGCTGCAGAAGGTCGCCAAGCCGAACTGATCGGCTCTACGGGGCCGCATAGCCCCCATCAATCTCCCCCCTTGAGGGGGAGATGTCGCGAAAGCGACAGAGAGGGGTACAGGGCATAAGCCGCATACTCCGTGCTCTCGGAGAGGGTTCACCCCTCTCTGCCCCTGTCGGGGCATCTCTCCCTCAAGGGGAGAGATCGAAGAGAAGACGACAGGCGCTTTGCACAGCTTCCCATCCCACGGAGAACACGCCATGGCACATTACATCCTGCGGCGGCTACTGGCTGTCATTCCGGTGCTTCTCGGCCTCACCGTGATCGTGTTCGCGATCATGGCGATGATCCCCGGCGATCCGGCGACGGCCATTCTGGGCTCCTATGCGACGCCTGAAAATGTCGACCGCATCAACCGCGCGCTCGGCCTCGACAAGCCGCTGGTGCAGCAATATTTCATCTGGCTCGGCAATATTCTCCATGGCGATTTCGGCCGGTCCTACACCCAGAACCGTCCGGTCCTCGACATCATCACCGAGCGCTTCGGCAATACGCTGATCCTGGCCGGCACATCGCTGGTGCTCTGTTCCATCCTCGGCCTTCTGGCCGGCATCGTCTCGGCGGTCCGCCAGTATGGCCTCACCGACAAGCTGGTGACGCTGTTCGTGCTGATCGGCATTTCGGTGCCCTCGTTCTGGCTCGGCCTGCTGTTGATTCTGGTCTTCGCGGTCAAGCTGCAATGGCTGCCGGCAAGCGGCATGTACGCGATCTATGGCGGCGGCGGGCCGCTCGATCTCCTGAGACACCTGATCCTGCCGGCGTTCACGCTCTCTGTGGTGGCGACCGGCGTGGTGGCGCGGCTGACCCGCACCGCGATGCTTGAAGTGCTGCGCCAGGACTATATCCGCACCGCCCGCGCCAAGGGGCTGAAGGAGCGCCGCGTGATCATGCGCCACGCCTTCAAGGCGGCGCTCGTCTCCGTCATTCCGGTGCTCGGCATCCAGGCCGGCTTCGTGCTCGGCGGCGCGGTCTATATCGAGACCGTGTTCCAGTGGCCGGGCATCGGCTCGATGCTGGTGACCGCGATCTCCACCCGCGACCTGCTGACCGTTCAGGGCGGGGTTCTGATCGTGGCGGCGGCCTATGTGCTGTTCAACCTCGCCGCCGACGTCGTCCAGACCATGCTTGATCCGAGGTTGCGCTGATGACCGACGCCGCGATAGCCGCTCCCCCAAAGAAGAAGAAAAGCAGCCGCCCGACCGCGATC
This sequence comes from Martelella sp. NC20, assembly GCF_013459645.1. Classification (NCBI taxonomy): domain Bacteria; kingdom Pseudomonadati; phylum Pseudomonadota; class Alphaproteobacteria; order Hyphomicrobiales; family Aurantimonadaceae; genus Martelella; species Martelella soudanensis. The sequence goes on from NZ_CP054861.1 coordinate 5,557,748, forward strand.
AAGCTGCTGCTCAACAACACGCTCGCCACCACCGGGCTGATCGTGCTGACGCTGATCGTGCTGGTGGCGCTGGCCGCCCCCATCCTGCCGTTGCAGCCGCCGAACGTGACCGATCCATCCGTGCGCCTGCTGCCGCCGCTTTCCGACGGCCATCTTCTGGGCACCGACGCGCTCGGCCGCGATCTGCTGTCGCGGCTGATCTGGGGTACCCGCGTCAGCCTCGCCGTCGGCGTTTCGGCGACCCTGATCGCGGCGTTTTTCGGCTCGCTGATCGGCCTTGTCGCCGGCTATGCGGGCGGGCGCACCGACAATATCCTGATGCGCGGCATCGATATGGTCATGGCCTTTCCCTATATCCTGCTGGCGCTCGCGATCGTCGCGGTGCTCGGCCCCGGCCTGTTGAATGCGCTCTATGCCATTGCCGTCGTCAACATCCCGTTCTTCGCCCGCAACATTCGCGGCATGACGCTCGGCCTGTCGCGGCGCGAATTCGTCGATGCGGCCCGGCTTTCCGGAAAGTCGCACTTCGCGATCCTGTTCGGCGAGGTGCTGCCAAACGTGCTGCCGGTGATCATCATCACCATGTCGACCACGATCGGCTGGATGATCCTGGAGACCGCCGGCCTTTCCTTCCTCGGCCTCGGCGCGCAGCCGCCGCAGGCCGATCTCGGCTCGATGCTGGGCGACGGCCGCAAGGTGCTGTTCACCGACGCCCATGTGTCGATGGTGCCGGGCCTGATGATCTTCGCCCTCGTGATGAGCATCAACCTGTTCGGCGACGGCATCCGCGACGTGCTCGACCCCCGGCTGAAATCCGGCGCGCTCGCCCGCCCCGGCGCCCGCACCGCCGTCAAACGCGATGCCGCGCCCGACCGGAAGCCGCGCGAAAACGCCGTCCTCGACGTGCAGCAGATGCGCACCGAATTCCATGTCGGCGGCAGCATCTACAGGGCCGTCGGCGGCGTCGACCTGCATCTCCGGCAAGGCGAATGTCTCGGCCTCGTCGGCGAGAGCGGATCGGGGAAATCCGTGACCGCCATGTCGCTGATGGGCCTCGTGCCGACGCCGCCCGGACAAATCGCGGGGGGCGCTGCATGGTTTGCCGGCGAGGACCTGTTTGCCGCAAGCGACGAGCGCATCCGCCAGTTGCGCGGCGGCGCGGTCTCCCACGTATTCCAGGACCCGCTGTCGACGCTGCATCCGCTGTTTACCGTCGGCGATCAGTTGATCGAGGCCATCCAGGCGCACCAGCCGCTGTCGAAATCGGAAGCCCGGAAAAAGGCCACCGACCTGCTGCAATCGGTGCGCATCCCCAATGCCGGCGAGCGGCTGAACGCCTTTCCGCACGAACTTTCCGGCGGCATGCGCCAGCGGATTTCGATCGCGATGGCGCTGGCCAATGACGCAAAGCTGATCATCGCCGACGAGCCCACCACCGCGCTCGATGTTACCGTGCAGGCGCAGATCCTCGAACTGATGAACGGGCTGCGCAAGGAGCGCGACACCGCGATCCTGTTCATCACCCATGATTTCGGCGTGGTCTCGGCGATCTGTGACCGGGTGGCGGTGATGTATGCCGGGCGCATCGTGGAGACCGGCACCACCGAGGAAATCCTCGCAAACCCCGCCCATCCCTATACCGCCAAGCTGATCGACTGCGTTCCGGTGCTGGGCCAACCCGAACGGCGGCTCGATGCGATCAAGGGCCGCCCGCCGGTCGTCAACGACCTGCCCGACGGCTGCGCCTTCGCCGATCGCTGTCCCTATGTTCAGGACGACTGTCTGAAGGGCGACATCCCGATGCTCTCCTTCGGCGATGAGCGCGGCGCGCGCTGCATCCATCCGCTCAACCGGGAGACCGCCGATGCCTGAGGCCAACGAAACGCTGATCGCCATCGATCGGGCCGAGCGCATCTTCGGCGGCGGCAAGACGCTGTTCGGAAAGAAACTCCCCGCCGTCCATGCCGTTCAGGATGTCACCCTCGACGTGAAGAAGGGCGAGACGCTTGGCATTGTCGGCGAATCCGGCTGCGGCAAGTCGACGCTTGCCCGCCTGCTCTCCGGCCTCGACCTTCCGACCGGCGGCAGGATCACCTTCGAGGGCCGCGATCTCGCCCATGAAGCGCGGAAGCATCCGCGCGCGCTTGCCCGCCAGATACAATATGTGTTTCAGGACCCGGTCTCCTCGCTCAACCCGCGCAAGAAGATCCGCACCATTCTGGAAGCGCCGCTGATCCACCTTCTGAACATGAACAAGGCGGCGCGCGGGAAGCGGCTGGAAGAGCTGATGGACGCCGTCAATCTCGCACCCGAATTCCTCGAGCGCTATCCGCATGAATTCTCCGGCGGGCAGGCGCAGCGCATCGGCATCGCCCGTGCGCTCGCCGCCGATCCCGAGGTGATCGTGCTCGATGAGCCGGTGTCGGCGCTCGACGTCTCGGTGCAGGCGCAGGTACTCAACATTCTCGACGACCTGAAGAGCCGGTTCGGGCTCACCTACCTGTTCATCAGCCATGACCTTTCGGTGGTGGAATCGATCTCGGACCGGGTGGCGGTGATGTATTTCGGACGGATCGTGGAACTGGGAACCCGTGACGCGGTGTTTGCCGAGCCGCTCCATCCCTACACCCACCTGCTACTTAACTCCGCGCCCGCGCCGGGCCGCAAGGCGGTTTCGGGCGGCGACAGCGAGGCGGAGCTTCCGGACCCCTACAACCCGCCGAAAGGCTGCGCCTTCTTCGCCCGATGTCCCAACGGGACGGAGCATTGCACAACGCGTGTTCCCCCGATAGATGAGACGCAAGGGCGACCCGGTCACGAAGCCGCCTGCTTCCATCCGATGATGAAAAGGACGGCATGACCAGACCCAGCCTTGAAAGCCGCCAGGCCTTTGCGCCGCCATTTGCGGAGAAGAAGCGCAAGCGGCCGGATATCATCGCCGACATGGTGCGCGAGCGGATGATCGAGGCCGGGCTTGAGCCCGGAGACCGGCTGCCTGCTGAATGGCTGGACCCGGAGCAGCTTTCGGCCTCGCGCGGCACCGTGCGCGAAGCGCTCAAGATCCTCGAATTCCAGGGCATGATCGCGAGCAAGACCGGGCCCGGCGGCGGGATTTTCGCGCGCGCGGTGGCGCCCGGCGAGGCGATCCAGACCGTCACCAACCTGTTCCTGCGCGCGCCGCCCTCGATTTCCGATATCTACGCGCTGCGCAAATCGCTGGAGCCGGAACTGGCGGCGGAGGCAGCGCTTCATCTGCCCGACGAGGCGATTGCGGGCCTGCAGGCCACGATCCGGCTCTACGAGGCGGAACCGAAATCCGCCGATGAGGAATATGTCCAGCGCCTTGCCGAACTCGACTTCCACGCCGAACTCTCGCGCCATGCGAAAAACCCGGTACTCGGCTTTGCCTGCGGCCTGCTGCTGAACCTTCTGCGCGACCTGCCGGAATGCCGCGCAATCTACCAGACGCCCAATCCGGGCCTGCGCGAGACCGGGGTTTTCTACCAGATCGAGCTGATCAAGGCGATCCGCGGCCGCAACCCGGACCGGGCCCGCAAGATCATGGCGGAACATATGGCCGAGGCCGAGGCTTATATGCTGGAGCGGGCGCGGTTGAACCGGGGCGGCTGAGGCGGGGCAGTTGCATAGCGCGCGGCTGACGTGCTCCAACTATTCTCTCCCGCCTGCGGGAGAGATACCCCCGACAGGGGGAGTGAGGGTGAAACAACATTTCGTCCCGCAAGGGCGATCGTGAGGAGGGTCTCCCCCCTCACTCCCCCTTTCGGGGTATCTCTCCCCTCCGGGGCGAGAGGATTTGGGGGCTATGCGGCGCGGGGCGCTGCATCAGTCGGAAACCGCGACGGGAGCACACCATGATCCGCACCATCCATTCCCACGAAGGCCATCTCGGCTGGGACCGCGCGATCAAGCCAGTGCATTATGCAAAGTCCGGCGAGACCATCGCCTTTTCCTGCCGCGACGCCGGCAATGGCCATTATCATCACGACAGCAGCGCGGCCGACATCCTCACCGCCGATCCGGCGACCATCAATCCGCTGACCGGCCCGGTCTATGTCGAGGGTGCGAAACCCGGCGATGCGCTGAAGGTGACGATCCGCGAATTCTCGCCCTCAGGCTTCGGCTGGACCGCGATCATACCGGGTTTCGGCCTGCTGTCGGATCAGTTCACCCAACCGAAACTCAAGCTCTGGGATTACGACACGGCGGCCCGAAAACCCGCCGTCTATAACGATATCGCCACGGTCCCGCTCCACCCGTTCATTGGCACCATCGGCGTGGCCATGGCCGAGCCCGGCAATCATTCGGTGATCCCGCCGCGCCGCGTCGGCGGCAATTTGGATATCCGTGACATCGCCGCAGGGACCACGCTCTATCTGCCGGTGGAGGTCGAGGGCGCGCTGCTGTCGCTCGGCGACACCCACGCCGCCCAGGGCGATGGCGAGGTCTGCGGCACGGCGATCGAAAGCGCGATGGATGTCTCGGTCACGGTGGAAGTGATCAAGGGGGCAGCGCCGAAAACCCCGCATTTTTCCACGCCCGGCCCGATCGCCCGCCATCTCGATGCCGCCGGCTACGAGGTCACCACCGGCATCGGCCCCGACCTGATGGCGGCTGCCCGCGATGCCGTTTCCGCGATGATCGACCACCTGTCGCGCACCCGCAAGCTTGCCCCCGAGGACGCCTACATGCTCTGCTCGGTCGCAGGCGACCTGAAGATCAGCGAGATCGTCGATGCGCCGAACTGGGTGGTGTCGTTTTATTTTCCAAGGATCGTATTCGGCTGATCGCCGGCAAGGATGCGCAGTTTCCACACGTCGGAGCGTCCTTTGTGCAGAGACACACGGCGCTCTGTCCTCAATAGTCTACGAACTCGAAACAGAGTTCTATTGCTCCGCCATTGTCGCCGAGACTTCTGTCGCTGTCATTGATCCGGAATGCGTAAAACGCATGAGGCGCCGAATAGAGTTCATCGGCTTCTTCGTCGAGTAACTGCACAAAACTGTCGAGACTCATGACCTCGTCGTTCATCTCGACAAGCATGGCGCCGAACGGAAGCGAGGTTTCATACTTATACTGTTCATAAGGCTGAAGCGCCTGCGCCGCACTGCCGGAATGCCCGAAAGGGCCGACAGGATCGTAATTCACGGCATCGACGGACCAGGCTCCCCTCCACCCGGCATCGAAGAAAAATCCGCCTTCACTCTCCATCGTCTGCCAGCCCTTGCGGGCATCAACCGTCAAGCATTCGGTCGCGGCTTCCGCTGACGCGGCCCCGAGGAAGCCCATCAGGCAGGCCGCGACGACCGCCCCTCTCAATACCTTCATCCGCACCCCCTAGCCCAACCGCTGGGCGTTCAAGAATAGCATCGAACCCGCGAACGGCAAGTCGGTGCGCGCTGTCCCTGAAGGCAACGAAGATGCCTCAGGCATGCCCCGCATGATGCGGATGCGCCGGATCGTCGATCTTCTCGCTTTCGACGTCGGTGGAGAGTTCCTGCTTGGCCTTGCCGGTGGGCTGGCGGGTGAAGCCGGTCATCGGGCCGGACTGCTGGAAGTCGCGCTTGATCTCGACGTCGGAGGTCAGGTAGGCGGTGATCATCTCGGCGATAGACCGCAGCGCATGCATGTGGATGCGCTCATAGCCGTGCGAGGCGTCGACGCCGAAGGCGATCAGGGCGGTGCGCACATCCGCGCCCGCCTCCACCGCACTTGCCGAATCCGAACGGTAGTAGCGGAACACGTCCTTCTGGTAACGGATATCATTGACCTTGCAGACATCGACCAGCTTCTTGGTCAGGTGCCAGTCGAACGGCCCGGTCTGGTCGGCCATCGCGATCGTCACGCCGAATTCGGAGGAGTTCTGGCCCGGCGCAGACGTGCCGTTGTCGATCGAGACCAGCGAGGCGACCTCGGGCGCGACGATCGAGGAGGCGCCGACGCCGACTTCCTCGGCAATCGTGAACAGCCAGTGGCTGGCGACCGGGGTTTCGACATTCTCATCCTGCATCGCCTTCAGCGCCGCGAGCATCAGCGCCACGCCGGCCTTGTTGTCGAGATGGCGCGAGACGATGAAGCCATTTTCCAGGAATTCGGGCTGCGGATCGATCGCGACGATATCGCCGATCTCGATGCCGAGACGGTCGAGGTCGGCTTCGTCGCGGGTCAGCGCATCGACGCGCAGCTCGACATATCGCCAGCCGATCGGCAATTCGTCGATTTCATTGTTGAAGGTATGACCGGACGCCTTCAGCGGCAGGATGGTGCCGCGATAGGACCCCTTTTCGGTGAAGATCGTGGCCCGCGCCCCTTCGGCAAACCGCGCCGACCATGTGCCGATCGGCACCAGTTCCAGCCGGCCGTTGGATTTCAGATATTTCACCTGCGCGCCGAGCGTATCGACATGCGAGACCACGGCGCGCGCGCCGCGACTGTCGACGCCGCGCCTGACGGCGCGGATCGCGCCGCGCCGGGTCAGTTCCACGGAGAGGCCGAGCTTTTCCAGTTCTCCGGTCACGAAACGCACGATGGGGTCGGTATAGCCTGTCGGTGAGGGGATCGCGAGCAGCGACTTCAGAATGTCGGACAGGTAATCGGCGTCGATCGTCAATCGTTTCATCTGCTACTCGTTCCTGTGGGCCTCGCGCACCGAATGGCGGACGCCGGCCGGCATTGAAAGCGGGAACAGCAGGTCGACAAGCCGTTCGGCCGTCGGCTGCGGCTCGTGATTGGCAAGCCCCGGCCGCTCATTGGCCTCGATAAAGGCATAGTCCGGGTTTTGCGGGGACTTGATCATCAGGTCAATCCCCACCACCGGAATATTGATGGCGCGCGCGGCCGAAATCGCCGCGTCCACGAGCTTCGGATGGACGATATCGGTGACATCGTGAATGGTGCCGCCGGTGTGCAGGTTGGCGGTCCGGCGCACGCGGATCTCAGTGCCAGCCGCCGGCACATCGGCGAAGGTATAGCCGGAATCGCGCACCGTACGCTCGGTCTCGGCATCGAGCGGTATCGAGGATTCGCCGCCGGTGGCGGCCATGCGCCGCGCGCTCTGGCTTGCGATCAACTGTTCGATCGACGATTTTCCATCGGCCACGATATGGGCCGGGCGACGCACGGCGGCGGCCACCAGCCGGTAGTTGATCACGATCAGGCGCAAATCCTCGCCTTCGACCATTTCCTCGATCAGCACCGTATCGCAATAGGCCTTGGCGTCCTTGACCGCGTCCTGGAGCGCCTCGAATGTCGAAATGCCGACGGAAATGCCCTTACCCTGCTCGCCGCGCGCGGGCTTGACCACGAGATGGCCGGCATCCTCCAGAAAGCCGCGGATCGCCTCCTCGCCGGCATCCGACGTCATCTGGCGCGGCACCTTCACGCCCGCCTCTTCCACGAAGCGGCGGGTCACGGATTTGTCGTCACAGATCGACATCGCCACCGAAGTGGTCAGTTCCGTCAGGCTTTCGCGGCAATGGATCGAGCGGCCGCCATAGGACAGCCGGAAGAAGCCGCCCCTGGCATCGGTGATTTCGGCCGAGATACCCCGGCGGCGCGCCTCGGTGACAATCAGCCGGGCATAGGGATTGAGCGCCTCGTAATCCTCCTCCTCCGGCCCGGTGAACAGTTTCTCGTTGATCTGGTTCTTGCGCTTGACCGTGAAGAACGGCACGCGTTTGAAACCGAGCTTCTCGTAAAGCCGGATCGCCGGATCATTGTCGTGCAGCACGGAGAGATCGAGATAGGAAGCGCCGCGCGCGATGAAATGCTCGGCGAGCCGGCGCACCAGCGCCTCGCCGATGCCGCGCTGTCGGGCCTGCGGGTCGCTCGCCAGACACCAGAGCGACGCTCCCTTTTCCGGATCGTTGAACACCCGCGAATGGTCGATGCCCGTCACCGTGCCGAGAATATTGCCCTGGTGCTCGTCTTCGGCGACGAAATAGGAGATCGAGCGGGCATCGCGCTGACGCCAGAAGAAATCCGGTCGCACCACCACCATGCCGCGCGCGGCGTAGATCCGGTTGATCGCCTGGGCGTCGATCTCCGATGTCAGCCGGCGGATGAAGAAACCCTGCGGCGGCTTGGAGGCCGGCCGGTATGTGGAAAGTTCAAGCCGGAAGGTATGCGAGGGGTCGAGAAACACCTCCTGCGGCGCATTGGCCAGAACCACATGCGGGTCGCGGACATAGATCGCGATATCGCGGTGGTCGGGCACCTCGGCGCGCAGCGTCTCGATCAGGAGCTTGGTATCGGAAAACGTCTGGCCGAACACCACCCGCCCCCAGCCGCAATCGATCGAGGCATCGGCCGTCATGCCGCCGTGCTCCTCGCCGCCGGGGATCGGCGGCTTCATGCCTTGCGAACGCATCCGCTTCAGGCGATGCGCATAGGCGTCGCGGCTGCGGTGTTCGTCCCTGGAGCCTTTGTCCGAACTCATCGGCCTCCCCTCAGATGTCGTGTGACTGCAGCCACATTTCCAGAAGCGCGACCTGCCACAGTTCCGAACCGCGCAGCGGCGTGATGTGGCCGATCGGATCGAGGAACAGGTCATCGAGATAGCTCTTCCTGAACAGCCCGCGCTCGCTGGAAACCTGGCTGGTCAGGACGTCGCGCACCATGTCCAGATATTCGCCCGAGATATATTTGAGCTGGGGCACGGGGAAATAACCCTTCTTGCGGTCGATCACCTCGTGGGGAACCACCAGCCTTGCGGCGTCCTTCAGCACGCCCTTGCCGCCGTCATTGAGCTTGAACTCCGGCGGGATCGAGGCCGCAAGCTCGGCAAGCTCATGGTCGAGGAACGGCACGCGCGCCTCCAGTCCCCAGGCCATCGTCATATTGTCCACCCGCTTGACCGGGTCGTCAACCAGCATGACCTGGCTGTCGAGGCGCAGCGCCCGGTCGACCGGGCCTTCGGCGCCGGCGGCCATCAGATGGCTTTCGACGAAGGCGCGGCTGACATCCTCCTCGGCCAGCCATTCGGGCGAAAGGTGGCGCGACAGCTTGGCACGGTCGCGGTCGAAGAAGCCCCTGGCATAGTCGCCCACGACATCGTTGGAATTTTCGAGCGGCGGATACCAGTGATAGCCGGCGAAGATCTCGTCCGCGCCCTGGCCGGACTGGACCACCTTGATATGTTTGGAGACCTCGCGCGACAGCAGGAAGAAACCGATATTGTCGTAGGAGACCATCGGCTCCGACATCGCGTGGATCGTGTCGGGCAGCGCGCTCATCAGTTCCGAGGACGGCACGAAGATCTTGTGATGATCGGTCCCGAAACGCTCCGCGATCAGGTCGGAATAGGAGAACTCGTCGCCCTTTTCGCCATTGGCTTCCTCGAAGCCGATCGAAAAGGTCATCAGGTCCTTCTGCCCCTCTTCGGCGAGCAGGCCGGTGATGATCGAGGAATCGACGCCGCCCGACAACAATACGCCGACCGGAACGTCTGACACCATGCGGCGCTTGACGGCGGTGCGCAGCGCGTCCAGCACCCGGTCGCGCCATTCCTCACGCGTGAGCTTGGCGGTGGCGGCGTCGCGCTCGTGTTTCGGCGACCAGTAACGGATATCCTCGAACGAGCCGTCCGGCTCGAAGCAGCGGGTGGTGGCCGGCGGCAGCTTGCGCACGCCCTTGACGATGGTATGCGGCGGCGGAACCACGGCGTGGAACGACATGTAGTGATGCAGCGCCACCGGATCGACAGTCTTGTCGATGCCGCCACCCTTCAGAAGCGCCGGCAACGTCGAGGCAAAGCGGATATTGCGGCCGCTCATGGCGTAATAGAATGGCTTGATGCCGAAACGGTCACGGGCGATCATCGCCTTGCCGCTGTCGCGCTCGACAATGGCGAAGGCGAACATGCCGTGGAACCGCTTCACGCAATCGCGGCCCCAGGCATGATAGGCTTTCATGATGACCTCGGTGTCGCCGGTGGAGAAGAACCGGTAGCCCTTGTCCTCCAGCTCGCGCCTGAGCTCCGGGTAATTGTAGATGCAGCCGTTGAACACGATGGTGAGACCGAGCTCGGGATCGGTCATCGGCTGGGCGGCCTTTTCGGAAAGGTCGATGATCTTCAGACGCCGGTGACCGAAGGCGAAGCGCCCCTGTGCGAATATCCCGCTGCCGTCCGGCCCGCGCGGCGCAAGCGCTGCGGTAATACGGGCCACGGCTTCGGAATCTGCTAGTGTTCCATCGAATCTGATCTCTCCGGCAATACCACACATGGTCTGGTCGGTCGCTCCTTTAGAATGGCGGCCCGATTCGGCCGGGCGCATAGGTCAAAGCGCCGGCGCGGTCGTCGCGCGGCGCACTGTTTCATCCATCGCGAGCCGGAGCCCGCGCGTTGGGGTTGTGTTTAATTACAACAGAAATCATTTGAGTTCAAATGATTTCTGTTGTAATTAAATGCCCTGATGATGGACAACAACCCCGATATAGCGATCAAAAACGCCGATGCCGTGATGAAGGCGATCCGCCGCATCGCCCATGCGATCGACATTCGTTCGAAACGGATCGGGCGCGAGACCGGGCTGACCATCCCGCAGATCGTGGTGCTGAAGGCCGTCAGCGACCAGGGCGCATTGACGACGGCGGCAATTTCGAAACAGGCCGATCTCAGTCCGGCCACCACCGTCACCATTCTCGACAAGCTCGAGGCCAAGGGATTGATCACCCGCATCCGCTCGACCAGTGACCGGCGCACGGTACAGGCCAAACTGACGGAAACGGGTGCGCGCACGCTTGAGGCAGCGCCGTCGCTTTTCGCGGATGGCTTTGCCTCCGACTTCGCCACCTTTACCGGCGGCGAGCAGCAAAGCATCGTCGCAGCCTTCAGGATGGTTGCGGATCTGCTTGATCGCGAAGACGCGGGAAAGCCTGACAGCATGGCGCGCTGATCCCGTTCAGTGGTTTCTCAGCGCCCTGATCAAGTCCTGCTTGCTCATCTTCGACCGGCCCTCGACGCCGATCTCGCGCGCGCGATCATAAAGGTCATCGCGCGTCCACTCCTCGTAGGGGGACGCCTCGCCGCCCTTTTTCGAGGGTTTCATGCGGTCGTTGGCTTTTGCATTGGCAATGCGCGCGGCCTTTTCCTTGGAGGCTCCGTCGCGCCGCAAAGCCTTGTAGGTATCCTCGTCCTTGACCGAGGCTTCATTTCTCGCGGCAACCATGTCATCAATCTCCGATCGAACTTCTGAGGGAACGACGGAGACCGGCTTTTGGTTCCGGGCGACTACCGGTCGGCGCGCGCTTCCGCGCCGTCGACGATCGCGCGGATCGTGTCGGCGACCCGGTACTGGAAGGCGAAGGCCTCGTCCGGTTCGAAGCCCGGGTCCTCCTCCTGGCCCTTGACCGTCAACAGCCCGTCGAGGGCGCGGCGGAAGACCGAATAATCCTTGCCCTCCGCAAGGGCCGCGGCAAGCGCGATCAACACCTCCTGATGAGCCGCCATCTGCGCTTCCAACCGATCCAAACGATGTTCCGACATAGTTTCCTCGCTTTCCCGTGTTGCATAAAAGAGGTACACAGCGCACAGCAAAATGCAATGCCGATCACCGCTTGCCGGAACCAAGCGCTGCCCGCGGCGTTTGCCAGACATCACATCAATGTTTGCAGGAGCCTTGCTTGTCACCCGCCGCCTCGTCCGAACGCGAGTTTCACTCGCTGACGGAGATCGTTGAACAAACCATGGAAGAAGCGGGGGACGGCCATATTTCGGTGGACCATCTCATGTCCTCCTTCGGCCATGCCTCGTTCGTGCCGCTTCTGGTCCTGCCGGCGCTGGTGCTGATCACGCCGCTGAGCGGGGTGCCCGGTCTTTCGACCGTATGCGGTTTGATCATCATGATGATCGCCGCCCAGCAACTCGTCGGTCACAGCCAGATCTGGCTCCCCCGCTGGATCCGCAACAGGCAGGTAAATAGCGATAAGCTGCATCCCGCCATGCGGAGGCTTCTGCCGCTGACGCGCCTCATCGACAGGGCCGCACGCGAACGCCTGACCTTCCTGTTCAAACCTCCGTTCCTCTGGCTGCTGCCGCTTTCCTGCGTGATCTTCGGCGCAATGATGCCGCTGATGGAGTTCATCCCGTTCTCGTCATCCCTCATCGGCGTCGCCGTCACGCTGATCGCATTCTCGATCCTGACCCGCGACGGCATCTTCGCCCTCTTCGCCCTCGTTCCGTTGGGCGTGGTGATCTGGGGCGTCACGAGCGTCCTGTCGTCGCTCTGAAGGTCTGGCGTCCGACCCGGAAGATCCGGTTCCCGTATCCAAGCTTTCCGGGTCATCGCAATCAGGCGACCGACCTTGACGACCCGGAGATCCTCGCCCTAATCCATGACCTCGCTTCTCGCACCGGATCACCCGGCTGCAATCGACGGACTGAAAATCAGGGAACAGGTCATCGTGGAGAATACCGCCGGTCGGGTTTCGCGCCCCTTTCAGGTCACGCACCGGCAGGTTTTCACGATCGCGCTGCCGATGATGATCGCTCATTTCTCGACGCCACTGGTCAGCCTCGCCGCGACCGGCGTGGTCGGTCAGTTGCGCGATCAGGTGCTGATCGGCGGCGTGGCGCTTGCCGCAGTGATCTTCGATGTCCTGTTCGTCACCTTCAATTTTCTGCGCGGCGCGACCACGGGCTTTACCGCGCAGGCCGTCGGCGCCGGCGACCGCCGCCTCGAGCAGCGCATGCTGCTTGGCGGCATCCTGATCGCGCTGGCTGCTGGCCTTCTCATCCTGCTCTTTCATGTGCCGATCGGCCATCTGGGTCTGGCAGCGCTTGATGCCGACGGCGCGGTCGGCGAGGCGGCATGGACCTATTATGCCTGGCGGGTCTGGTCGGCGCCGTTTGCGCTGTTCAATTTCGTGGTGTTCGGCTGGGTGATCGGCCGGGGGGAAGCGGTGACGGCGCTGCTACTGCAGGTGGTCCTGAACGCCCTCAACCTGTTTCTGGCTTTCGCCGGCGTATTGTGGCTCGGTTTGGGGCTTGCCGGAGCCGGGGCCGCAAGCCTGATCGCGGAGGGGCTGACGGCCGCGATCGGCGCGATCCTCATCCTACAGCGCACCGACCGGCAGCTTTGGGAGTGGCCCGATCTTTCCACCGTCAAGCGCATGTTCTCGGTCAATCGCGACATGATGATCCGCTCGTTCGCCCTTCTGATCGGCCTATCCTTCTTCACCCGCCAGTCGGGCGTGCTGGGCACCGAAATCCTGGCCGCCAATACCGTGCTGCTGCGCTATTACTTCCTCGGCGTTGCCTTTCTCGATGGCTTTGCGACCGCCGCTGAACAGCTCGCGGGGCGAGCGGTCGGCGCGTTCTACCGCCCGGCCTTCGATCGCGTCATCAAGCTCACCACGCTCTGGGGCATTGTGATGGCGCTGCTGGTGTCGGCAGCCTTCTTCCTGACCGGCCCCGCCGTGGTGGCCCTGATCGCGCCGATCCCCGAAACGCAGGCGCTCGCCAACACCTACCTGCCCTATGCCGCGATCATGCCGCTCATCGGCGTCATCGCGTTCCAGATGGACGGCGTGTTCATCGGCGCCACATGGTCGCGCGAGATGCGCACGCTGATGCTGGTGTCGCTGGCGTGCTATTTCGCCGCCTGGGCCGTGCTGCAGCCGCTGTTCGGCAATCACGGCCTCTGGATCGCGATGCTGCTGTTTCAGGGCGTACGCTCGATCGTCTTCCGGCTGATGCTGCCGAAACTGGCGAACCGGACCTTTTCCGCCTCCGGCGCGCAACGCCTCTGACCCATCCGGGAGCGCTGAAGCCCTTCAGCCCCAGACCGTGCCGAACAGCCGCATCCAGTTGCCGCCGAGGATCTTTTCGATGCGGGCTTGCGACCAGCCCCGGCGCTGCATTTCCGCGGTCAGGTTCGGGAATTCGTCATTGCGGCGGATTCCTTCCGGCTTGGTAATCTTCGCCGAGCCGAATTCGGTCAGCGTACGGCCGGTGCCCTTGTCCTTGTTGGCCCACAACAGCCATGGGCCCGGACGCGGCCGGTTGTGGTTGAAGTCCGTGCCGATCGCGACATGGTCCTCGCCGACCAGATCCAGCGTGTATTCCATGGCGTCGATCACATCGGCAACCGTCGCGTCGTTGCCCCTGGCAAGGCCGGGCGCAAACAGCGAGGTTCCGATGACGCCGCCCTTTTCGGCGCAGGCCTTGAACACCTCATCCGGCTTGTTGCGCGGCACATCCTTCAGCCCGCGCGGCAGGCAGTGGGTGATGGCAACCGGCTTTTGCGAACAGGCGATCGTATCCAGCGACGTCTGGATGCCGACATGGGACAGGTCGATGAGAATGCCGCATCGTCCCATCTCGTCGACCGCCTCGCGCCCGAAACCGGTCAGGCCGCTGTCCTTTTCCTCAAGATAGCCGGCGCCGAACAGGTTCTGGGTGTTATAGGTCAACTGCATGATGTTGACGCCGAGATCCTTGAAGATGCCGAAATAATCCAGCCGGTCCTCGACCGGCGAGGTGTTCTGCCAGCCGAAAATGATCCCGACCTTGCCTTCCGCCTTGGCGCGGCGGATATCGTCCAGCGTCCTGACCGGCATGGCGATATCGGCGTTTTCGGCAAGCTTCTGCTTCCACATGATCACATAGTCGATGCCGCCGCGGAAATTCTCCCACAGGACGGAGGAAGCGCTGATCGCAGTCACGCCGCCGCTCCGGGCTTCCAGCAGGATGTCGCGATTGAAATCGGAGCATTGCAGCGCGTCGATGACGATCGAGGAGGAATGGAGTTCGTTCATGGCAGTTTTCCTAAAATTCAGGCCGTGACGGTGAGGTCGCTCGCAAGCCATTCCTCGCCGGTCATGTCGGGCACATCATAGTCGCGGAAGCGGGCGAGATGGATTTCGGCGTCTTCCGCCATGAACGAGCGCACAAGGCCGGAGGCAAGCCTACGCGCGCCTTCGCTCGAGGACGGAATGCCGGAGGTCACCTTGCCGTGACTGGGCACGGAGGGATAGGCAAAGCAGGTGAGTTTCGAAAGCGCCGGGCAGGCCCCTTCCGTCTTTGCGGTGAAGGCGAAGTCGGGTCCGAGATAGGGATGGGCGGCAAGACCGGGATTTTCAGCCGATTTTTCCGGGCCCATGACATCGCCCCATGTGCGGATATGCGGCGCGAAGGTTTGAAGCTCCGGCCGCTCGGCCAGATCGATGCCGAAGCCGGTGGCGAAAATGGCGACATCGGCCTCAAGCGCGCCTTTGGGCGTGACCACGCGGATGCCGTCCGCGGTTTCCTCAACCGCGGTGACCGGCGCGCCGACATGGAGAAAGGCGTTGCCGTGGCGGGCGACGCGCTCGACCGAGTGTTTCGGCGGAGGAACGGGAAAACGGTCGCCCTCGTTCATGATCTCCCACTTGACCCGGTCGGGAAGGCCGACATAGCCGGACGTCATGCCGCGCGAACCGGTTCCGGTGAACTTGTCGATCACCGGAATGGCGGGGCGGCGCACCAGCAGGTCGAGCCGCGCGCAGCCTTGCTCCAGCGCGGTCGCGGCATTGTCCATGGCCGAGGCCCCGGCCCCAACCACGATGACGCGCTTGTCCTTCAGCGTTTTCGTGTCGAAGACATCGGCGGAATGATAGACCTTGCCCTTCGGGATATGGCGCGCGCAAGCCGGAAGGCGCGGCGCGCCCATGGCGTCAAGCCCGGTGGCGATCACCACCCGGCGGGCGAGCGCCGGCCCATTCGTCGTCGTCAGGCGCAGCAGATTGCCCTCCGGCGCGATCCCCGCGACATCGCAGTCGTTGACGACATCCGCCCCGGTCACCCGGGCGAACCAGTTCATATAGTCCATCCAAATGGTGCGCGGCGCGAGATCCATGCGGTCCCAGGCCTTCCCGCCCCATTGCGCCTCGAACCAGGCGCGGAAGGTCAGCGCGGGAATGCCCATGGCGGGGCCGGCGGCGGCCTTGACGGTGCGCAGCGTCTCCATTCGCGCATAGGTGATCCACGGCCCCTCCCGCCCCTTCGGCGCCCGGTCGAACAGGCGGACATTGGAAATCCCCTCCATCCGCAGGGCAAGGTTGGCGACAAGGCCGCACAATCCGGCCCCGATGATCGCCACATCGAGGACCTCGGCGCCATCCGGGCCGCCCGTCGCCGGCATCCATGCCTTGGGAGGCAGGTTCAGCAGTGTGCGCTGCCGCTCAAGTTCGGCTTCCAGCGCCACAAGGCCAGAGGTTTCCGTCATTCGGGTTCAGTTCCTTGCGTTACACACCGGAGCGTTCCAGCGACCGGACATCCGAGGGGTCGTGAAACACGCAGTCTGGTATTGTCGTCGAACAGGCAGCCTCGAAACCTGCCACGAAAGAAAGAAGTTCGCTCGGAAGCACCCGACCGGCGGCGCTGAAAAGGCCCCAGACATAGGGCAGGTCCACGGCAAGCGGCCGGATCGACACGCCCTCGACGGGAATGCCGAACGCCGTGACCGGATCGATGATGGCGATGCCGAGCCCGGCGCGGGCGGCCATCATCGCGTTGAGCGACGAATTGGTGACGATCTCGGCGGCGGGGACAATGCGATCCCGCTCCAGAGCGCCGTTGATCTTGCCGCGGATGCGATAGGCATTGCCGACGGTCAGCAGCCGCGTTACGGCAAGGCTTTCAAGCGGCAGCGGTTCGCTGACATCGAACGGGCCGCCTTCGGCAATGGCGGCCACCAGCCGGGAGCCGCAGATCACCTTTGCCTCCAGCGTGGCATGTTCGAGCGGCAGGGCGGAGATGCCGAAATCCGCCGTCCGGCTGGTAAGCGCGCGCGCGACATGCTCGGCATTCATGGTCTCGATATTGACGACGCCGGGCAGGTCGTCGCCCATATGCGCCAAAGTGGGGCTCAACAGCCCGCCCGCCATGGTCGGCGTTGCGGCGATATCGATCGCCGCGATGCGGCCGTCCCGGATGGCCGCGGCGCGTTCGCGGATCTGGTGCAGGCCCGACATCAGACGCTGCACTTCATCGTAGAACTGGAGGCCCCGTTCGGTCGGCGATATGCGCGGCCCGTTGCGATGGAACAGCGGGAAGCCCACCGAATCCTCCAGCTCCCTGATCTGCCGGGTCACGGCCGGCTGACCGATGCCAAGCTGTCTGGCAGCCGCCGTCATAGAGCCGCAGGCCATGGCGGCCTGGAAGGCTTCCAGCGTCTTCACATCAGAAATTTTATCATTCGATATTGACATATTGAACTCATCATTATCCATATATGTGATATTGGCAAGTGCAGATTAAGTCATCGATGCGCAACACGCCGTCAAGCGGCGATGCGCGGCAAACGCAACGACACGATAAAAACAGAGGAATAGCAGCATGTCTTTGATAACACGCATCGCGGGTATCGCGACGATCGCCATCGGGACCATCGCCCTGGCGCAGCCTTCATCAGCAACCGAGGTCTGGCGACTGAGCTCGATGATGACGCCCGACAGTTTCGAGGGCAAGGCCTACCAGAAATTCGCCGATCTGGTGTCCGAATACACCGATGGCGACATCGAGGTGAAAATCTATCCCAATGAGCAGATCGGCTCGATGGATTCGGTCATCGAGCAGCTCAGCCAGGGGATCATCCAGCTCGCCCCGTCGAGCCTGTCCTTCATGTCGCGCTGGGAAGACAGCATCCGCTATGCCTCGGCGCCGTTCCTGTTCGACAATTACGATCAGTGGTCGAATTTCATCGATGGCGAGTTGTTCCAGTCTTGGCTCGGCGCGGTGAACGAAAAGGCCAACATCACCATTCTCGGCAGCATTCCGGACATGCCGCGCGGCACGTTCCGCACGCTCCTGTCCAACAAGCCGATCGCGTCGGTCGACGACATCAAGGGCTTGAAGCTGCGCCAGTTTCAGGATCAGCTGGTCATCGATGCGTGGACCTATCTCGGCGCGGAAGTGCGCGTCCTGCCCTGGGGCGAGGTCTATGACGGCATCAATCGCGGCATCGTCGACGCCGTGACATCTCCGGCGGAACTGATCGAATCGACGCGGTTCTATGAAGTCGCGCCCTATATCATCAGGACCGACGAATATCCGCAGGCCGTGGCATGGATGATGAACGCCAATGCCTGGGACAAGCTCACGGGCGAGCAGCAGGAAGCCTTCGAACGCGCGCACCAGGAAGCGGCCGCCTATGCCCGCCAGTTGCTGGAAGAGCAGGCCACGACGCTGAAGTCTGACCTGGAATCGAAGAAGGGCGTCACCGTGAACTTCGACTTTGACACCACGCAGTTCAGCGACAAGATGGCCGCTTTCTATCAGGACCGCGCCGACAACGGCGAACTACCGGCCGGCCTGATCGAAGCCGTTCAGGCCGCAAAGCAAGAGTGATCGTGATGCGGACGCTTGACGGCCTTCTTGACGCCATCGCCAGCCTCTTCAAGGGGCTGGCAACCCTCTGTCTCGCCGTCATGGTCGCCCTGAACCTGTTCAACGTCGCCTTCCGGGCGGTGTTCGATCATGCCTTCGGCTGGATATTCTCCTGGACGCTGCTGCTGTTCGTCTGGATGCTGCTGCTCGGCTTCTTCGTCTACATGCGCAACCGCCGCGATGTGGTTGTCGACATTTTCATGTCGCGCCTGCCGCCGTTATGGCGCCGGATCGGCGGATTGTTCGCCTGTCTTGTCGGCATGGCCGTCATGATCGCGATCCTGCGCGCAGCCCCGGCGCTGATCGCCTTGCAGCGCGCGCCGATGGATGGCACCGGCCTTCCGATCTGGACCCAGTCGCTGCCGCTGTTCATCTCCTCGGCGCTGGTTTTCCTGCACTTTCTCTTATCCTTCATCGAGATCGCCACGGGCCGGGTCGAAGCCTTTCCGCGCGACATCGAACCGGTGGAAAAAGGAGCGGTCGAATGATCCTCGGTCTGATCGTCATCGGCGGCTTCGTCCTGCTGATGCTTCTCGGCGTATCGGTTACAATCGCCATCGGCGCCGGGGCCATCATCGGTCTCTACTGGGCCGGTTTCGGGGATATGGGCCTCGTCATCCCGCAACAGATTCTCGACGGCGCGGCGAAGCCCGCGCTTCTGGCCATCCCGTTCTTCGTGCTGGCGGGCAACCTGATGAACACGATCGGCCTGACCGACCGCATCTTCAATTTCTGCCTGGCGCTGATCGGCCATTTCCGGGCCGGCCTCGCCTATGTCAACGTCATCGCCTCGCTGCTGTTTGCAGGCGTATCCGGGGCGGCGACCGCGGATATCGCCGGCCTCGGCCAGCTTGAAGTCAAGGCGATGCGCGAGCGCGGTTATTCGCTCGAATTCTCCGCGGCCCTCACCGTCGCGACCTCGCTTGTCGGGCCGATCGTCCCGCCCTCGATCAGCCTGATCGTTTATGCCTGGCTTGCCAACCAGTCGGTGGCCCGGCTGTTTCTCGCCGGCATCGTTCCCGGCATCCTGGTCGCGCTGGCCTTCATCCTCTATATCCGTTTCATCTCGATCTGGACGCCGATGCCGCGCGAAAAACGCGCCAGCATGCGCGATCTGCGCCGCGCCACGATCGAGGGATTGCCGGCTCTGATTGCGCCCGCGATCATTCTCAGTTCCATCATCTTCGGCTTTGCCACGGCGACGGAAGCGGGCGTGATCGCCTGCGGCTATTCGCTGCTGATCGGCATTTGCTATCGCTCGGTCACCTGGGAGGGCGTCCGCAATGCACTGGTTGAAAGCGCCGTGCTTTCGTCGCTGATCATGATGATCATCGGCTTTTCACAGATCATGGGCTGGCTGTTTGCCTTCGAACAGGTGCCGCAGGCCTTCGCCTCGGGCATTCTGGAGGCGATCAGCAAGCCGTGGGTGTTCATGGGGTTCACCATCGTGCTGCTGATCATTATCGGCTGCTTCATGGAGGCGACGCCGGCCAAGATCATCCTCCTGCCGCTGTTGCTGCCCGCCGCCGATGCCTTTGGCATCGACCGGGTGCAGTTCGGCATGGTGATCACCCTTGCCCTGCTTCTGGGCATCGCCACGCCGCCCCTTGGCGTCGGGCTCTATCTGATGTCGGCTGTTTCGGGCGTGCGCTTCGAAAAGCTGGCGATCTCTATCCTGCCACTGCTGATCCCGCCGATCATCGTGCTTGTCCTGCTGGCGACCGTGCCGGCGATCACGCTCTGGCTCCCCAATCTCATCATGGGACCACAATGACAATACATCATGCCCGGCCCGACGCGCTGGATCGCGCCGGCGGCCTTGCCGAAAACGACGCCGTCTTCGCCCTTCGCGCGCTTCGCCCTGAATTCCTCAACGGCGCGGAGGATTGCCGCGTGGCCGTTCTCGCCCCTGAAGACGATCTCGGTCTCTCTCCGGCGCTGCGCGCGGCAATCGCCCGTCGGGTGGCGCTGACGGCCGGCAATGAACGGCTGCTTGCCGAATATCCGGTCCCCGGGGAGAAGGCCCTTGCACAGCTTTCGCGCGGCAAGATGCCGGACGATGGCCGCCTTGCCGCGATCGCCGCCCATACAGACATGATCGCCGCCGATCCAGGACAAAGCACCCGCGAAAGCCTTGACGCGCTGCTTGCGGCCGGTTTGACCGTGCCGCAGGTGGTCGCACTTTCAGAGCTTCTGGCCTTCGCATGCTTTCAGATCAGGGTCGCTCACGGTCTTCACCTGCTGGAGCAATCAGCATGAGCGCTCTCGGAGCCATCCGCATCAAGCCGCTCACCTGGCATCCGCATCTGCCGCCGGTGGAAGTCGAACACGCCACGGCCGAACAGTTGGAAGCGATGAAGGTGACGCCGTCGGCGAAGAAGGTTTCGCCCTATGTGCGCACCCTCGCCCACGATCCGGAAAGCTATGTCGCGCGCACGACGCTGTTCAATGCGATCATGTATGCCGAGGGCGGTCTGCCGCGCGCCGAACGGGAGCTGGGCGCGCTTGCCGCCTCCGGGGTCAATGGCTGCCGCTACTGCGCCAATGTCCACGCCCGTCAGCATATCCGCCTCTCCGGCTCCTCGTCCGTGATTGCCGCGCTGTGGACGGAAAACCGGGAGGCGCTGTCCGCCCGCGATGCCGCGATCGTCGATTTCGCCGAAGCGCTGACGGCGACGCCGCCGCGCGCGGACGGCACGCATATCGAGAATCTGAAGGCCGCAGGCCTCGAACCTTTCGAGATCATCGACCTCATCCATGCTATTGCAATCTTCGGCTGGGCCAACCGCCTGATGCATCCGCTCGGCCATTCAGACAATGAAGACAAGAGGACCTCGTCATGAAAGCCATTTCCACCGCAAACGCTCCGGCCGCAATCGGCCCCTACAGCCAGGCCATCCGCCAGGGCGATCTGCTGTTCGTATCGGGCCAGCTGCCGATCGACCCGGCAACCGGCGCGTTCGTGGAAGGCGGCGCGGTCGAGCAGGTGCGGCAATGCCTGAAGAATATCGCGGCCATCGCCACTGAGGCGGGAACAGACCTGACGAAAACGCTCAAAACCACCGTGCTGCTGACCGACCTTTCCGGTTTCAACGATGTCAATGCGGAATACGGCAAGGCTTTTTCCGAACCCTTCCCGGCGCGGGCCTGCTATGAAGTCTCGGCCCTTCCGAAGGGTGCGCTGGTCGAGATCGAAGCGATCATCGGGATCTGACCCATGAGCAGCAACAGCCTGTTGGCCGACAGTCTTTCGATCGCACTGCCCGCCTGCGCCGAACGCGCCTGGGCGCGCCGCGCCATCGGGCTGTTGCAGGGGGACGCCCGGCGTTCCGCCGACACCCACCTGATCAAGCCGGTTTTCCCGGGCCTTGCCGGCCTGTCCGTCTATCTGAAGGATGAAAGCACGCATCCGACCGGCAGCCTGAAACACCGCCTCGCCCGCTCGCTGGTTCTCTACGGCATCTGCAACGGGCATATCCGCGAGGGCACGACGCTGGTCGAGGCGTCGTCGGGTTCCACGGCGGTGTCCGAGGCCTATTTCGCCCGGATCCTGCATCTGCCGTTCATCGCCGTGATGCCGCGCACGACGTCGCGCCAGAAGATCGAGGAAATCGAGCGCTTCGGCGGCCGCTGCCACCTGGTCGAGCGCTCGGGCGAGGTCTATGAGGCGGCGCAGCGGATCGCCGGTGAAACCGGCGGCCATTATCTCGATCAGTTCACCTTCGCCGAGCGCGCCACCGACTGGCGCGGCAACAACAATATCGCCGAGAGCATTTTCGCGCAGATGGAGAACGAGGAGCATCCGACCCCCGAATGGGTGGTGATGAGCGCCGGCACCGGCGGCACATCGGCCACGATCGGCCGCTACATCCGCTACCGCAACCTGCCGACGCGGCTCTGCGTCGTCGATGTCGAGAACTCGGTGTTTTACGACAGCTATGTCAGCGGCGACCGCACCGTCAGCCGCGATGACGGCTCCAGGATCGAGGGCATCGGCCGTCCGCGCGTCGAGCCATCCTTCCTGCCGACGGTCATCGACCACATGATCCGGGTCCCCGATGCGGCATCGCTTGCGGCCATGCACGTGCTCTCGCAGCGCATATTCCGCCAGGTCGGCGGTTCGACGGGTACGAATTTCTTCGGCCTTTGCCAGATCGCGGCGCAGATGATGCAGGAGAAGCGCGAAGGCTCGCTCGTCACGCTGATTTGCGACAGCGGCGCGCGCTATGCCGACACCTATTACAATCCCGACTGGCTGAAGGAAAACGACCTCGACATCGCCCCCTACGTCGATCAACTCGACCGGTTCCTCGATACCGGCCAGTTGCAGCCCGCGTGAGCGGCACTATGTGTAGAGGAAAATCTGGCGGGGCATGCGGGATAGCGATGAGAACTATGTCTACGCGGCGTTGTCAGGTAAACCTGTATTGCCTTTGCCTGCGTTTTCGGTTGGGCGTAAATTTCGACGATGCAGACACCAGATATCAGTTTCAAGCGTCACCGTTTCCCGCCTGAAATCGTTGCTCACGCAGTTTGGCTTTACCTGCGGTTCAATCTGAGCCTGCGTGAAGTTGAGGAAATCCTGCTCGAGCGTGGTATCGACGTTTCCTATGAGACGGTCCGCCGCTGGATCGCCAATTTCGGACCCCAGATCGCTAGCAACTTGCGGCGGCCGCAAGCCCGCCCCGGCGATGTTTGGTATCTGGACGAAGTCGTTGTGAAATGCGCTGGAACCAAGTTCTGGCTCTGGCGCGTGGTCGACCAACATGGCACCGTTCTCGAAGAAGTCTTGCAAAAGCGACGCGACAAAAGGGCTGAGAATAACCACCTGCCGTTTCGAAAACGGGAACGAACCATGCAAGGCCACCGGTCACCGGGAGCGTTGCAGCGGTTCGTCGCCATGCACTCCGCTACCCGCAATTGCTTTTCAGTTCCGTCCCGCCGTCGTGCCGCACAAACAATTCGCTACCATCGCCTCGAAGCGTTCGATGCATGGAAAACTGCGGCCTGCATCGCCTAAAAATTCTGGAGCCGCTGGCCTTTCTCGGCCTGGCAAACTTAACGTGACAATGCCCCTTTACCTATTCTGCATTCCGGACGCGCAACTGGTCGAACGTGACCGCCAGGATTAGAACGACGCCGCGGGTGATCTCCTGCCAGAAACTCGAAATGTCGAGCAGCGTAAGGCCGTTATTGAGGGTTCCGAGGATCAGCACCGCAAGCACCGTACCCCAGACGCTGCCGCGCCCGCCGTAGAGGCTGGTGCCGCCGAGGATGATCGCCGCAATCACCGTCAGTAGCTGGGAGCCCGCCGCGTTGGGGGCCGCGGCACCCAGCATGGCGGCAAGCACGATGCCGGCAAAGGCGCCGACCGCCGCCGAGATCAGATAGAGTACGAGTTGCACCCGGCCGACATGGATGCCCATGATCCGGCTCGCATCGGGATTGCCGCCCGAGGCATAGATTTCGCGGCCGAACCGGGTCTTGCTCATGACCCACCATGTGGCAATCGCAAGCAATGCCATCAGCAGCAGCGGCACCGGTATGCCGGCCAGCCGGCCGGAACCGAGCCAGTTGAACCCCGGAACGATCAGCGGCTTGCTGAGACCGCCGGTCAGCACCAGGGCGGCGCCGGTATAGATGCTCATCGTGCCCAACGTGACGATGAGGGGATTGAGCCTGAGCCGGGTGACGAGCACGCCGTTGAGGCCGCCGAGCGCCACGGCCACCGCTATCGCGATCGCGCTTGCGGCCCAGATGTTGATCCCCATCGAATAAAGCAGCGACACGACGACGCCGGATAGACCGGCGACCGCGGCCACCGACAGATCGAGCGCGCCGGCCACGATCAGCGGCGTACCGGCAATCGCCATCAACCCGATCACCGACATGTTGAGCCCGATCGACATCAAGTTGCGTGACTGCAGAAAATACGGGGAAAGCAGGCTGAACACGACGAAGATAAGGACGTAGAACGCCCCCAGCAATGCAACGCCCGCGCATTCACGCCCCATAAGGTCCTTCAGGCCGTTCCGGGGCGCCTTCCCGTCCGTGCCGCTTGCAGAAGCCTTCATTTCTCTCCTCCCGGAAACCTTCAATGTCGGGACTTGACTAGCCGGGATTCCTTGGTTAGTCAATAAGTGGACAGGCCACTTGGTCATTTAACGACACAGCCTGGGCAATTTAAATCCTGATCGGGAGGACGGGGTCATTCTGAATGATGCTGACATCACACCCATTTCCAGAACGGGCGTCTCGGATTTGCTCGTGGAGCAGATTCTCGGCTTCGTGAAGGCAGGGCGTCTGCGTCCGGGCGACAAGCTTCCCTCGGAGCGTGATCTCGCCGAACGGTTCGGCGTCAGCCGCCCAACGGTGCGCGAGGCCATGCGCGGACTTTCCGTGCTGGGCGTGCTCGAGATCCGCCACGGTGGCGGGGCCTTCGTCACCGAACTCGATGCAGCGGACCTGCTCAAGCCGCTTAATTTTTTCCTGTCGCTTTCGGATGTTTCGGTCGAGAGGCTTTATGAGGCGCGCGTCCTGATCGAGGGCGAGCTTGCCGCGCTTGCCGCAAAGCATGCCGACGACGCGCTGTGCGAGGCGCTCGAGGAGCTGATCGCCGGCCAGATCGAGGTTATCGAGGATGTCGATGCCTATCTGGCGCTCGATTCCGCCTTCCATGAGCGTCTGGCCGTGGCCTCGGACAATCCGTTCCTGGCGCGCGCGGCGCAGAGCATGAATGTGCTCGGCATCGAATTCCGCCGGGCCTCCGCCGAAGCCGGTCATGCGCAGAGCCGGTCGATAGAGGACCATCGCCGCATTCTCGCTGCCCTCAAGAGCCGGAAACCGGACGCCGCCCGCGAGGCCATGCGCGCGCATATGCAGCAGGTCTACACCACCACCCGCAGGGCGCTCGACGAAGTGTCCGCGAACAATTCCGACAAGAAGGACTGAAGACATGTCGCGCCGGGTCGTGGTCACCGATTACACCTTTCCCGACCTTAAAAGGGAAACCGCCGCCGCGGAGGCCGCGGGTTACACGCTCGAGGCCTTCCAGTGCCGGACGGCCGACGAGGTCGCCGAGGCGATCGCCGGCGCGGCGATGGCGCTCGTCCAGTTCGCGGCGGTTGACCGCCGCGCCATCGCCGGGATGGCAAGCGGCGCTGCCCTGGTGCGCTACGGCATCGGCTTCGACAATATCGACGTCGCCGCCGCGCGCGAGTTCGGCATGAGTGTCGGCTACGTCCCCGACTACTGCACCAGCGAGGTGGCCGAGCATACCTGCGCCAGCCTTCTTGC
Organism: Martelella sp. NC20; assembly: GCF_013459645.1. NCBI lineage: Bacteria > Pseudomonadati > Pseudomonadota > Alphaproteobacteria > Hyphomicrobiales > Aurantimonadaceae > Martelella > Martelella soudanensis. Next base: position 5,583,429 of record NZ_CP054861.1, read on the forward strand.
CCTGTTGCGCAAGCTGCACACGCTCGACAGATCCGTGCGCGCCGGCAAATGGGAAGCGGTGCGCGCCGCCAAGCCGGTGCTGCCATTCGGCAAGACCGTGGTCGGCTTCTTCGGCTTCGGCCAGATCGGGCGGGCGGTGCATGCCAACCTTTCCGGCCTCGGCTTCACCTTCATGGTTGCCGATCCGGCGCTGTCGGAGACGGATGCGGCGGCCCTCGGACTTTCGAAAGTGTCCGCCGATGACCTGTTCCGCAGCGCCGACGCCATCTGCCTGCACGCGCCGGCAACGCCCGCGACACGTCACTTCGTCAACGCCGATCGGCTGTCGCAGATGCGGCCCCATGCCGTGATCGTCAATCCGGCGCGCGGGGCGCTGATCGACGAGGCAGCACTTGCGGCGGCACTTGCCGAAGGCGTGATCGGCGGTGCAGCACTCGACGTGTTCGAACAGGAACCGCTTGCAGCGGATTCACCGCTGCGCGAGGCGCCCAACCTTCTGCTTTCTCCCCATGCCGCCTGGTATTCGGAGGATGCGATCGACCGGCTGCAGGAACTGGTGGCCGCCGACATAACCAATCACCTTTCCGGCAGGAACCTGCGCAAGCCCGTGCCCGCCTGAGATGCGTGTTCGCATAAACCAATGAAATGTTTCGTATGGAGGAAATGATGACATTTCGCAGCATGCTGATCATCGGAGTTTCACTATTGGCACTTCCAGCCTATGCGCTGGAGCCGGGCGATCTTGCCGGACAGAGGCTGAGCGAGGCCGACTATCAGGCCCTCGTGGACGCCGCCAGCAAGGTCACGCCGCCGAAGAACGGCGATAGCTACACCTTCGGCTTCGCCAATCTCGGCCGCAACGCCCCGTTCTTCCTCAACGTGGAAAAGGGGATTCTCGAAAACGCCGAACTCGCCGGCGTCAAGGTGCTGGTCACCGACAACGCCTTCGACGGCGCGACCGCGCTTGCCAATGCGCAGAGCTATGTGCGCCGCAATGTCGACTACGTGATCGAATTCCAGACCGACGCCAATTTCGGCCCGACGATCATGACCAATTTCAACCAGGAGAACATCCCGGTCACGGCGATCGACATTCCGATGCCGGGTGCGACCTTCATGGGCGCGAACAACCCGCGTTCGGGCTTCATGGGCGGGGCCTATCTCGGCCAGGCCGCCCGGGAGAAATGGGGCGACGACAAGGTCGAGACCGGCTATCTGGTCATCGGCGAATTACCGCAGTCGGGCGCCATTCCGGCGATGCGCACCGACGGTCAGGTCGCGGGCTTCCTTGCCGAATATCCCGGTTTTCCCGAGGATCACATCATCAAGATCGACACCAAGGGAACGCTGGAGGAAGGATTCCGCGTGATGAACGACCTCATCGGCCGGATCCCCGAGGACGCACCGATCCTGGGTCTTGCGATCAACGACCAGTCGATCCTTGGCATGCTGCGCGCCGTCGAGCAGGCCAACCGCGGCGACGAGGCGATGTTCGTCGGCATGGGCGCCGACGAGATTGCGGCGATGGCCGCCGCCCCGGCCTTCATCGCCTCCGTCGGCTATTTTCCGGAGAATTACGGCAACTATCTTGTGCCGCTCGCGCTGATGGAGCTTGCCGGCAGGGAATTGCCGCCGGCAGTGCTGGTCACCCATGAAATGGTGACCCGCGGCAATCTCTGCCAGTTCTATCCCGATAGCCAGTGCGCGGACGTGAACGAGATAGACTTCGCATTCCCGGCCGAGGCCTTTGCCGCACATCTGAAGGTTCAGGCCGAAAATCCCGACCTGTCGGATTACCAGGACCTGATTCCGTCCGAATGAAAGAAAAAGGCGGGTCCCGTTCGCGGGGCCCGCGTCTTGCGGAGGAGATTTGTCATGCTGCTGGAAATGACCGGGATCACCAAGAGCTTCGGGTCCGGCAAGGTTCTCGACGATGTCCGTTTCACCCTCGATGAGGGCGAGATCGTGGCGCTGCTCGGCGCCAACGGCGCCGGCAAGTCGACGCTGATGAAGATCATGACCGGCATCTATTCCGGCGATGCCGGCGCGATTTTCATCGACGGCAGGGAAGCGACGATCCGCAATCCCGCCGACGCGATGCGTCACGGCATCCGGCTGGTGCCGCAGGAGCTGCAGGTCCTGCCCGATCTCAGCGTCGCCGAAAACATCTTTCTAGGGGCGCTGCCAACCCATGGCGACGGTCCCCTGTCGCGCGTCGACGTGACGACGCTTCGCGAACGGGCGAGCGCAATCCTCGACAGTCTCGGCATCAGCCATATCGATGTGACGCACCGGCTGTCGCGCTATTCGGTCTCGGAGCAGCGGCTTGTCGAGATCGCCCGCGCACTGGCCGCGGATGCGCGCATTCTGGTTCTGGACGAGCCGACCGCCTCGCTTTCGGCGCCCGAATGCGACCGTCTTTTCGAAATCATGCGGCGGTTGAAGGCGCGCGGGGTATGCACGATCTTCATCTCCCACTTCCTCGACGAGGTGTTCCAGATCTCCGACCGGATCGAGGTGTTGCGCGACGGCCGCAACGTCGCCAATTTCATGACAGTCGAAACCGACACCCATTCGGTGCTGACGGCCATGCTCGGGCGCGAGCTGACCGACCTGTTTCCGTCGCATTCGTCGGGTTTCGGCGAAACGGTGTTTTCGTCCCGCAACCTCAGCGCCCCGCCGCGCGTGCGCGATGTCACCTTCGACGTCCATGCACGCGAAATTCACGGCATTTTCGGCCTGATCGGCTCGGGCATCGAGGATCTCGGCAAGGTTCTGTTCGGCGCCCGCCACCCCGAAAGCGGCAGCCTGACGCTGGTGGGGTCGGCATTCCGGCCCGCAGGCGTCAACGATGCAATCCGCGCCGGCGTCGGCTTCGTCTCCGCCGAGCGCAAGTCCGAGGGGATCGTGCCAGATCTTGGGCTGGCTGACAATTTCACCCTGCCCTTTCTCGATCGCCACAGCCGCGGCCAGCACATGTCGACCGCCTCGCAGCGCGGCTATGCCCGCAAATGGATCGAGGCGCTTGGCGTGCGCACCACCGGCGTCGACCAGAAGATCTCGGGCCTGTCCGGCGGCAATCAGCAGAAGGTCTGCATCGGGCGCTGGCTGGTCGATGACCTGAAGCTGCTCATTCTGGAAGAACCCACGCGCGGCGTAGATCTCGGCGCGCGCAAGGACATCTACGCCCATCTGCGGCGGCTGGCGGACCAGGGGCTCGCCATCATCGTGATTTCGACCGACGCGGAGGAAGTCGGCGGACTGGCGGACGGGTCCACGGTGCTCATCGACGGCGTTGCCGCCGAAAGCTTCGATGAGCCCGTCGATGCGCATACGCTCATGGCGACGGCGACCCGCGAAGCCGCCGCCTGAACGGACAAAAAGGGAGGAAGGAC